>JANQHE010000021.1 GCA_028282785.1 Bacteroidales bacterium | reverse complement strand
ATTAATCAACATTCTTAAATTATACCTTAAAATAATGAATGTCGATTAATCAATCATAAATGATGAAATTAGAATTGCTTATCTTATTGACATTGGTCGGCAGACAGGTGCAATGCCGCTTTCTTTATTAATTCAAATTGTATTTGAAATATAATGTAAAGCTTATCTTTTAAATTTATAAATGTAGTGAGTTCTTGCTCACACGAATTTGCAGTACATGTTAGCTATGGTTAGAAAAGGCAAGCAAAGTATTTGATTGTTTCAAATGCACACCTTATATCTGCTTAATTATCACACAACCCGATTCTGTTTCTGTTTTATCACCCAAAAACACAGTTGTTTTTTAGAATAATTCAAATTTTTGAATTTTTTAGGTTAGAATAATTTAATTTTGTAGCTCAATATCGATTTATAAGGAGGGGAAATGGAACAAGGAAATAAAAACAATAGACGGTTGCCCCGGTGGATGAAAATGCAAATGCCCAAAGGCGAGTCATATTCGAAGGTAAAAAACACTGTTAAGAAACATAATTTACATACTATTTGTACCAGTGGTAATTGCCCAAATATAGGCGATTGCTGGAATCGTGGAACTGCAACCTTTATGATTTTAGGTGAGATTTGCACCAGATCATGCAAATTCTGTGGTGTGAAAACAGGTAAACCTTTACCTGTTGATTGGGATGAACCCAACCGAATTGCAGAATCAGTAAAATTAATGAATATAAAACATTGTGTAATTACATCTGTTGACCGTGATGATTTGGATGATGGTGGTGCCGCATTTTGGGCAGATACCATTAAGAAAATTAAGGTATTGAATCCGGAGACTACTATTGAAGCTCTTATTCCTGATTTTGATGGTGTAGAAGAAGATATTAAAAAGCTTATTAATGCGAATCCGGAAGTTATTTCACATAACCTGGAAACAGTTAAGAGACTTACTCCTCAAATCAGATCAAAGGCAAAATATCAACGAAGTTTGCAGGTTATCAAACAAATCGCTGATTCGGGATTAACGGCTAAATCTGGAATTATGCTTGGGTTGGGAGAAACCGAAGAGGAAATCCTTCAAACCATGGATGATTTATTAGCAGTTGGTTGTAAAGTTATGACCATTGGTCAGTATTTAGCTCCAACAACTGAACATATGCCTGTATTTGAATATATTACGCCTGAAAAATTCGAGAAGTATAAGAAAGTAGGGTTAGAAAAAGGATTTCAGTTCGTGGAAAGTAGCCCATTGGTACGGTCATCATACAGGGCAGAAAATCATGCCGTGTCTGCCGACAGGAAGGTTTGTTCTAATTAAAAATTATTGGAATACAATAAAATTAAAAAATACAAATATCAAATGCCAAAAACTCAAATAAATCACAAATTACAAACATCTAATAACCAAACGATTTTTAAAAGTTGAAGTTTGAATTCAAAATCAATCTGTTTTACCCTTAAGGGAACAGTTTGATTTTTCAGCTTACTCCCTTGGGTAGTGGCAAAAAAGCTGAAATATATATTTCTGGTAAATTTAAATATTGTGATTTGTAATTTGTTTTTTTGGATTTTAAATATAACCACTCATTTGGTGAATTGAAATGAAGCAAGTAAAATTTGAAGATCTAGGATTAATCGAATATAAAGATGCCTGGGATTACCAGGAAAAAAAATTTTCAGAGTACATTAAAATAAAAGGAGAAAACAGGGATTTGCCCAATAGTAGGCAGAAGGAAATTGAGGGGAATGTTCTTTTTTGTGAGCATTCGCATGTTTATACTTTAGGAAAAAGCGGAGAACAGAACAATTTATTAATTAATGATGAGTTTTTAAATAAAATACAGGCAACATATTTTAAAACAAATCGTGGGGGAGATATCACGTATCATGGTCCCGGACAAATTGTAGGTTACCCGGTTATTGATCTTGAACGTTTTAATTTGCAGGTGAAACAATATATTGCTAATTTAGAAGAATCAATAATTCTTGCTTTGAAAGAATTTGGAATTGAAGCCGGAAGGCTACAAGGAGCAACTGGAGTATGGTTAGACTCAGATACAAGCAAAGCAAGAAAAATATGTGCGATTGGCGTAAAAGCAAGCCGCTTTATTACAATGCACGGTTTTGCATTAAATGTCAACACAAATCTCGAGTATTTTAATCATATAAATCCATGTGGATTTATTGATAAGGGAGTAACATCGATGGAAAAAGAACTAGGTAAAAAACAAGATTTTGAAGGCGTTAAGGATGTTCTCAGGAAAAAAATGGAACAGGTGTTCGGGATGAACTTAATCTGATTAATTCATAAAATTCATGAATACGTCAGTCTGAAAAAGTAAAAAAATATGGAAATTATATATGGAAAAAAGGTGGGTGCTCAAAAAGCAAGGAAGCGAGGAAGAAAATGAGAAACTGGCAAACGAATTAAACATAGAACCCGTACTGGCAAACCTCTTGGTTCAAAGAGGTGTAAAATCGTTTGACCAGGCAAAAGCATTCTTTCGTCCCCAGCTCGATGATCTTTACGATCCTTTCTTAATGAAAGATATGGATTTGGCCATTGAACGCATCGAGAAAGCAATTCAAAACAATGAAAAAATTCTGGTTTATGGCGATTACGATGTGGACGGGACCACGTCCGTAGCCTTGGTTTATTCCTTTTTTAAAGAAATTTATGATAACATGGGTTATTATGTCCCTGACAGGTATAGCGAGGGATATGGAATTTCTTTACAAGGTATTCAGCATGCTCAGGAAAATAATTATTCTTTGATTATTGCTTTGGATTGTGGTATTAAGGCTAATGAAAAAATCAGTTATGCTAAGCAAAATGGGATAGAATTTATTATTTGTGATCACCATTTCCCAGGCAGTGAATTACCAAATGCCGAAGCAGTTCTTGATCCAAAACGCGAAGATTGCGGGTATCCGTTTAAGGATCTTTCCGGCTGTGGTGTTGGATTTAAATTAATCCAGGCATATGCTAAAACAAATAATATTGAATTCGAAAGATTAGTTCAATATCTTGATTTGGTGGTTGTAAGTATTGCATCCGATATTGTTTCAATAACCGATGAAAATAGGATTCTGGCTCATTATGGTTTAATTCAACTGAATAAGGATCCAAGAGAAGGATTAAAGTCAATAATCAATTTATCCGGATTGGCAGAAAAGGATATTGCTGTTGAAGATATTGTTTTCAAAATCGGGCCCAGAATTAATGCCGCAGGTAGAATGGAGTCAGCTGATAAAGCTGTTGAATTGTTATTAGCAGTTAATGCAAGAAAAGCAAAACTGGCAGCCAATAGTGTGAATTTCTTTAATGATGCGCGAAAAAACATTGACCGTAATATTACCCAGGATGCCTTAAGAATGTTAGCTCTGGAGGAGGAAAAAGGCGAAAAGAAAGCAACAGTTCTCTATAATTCGAAATGGCATAAAGGAGTTGTTGGTATTGTAGCATCGCGTTTAATTGAGACCTACTATCGTCCAACGGTTGTTTTAACCGCTTCAAATGGTTTAGCAACAGGATCTGCAAGATCGGTTGTCGGATATGATATTTACCAGGCGATAGAATCATGTAGTGATTTACTCGAAAACTTCGGCGGCCATATGTATGCTGCCGGGTTAACACTAAAAATAGAAAATGTTCCGAAATTTGCCGAAAGATTGGAAAAGATAGTCAGTGAGACTATTGCTGATGATCAATTGGTTCCTCAAGTTGATATAGATGCCAGGTTAAAACTTAAGGATATTACTCCCAAATTTTACAAGATATTAAAACAGTTTCAGCCTTTCGGCCCGGGAAATATGGCTCCGGTTTTTATTACAAAAGATGTTGCGGATGATGGAGAAGGAAGAATTGTCGGATTAAGTAAAGAACATTTAAAACTTTCTTTGGTGCAGGAAGATGAACCATTTAAAAGCTATCCTGCAATTGCTTTTCAACAAGCCAATTTATTTGAATACATAAATTCAGGTGATTATTTTGATATCTGTTATTCTATCGACGAAAATAGTTTTAGAGGAATTACTACACTGCAGCTAAACATTAAGGATATACAAGTTAATAGTGTGATTGAGGAAGATTAAGAAACAGAATTATAAATTTAATTAAAATATACCTAAACCTACGAGGGTTTCGAACCCTCGTAGGTTTTTAGTTTCTAAAATTTAATTCTTACCTGTGCCTTGATTTCCGACTTAATATTTCCGTTAATCCGGTTTAATCCTGAGGAAATTACATCCTTGTCAGAGTAATAGGTTTGTGAATATTTTAGCCAGATATCTATAAAATTTGTTAAAGAATATTTTAAATTAAAATATGTTCTGGTTCCCTTTGAATAATAAGCAGGAATTGAAAATGCGTATAAAATATCGCTCTCATAAGCATAAATTCTGCTCTCATATGAATCCGTATCGAAAACTGCAAATCGCATATTTAGCGATAATGGAATCTTCTTGAGATTATAAAAAATATCCTGGTAAACCATGTAACCATAACTTGAGCTTTCATTTTCTTCAGAGAAAGAAGACGCTTCTATCCTGTTTTTTAGGGATAACTGATCGTTTATCTTCGAATTTAAATGAAATCTGATTTTGAATAATCTTTGATCTGCTAACTGATCAATTCCTGATTCTATATTTTGGCTAACTAATTTTTCTTCATTTTTTAACCTGAGATACATGCTTAGATTCCTGGTAGGAGCAAAATCTGTTTGAACAAACCAATCGTAACCACTTGAAGGGGCATCAATCCCGAATTTCAACCAATCAAATTCATAATTATCATAGTACGCGGTTACTTTCCAGTTTTTTATCGGATGTATTTCTATTCCAAAATATAATCCTGATTCATTGCTATTTCCTGATGATTCGGCAAATGCATTGCCATAATTCGATTGGAAATTCCTTTGGTATAAACGATGAACCACAGACATGGAGATTTGAGGAGCTAACCTTACCAGCATTCCGTTTAAAAATGCTTTTCCACCATTCTTACTAATTGCTTCTTCTCCAAAGAAATTTAAGTTCATCAAACTAAATTGATAATCAATACTTATATTTGAATTTTGATCTCCTTGGAAATCAAATTGGTTTTCAGGAGTTGTATCTTTTAAAAGTTCAGCATCATATGTATATGTTAATCCGGTAATTCCGATTTTAAACCACGAATGATTAAACGTAATATTACCTCCAATGATTTGTTCTTCAATGGCATCTTTATCTGCAACTTCTGAAGGTATTGAATGATATCCCGAATTTTGAAAAGATGATACATTGGCAATCTCATTATTTATACTATCCTGAATATTTGCATCAATTTTCTTTTTGGAATAAAATGCAGAAACATTAAAGTTTTTAATTGATATAGTTGTTCCGGCACCTCTCATAAATACATTCTCATTTGTTGATGAGTACTTTTTTAACCCTTGGTTTTTTTTTCGAACATTTAATACATATGGCGTTTTCCCCAAAGCCATATCTGACCAAAGTAGCAAACCTTGTCCGAATTTAGCCTGAAAATCGCCTAAGGTTATGGTTTTTATAATTCCAACATCGTTTACTTGAAGGTGGGCAGAATAATAATCAAATCCGTTTTGATTATTACCACTAAAGAACTCTTCACCCGGATCTTTTTCAGCAGTAATTCCCCAATAAATTTTATCCTTATAATTGTATTTGTATTTGGTATAAACCTTGTAAGAACTACCCAAATACCTTGAATTAGGACTTGCTAATAGAGCTGAGTCAGAAATCGTAGAATAGCCAACTTGTTCTTCAAGAACTTCCTGTCCGCGCAAGAATATTTGATTATTCCCATATTTAAGTGCATACTTAATTTTGAAACTATCATCGGTTTTAGTTTCAGAAATAGTTACAAATGGTAGGATCAATAAAATATCATTCATTGAGAATCCATAAACTAACTGTAGTTCATAGATAGATAACATTTTGCCATTTGTGTACACATAATCAAGTAAACTCTTTATTTGAAAATCATTTAATATTTGCAGCTTTTCTAATTCTTCTTGTTTTGTTGCATTTAAATTGATCGGATTATTCAGGAAGTAATTCAAATCATCGTACAAACTGGTATAATCCAGTTCTTCATCGGTATTACTTGCTATATCTTCAATTAAATCCTCAAGAGTTTGTTTTGCAACAGGATCTTGTTGAGCAATTACTTTATTGCTCAAAATAAGAATCAGGTTAAATACAAAAAAATATACAATGATGCTTCTAGAACCCATAGCTTAACGTAAATGAAGGAGTAAACCCTAAGGTTTGATGCTTGGAAAAACCTACATGAGCATTGATGTTGATATAGTGAAATCCGATGCCAAAAGAGTATTTTGAAGGATTCGTTGAAATACCTGCCTGCAGCGATACAAATTCTATTAATTTATAATCTAATCCTGCCTTAAAAATAGCATCGTGGTTTAAATCTTTTTCAGTTCCGACAGCAAAAAGTACTTTCTCGGAAAACATATAACTAACTCCTAAGTTAAAAATTGTAGGGATTTCTTCATCTCCCATTTTACTTCGTGATGGATTATAAACATGGGCTCCAATAAATAAATTTTCTATCGGTTGGGACAGGATGCCAATTTCAAAATTTACTGAACTTGAGTTTCCATAATCTCCTGCTATGTGAGTATTTAAATAATTTAATTGCAATCCGACCGAGAAATATTTTGAAAAACTTTTTCCGTAAGCTACGCCAACTTGCATTTCATTGTATTGTGAATAACCAAAATAAGAATATGATGCTCCAATTGTTCCCGTTTTTGTAGGTAAAGCAAAAGAAACCCCCTGAATATTTTGTTCCTTTATATATCCTGATTGGTGAAAAGCTCCTATAGAAATATCTTCTAAATATCCTAATCCGGCCTGATTGTGGTATATTGACCACACATCAATAAGTGTGACGGATGCATTTGCCATTGCAGCAGATTTTCCTTTTTCAAGTATACGGTTCTGAACAGAAAATCCTGGTTTTAAATGAAAGATTACAATTAAAAAGAAAAATATTAATCTTTTGTAAATAGAGGTTAAGTTCATATTAACTCGGTTTCTAAAAAATTATTCGATGAAGATACGATTAATTCACCATTTTAAAATTAAGCAAAAATTAATTTAAAAATTGTTAAAAACTTTGTTGATATCTTACATTCTGTGTGAACTAAAATTAACACAAATAAAAGGATTTATTAACGTGACTTTATCATCTTCGAAGTGAATTTAAAAACAAAGTCATGGAAAATCTAAATTTAATTGAACTAAGTCCTAGCGAAGCTTTTGAGAGAATGCAAAGTATTCGCGAGAAGGTGCATCTTGATTTTGCTTCACATCAGGAAATCGAGGAATTAAACGAATTAGAATATATCTTACAAGACACAATTGACGATTTTCAATCAGAATTTTGGGTATAATTAATAATTCCGGCTATTAATTTAACTTTCATCAAATTAAAGTATCTTTAAATCTTTAGGAAATTTATTTAAAAGTTCAACACCATCTTTTTTAACAACGATTGTATCCTCAATTCGCAAGCCTCCGGTTCCGGGTATATAAATACCTGGTTCAACGGTTAATACCATGCCTTCCTTAAATATAAAATCGCAGGTATTTTTTATAAAAGGTTCTTCATGTATTACTAATCCAACACCATGCCCCAGGCCAGGGTAATAATAATCGATGTACTTACCGGGAATAATATCTCGAACTGTGGTATCCGGAACTGTTCCATGTACTCCTGCTTTGATTGAGTTGCAAGCTTCTGTTTGTGCTTTTCGGATAATTTCATACATCTCTTGTTGTTGGCTGCTAATGGTTCCAACTGCAAAAGTCCTGCTTATATCTGCATGGTAGCCTTTGTATAGAGCTCCAAAATCGAATAGCACAAGATCTCCTATCTCAATATTTTTGCTATCTGCTTTACCATGAAGAAGAGAAGTTTTTGTTCCTGAAAGCACCATAGTTTCAAAAGACAGATCATCAGCACCATTGGTTTTAAGGTTAAATTCCAGCCTGGCCAGAACCTCTATTTCAGAAATTCCTGGCTTTATGTAAGGAACGGTTAATTCCAATGCTTTATCCGATATTTTACTCGCTTCTCTTAGGAATTCTATTTCTTCTTCGTCTTTTATTAGCCTTAATTCTTCAACTAAACCATCAACCGGAATTAGTCCACAGCCTTTAATTTCTTGAGTAAAGTACTGATAAGTGGAATATGAAATAACGCTTCCTTCGAACCCCAATTTTTTGATATTTAAATCATGTATACATTTATTATACGTTTTAGCTCCATACCTTTCATCGTTTATCCATTTAATTATTTCAATTTCGGGATGGCATTCCAATTGTGCTTGTTCAGTATACCTGCCATCTGTCATGAAAGCGCAACCTTTTGGTGAAACAATCAACCTGGATGAATCTCCGGTGAAACCTGTTAAGTATGTAATATTAGCTTCTGACGTAATTAGGAAACCATCTATTTTTTTGTTGTTTAAGATATTAATCAGATTATTTATTCTTTCCATAATTTATTTTTTCTTGAACAAATGTAGTGATTAAGTGATGAGAGATAAATGATAAATGTCAAAATAAAAAAGCTGGAATATTTTTCCAGCTTTTTTCTAATTTGTTTTATAATCAAACTTAATTTTAGCCAGTTCTTCGTTAGCCTTAACGATCTTCGATTTTAAATTTTGCTTATAATCAATCAAAGTTTGTTTTAAGTTTTCATCACCTGCTGCCATAATTTGTGCTGCTAAAATCCCGGCATTTTGTGCTCCATTGATTCCTACAGTTGCAACAGGTATTCCCGGAGGCATTTGAACGATTGCTAATAATGAATCCATGCCATCTAAAGATACATTAATTGGAACTCCAATTACTGGCAAACTTGTCATAGCTGCAATTACTCCCGGCAAATGTGCAGCCATTCCTGCTCCGGCAATAATTACTTCTATTCCTCTGTCCTTTGCACCTTTTGCGAATTTTTCAACTTGTTCCGGAGTTCTATGTGCTGATAAAGCATTAATCTCAAACGGAATTTTGAATTCGTCTAATATTTTCGCTGCTTTTTCCATTACTGGCAGGTCTGATGTACTGCCCATGATGATACTAACTTTTGGATTCATTTTCACGTTAAGTTTTTAAAAGTTTAAACTAGATTTAAAGCATTAATTTGTATTTTCGCCAAATATTTACAAAGTTAATATTATAATTTTAGATCACCTCAATTGATCATTTCATTCAGAAAAAATCAAAGCAATGAAGCAAGTTAAACTAAAAGACAAAACTTTTCAAGTATCTATTCCTGCTGAGAAAATTCAGGAAGCTGTTATACAAATGTCCAAAAAAATAAATAAGGATTATGGTGGTAAAAAATTACCGTTATTTATTAGTATTCTGAACGGGTCTTTTATGTTTACTGCCGATTTGTTTAAGCACATAGATTTTGTTTGCGAAGTAACCTTCTTAAAATTAACTTCCTATAGAGGCACATCATCAACAGGTGCCGTAAGACAATTAATAGGAGTAAATGAATCAATCCAGGGAAGAGATGTAATTGTTTTGGAAGATATTGTTGATACCGGAATTACATTAGAACAAATACTCGGACAATTAAGAAGTTTCGAGCCTGCAAGTGTTCGGGTTGCTTCTTTGTTATTTAAACCGGAGGCTTATCAAAAGAATTTTGAAATTGATTATATAGGAATGGAAGTTCCGAACGATTTTATTGTTGGTTATGGCCTGGATTATGATGGGCTAGGAAGAAATTTACCTGATATCTATTCAGTTATTGATTAAACACAAGAATTTAAAAATTACAACTCTAATAACGAATATCGACTAACGAATGATTTTAGATTTAAAAGAAATACTTCATTATTCCGAAATCAAAAGCAAAGTTAAATAAATGCTAAATATCATTTTGTTTGGCCCTCCGGGCGCTGGGAAAGGTACGCAGTCAAAAAAAATCATTGAAAAATTCAATTTAACGCATATTTCTACGGGCGATGTTCTAAGAAAAAACATTGAAAAAAGAACACCATTAGGAATTGAAGCTAAGAAGTTAATTGATGACGGAAATTATGTAACCGATGAAATGGCTATTGAGATTATTCATAATGAATTATCAAACCATAACAATTCCAATGGTTTTATATTTGATGGATTTCCAAGAACTACTTTCCAGGCCGAGCAGTTTTCCAATATACTTTCTAAACATGGTGGTGGTGATGTTACATTAATGATTTCAATTGAAGTAGATGAAATACTTTTGGTCGAAAGATTGATGAATCGTTCTAAAGAATCCGGAAGACCGGACGACAGGCAAGAAGATATTATAAAAAAGCGAATTGATATATACCATAGTAGAACATCTTGTATCAAAGATTTTTACAAATCACGAGGAAAGTTTGAATCAATTAATGGAAATGGCAAAATTGATGTTATATTTAATAGGATATGTGAAGTAATTGATAAATATAAATAGAAATAAATTCCAAATAACAAGCCACAAATTACAATTAATAACTTGCTGTTTGATATTGATAAGATACAAATAAAGGCATTTAGTGATTTATTAATTGTATTTTTGAAATTATTCTGAGATTTGATTATTGGTTTTTGGAATTTAATAGATTGTGATAAACAGATTGCTCAGAAATTGGGTATAACATTTTAAAGGAAAAGTAAAATATTTTATATGGCAGGGTCGAATTTTGTTGATTATGTAAAGATTTTTTTTAGATCAGGTAAAGGAGGGGCCGGTTCTTCACATTTACACCGTGAAAAATTTATTCCCAAAGGTGGTCCTGACGGAGGAGACGGTGGCCGAGGAGGACATGTTATCTTAAAGGGAAAAGCTCAACTTTGGACTTTGCTTCATTTAAAATATCGCAAGCATATTTTTGCAACCAGTGGTCAGGCAGGTGCTAGTGCACAAAAAACAGGAGCAAATGGTGAGGACGTTGTTGTTGAGGTTCCGTTGGGGACGGTAGCAAAGAATGCTGAAACTGATGAGGTAATGTTTGAAATTACGGAAGATGGAGAAGAAAAGATTTTATTGGAAGGTGGAAGAGGAGGTTTAGGAAATACACATTTTAAAACATCAACAAATCAAACTCCAAGGTATGCACAGCCAGGCGAAGAAGGAAAAGAAGGATGGTTTATTTTGGAACTTAAAATACTTGCTGATGTTGGCTTGGTGGGATTCCCCAATGCAGGAAAATCAACTTTACTCTCTGTTGTTTCAGCTGCAAAACCTAAAATTGCAGATTATCCGTTTACAACTTTAGTCCCCAATTTAGGAATAGTTCAATATCGCGATATGCAATCCTTTGTTATGGCCGATATTCCAGGTATAATTGAAGGTGCGCACGAAGGTAAAGGCTTGGGTTTACGCTTTTTACGGCATATCGAACGAAATTCAATGCTTTTATTTATGGTTCCATGCGATAGTGATGATATTCATAATGAATATAAAACTTTATTGGGCGAACTTGAAAAATACAATCCTGAACTACTGGATAAAAAGAGAATTTTAGCTATTACGAAATCGGATATGCTGGATGAAGAGTTGATACAGGAAATAAAGAAAGATTTACCGGATATACCGAAGCTGTTTATTTCATCCGTATCACAAAAGGGTATTCAGGAATTAAAAGATTTAATTTGGTTACAACTGGTTTAATACAAATAATATGTTAGAAATTCTGAAAAATATCGATACTCAACTATTTGTTTTTCTTAATGGAATTCATTCACCGGCTTGGGATAAGATCATGTGGTGGATAACCGGAACAAATTCGTGGATACCAATGTATGCACTTATTGTTGGTTATATTATTTATAAGTTCAGGTGGAAAGCAGTAATTACATTAATTTTTATTGCTATGGTTGTTACATTAACCGATCAAATTTCAGTTCATGGTTTTAAGGAAGTTTTCCAAAGATTGCGTCCTTGTCATAATCCGGAATTAAAGAATATTGTCCATTTGGTAAATAATAAGTGTGGTGGAAAATTTGGCTTTGTATCATCACATGCTGCAAATACTTTCGGAGTTGCATTTTTCTTGTCAAACTTATTTAAGAATAAATACTTTTCAATATTTATTTTTCTTTGGGCCTCGGTAGTTTCTTATAGTAGAATTTACCTGGGCGTTCATTATCCATTTGATGTTTTAGGTGGTGCGGCTTTAGGAGGTATACTCGGATTTTTGGTTTATATAGTTCACAATTTTACTCAAAGGAAATTTGCAAAGTATTTTAAATAGTTGATATGCTTTGTATCCGGAATAATAATACAAATCCATATTTTAACCTGGCTTCTGAGGAGTACATCTTAAGAAACTTTACTGATAATTGTTTCATGTTGTACCGAAACACTCCATCGATAATTATTGGTAAACATCAGAATACTTTAGCTGAGATAAACTATGAATTCGTTAAAAATAATAACATTGATGTTATAAGAAGATTATCGGGAGGAGGAACAGTTTTTCATGATTTAGGAAATCTAAATTTTACATTTATTCAAAATGCAGAAAAAGAAGATAACCTGGTTGATTTCAAAAAATATACAAAACCAATTATCGAAGTACTACAAGATCTGGGAATAGATGCAAAGTTTGAGGGTAGAAATGATATCATGATTAATGGCAAGAAAATTTCCGGTAATGCAGAACATGTTTATAAAAAAAGAGTCCTTCATCATGGAACTTTACTTTTTTCATCCGAATTAAAGGACTTATCAGGTGCTTTAAACGTTAATCCTTTAAAGTATAGCGACAAAGGTGTTAAATCAGTAAGAAGCAGGGTTACAAACATAAGCGATCATCTAAAAGAAAAAATATCGGTTAAAGAGTTTAGTAATAGGATTTTTTCATATATCCGATCAACAAATAAAAAAGCCAGAATTTATCAATTTAATCATATCGATACTGAGCAGATCAATAAATTAGTTGATGATAAATTTTCAACTTGGGAATGGAATTACGGATATTCACCAAAATATACTTTTGAAAAAACCATATTAGCCGGTGATAAGAAACTAGAGGTTAAAATAAATGTTGAAAAAGGCATTATTAGAAAAGTTGAATTTTTAGGTGATTTGTTCGAGAACGATCATTTAATAGAAATAAAAGAACTTTTAATAAATATTGAACATAAAGAATCATCAATACTAAAATCGTTACAATTAACTTTTAGCAAAATACCAAATAAAAATATTCAACTTAACGATTTTGTTTGGGCTTTATTTTAGTTCATAGTTATATATAACACGTAAACAAAACTAATCATTACTTCAAGGCAATATGATGTTTACTAAATAAGGGTTTTAGTTGACTCGAAAACGAATTCTTTGTATATTTAATTGAATAATTCTCCACTCTCTTTGTTTAAAACTGATATTCAGATAATTTATATATAACCTAAAACCCATAGTTATGCAAAGGAAAATAATAACCATCTGCTTAATTTTAGTCGCATTAATATTTGCTCAATGCTCGCAAAAAGATAAAAAGGACGAACAAAAACCCCAAAGCAAAATAGAAAGACTAGTAGCAAATTATGCTGATGTAAAACTGGAAACTGATTTAAATGTTTTAAGTGAGAATCAGAAAAAAATGTTGCCACATTTATTTGAAGCAGCAAAACTTATCGATGAACTCTATTGGGCACAAGCCTGTTTGCAAAGCAGTGAACTAAAAGAATCAATTACCGATGAATTTGTGAAGAAATATTTTGAGATCAATTATGGCCCATGGGATAGATTAAGTGGGATGGAGCCATTTGTGGAAGGTGTTCCAAAAAGATTTGATGGAGCAAATTTTTATCCTGAAAATATGTCTTTTCAGGAGTTTGATGGATTTTCAGATCTTGAGAAATATAGTTCTTATACCCTGGTTAGGAGAAATGAGTTAGGAAGCCTAATAACCATACCTTATCATGAGGCATATAAGGAAAAGTTGGTAAAGATCGCTGATTTTATGAAAAAAGCAGCAGAACTAGCAGAAGATAAAGATTTTAAAAAGTATCTGGAATTTCGAGCAGAAGCTTTACTTACCGACAAGTTTTATGATAGCGATATCGCATGGATGGAAATGAAAGATAATTTAGTGGATTTTATTGTGGGGCCAATTGAAGATACTGAAGACAGGCTTTATTATACGAAAGCATCTTATCAATCAATGATCCTGATAAAAGATAAAAAGTTTAGTAAGGATCTCGAAAAATATTCACTTTTGCTTCCGTTTTTACAAAAAAGTTTACCTGTTGATGATAAGTATAAAACTGAAATTCCTGGTGACTTATCTGACATTATGGTATATGATGTTATAAATTGTTCCGGCTACTGGAATACGGGAAGTAAGAAAATAGCAATTACATTACCAATAGATGGCCAGGTTCAGTTAAAAGTCGGAAGCCGAAAGCTCCAGTTTAAAAATGTAATGGAGGCCAAGTTTGATAAAATCTTAATGCCAATTAGCGAGTTGTTAATAGATGAAAATCAACTAAAACATGTAAAATCAAAAGCATTTTTTGAAAATACCATGTTTTACGAAATTGGAAGTGCTTTAGGAATGAAAAATACTGTAAATGGAAAAGGAACTATACGTGATGCTTTAAAAGAGCAATACAATGTTATAGCAGAATGTAAAAATGATATCCTAAGCTTATTTTTTGTTACAAAACTTTATGAAATGGGAGAAATGAGTGAAGGTGATCTTATGGATAATTATGTAACATATATGGCGGATGTTTTTCGTTCTGTGAGATTTGGAATTTCAAATGATCAGGGCGTAGCAAATATGATCAGATTTTATTATTTTGAAGAAATGGGAGCTTTTACCCGTGATAAGTCAGGAAAGTATAAAATTGATTTTGATAAAATGAAAGAAGCAATGCTGATGTTATCAAAAGAAATATTGGTTATACAAGGAGAGGGTAATTATGAAGCAGCTAAAAAACTTGTTGATGATAAAGGATTTATTCGTGATGAGCTATTACAAGATCTATATAGCATTCAAAAGGCCAGAATTCCAAAAGACGTAGTTTTTATTCAAGGATTGGAAGAAGCAAGTAAATCAAATTAATAAAGTTAAGAGGGAGCCATCGCTTCCTTTTTCAATATGTTAAAAATGACTCATCGGTAAGAATACGCCGTACCGTATAAAGTCACAGCAGGAATTTCTCCAAAAGCAACATTTGTTTTTTTTCCTGTTATCAAAACAATATTTGCATTTACTAAAGCTGCTTTTCTTCTTAGTACAATAGTAGCAGTTCTTTCCAATGATTTGGGCGTTGCGTATCCCCTGTCACTTCCTTCTGCTTTCGCTTCTAATTTAGCCACTTCAATTAAACCTTCAACATCTTCAGGGTCATCTGTTACTTTTACCTTTCTATAATCGTTAACTTCTCTAACATCCGGAGCTGTTTCGTTCAGCACTTCTATCCTTCCGGTTTTATATTCAATTTTATGAACCAATCGTTGATCCATCTTTTTAACTTTAGTATCTCCGGGTAATGCATAATATAAATCATTCAGATAAATTTTCTTAACATCAACAAACATTTTGGTACCATCGTGTTGATAAATAATATCGGTTTCTTGTTGTTTAGCTTCCTCCTTTTTAGCAGGTTCTTGCTCCTGTTTTTCCACAACTGTTGTGTCAGTTTCCTCTGGATAAATTATCTGCGCATTCAGTGTAGTATTTATAATAACAAGGCTTAATAAAATTAAAAGTGTATACTTCATAATTGTTGCTTTTTTACAAAAATAACAGATAAATAAAAATATTCAAGTTAAGTAAAGATTAATCTAACCTGCATTATTCAAAAATAATGCTACTAACCCAGAAAAATCAAAGGTTTGACAAAAGTAAATATTTGTTTTTCACTGTCAGAGTTAATCCGGACCATTCATAATATTGGAAAATATAGTATTTATTGAATATGACAGTATAAAATCGTACCAAATAAAAAAGTTGCCTCATCCCGATAAATATCAGGAGAGGCAACTTTAATACATTTAAAAGAATATAATTACTTAATATTTTTCTTTTGAATAAAGTCTTGTACTGCTTGAGCTAAATCTGGTTGCCCAATTTCTTGTAGGTCGTAACCTACTTTTACTGTTGGTTTGTTAATCTTAACAATTCTGTTTAAGTCAATCGGAGTAGCAATAACAACAACATCACAAGGAGTTTTGTCGATAGTTGCTTCCAGGTCTTTAATTTGCTGATCGCCATATCCCATTGCAGGAAGTAAAGTTCCTATGTTAGGATAAATTTGGAAAGTTTCAGCCAATTTACCTACAGCGAATTCTCTTGGGTCAACTAATTCTCCGGCACCGCATTTGTTTGCAGCAACTGTACCGGCACCAATCTTCATTTCACCATGGGTTAATGTTGGTCCATCTTCTACAACTAATACTTTTTTACCACGAACTAATTCTGGTTTATCAATTGTAAGTGGTGATGCTCCGTCAACTACAATTGCATCAGGATTAACTTTAACTATATTTTCACGAACTGTTTGTATATCTTCAGCATTAGCAGAATCCATTTTGTTAATAACAACATAATCAGCTAAACGCAAAGTGGCTTCACCCGGATAATAAGACAATTCATGACCTGGCCTGTGTGGATCAACAACAGTTACCATTAAATCAGGCTTGTAAAATGGAAAATCATTATTTCCACCGTCCCAAAGAATAACATCACAACCATCAGGATCATTTTCAGCTGCGCGAACAATAGCTTCATAATCAACACCAGCATAAATTACATTACCACGAGTTACATGTGGTTCGTATTCTTCCATCTCTTCAATAGTACAATTATGTTTAGCTAAATCTTCAACCGTAGCAAAACGCTGAACTTTTTGAGCTACTAAATCACCATAAGGCATTGGGTGGCGAATAGCAACAACTTTAAGTCCTTGTTCCATTAATAATTCAATGATTCTACGAGAAGTTTGTGATTTACCACAACCAGTACGTACAGCACCAACAGCAATAACTGGTTTAGTACTTTCAATCATTGTTTTTTCCGGGCCTAATAATACAAAATTTGCACCGGCAGCATTAACTAATGCACTTAAGTTCATTACATACTGGTAAGGAACATCGCTATATGAAAATACGCAGTCTTCAACTGCTAATTCTTTAATTAATTTGGCTAAATCATCTTGAGCATAGATTGGAATTCCATCAGGATATAAACTTCCGGCTAATTCCGCAGGATATTTTCTTCCGTCAATATCTGGAATTTGAGCAGCAGTAAAGGCAACAACATTATAATCATCGTTGTCTCTGTAATACGTATTAAAGTTGTGGAAATCTCTTCCAGCGGCTCCGATTATTAAAACATTTTTCTTAGCCATAATTCCTCCTTTTTATTTTTTTGATTAATTTTTAAAATTGTCCAACAAAGTTAATTTTTAAACTTACATTTCATAATTTAAACAAGCAAAGTTTAAGCTCTTAACCCCTTAACATCTTTTAACAAATGCCTAATTATATGATAATTACAGAAATCCGAAAAAAAGCAAGAAAACATGTTAAGAAACATACATATTTTTTACTTACATGTTTAAGGGTTTGAACATTTTGCAGAAAAGATAATTTAAATTAGTATCATCAAGAGTATTTATATAAATTGGGTTAAATGAATTTTCTAGCACATATTTATCTATCCGGCGAAAATGAGGAAGTTAAAATTGGTAATTTCATAGGTGATTATGTTAAAGGAAAAGCATTTCATATTTATCCTGATAATATTAAAAAAGGAATACTCTTACACCGTTTTATCGATAGTTTTACGGATCATAGTACACATACTATAGATGCAAAACAGTTATTTGCTTCAAAATACAGAAAATATGCTGGTATTGTAATTGACATTGTTTACGATCACTTTCTGGCAAGCAATTGGAGCAAATACTCGTTTGAACCATTAGAAGATTTTATAGCCAATTTTCATGATTTATTACTTAGAAGTAATGAGATGCTTCCAAAAGAAGTACAGGATTTTGTGCCCAAGTTAATTCAAAATGAACGCTTATACTCATATAGAGAGATTGGTGGAATTTGGTCCGTATTAAAAACTATGCCTAAATATACAACACTACCAGATCATACTGATTTTGCGATTGAAACTCTAAAAAATAATTATGAATTCCTAAAACAGAATTTCTTCTTGTTTTTTTCGGATATCATATATTACATAAAAACAGTACATAATATCGACATCAAAGGGATTTAACGCTTATTTAACATAACCAAGCTTTTATTTCTAGTCTTTTTTCAGTAATTTTGCAATTCCTGAAAAATCCTTATTAAAATTACCAATACCCATTTAAAGGATTTAACTGAACTGTAACGATCATTTATTTGTTGCAGTATTAGTATGAATTTTGAAAAATTGATAACGTGATGGCCCATTATACAGCAGATGAAAAAGTTCAAATCAGTCAAAAATCACAAGTTGTTTTAGATCAAATACTTGAAGAGAATCCTGCCTTGAAAAAAGTATTGTTGAGTTCTGAAAATGAAGTTGAAGTTATTGACTCTATCAGAGATTGGGTAGAGAAAGAATTAAAGAAAAGTGATTTAGCTTATAAATATTATAAAAAAGAAGTTTCAGGACGCGAATATTTTGTAAAAATCAGCTGGCAAGAAATAGCTGCTATACGAATTCTTGATTATATTGACCATAATAATCATGAATATATTGATTTAAATTTACGAGGAAAAAAAGGAGTAAATACGCCTTTTAAAATCCTTTGGCTTGCAGCAAAACACGGAATCGGTGGTGGTAAATACTTTTTCTTTGTTGATATGCTTGAGCTGTTTCGTCAGTTTTCAGGTTACAAAGAATATACGTCGCCTTCTAAAGAACAAATTGAAAAATGGATGAGAAAACATCCAAGTGGTTTGGATGATCACATAGTTGAAAGAAGAGAAAAGAATAAAGAACGAATTGCAAAAATAATTGTTGATTTAATTGATTCAGGTAAAGTAAAAAGTGTAAGATATACTTTTGAAAAAGGATTAACAAAAGAGCAAAAATTAGAACAAGTATATGAATGGTGGAAGACCAAGTTATTTCACTTAAAATTTGCTGTTAGGAATCCGGACCTTCTTAACAAAATGCTCAAAAATTCTTTAAATAAAGAAACAATGGATACTCTAAAGGAGGCTGAAGCAGAAGGAATTCCATTTTTTGTTAATCCATACTATCTATCATTACTTGACGTTGATAAATCATACGGAAACTATGCAGATGCAGCAATTCGAGATTATATTATCTACAGCAAAGAACTTATAAATGAATTTGGCCATATCGTTGCATGGGAAAAGGAAGATATTGTAGAACCCGGTAAACCTAATGCTGCTGGATGGTTATTACCTTCAGATCATAATGTACATAGAAGATATCCTGAAGTTGCGATACTTATACCGGATTCTATGGGAAGAGCTTGTGGCGGATTATGTGCATCTTGTCAAAGAATGTATGATTTCCAAAGAGGAAATCTGAATTTTGATTTAGATACACTTAAACCTACGGAAAAGTGGCCTGTAAAACTTAAAAGATTATTACGGTATTTTGAAGATGACACCCAATTAAGAGACATTCTTATAACTGGTGGAGATGCTTTAATGAGTTCAGATAAGTCATTAAAAAGAATATTGGATGCCGTGTATGATATGGCTGCTCGTAAACAGGAAAAAAACAAAACCTTAAAGAATGGCGAGAAATATGCCGAAATGCTTCGTGTTAGGTTAGGTACAAGATTGCCGGTTTACCTTCCTCAGCGTATTACCGACGAATTAGTAGAGATTCTTGCTGAGTTTAAAGAAAAAGCATCTGAAATAGGAGTTCAGCAATTTGTTATCCAAACTCATTTCGAATCGGCAATGGAGGTTACACCAGAGGTAAAAGAAGGTATTCAAAAGATCATTGATGCCGGTTGGATCATTACAAATCAGCATGTTTTCACAGCAGCTTCGTCGCGAAGAGGACACACTAATAAACTTCGAAAGGTTCTAAACGATATCGGAGTAATTACTTATTACACTTTTTCAGTTAAAGGATATATGGAAAATTACAATAATTTTGCTACTAATGCTCGCGCTGTTCAAGAACAAATTGAGGAAAAATGTATTGGAACTATCCCTGAAAAATATATTGACCAAATACGTAAACGTCCTTTGACTTCTGAAAACTTAATTGATACCATTTCGACCATAAGAGAAAATGAACAGATTCCATTTCTATCTACTGACAGAAATGTATTAAATCTTCCGGGTGTTGGTAAGAGTTTGACTTATAGAGTTATTGGAATTACTCGTAAAGGTAGAAGAATTCTAAAATTTGACCATGACTCAACCAGAACACACAGTCCAATTATTGATAAAATGGAAGAAGTAATCATTGTGGAGTCTAAACCAATTGGAGAGTATTTACGGCAGTTGGAAAAAACGGGTGAAAAGGCTGAAGAGTATCATTCTATTTGGGGATATTCAATTGGTGAAACAGAAAGCAGATTTCCATTATTCGAATATCCAAATTATGAATTTGAGATTACCAAGGAGTTTTCAAATATTGAAATTTAATACTATCTAAGTAGTTCTAACCTGCTGGCATCCAATCGCAATAGTATAAATACCATAATGGTAAATGCCCATAATGATGATCCGCCATAACTAAAGAATGGTAAAGGAATCCCAATTACCGGAACCAATCCAATGGTCATTCCAATATTTATAACAATATGAAAGAAAAGTACGGACACAACACCATAGCCATATATCCTACTAAATGAGGAGCGTTGACGTTCTGCAATTCCAATTAATCTGTATAAGAAGAAAATAAACAACCCTACAACGAAAAATGTTCCCAGAAATCCCCATTCTTCGCCTATTGTGCAAAAAATAAAATCAGTACTTTGTTCCGGGACAAAATCAAATTTTGTTTGTGTTCCTCTTAAAAAGCCTTTACCTGAAAATCCTCCTGAGCCAATCGCAATTTTAGACTGATTTACATTATATTCAACACCGAATGGATCTGATTCCAATCCTAAAACAACATTAATTCTTTTCTGCTGGTGTTCTCCCAAAAAATTATTAAAAACATAATCAACGGAGAATGTAAATACTATGGAGCCTAGTAAAAATATCAACAGTAAAATAACATTTCTTACTTTATAGCTTATAGATAAAATAATGTAAATAAAGGCTGAAAAACCAAGGGCAGCTAACATGATATAATAATAAGTTAGCCCTAATCTAAAATATTCATTTATCCCATATAATATGGCAACACTAATTACTAAAATTCCAAATCCAATTGCAACATTTTTAAGTTTTCGGTTTAAAAACCAAAAAATGATAAATACAATACTTATCGATAAAAGTATTATTAATAATTTTTCTAATACTAGTGCTAAAACAAATAACAAAACGATAAAAAAACCCAACAGCAATACGCTTGCTGAGAGTCCTTCCCGATAAAGAACCAAAATGAATGCAAAATACACCAGAGCCGATCCTGTATCATTTTGAAGAAAAATTAATAATGCAGGGATTAATATAATTGCAGCTACCCTAACATAAGCCTTCATTGTATTTAACTGCACATTAAATGTGCTTAAATATCTTGCCAGCGCCAATGCAGTTGCAATCTTTGCAAACTCAGCCGGTTGAATCCTAAAACTTCCTAATTCGAACCATGATTTCGCTCCATGTACTTCCCTACCAAAGATTAAAACCGCTATTAACAAAAATATCATGATTCCATAAACCAAATACGCAAAGTAAGAATAGAAATTAATATCTATTATAAATACAAAAAACGCTATAACCAGGGCAGCAGAAACCCAAACTAACTGCTTACCATAACGCTGGCTAAAATCAAAAATACTTTGATGTTCTTCATTATAAACAGCTGCATATATATTTACCCAGCCAAGAAAAACTAAAACAAGATAAATAGTTACTGCAAGCCAGTCAATATTACTCCATATGTTGATCCTTCTCTGCATTATAGTTTATATCTGCATTTAAAACGTATTCTTCCCACCATGGTACTGCTATTGAATCATTTAAATATTTTTCAATCATCAATTTTGCCATTGGCGTTGCCCAGGTTCCTCCAAAACCACCATTTTCAATATAAACAGCAATTGCAATTTTAGGATCTTCCTTAGGTGCAAACGCTACAAAAATTGAATGATCTTCACCATGCGGATTTTCAGCTGTTCCTGTCTTTCCGCAAACAGTGATACCTGGTATTTTTCCTCTCCATGCTGTACTGCCAGTAGAGTAATCCTCATTTACAGCCAGATCCATTCCATCAATAACAAATTCAAAATAATTGGAATCGATCATCGTATAGTGTTTTTCATAAAATCTTTCATCTAACTCATAATCACCTTCGATCTCTTTCACAATATGAGGTGTATAATAGTATCCACGGTTTGCAATAGCCGCTGTCATATTAGCCATCTGTAAAGGTGTGGTACCCAATTCCCCCTGCCCGATTGACATGGAAATAAGTGTTAATGAACGCCATCCTCTCTCTCCATAAACTCTGTCATATGTTTCTTTAGTTGGAACAATTCCTTTCAATTCGTTATCAAAATCACTATTTAAGTGTTGTCCAAACCCAAAAGATGTTACATAATCTCTCCATTGATCAAAAGATTCGCGTATAGAAGAATATTTCTTATTATCCAAAACATTCCTGAAAACATTTGCTAAATAATTATTACAGGACATTTGAATGGATTCAATCAAATTAATGTTTGGTTTATGTGAATGACATCCCATTCTAAAATTTCCCGAATAATACGCTCCATGACATTCGTATTTTGTATGCGGAAAAACCACCTTTTCCTGCAAACCAATTAACATATTAATCACTTTAAACGGAGAGCCGGGAGGATATTGAGCCATTAATGCCCTGTTAAATAATGGCATTAAAGTATCATTTGTAAGTGTTGCAAAGTTTTTTGTTCTGATCCTGCCTACCAAAAGTTCAGGATTATACGTTGGAGAAGAAACCAAAGCAAGAATTTCTCCGGTTGACGGCTCCAAAGCAACTATGCTGCCTATCTTATTCTTCATTAATTTCTCTCCATAAGCCTGCAATTCAATATCGACCGTAGAAATTATATTTGATCCTATTTCAGCTTTTTTATCTAAACGTCCGTTTGCATAGGTTCCCTTAATACGATTATGAACATCAACTAAAAATACATTTACTCCCTTTTGTCCTCGTAAATATTCTTCATAAGATTGTTCTATGCCACTAATTCCAACATAGTCGCCTAACTTATAGTATTCATCATTTTTAATGATTTTTTCATTCACTTCACCTACATAACCTAATAAATGAGCTCCATTTTCTGTGGTATATCTTCTTAGTGTACGAGCTTGAACAAAAAAGCCCGGATATTTATATAATTTTTCCTGCAGTGTAGCATATGTTTTCGAAGAAACCTGCTTTAAGAAAATTGATGAATTATAATATGAATATTCTTTTGCTCGTTGTAAGTTCTCGTCGACATACTCTTTGCTAATATCAAGAATTTGGCAAAATTCAGTTGTATCAAATGATTGAAGCTGTTGTGGAACAACCATTATATCGTAAGCAGCTTCGTTGTAAACCAGAAGTTTACCTTCCCTGTCGTAAATTAATCCTCGTGCAGGGAACTGTGTAACATAACGTAAAACATTACTACTTGCCGTAACTTTATAAGTATTATCAACAACCTGAAGTAAGAATAATCTTATAATAAAAATTAATCCTATAAGGATGATTATAAAACGAATTACATGTCTTCTGTTAGCAAAAGAATCCAAAGCAATATTTATTTATGTTCTTACCGTCTGGTATCTTTTCTGTAAAAATACTGGCTGATTAATACTAATATAATTGTAAATATAGAACTTAAAACGGCTCTTGCAAATGTGGCAAAAAAGTGTGTAAACCTGAACACTTCTATATAAAATAAAAAAAAATGATGGATTAAAATTAAAATTACCGAGTATCTTATAAACCAACTTGCCCCATAGTATCTTAATTGAGGCAAAGTTTCCGATTCATAACCATCTCTGGGCGAAATGACTTTTAATACATATGGTCTGAAAAAAGCCATTACTACAGTTGCAGAACTATGCATTCCTACGGTACTTGAAAATAAATCAATCGTTAAACCAAGAGTAAATGCAATTATTAATAAAAACCATTTTGGAGTTTCAAATGGCAAAACCAAGATGAACAATACATAAATGTAAGGATTTATATAACCACTGAACTGAATGTTATTTAGGATAAATACTTGTAAAAATACAAGCAAAACAAAACTCAGAACATATCTTGGTAATAGCTTAATCATTTTTTTCCGCTTGTTTTTCTAGTTTTTTTCTTTCTGCCTGCAATAAGTTTCCAATTACATTAACGTTATTTAATCGTTTAAAATCAGTAGATAATTCAACATCAATTTCATAGAAACTACCTGCTTTTTCTTCAAAATCTTTAATATATCCAATTAAAATACCTTCCGGAAAAATAGTAGAAAATCCACTTGTAATAATTGTATCTCCTCTTTGAATATCGGCGTGTAACGGAATTTCATTTAAAATCGCTGTTTGATAACCTTCTCCTTTCCAGTTTAATGAACCAAAGTATCCATTTTTTTGTACTTTAGCACTAATTCGCAGATCAAGATTTAGGACCGATATAACAGTTGCATAATTTCTAGAAACTCCTTTAATAACTCCAACAATATTACCATTTGAAACCACGGCCATTTCAGGTCTCAACCCTTGCTGGCTTCCTTTATTAAGCGTTAAAAAGTTATGCTTTTTATTAATCGAATTATTTATAATTCTTGCCGATGTGTACTGATAACGTTGATTTAAAATAGTATCATTAACTGATCTAAAAAATATCTCATCAGATTTATAAGTTGATTCAATTATATTCAGCAGGCGATTATTTTCTTCTGCTAAACGTTTATTTTCTTCAACCAATGATAAATACTGTTTTAATTTTGTTGTTTTTATATAAAAGTTTCCTGCAAACTGCCTTGTAAAATTCACAAAACGTGCTTTATGGAAATTATTGTTATTAAATAACAAAGTAAACGAGAAAACTTCAATAAGTATGAATAGAAGTAAAAAATGGATTCGTAATAAAAAATTAAGTAAACTTCTCATATTCTATTCGTCCTGCTATATATAACTTTATCTCATTAAGTAAGTTAATTTATCAGCATTTTTAAGAGCTATTCCTGTTCCACGAGCGACAGCATGTAAAGGATCTTCAGCAACGTGAAACTGAATTCCAATTTTATCTGTCAACCTCTTGTCCAAGCCACGCATCAATGCCCCACCTCCTGCGAGATAAATTCCATCGCTGACGATATCTGCATATAATTCAGGTGGAGTTTGCTCCAATACTCCAAGTATTGCTGTTTCAACCTTTGATATTGATTTATCTAAACAATGTGCAATTTCCTGGTATGAAACAGGTATTTCAACCGGCATAGCTGTCATTAGATTTGGACCACGAACTACAAAATCCTCTGGTGGATTTTCCAGTTCGGCCAAACAAGAACCAACATTTATTTTAATTTCCTCCGCTGTTCTTTCTCCAATTTTAATGTTATGCTGATGACGCATATATGCCTGAATATCAGCAGTAAAAGCATCACCTGCAATACGAATTGATTTGTTACTAACAATACCTCCTAGCGCAATTACAGCTACTTCTGTTGTTCCTCCCCCGATATCAACAACCATGCTTCCTTTTGGCTCCTCAACATCAATTCCCATTCCGATTGCAGCAGCCATAGGTTCATAGATCATATACACATCACGACCTCCTGCATGTTCGGAAGAATCTCGCACAGCACGCATCTCAACTTCAGTACTACCGGATGGAATACAAACAACTAATCTTAACGAAGGTGCAAATATTTGGGTTTTACTATTTATCATTTTAATCATACCACGGATCATTTGTTCCGCAGCATTAAAGTCGGCAATAACTCCATCTTTTAACGGACGAATAGTACGAATGTTAACGTGCGTTTTTCCATGCATTTGTCGTGCCTTTTTACCAATTGCAACCAACTTTCCCGAAGTTTGCTCAACAGCAACTATGGAAGGTTCGTCCACAACAATTTTATCATTATGAATAATGATGGTATTAGCAGTGCCTAAGTCCATTGCTAATTCTTGTGTAAAAAATGAAAATAATCCCATTATACTCTTTTATATTTAATTAATCCCTAGTTATTAGTGTTTAAAATGTCTTGTTCCGGTAAATACCATTGCCATATCGTTAGCATTACAAAAATCAATAGATTCCTGATCACGAACAGAACCTCCGGGTTGAATGACTGATTTTATACCTGCCTCATTTGCAATCTGTACAGAATCCGCAAAAGGGAAAAATGCATCGGATGCCATTACTGCTCCATTTAAGTCAAACTTAAAACTAGATGCTTTGGTTATAGCCTGTTTTAATGCATCAATCCTTGATGTTTGCCCCACACCACTGGCACATAATTGTTTGTTTTTTGCTAAAACTATAGTATTTGACTTAGAATGCTTAACTAACTTATTTGCAAATAGTAAATCTTCTATTTCTTCCTTGGTTGGTTCCTTTTTAGTTGATGTTTTCAGATCAACTTCCGTTTCCATCTTCAAATCTCTGTCCTGAACCAATGCTCCATGCAACATAGATCTATATTGACTTTTTGGAAAATCAAACATTTTCTGAATCAAAATAATCCTGTTTTTCTTTTTCTTTAGAACTTCCAAAGCATCGTTTGCATAAGAAGGAGCGATGATTACTTCAAAAAATATCTTGTCAATCTCAATGGCAGTAGCCATATCCACTTCTTCATTTGTAATTAGGATTCCTCCAAAAGCAGAAACAGGATCTCCGGCTAAAGCGTCATTCCATGCATCAACCAACTTTTCTCGTGATGCAGTTCCACATGCATTATTGTGTTTTAAAATTGCGAAGGTTGTTTCATCAAATTCAGCTATTAATTGAACTGCCGCTTCAATATCTAACAAATTGTTATATGAAATTTGTTTTCCATGTAATTGATCAAAAACTTCTGTTAAATCGCCAAAGAAAGTTCCATTTTGATGTGGATTTTCTCCATAACGTAATTCATTTCCTGATATTGAGCTTTGTTTAAATGCAGGTTTTTGAAATTCTGTATTAAAATAATTAAAAATTGCCGTATCGTAATGAGATGAAACGTTAAATGCTTCAAGAGCAAATCTTTTACGATCCTCCATTGCAGTTTCTCCGTTTTTTTCTTCTAATAAATCAATCAGATCCTGATATTGACTTTTAGAAGGAACAATTACGGTATCCTTAAAGTTCTTTGCAGCAGCTCGTATTAATGAAATTCCTCCAATATCGATTTTTTCAATAATATCTTGCTCTCCAGCACCAGATGCTACTGTATCTTCAAAAGGATATAAATCTACGATAACCAAATCAATTTCAGGAATTTGATATTCTTCTAACTCTTGTTTATCCGAATCGTTATTACGACGAGCTAAAATTCCACCAAAAACTTTTGGATGTAAAGTTTTTACTCTTCCCCCCAAAATCGAAGGATAATCAGTAATATCTTCAACCGCTATAACATCTACTCCCAGTTTCTCAATAAATTGTTTGGTTCCTCCCGTTGAATAGATCTGAACACCTAGTTTATTTAACTTCTCAATGATCGGTTGTAAGTTTCCTTTATCAAAAACCGAAATTAATGCTGATTTGATTTGCTTTAAATCGTTCATTTACACTTCTTTGTTAAAATCTACAAAATTAAATAAAATATTTGGTACTATTAGAACTAGATAAGTTAAAATACCGCAAAATCCCAACGAAATGAACTATTCTAATAATTGTTCGAAAATATAAATAATACGTCAAAAAAAAAATCACTTATTGTATATTTGTTAAAAATCTTTTAAAAACCGAGATTTGATTTAATATGCTATTTTTCAATTTGATTAAAGAAAGTTTTTTATTTGCGATAAACGCCTTAAAAGTTAATAGGTTAAGAACTCTGTTAACATTATTGGGTATTACAATTGGAATATTTGCCATAATCTCTGTTTTTACAGTTTTAGATTCACTTGAAAATACGATCCGAAATAGTTTATCATCTTTAGGAGATGATATCGTTTATGTTCAAAAGTGGCCCTGGGCTCCTCCTCCTGGCGAAGAATATAAATGGTGGGAGTATCTAAATCGCCCTGTTCCTTCGCTGGATGAATTTGAGATATTAAAAAAGCGTTCGGAAAAAGCAGGTATTATCAACTTTGGTGCATCAACTTTACGAAATGTAAAATATAAAAGTAATACAAGAGAGAATACAGTTCTTTGGGCAAATGCCCATGAATTTGAGCAAATTAGAGCTTTTGAACTTGAAGATGGCAGGTATTTTACACCATTTGAATCCTTTGCCGGAAAAAATATTTGTCTTATGGGACATCAAGTAGCCAAAGATCTTTTTCAAGGAATTAATCCTGTTGGAAAGGAAATTAAAGTTCAAGGTCGAAAAATTAGGGTTGTTGGCTTAATTGCTAAAGAAGGTAAAGATATTCTTAATAGTGGAGGAAGTTTAGATGAGATGATTATTCTCCCAATTATATATGCTAAAACCATTATGGATATAAAAAGTGAAAATACAAATCCATACATTATGGTTAAAGCTAAGTCAAATGTGACAATTCCTGAATTAAAAGATGAATTAACAAGTATTTTAAGATCTGTAAGAACGTTAAATCCAAAACAAAAAGACAATTTTGCTTTGAATCAGTCAAGCGTTTTAAATTCTGCTTTGAATAGTATCTTTGCCGTAATTAATGTTGCCGGCTGGTTAATCGGAGGATTTTCTATTTTAGTAGGAGGATTCGGAATCGCTAATATTATGTTTGTGTCTGTTAAAGAAAGAACAAACCTGATAGGAATCCAAAAGTCTTTAGGAGCAAAACGCAAATTTATATTATTTCAATTCTTATTCGAAGCAGTAATTTTATCATTAATTGGAGGAATTATAGGTTTGTTTTTAATATTTATAGGAAGCATAATTGCAAGCAATAAAGTTGAATTGGAAATTACTTTAACGCTTAGTAATATTATTCTTGGATTGTTAATTTCAATAATCATTGGAATGATCTCGGGAATATTCCCATCTTACAAAGCTGCGAAACTTAGTCCGGTAGAAGCTATTAATACTACTTTCTAATTAAACTTTATAGTATGTTAACATGTTGTTAAATGAAATTTTTCTGTCATTTTTTAATAGATACTTATTATATTTATACTCTAAAATCAACTATTAACCAAATTAAAACCTAAATTCTATGATTAAAAAAGTATTAGGATTGTTTGTTGTGATTGCTGTAATGGCATCATGTGCTAGCAAAGAACAAAAAACTGAACAAGCTAACGAACAAGAAATAGCAAAACTTACTGTTGACGAAGTAGCTGGTGATATGCTAAGCCATGTTGACAAAGAAATTGTTATTAAGGGGACAGTTAACCATGTTTGTTCTCATGGTGGAAAAAGAATGTTCATTATGGGTGAAAATCCTGATGTTGCAATAAGAATAACTCCTAGCAAAGAAATAGGCGTTTTTGAAAAAGAATTAGAAGGAAGTCATGTGATGGTTACCGGTGTTCTTAAAGAATTAAGAATCGATGAGGCTTACGTTGCTAATTTAGAAACAGAAATAGCGGAAGGTGTTGATAACGAAGCTTTCCATGATCATTCCGGAGGAAAACATGATGAAACAGAAGAAGATAAAGATGAAAAGAAAGCTCAAATTGAAGCAATGAGAGAAAAAATTGCTACTTCAGAAAGTGGATATTATTCACAATTTTGGGTTGAAGCAAGCAAATTCGAAGTTAAAGAATATGACCATAATCATGATCATGAAGGTGACCACGATCATGATCATGAACATGCAGAAGGAGAAGGACATACGCACTAAAAAATAATTAAATTTATTAAAATTGTCCGAAGATTTAATATTCTTCGGACTTTTTAAATGCAAAAAAATGAAGTTAAGAAAATTAAATAGAAGCTTACACCGTGATTTGGGATATATTTTCTTTTTTTTAACGGTGATATATGGTTTATCAGGAATTGCATTAAATCATATTGAAGACTGGAACCCCAGTTATGTGGTAAAATACAAAGAAATAAAAATCGACGAGCCACTTGAAAAAGAAAATCTGGATAGAGGTGATGTAATTTCTTTACTTCAAACTTTCGCTCCCAATGAAAAATATAAAAACCATTATTTCCCGAATGAAACAACATTAAAAGTTTTTATCAAAGACGGGAACGTAAACTTGGATTTAAATACCGGAGAAGGATATATAGAAACTTCAAAACGTCGCCCCATTTTCCACCAGGCAAATTATTTACACTATAACCCTCATAAGTTATGGACTTGGATATCTGATATTTATGCAATATCTCTTATTATTCTTGCTTTTACCGGATTGTTTATTTTAAAAGGTAAAAATGGAATTACCGGACGAGGAGCATGGTTAACTGCTATTGGAATAATAGTTCCGATCATTTTTCTTTTAATTTATTACTGGAAAGTTTTTTAGAAGAATGCAAAAACTGCTCTACCTATTATCAGGTAGATAAATAATCCCATAATATCATTTACTGTTGTAATAAATGGTCCTGTTGCTAATGCAGGATCAATTTTAAACTTATCTAAAGCCATAGGAACAAATGTGCCAAACATAGAAGCAAACACAATTACTGAAAATAAAGCTGCACTTACCGTAATGGTTAATTCAAATGAATCACTAAAAAAATAATTATATGCAAATATTACCGTAGATAAAATTACACCATTTATAGTTGCTACGCCCAATTCTTTTAATAATTTTCTTCCAATACCTTCAAAACCCATAGAGTTGCTTGCTAAAGCCTGCACAATTATGGATGATGACTGTACACCAACATTACCCCCCATTGCTGCAATTAACGGAATAAAAAATGCCATTTTGGGATTAACTCCTAAATCTACCTCATAAACACCCATTACCAGAGCTGCAATAATTCCGCCAAATAATCCTATAAATAGCCATGGAATTCGTGCACGAGTTAATACCCATGCACTATCCGACGACTCAACATCCTGGGTAATACCTGATACTAACTGATAATCCCGTTCGGCTTCTTCACGAATTACATCAACAACATCATCAATTGTAATTCGACCTACTAATCTATTTAATTGATCGACTACCGGTAATGCTACCAAATCATATTTGTCCATAATATTGGCAACCTCTTCAGAAGGAGTATCTGTTTTAACTGAAATTACATCTGTATCAATAATGTTTGATATTTTTTTATTAGAAGAATTTAATAAAAGCTTTTTCAAGGATAAAGTTCCTTTTAATATCTCATTATCATCAATAACGTATACATAGTAAATCTCATCAACATCCTCAGCTTGTTTCCTCATTTCTTTAAGGCAAGTCATTATAGTCCAGTTCTCGTTAACTGTAATTAACTCCTTAGCCATTAAACCACCTGCAGAATCCTCATCATAATTCAACAGATCTACAATATCCCCTGCCTGTTCTAAATCATCTATATGCGATAATACTTCTTCTTGCTTTTCTTCCGGGAATTCACCTATAACATCAGCAGCATCATCCGATTCTAATTTATCAATAAATTGAGCAATTACTTCGCTTGGTAAAACTTTTAAAAACCGCTCCCTGTCATCTTCTTCTAATTCAACCAGCACCTCCGCAGCTACCTCAGGATCAAGCATTACATGAATAAAACGGGCTTCTTCAACATCCAGTTCATCATAAATTTCTGCTATATCAGCAGGGTGAAGATCCTTTACCATTTCAAATGCAGCAACTTCGTTGCCATTTTCAATATGGTCATGAAGCTGATCAAAATACTCCTTTGTTAATTCGAATTGAACTGCCATGTTTTACTATTTTTACTTGTCCTTATTTGAATCGATTAAATTTGTCAGATAAATAAAACCTTCGACACTTAACTGCTCCGGACGCTTACCAAAAATTGTATTATCAGTTGGTAAATTTAACAAAATACTTTTTAAAGAATTACGTAAAGTCTTTCTTCTTTGGTTAAATCCCAACTTTACAATTTTAAAAAAAAGTTCTTCATTGCAATCCAATTCTTTTCTTTTATTCCTTCTTAAATGAATAACTGCTGAATTCACTTTTGGAGGTGGGTCAAAAACCCTTGGCCCTACCGTAAACAGATAATCAATATTATAAAATGCCTGTAATAGGACACTTAAAATTCCGTATGTCTTATTACCATGTGATGATTTAATCCTGTCCGCAACCTCTTTTTGAATCATACAAACTGTATCCATAACAATATCGCGATTTTCAAGAATCTTAAAAAAGATTTGACTTGATATATTATATGGGAAATTTCCAATTATTGTTAAGGGCTGTTTAAAGGTCTCTTTTAATTCAAATTTCAGAAAATCCTTAAAAATCAAATTTTCTCCCAAGGTAGGATATGCAGCAGATAAATATTCATATGATTCTGAATCTACCTCTATTGCGAAAAATTCTATATTTTCCTTTTCAATTAATTTTGATGTCAGTACACCCGTGCCAGGACCAATTTCCACTACAGTTTTTTGTTTTAAATCTGCTATAGCTTCAACTATTTTCCGTGCAATGTTATCATCTTTTAAAAAATGCTGGCCTAAACTTTTCTTTGGACGAACTGACATATCAATTTATAATTAAAAATGATCAATTTAATTTGAACCCTTGGAGTATATAGTTTGTAAAGATCGAAAAACTTAAGTCAATTTCAAACAATCCCGAATCTTCTTATATCTTTGAAAAGATGAAAATAAACTTTACAGACAAAAAAGTTTTAAAAATCATTGTAAGTTTTGTTCTGATGGCAATCACTTATGGATTCATAATCTATAAACTTGTCAAATTTGAAGAGTTCAATGAAATTAATCTAAAAGAATTTTATCAGTCCGGAAGAGGTTATTTGTATCTGATCATTGCTATTCTGCTAATGCCAATTAATTGGAGTATTGAAACAATAAAGTGGCAATTGTTAATTAAGAGCATTCAAACCATAGCATTTTCTGTAGCTATAAAAGCTATATTTTCAGGGACATCGCTGGGTATTTTTACACCTAACAGAATCGGTGAAATAGGCGGGCGAGTTCTTTATTTAAATAAAGGGAAACGAACTTTCGGTTTGTTAGCCACAAGCCTTGGAAGTTTTTCTCAGTTATTAACGACAATAATAGCAGGTTTGTTAGGATTTGCCTTGTTTTTAATTTTCTTTCCGAATAAAACCAACATAAGTCCAATTTTTGATAAGCTTTTTCTCATAATAATCCTGATTACTCTTTTAATTTTAATATATCTCTTCTTCAATGCAAAATTGTTAAATCCACTATTACTGAAATTTTCATTTTTCAAAAGAAGACAGGATCAATTAAAATATTTTTCTGATACAAAGATTTCCTTGTTGTTTAAAGTTCTCGTTTTAAGCATAATCAGATATTTGATATTTATTACGCAATTTTATTTAATATTAATCTTCTTTAATATTCAAATAAGTATTCTTCAAGCTTTTATTTCCATCAGTCTTTTATATCTATTTTCAACGCTGATTCCTACTACTACCTTACTGGAATTAGGAATTAAAGGTTCACTTGCAATTTTTTTTATCGGATTATTTTCCAACAGTTTGTTACATATTGTACTGTCAACCATGATTTTATGGGTAATAAACCTGGTAATTCCTTCAATTATTGGATCAATATTTTTTATTAAAAAAATTTTTATTAAACAATAATTGTTTACATTTGCACAATAAAGGATATTTGTGTCTTTTATAATGAACCATCTTAAGTTCCTAAATACTGCGTTTGTGCTAAGCATTATAACTATAATTTATAATGTGATTGAAGGATTAATATCAGTATATTTTGGAATAGATGACGAAGTTCTTTCACTTTTGGGTTTTGGTAGCGATAGTTTTGTCGAAGTTATTTCCGGTATAGGAATTGCTCATATGGTTTATCGGATGAAAAGTTCCGAAGTTGAGCAACGGGATAAATTCGAAAGACAGGCATTAAGAATTACAGGAACAGGATTTTATATTTTAACTTTTGGTATTCTGGCTGGAGCAGTTTTTACTCTAATAGAAAAGAATAAACCGGAAACAACTGTTCCAGGATTAATAATCTCAGGAATATCAATTCTAACCATGTTTTTTCTGATGCGATATAAGCTATCGATAGGTAAAAAACTAAAATCCGATGCAATTATTGCTGATGCAAACTGTACTAAATCTTGTTTGTATTTATCAATAGTATTATTAGCATCAAGTGGATTATACGAAATATTTAAAATTGGGTACATTGACATATTAGGATCTTTAGGTATAGCATGGTTTACTTTTAGCGAGGGGAAAGAAGCCTTTGAGAAAGTAAAAACAAATAAGCTAGCCTGTTGTTGCAAAAATAATTGTGATAACTAGAAATATTGTAAACAATTTTGTAACTTAGTTGTTTACTAAAGACAAGTCGGTTCCGGAAGCAAGGGTTAATAACAAGGTAATTTTTCTCATAATCATTTTCTTTAACGCTTTTGGAGCCGATTTTCTTTAATTAAGGGAGGTAGCATGTCATACTATTTCAATAAAATAATTTCATTAGATTTTGATTCTGCGATTGAAAAAGTTACGGAGCAACTAAAATCAGAAGGTTTTGGTATATTAACAGAAATTGATGTTAAAAAGACTCTAAAAGAAAAAATTGATGTTGATTTCAAAAAATACAAAATTCTTGGTGCATGTAATCCCCCCAATGCATTTAAAGCTCTTTCAAACGAACCTTACATAGGACTAATGTTACCATGCAATGTCGTTGTTCAGGAATCCGAAAATGGTAAAACTGATATCTCTGCTGTTGATCCGTTAGCTTCAATGCAAGCTGTAAGTAATCCACAACTAGAAGAAATTGCAGGAAACATTCGACTTAAATTAGAACGCGTAATAAATTCGCTTTAATAATATGAAACGATTAAGATTTAAATCCAGCCTTAAATGTAACGGCTGCATTAATGCTATTAAACCCGGGATGGAAGCTATCGATGATATTAATGCATGGAGAGTTTTTCTTGATGTAGTGGATAAAATTATAGAAGTGGAAACCGGTGGAGATGAAGAAACTATAACAAATTCTGTTCAGGAGGTTGTTACAAAAGCCGGTTATACTATTGAAAGATTGAGAGATTAATTTTTATGAACTCCGGGAAAGAAACATATAAGGTTGAAGGGATGAGTTGTGCTGTTTGTGCTCAAAATGTTGAATCTATGCTTTCTTCTCTTAATGGAGTCAAATCTGCTCATGTTAATTTTGCCTCAGCCAGTGTGCTAGTTGAATTTGATGAAAAAGTAATTTCTGAAAAAGAATTTGAAAAATCAGTTGAAAGTATTGGCTATAAATTAATTGTGGATCAGAAAGATGAACAAGTTTCCGAAATTCAAGAAAAGGAAAAATTTATTTTAAAGAAAGCTCGGGAAAAAGCATTCTTTTCCATTTTATTCGCACTTCCTGTTTTTATCATTTCTATGTTTTTCCCTAATATCCCGTATGCTAACTGGATTATGCTTATTATGACTGTTCCGGTATTAAGCTGGTTCGGACGTGATTTTTTTACAATTGCTTATAAGCAAGCCAAACACAAATCAACCAACATGGATACCTTGGTTGCTTTAAGTACAGGAACTGCGTTTTTATATAGTACATTTAATACCATTTTTCCTGAATTTCTATTAGCAAAAAAAATTCAACCACATGTTTATTTCGAAGCAGCAGTAATTATTGTTGCACTTATTCTCTTAGGCAGGTATTTGGAAGAAAAGGCTAAGTCAAAAACTTCCGATTCCATTAAAAAGTTAATGGGATTAAAAGTTAAAACAGCCAGAGTATTACAAAACAAAAATGAAAAAGAAATCTCCATTGACGATGTAAAAATTGGAGACATATTAATTATTCGGCCAGGTGAGAAAGTTCCTGTTGATGGGAAAGTAATTGATGGATCATCTTATATTGATGAAAGTATGATAACAGGCGAGCCTGTTCCTGTTGAAAAAACAGAAAATGATTATGTAATAGGAGCAACTGTAAATACAACCGGTAGTTTTAATATGATAGCCGAAAAGGTCGGAAAACACATGATGCTTTCTCAGATCATTGAAATGGTAAAAAATGCACAAGGTAGCAAAGCTCCTGTTCAAAAACTTGCAGATAAAATTGCATCTGTTTTCGTTCCTATAGTAATTAGTTTGGCTGCAATTAGTTCTGTTCTTTGGTATTTGTTAGGCCCAGATCCCAAAATCACTTATGCATTTGTAACTTTAGTAACTGTTTTAATTATTGCTTGCCCCTGCGCATTAGGGTTAGCAACACCAACTGCGTTAATGGTTGGAATTGGTAAAGGTGCCGAGAATGGAATTTTAATAAAAAATGCGGAAACACTTGAAACTGCAAAAAAAATTGATGTAGTTGTTGTTGATAAAACAGGCACCATAACTAAAGGTCAACCGGAAGTATCTGAAATAGTTTGGTTAAAAAGTGATGTAAAGCGTGATGTAATTTTAGAAGATGTACTTAAAATTGAAAGAAGATCAGAACATCCGCTTGCGGAAGCTATTGTAAGATATCTTGATCATTTATCCAACTCAGGTTTAAATGTTGTACAATTTAAAAGCCAAACCGGACTAGGTGTTTCAGCTACTATACATGAAAACAATTATTTAATTGGAAATTACCAATTGATGAAAGAAAATCAGATTGATATTGATGAAGAACATCAATACTTTGATCAATTTGATGATTATGCACAAACATTGGTTTTCATAGCCAGGAATAAAGCTTTAGTAGCACTTATAGCTATTTCAGATCAAATTAAAGAAAATTCAACAACAGCAATCAGGAGACTTCAAAAAATGAACATTGAAGTTCATATGCTAACCGGTGATAATAAAAAGACAGCTCAATCAATAGCTTCAAAAATTGGAATAAATTATTACAAAGCAGAAGTTTTACCAAAAGACAAGTTAGATTATATTGGTAATTTACAATCCAAAGGTTTAAAAGTAACGATGGTTGGTGATGGAATTAACGACTCTCCTGCCCTTTCAAAAGCTGATATTGGAATTGCAATAGGCCAGGGAACTGATATTGCTATGGAAAGTGCTGATATTACATTGGTGAAAGGAGACTTGAATAAGATTACATCGTCAATCAAATTGTCAAAAGCCACTGTTAAAACTATAAAAGAAAATTTATTTTGGGCCTTTATTTATAATATTATTGCAATCCCCATTGCTGCAGGAGTTTTATATCCAATAAATGGTTTTATGTTAAATCCTATGATTGCTGGCGGCGCAATGGCTTTCAGTTCTGTATCTGTTGTTCTAAATAGTCTTCGCCTAAAAGTAAAATCTATCTAAAATTAATAGTTAAGTTGCATTAATCACAAAACAAAAAAAACTTGTTATCGTTTAAAAAGAGTATATAATGAATTCGAATGGAATACGTATTGAAAAATAAGAAACTATTTTCTTTTATCTTTTGGCTTTGGGTAGCTATAATTCTATATTTTACTTTAACTCCCAATAGTCCACAAATGAAAGTTGATGTTAAAGAACAAAGTTTTCGCTTAGATTACATTTTACATTTTTTAGTTTATTTCAGTTTGGCAATTTTATATTTACTATGGAAAGCTGAGAATTTTTTGAATGTTAAAGTTAAGTACCTAATATATTTTTTAGCAGGAGCATTGATTCTATCCGGATTAATTGAATATGCTCAACTGTATATTCCGGGTAGGTCCTTCAACCCGATCGATTATTTATCTAATGCAGCCGGAATAATTTTGGGAGTTGTTATTCCAAAGATTCTATTTAAATGATATTCAGCTCCATACTCCTGCTACAGCAGTATTGCAACTCTTACATTTTCCGTTAATAATATTATATTGAATAATTTTATAACCTTTTCGCTCAATGGCTATTTTGTTACAACCTGGACAATAGGTATTTTGTGCATTTGATCCGGGAACATTCCCTATATATACATAATTTAATCCTGTATTTTTAGCAATTTCATATGCCTTATTAAGGGTAGAAATAGGCGTATGAGGTAAATGAGTAAGTTTATACATTGGGGTAAATCTACTGAAATGTAATGGAGTATCTTTAAATCCATTTTTATATAACCAACTGCACATTTGTTTTATCATATCCACATTATCGGTCCATTCGGGAACAATAAGATTAGTAATTTCCAACCAAACGCCTTCTTCTTTCAAAATCTTTAAGGTATCTAAAATTGGCTGAACTTCGCCTGCATTTAAACGTGCGTAAATATCATTATCAAAACTTTTTAAATCAATATTGGCTGCATGAATATATTTGGCAACCTCCCTTAAAGGTTTTTCATTAATATAACCTGCAGAAACCATTACATTTTTGATACCGTTTTCGTTTGCTATTTTCGAAGAATCCAGGAAATATTCGTAAAAAGCAATAGGTTCAGAATAAGTATATGCGATTGATTTACATCTATAGTGTTTTGCTTGTTTGTAAACTTCAGGGGGCATTAAATCATAATTCCTGGTTTCTTCAGGACCAACCTGTGAGATTTGCCAGTTTTGGCAATTTAAACATGCTAAATTACAACCAGCTACTGCTAAAGAAAACGTTTTGCTTTCAGGTAAAAAATGATATAATGGCTTTTTTTCAATTGGATCAACGTGCAGTGAGCAAGGATTACCATAACCTATTGAGTATATTTTACCTTTATAGTTAACTCTTGACCTGCAATCGCCAACCTCTCCTTCTTTTAATGTACATTCGTTTGGGCAAATCAAACATTTTGCTCCTCTAGGTGTATCGATATAATGTTTTGAAAGCTTACTCCATTTCCATAAATCATTATTTGATAAAGTGTCTGACATTGCATGCACCTTACCAAGACCTAATGTACAAGTACAGGCTCCTAAAAATCCACACTTTAAAAATTCCCGTTTAGTAATTTTCTTACCCATAATAGTATAACGTTTAACATACAGGATATGTTTCTGTATTACTTGGATTTACTAGTCATTACCAAAATTAAATTAAAAAAACCCGTTATTAATACAGACCATATAAATCCAAGTAAAGGAATGAGATATATTGTAAGTATCAAAGCCCCGGTTGCTGCCCCAAGTAGATCTAAACCATATGCCCTGGAAGCTATACTACCATAATCTTTTTGTGAAATTTTGCTTGCAATTGAAAAAACTGCTCCTGTTAATACCGATATTACAAAAATCAACAAAGCAAAAATGATAAATAAAATCACTTCCGGAATTTCTATGTTTTTAATCAAAATAAAGATAATTGGTAATAAAAAAGCAAAAGCAGAAATGCCAATTTGTAGATATTTAAATCGAAGTAAATCTATTTCTTTTAAAAATTTAGGAAGATAATAAGAGCCATATGCCAATCCTCCCATAAAAATCATTATAAAAATACCAACCATTGCATATACATAGCCAAAAACTACTTGGAATACTAAAAGCAAAATAATTTCTATGCTTGTTCCTGCAAATCCGGCAGCAAAAACTCCCTTATAAATTGTACCGGCTTTGAAAAAAAAGAATCCTGAAAATAGTAAAATAAATAGTGCCGGTATCCAGTACCTGATATTGAAATAACTCATCCATAATTGTATCTGACTTTGATAAAATACCGGACTAAAATCCTGATTAACAAGAGTTGAGTGATCAATTTGCCGATGTAATTGCTTACTTCTGGATTCTAATAAATAATCATCGAAATAATATGAATTAACATATTCTGTTGGGATATTCAAATATTCTATGGTTTCTGTAATTTTATATGTTAAATCATTATCAGATGCAATTAAAAAATCCTCGCTTGCCGGAAGAATCAATACATTTTTAAATTCCGTGTTTAAGGTTTTAAATATTATTGATAATTGTTTTTTCACCTCATCACTTAGATAATTAGCACTCGATGGCATTGATAGTGATACTACAGCACCTTTATTGAGATTTTCTTTTAACAACTGAAAAAATTCTTTTGTATAATATCGGTTTAATTGAATTGTAGATGGTTTGGGAAAATTTATTAATACAACATCATATTTGTTATCATTTTTTCTTAAAAATCTAACAGGATCACATTCAATTAAGTTAAGTGTTTGATATCGTTCCGGATTTAAAGTATGTTTTGCTATATTAAATACTTCAGGGTTAATATCAACATAATCAACATGCTTAATTTCATATTCGCTTACTTCCTCCATTATACCTGAAATAAGTCCCGACAATACCAGGACCGTTTTAGGATCTTTATGCTGAACCATTGCAAGATGTACTGATTCTTCTTTACTTATAATATCTCCTGAAGAAGCCATAAGTATATTATTCTCGTAATAATTAAGTTGATCCTCTTGCTCCGTAATTGCAAAAATTCCGAACGGAGAATCACTCATATATGTTAACTTCTGAGAAGGAAATGCCATTTCACGAACTTTCTTATCCAGATCTTTGCTCATGAAAAAATAACTAAAAATGAAGGATGCAATAATTATTAATCCTGATTTAAGATATTTACTATTTCTAATACCTAAATAAACTGTAACCATCACAACAACAACCATAACTATATATAAACTTTGGAATGTTGTTGAAATCCGGATTAAAATAAAATTGATAATTATTCCTCCTATTATACTTCCAAGAGATTCCCAGGCATAAACATCTCCGATCCTGTTCTTATTTGTTATCACAGATTCTTCTTGAGCAAATAGAGTAAATAATATCCCTGAAATAACGCAAAATGGAAAAAGAATGATTAAAGAATAATAAAAAACATGTAATATACCTGCCATCACACCTGGAAGAAACAGAGAATACCATGCAACATGTAAAATCAAAACAGTAACAATTGGAACAAATGCTAAAATACCCAGTAAAGTTAAAATCCATTGAGTCCTATTTCCTTTATTCCCAATAAATTTCCCTAAATAAGCTCCAAAACCTGTCAGCAACATCCAGTTTGCCAGAATGATTCCTATAACCAGCTCATTTCCATTAAATAATGTTAAAAACTCTCGTAGTAAAATAATCTGGGTGGCAATTGCAATAAAACCCAGTAATATAATGCCAGGCTTTACTAGTTTTATCTGATAATTCCTTGTCATACCTACCTTTTAGAAAAAATAATTTTAATTGCCTTTTTGAAGTAGGTAAGATGCCATAAAAAATGAAAAAAAGCTATTATAAACCATACTATTCCTACTCCTACATGCAGTTGCAGTAAAAAGTATGGTATATCAATATTTAATTCAAAACTGTAGACAAAAGACATAAATATTCCTATTGAACCGGCAACTAAAAAAGAAACAAGCAAAATTAAATTCCAGATACGACGATGCTTGGTAAACTTTAGGTATCTTGTTTTTGTTAAAAAGTAGCTTGAAAAATATATTATTAAACAAATTACAGTAACTGGTAAAAATCCGTATGTACTCATATAATTATTTTTTTATGTCTTCCTCATCAAAAACCAAAGCTTCGTAAGTATAAATATCTGCCTCTTTCCAACCTTCCCAACCTATTCCCACTTTATTTCTCGCGCAATATCCCAAAAATTCTTCTTTGGTCCAGCCGGTTTGTAAAGCAACTTTCGGTAAAAAAGTACCTGTAGCAAAACCTTTTTTAATATAAATTCCATGCTTTCCCATTTCGATCTCATCGATTGATTCAATTTTCTTTAAAGGAGTTAAAACAGATATTTCCAAATCTATATTATTCATTTCATCCATTTCCACAACAGGGAACCTATGATCCTCAGTAGCAGCAGCAATGGCCATTCTTTGTATAATTTCGTATAGCGGTACATCGGCAACAAAACGCCCAATGCAACCTCTTAAAGCTCCTTCTTTATGAAGACTAACAAATGCTCCACATCTGGATTCCATAGCAGGTGTTATTACTGATTGATCAATTTTTGGATATTTCCCGGAAGTTAGATATTCATTAATCGTTTGTCTGGCGATTTTTAAAAGCTCTTCCTTTTCATCAATAGTTAAGATAAACTGATTCTCTGACATATTTGATAATTTTTTCTTAGCAAAAACAATAGCATGATAACCAACTACTCTGCTTTTATCTCCCAGAGCATCACCAGAATTCTGATACACTACAGGAATAATTTCTAAGGATCGGTCTTTCTCCGTAATATTTAATAAAGTTAAAACTGCTGGCCATCCACACATACTTGTAACCAAATTCTCAATATTCGCGGATGCATTTTCATTAATTGCATCAATTAGCCTATTTGCTAAATTTGATAATATGGCTTCACCTGTCTTTTTATCAGCTAATATCGCATTTTCATAATCAGGATAATGTGAAAAATCTGTACTTATTACAAAGAGATTTCGTTCATTAAAGTAAGGTTCCAACACTTTTGCAATCTGTTTTACTTCTCCTAAAGTCTGTGTTCCGGTTACAATAGGCACTATCTGAAAATCCTTTCTCATTTTATATTGCAAAAACGGCAACTGAACCTCCAAACTATGTTCGGCAGAATGTGCTTCCGGGTTAAAACTAAATATTTTATTTTCTTCAATTAATTTATTGGCTAAATCCCGATTAACTTTTACCTTTCCCAAAGGAGTAACATAATCTCCCTGATTATAAATTGAAGCTCCCTTAAAAAGCGTACGATGACTTGATGCTATCACGAAAATATTTTCATATTCTTTATCGGCATCTATCTGGTTGTAAGCAGAAGCTGCAACTTTGCCGGAATAAACATAACCTGCATGCGGGGCAATAATTGCCAAAATATGATCATACGTTTTAACCTTAGAAGCTTGTGCAAATAATGATTCCAGCTGAACTTTCAAAGCTGCAGGGTTTTCCGGATAAAATGTTCCCGCAACAACAGGTTCCCTATTAATACAAACTTCTACCTGTTTTGCGTCTGATTGAGAATTACATTCGATAACCGGAACCGTAAACAGAAAAATTATAAATAGTTTAGGATATTTGAATAAATGTAACATCTATGAATGATTTTAGCTAAGTTATGAAATTAGAAATGGATAGTCAATAATATTCGGTTGTCTTTAAATATCAGGCTAAGTTAAATTTTGTTACTTTTGATTTCGATGGTAATATTTGAATATACTGCATTTATTATATTAAGTATTTATTCCTTAATTATTATTGGATTCTCAATTGGCTGGTTAAAGATTGAAAGGTTCAGATCAAAAGGAAATTTCGATCCAATTTCTGTTAGTATTATAGTTGCATGCAGAAATGAAGAAGAAAACATTCAGCAACTTCTAGATTGCCTTGTAGCACAAAACTACCCTAAGAATAAAACAGAAATTATTATTATTGACGATCACTCTGAAGATAATACTGTAGCTTCCATTAAAAGAAAATCAGTAAAAAATAGTCATATCAATTACCTGCAATTACCACCGGAGAAAACAGGCAAAAAGGAAGCAATAGCATATGGCATAGAAAATTCAACGTCTGAAATTATATTAACCACGGATGCCGACTGTGAAATGAAAGAAAATTGGATCTCTTCAATGGTCGGTTATTACATAAACTACCAACCTAAATTACTTTCAGGTCCGATTACTCTAAAAAAAACATCCGGTTTATTCCAGAATTTCCAATCGCTTGAGTTTTTAAGTCTTGTTGCATCAGGAGCCGGAGCAATCGGTATTAACAGACCCATAATGAATAACGGGGCAAATCTCCTATTTGAAAAAACATTGTTTTTAGAATCCAATCAATATAAAAGTTATGCTTCGGGCGATGACATTTTTTTAATGCTACATGCAAAAAAAAAATACAGAGAACGTATCCATTTCATTAAATCAAAAAATGCTATAGTTTATACATATGGATTAAATAAAATAAGTCGTTTCTTTAATCAAAGAATTAGGTGGACATCAAAAAGTAAAGCTTATCGCGATTTTGATATAATATTTACTGCCATTATAGTTAGTCTGATCAATTTAATGCTAGTTCTCAGTATATTATTATCATTTTGGGAGAAATCATTTTTATTGGTATCCTTAATTATATTCCTTACCAAATCGCTCGTTGATTTGATGATCTTAATACCAGTATCTTCATTTTTTAGTAAACAGAATTTACTTTGGCTATTCTTTCCATTACAAGCAATATATCCGTTCTATATTTTGGTAACTGTTACTTTAGGTTTAATTGGAAATTTTAACTGGAAAAACAGAACTTTTAGAGAAAAAGGATAAATTTGAAACACCATGATATTCCGAAAACAAAAAGTTGAAGTTAGTAGCTCCCTTAACAAACTAGCATGGGAACGTTTCAAACAAAATAAACTTTCTCTTAGTGGATTGTTATTTATATTGCTTGCTCTTTTAATCGGAATTTTAGGTTATTTAATTACTCCTGATAAATCTGCGTTTGCCAATACTCAAATCTTGGAAATATCAACTAAAAGTCCTGGTTTTAAATGCCTGATGCTTAAAGTTCAAAAGAATGAGTTACCTGAGAAAACCGGAGTGTTAAAAAAAATGATCCTGGGTCGAAAGAATGAATATACATATATCCCTATCAATGGATATCATTTTGAAAATGAAATATTGGTCATTGAAGAATTTAATGAAATAAAGGAAGAAGAAGCTTTTTATCAGGAAATAAATCCCATTGAAATAATTGCTAAATTAAAATATGGTAAATCAATTACATACGATTCTAAAAAGTTTCTATTTACAGATATTAAGGACATTAAAAGGGAAATGTCGTTAAACCAGGTTAAAAAGGAAATTGAAGCAAATCATATTATTACCAAAAAATACATATTGGGAACAGATCGCTTTGGCAGAGATTTATTAAGTCGATTATTAATTGGAACCAGAGTATCTCTTTCCGTTGGATTTATTTCTGTTTTCATTTCATTGATAGTTGGAATTACATTGGGATCGATTGCCGGATTTTTTAAAGGAAGAATTGATGATTTTATCATGTGGCTAATTAATGTGATTTGGTCCATACCTACTTTATTAATGGTAATTGCAATCACTTTGGTTATCGGAAGAGGATTTTGGCAAATTTTCATAGCTGTTGGGTTAACCATGTGGGTTGAAGTTGCCCGTGTTGTTAGAGGGCAGGTATTAAGTGTTCGCGAAAAAGAATACATTGAAGCTGCCAGGGCTTTAGGTTATAGTAACGGAAGAATAATATTCAAACATATTCTACCGAATATTATGAGTCCGGTGATTATTATATCTGCTGCAAACTTTGCTACAGCCATTTTACTCGAGGCCGGATTAAGTTTTCTAGGAATTGGCGTTCAACCTCCCGTTCCATCATGGGGAACTATGATAAAAGAACATTATGGTTATATAATTATGGATAAAGCTTACCTCGCAATTCTTCCCGGAATCGCCATTATGCTTATGGTACTTGCATTTACACTAGTAGGAAACGGACTTCGTGATGCTTTGGATACTAAATCCTGACTTTATACGTTTTAAATCTCCCTTTCGTCAATTAATAATTAACGTTCGTCAAATTCTTAAAACAAATTCTTTCTTTTCTTGTTAAGAAACGACGGCAACAAACTAATAATTAACATCATGGTGGAGAATTTAAAAAGTACTGTTGAGGTGTTAAAACAGCGTATAAAATTCAATTTAAATTTAATTCATGAGATTGAATTAGAGATCAAAGAAATCCTTAAAGAGCCTGTTTCTAAAGAGAGATCGGAAAAATTAGATCGTAGGTTTAACATCAATAAACAAATTATTAAAGAAAATAACGAGGCTATTAAACTTCAAAAAAGTATTATAGAATTTCTCAAATCTTATCACGACGAGTTGTCTCAATTCCCGGAAACTATTGAAGTTGAAAATCCCAAAAAAACAAATGCTTTAAGTAAAAAAATAGAGCTGAAACGTGAGGATTATTTTGAACTTACTGTGAATAAGGACATAGAATACGATAATCAACATCCATATTTTAAAGATGAATCTTTTGCCAGGGATTTGATATCCTATTTTATTGAAGTGGAAGATTATGAAATGTGTGCCAAGCTGGTATCTTTAAAAGATAATTCGTAAAAAACAATAAAAATATAGTGCTGATGATAAAACCGAATCGATTAGTATTAAGTAGTTTTTCGGTAGTACTTTTTGGTGCAATAGAAAAGAGCTAAAAACTCTTAAAAATAACTGTATCAGGAAAAACAGGAATATCTTAATACCATATTTATTGTACGATCCGGCACTTTCAAACCTAAACCTTACAATTTCCGAAAAACTTCTTGATAAACCCTCGCTTTTACAAGGGTGGCTTTTGATTTCTGCACATGCAGACTTAATGGGATAATTATTCTTTTCGGCAGAAAAAATGCCGGAATAAATAAAAATCAACATAATTATCCCGGCAAAACATAAGTTTATAACATGATAAGGTTCACGAAATAATGAACCTATTTTACTTGTCATCGTTTTCTTCCAATTCCTCAACCACTTCTTCTACCTCTTCGGAAAATTCCTTCAGAGCTTCACTTGCAGCTTTTGCAGCTTCTTTAATTGATTCCTCAGTAATTTCTTCAATTTCACCTTCGAGTTCTTCCATCGCTTTTTCAAGATCTTCTAAATCTTCCTCATCTAACTCTTCTTCGATAGCTTTTTGGAACTCCTTACCAAATTTTTCAATTTGAGTTGATGCATTTCTAAGTACATAAAACTGCCATCCTGCAATTAATGTACCAATAATTGATATTACCAAGGCAGCAATCACTAGTCCCTTTGAAGCATTTGCTTTACTCGCCTGTGAAAATGCAATTGCACTAAATACTATAGCTATTGCTCCCGGTATTAAAGCCCACATTCCAAGGCATGGGATAAACGAAATAATTAAGGCAATGATTCCCAAAACAAGACCTGCAATACCTAAGCCTTGCCCTGCATTTGATGATTTAACTTCTTCCATAGTTTTGAGTTTATAAGTTTAAGTTTCGAATTTATTTTAATGACGTGTGTGATCCAAAAATAGTTGCATGCTAAATAGCTGATATTATCTCAACAATATCCTTTTCTAAACTTTCTATCGGAGATTCAATTATTCTTCCAATTTCTTTACCGGCATTATAAAAGATAAATGTGGGCACTAACTCAATATTCAATTCATCAACTTCGGTACCTTTTGCAAGTTTTGCTCTGTTCACTCCAATTAGCATATAATTATCGAAATCCAGATAATCCGCAATTTTATAAAAATGAGGAAGCTCTCTTTGGCTATCATGGCACCATGTACCTAAAACAATTTTTATTTCGACATTAGCTAGTAATTCAATGTTGACCATATCCAATGTTTCCTGGTCTATTTCATAATAATTATATTCCGTCTGAAACCACTCATTAAATGGCTCAGTTGTTAAACCTTCTCTATCGCAGTATCCATAGAGTATTTCTTCATCTATCATTTCATCAATAACAATCTGATTTAGTTTATCCTGAGCAAAGGTATTGAGAGTAATTAGAGGGGTAAAAAGTAAAAAAATCAGCTTTTTCATGATACATAATTATTTAATTCAGTTGCAATATATCTAAAACTTACTAATTTTTCAAAACAAGAATATTGCATTTTTAGTTATATAGCCTATTATATGACATTTAAACTAAAATTCAAATGTTAAAAAATGTTAAACTATAAGTTTTAGTTTTAAAACTAAATAATTTAGTTTATGTTTGTTTTATGAAAGAATTAACCAAAGCAGAAGAACAAGTAATGGATTATCTATGGAAGCTCGAAAAAGCTTTTGTAAAAGATATTCTAAATGAATTTCCGGAGCCACGTCCGGCTTACAATACAGTTTCCACAATTATAAGAATACTCGAAAAGAAAGGAATGGTTGGTTATCACGCATATGGTAAAACCCATCAGTATTATCCATTGGTAACTCCTGCAGGATATAAAAAAGGTAGATTTAAAGATGTTTTGAACAAACATTTTAATAATTCATATAAAAAGTTTGCTTCGTTTTTTGCACGTGAAGAAGATGTTTCCATATCCGATTTGGAAGAAATGAAGAAAATTGTTGAAGATGAAATACAAAAAAGAAAAGCCAAAGATCAATGAGTTTAAATCTTTTAAACATTCTTGAATCAATTATAACACTATCAATTTTTTATGTGTTTTATATGATTCTTCTTAGAAAAGAAACCTTTTTCAAACTTAACAGAATTTACCTTCTTAGTTCATTGGTTTTTGCAGTTACTATCCCTTTTCTTGATATCGCATATAATTTTGGAGAAGAAGCCAACACCTACGATGTTATAAATAAATTAGCAAATTTAAGGCAAGGATATTTTGAGTTAAATGAAGTAATTATATATGCTTATAGTGAAAAATCTGCCTGGGATTTGGTACTGGAGTATTTTATGGTTATCTATTTGTTGGGCGTAATAATCTCTTTCTCTTTTTTCTTTATCGGTATTATTCAAATCATTTTAATATTGCGCAAAAGTACACCTAAAAATTACGGCCGTTATAAAATTGCGGAATCAACTAAAATTCTGATTCCAGTTTCACTTTTTAGGTGGATCATCATAAATCCTGAAAAATATTCATCCAAAGATATGGAACAAATTATTACCCATGAAAGGGTGCATGCTTTTCAGCTACATTCAATTGATCTGATCATTGTAGAGGTACTTGTGATTCTGTTTTGGTTTAATCCTTTTATCTATTGGTACCGAAAATCGATCAGAGAAGTGCATGAATATCTTGCCGATCAAGCCGTCGTGGAAAATGGCTACGATCGAATAGAATATCAACAGCTACTTTTAAGCCAGTATACCGGCTGTCGAAATATCGGGTTAACCAGTAGGTTTAGTTATTCATTATCTAAAAACCGATTAAAAATGTTAACCATGATGAAATCAAAAAGTATATCAAAAATTAAAATTGCACTCGTAATTCCTGTCATTCTAGCTGCATTGTTTTTATTTGTAAATCCAGTAGAAATGGTAAAAGCAAATGAAAATTCTATTTATTCGAATGAATTTACGATGAAGCAAGATACTATTGACATTAAGGATGTTGAAGTTATTCAAGATGGAGAGTATACCATAACCATTGCTAAAGGCGAAATTTTTATTGAAGTAGAAGATATGCCAAAATTTAATGGGCAAGGAGCAGATGAATTCAGAATATTTATAGCAGAAAACCTTAAATATCCTGAAAAAGCTAGAAAGAAGGAGGAAGAAGGAAGAGTATTTGTTTCTTTTATCGTTAATAGAGAAGGGTATGTTCAGGATGTTGAGGTAGCCAGAGGAGTTAGTCCATCACTTAATAAAGAAGCATTACGGGTAATTAAAAGTTCTCCTAAATGGGAACCAGGATATCAGAATGGGAAAGCCGTTAATGTAAAATTTACTTTCCCTATAGTATTTAAGCTAAAATAAAATTAATTCTGGCCTGAGCTTAAGTTCAGGCCAATTTTTTTGTATGAAAAAAATATCATTAACTATTCTTGGGATAATAATTACAATTAATTTATTCTCTCAAAACGATAGCCTGATTCAGCAAATAGAGCTAAACCTATTAAAAAGTCAGTATGATTCAGCAATAGTTAAGGCAAATAGTATTCTCGAACTGGATACAAATAGTTGGCAAGCATATTATTATAAAGGAAAATCTTACCAGTTCAAATATAAATATTTTTCTGCCATAAAAAACTATGAAATAGCAAACAAGCTAGATTCTGCAAATAAAATTGTAGAAAATGCATTGGCACATATGTATGATTTTATTGGGAAAGATGAGGAAGCAATTGATCTTTATTATAATCAATATTTAAGAGATACTGTTGTTTTGGAGCCAATTGTTAAGCTGGCAAATATTTTTAGAAAAAAGAAAGAGTTTACTCCTGCCATTCATTATTACCAAAAAGCTATCACTGTAGATTCTGAAAACTTCTATTATCATAAACAATTGGCATACTGTTATGATAAAATAAATATCCCTATAGGAGCCACTTATTCTTACAAAACTGCTATCATGTTAAATCCAAATGATCTTTCACTTTATATTCAATTGGCAAATATCCTCAATTCAGAAAGGATGTTTTCTGAAACCATCAAAATCCGTAATCAAGGATTAAAAATACAGGCTAATAATGGTCAACTTCATAAATTAAAATCTTATGCTTATTATTTAAACCATGAATTTGATTCATCCATTATTGGATTTAATAATTTAATCGAGCAAGGTGACTCATCCTTTTTCAATTTTAGATATCGAGGATTGTCGTTTTTCGAAAAAAGGGAATTTGTTAATTCTATAAAGGATCTTTCAGAAGCTTATGAAATAAATAAAACTGACGCGGAATTAATTTTTTATTTAGGTAGTGCTTTAGGTAGATCAAATCAGAATTGGGATGGGATGTTTTATTTAAATAAATCATTAGAACTGCTTTCCCCTTCACCCAATGAACTTTCAAATATTTATTCCGAAATGTCTCTTATCTTTAAGAATCAGGAAAAATATGACAAAGCGCTTGAATATTTAAAGTTAGCATATAAAGCTAATGCAACTCCCCTGCTTTCTTTTAAAATAGCGCAGTTATATGATTACTTCCTTGACAATAAAAAATTAGCCATTAATTATTACGATGGATTTTTAATTATGGTAAATCTTCCGGAATCTGATGAGTTTAAAATTGAAACTGATGCATCAATTGTTAAAAATCAAACAATGATTGAACACGTAGAAAACAGAATAAAGGTATTAAAAGAAGAAATGTTTTTCGAAGCAGGAAATAAAAAATAGGATTGTAAATACAATCCTATCTCTTTTTTTATTCTACTCTTCCCTCTTATTTGTTTCAGGTTCTGAGTTTTCTTCTACTTTTTCTTTTGTTTCCGGTTTATCAGCAGCCTTTGGTTTTTCTTCGGTTTTAGGTTTGGCTTTTGGCTTAGACACTGCCTCGCCTGAAGGACGAGCAGGTTTTGGTTTTGCAGGAGTCTTTGGTTTTGTAGTTACTTTTTCAACAGGTTTTGCAGTTTGCGCTACAATTCCTTTTTTCTTCTTTTTAGGTCGTCTTTTTCCATAGCTTCCTGCAAATAGTTTTCCACGTCTGGTTTTTTGATCTCCTTTTCCCATATTAAAAAGTTTTTTAGTTTTTGTAATTTACTTGTGAATCAAATATAAAAATTATTAAACGAACTTTAAAATAATGTTAAGTGGAAATGAGGAGTCATTTTTAATTTAAAACTAACCATTTGTCATCTTACATTTCTTTGTCCACCATACAAAGAAAAGTAATCAAAAGAAAGATCACCGCCAGTGATAAATTTTTTAAAATCTACATAAAATTTGATTTTAGCTCAAATTACTCAAATGCTGATATGATGCTTTAAAAATTCATTAGTGCGTTGGGAAGGTAAAATTGCGGGCAGCGGGGTTGGATGATTTTCAATGATTTTTGCTCCCCTGACTACCGTCAGGCAGGTTGGTTCTTTTTTATCAAGAAAAAAGAATATTAAGATTTTGTAATTAAAAAAGCTGGCTTAGTAGCCAGCTTTTAATCATTGATAATATAATAATTATGCAAAGAATCCTATAGCAACAGTTAAACCAGCCATTACAACCGATACCATTGTCATTAATTTGATAAGAATATTTAACGATGGACCAGAAGTATCCTTGAACGGATCTCCAACAGTATCACCTACCACACCAGCTTTGTGAGCTTCACTTCCTTTTCCGCCAAAGTTACCTTTTTCAATAAATTTCTTAGCGTTATCCCATGCACCACCTGAATTATTTAACATGCCAGCTAACGTGAAACCTGTTATAAGCCCACCTACCAATAATCCAACAACACCGGCAACACCTAAAACTACACCAACAATAATTGGAACCGCAATTGCAAGTAAAGAAGGTACTAACATTTCTTTTTGAGCACCTTTGGTTGAAATTTCAACACACTTTGCATATTCAGGTGTTCCTGTTCCTTCAAGAATTCCAGGAATTGATTTAAACTGGCGCCTAACCTCTTCAACCATTGCACCAGCTGCACGACCAACAGCTTTCATTGTCATTGCACTAAACACAAATGCCATCATAGCACCTAAAAATAATCCGCCTAATAACATTGGATTGAATAGTGATAAATCATAAGCATAAACGAAATCTTTGATTGTTGCAGATGCTAACTGTACGGCTCTCTGTCCTTCTTCAATCATAACAGGAGCCTGGTCATTATAGAATAAAGTATCACCAACTTGTTTGAATCCTTCTGCACTAGCTGAAGCAAGTTTTCCTAACCATAATCTGACTTCTTCCATGTATGCGGCAAGTAAAGCCATAGCAGTTAATGCAGCCGAACCAATAGCAAAACCTTTGCCGGTTGCTGCAGTAGTATTTCCTAACATATCCAATGCATCAGTACGTTCACGAACTTCTTTCGGAAGCTCAGACATTTCTGCATTACCACCTGCATTATCAGCAATAGGACCGAAAGCATCAGTAGCTAAAGTTATACCTAAGGTTGAAAGCATACCTACAGCAGCAAATCCAATTCCATATACACCTAATGCAAAGTTATTGAATCCACCTGCAAATCCGAATGCTCCAATAATTCCTAATACAATAGTTACAACAGGAATCCATGTTGAGTACATACCAACAGCTATACCATCAATGATCGTTGTTGCTGGTCCTTGTTGAGCTTGTCCTGCGATACCTTTAGTCGGTTTATATTCATCAGAAGTAAAGTATTCCGTTCCTTGTCCAATAATTACACCAGCTGCTAATCCAGTTACAACAGCACCAAAAATACCCCAACTAATCCAATCCAGGTATGCCATAATAGCTACAGCAACAAGAATTAAGGCGGAACTACCTCCTGTTCCCAGCAGTAGTGCATTAAGCAAGTTCTTTTGAGTTGCTGATTCTTTAGTACGAACCATATAAATACCTAAAATTGATAAAAGGATACCAATTGCTGCCACAATCATCGGTGCAATAACCGCTTTTGTTGGATCTGTTCCAGCAATCCATGGAAGAGCAGCTCCTAATGCCGCAGTTGCCAAAATCGAACCTGCGTAAGATTCATAAAGATCTGCTCCCATACCTGCAACATCACCTACGTTATCACCTACGTTATCCGCAATTGTTGCCGGGTTACGTGGGTCGTCCTCAGGAATACCAGCTTCAACTTTTCCTACTAAATCAGCACCAACATCAGCAGCTTTTGTATAAATACCACCACCAACACGAGCAAATAATGCCTGTGTAGATGCACCCATACCGAATGTTAACATGGTAACTGTAATTTCAATTAACTTAGCATGTTCTGTAGTTCCTGGATGAACAAATGTTAATCCAAACATATGTAATCCGTTTTGCATATGTTCTGCAGTATAAACTAATTTATTAAGAACCACATACCAGATAGCAATATCTAATAAGGCAAATCCTACAACAACTAATCCCATAACAGCTCCACTACGGAAAGCAATTTTTAAACCTTTGTTTAATGATTGCGAAGCACCATGGGCAGTTCTGGCTGAAGCAAATGTTGCAGTTTTCATTCCAAGAAAACCACATAAACCGGAAAAGAAACCTCCGGTTAAAAATGCAACAGGTACAAAAGGATTTTGCACACCAAAATAAGCAAGGATTAGTAAAAATAAAAACAGTACGATAAACACAATCGTTACTACTCTGTACTGTCTTTTCAAATAAGCCATAGCACCATCGCGTACGTGCTGGGCAATTTCTTTCATTTTATCAGTTCCTTCCGAGTTTTTCATCATACTTTTGAAGAAAAACCATGCAAAAACCAGTGCAAGAACTGATGCGATAGGGATTAACCAAAAAATAGTGTCCATTTTTTAATTGTTTTTAATTAATATTTATTATTGATCTTGTTTCCTTTTTCGAAATTGAGTATTAAATACTAAAATAGAGCGCTTTAATTATTAATTTTTCTCAAAATGGATTCAAAAATAATTATAAAATTCTGTTGTACAACATATTTTTAAAATAATTGTTCGGTTTGCAAACTTTTTTGAAAATCATATTGAAATGTTTACTAATTTTGTTAATTGGTGGAAAAGTTTTTTAATCGAAAGCACTCATTTTCTTTACGAAATAAACCCAATATTTAACATTCCCTTAATTTTTTTATAATGAGATTTCTTAATCATTCATTCGAGATTTACATAAAAATAATTTAGTTTTAGATGATCTTTTGAAAACCTGTATTATATGAAAATTCGTGTATTATTACCATCCATTATTTTCTTGCTTTTTAGCTTATCTGATTCGGTTGCCGCAAATGATATATATGTTAAGGACGGAGTTCTTGATTTAAATTATGTAGAAATAGATAAACTTAAAAGCATAAAACTTGAGGGTAACTGGGAATTTTATTGGAATCAATTATTAGAACCTAAAGATTTTCAAAACAATAACCTGCAACCAAGATTCGAAAAGGTCCCTAAATCATGGTCTGCCTATTTGGATAATACAGAAAAACTACCTAGTAAAGGTTATGCAACCTACCGATTAGTAATAAATAAAAAACCGGATTCGACTCAAACCATATATGGATTAAAAATATCATCAGTATTTTCAAATTATAAATTATGGGTAAATGGTAATTTGATTACCGAAGTTGGTACAGTTGGAATAACCGATGCATTTTCAAAAGCAAAATTTAAATACCAGGATATTCCATTTGTATTAGATCCAAACAAAACCAATACTGAGAATATTGAAGTTATCATTCAGGTTTCGAATTTTTCTCATAGAAGAGCAGGATTACAAAAACCTATATTCTTTAGTACTTTCAATAACTTAAGGGCAGAAACACGTTGGATGGATATCTTAAATCTGATCATTATCGGAATTATATTGGTTATTGGTATAAATCACCTGAACATGTATGTGTTCAGAAAAAAAGATGTATCCAACCTATATTTCAGTATCGTTTGCCTGGTTATGATTCTTAGAAATATTAGTACCGGAGATCGAATTTTAACCTATGTATTTCCAAGTATTAACTGGGAACTTTTAGTTAAACTTGATAATTTCTCTGGCTTTGGAACAATTCCTTTATTTGCACTGTTCATATACAGCTTATATAAATCTGATTTCCCAAAACTAGTGAGGAATTTAATCCTGATAATTGGTGCGGTTATTACTTTATTAGTTTTCACAACTCCTGCTTATTTTTACGGCAAGTTTAGAATGTTCTATGAGCTTTATATTCTAATTTTCGGATTATACCTGACATTCGGAGTTCTTTTAAGAGCTACCATTCGTCGCCGCGAAACAGCTTTTTTTACGTTCCTTGGAATGTTTATTTTATACTCCACTGCCATTAATGATGTACTAAGTAGTATGGGTGTAGTTCAAAGCGCTTATGTAGCACCTTATGGGTTGGTTACATTTATGTTAATTCAGTCAATTACCATAACAATTAAATCGGCAAGAGCAATAAATGAAAATGAAGATTTAAGTGAAGAACTTACACTTGAAAAGGAAAATCTTGAAAAACGGATACTTGAGAGAACCCAGGAATTACAGCAGCAACATGATGAGTTAATCGTTCTGCAGGAAAAAGAAAAAGAACAAAGCTGGATTAACAACGGAATGGCTACTATAAATGATATTCTTGCTGATAACAAAAACGATTTTAAACAATTAAGTACAAAAGTTCTTTCCGAGTTGGTAAAATATGTAAACGCAACTTTCGGAGTCTTATATATGTTAAGCAACGAATCGAATGCTGATGAAAAATACCTTGAACTGATCGCTGATTACGGTTGTAGTAACAACATCAGAAAAGATAAATCTCAAATTCATGTTACAACAGGTATGCTGGGAGTTGCATTTACAGAAAACCGTTTAATGGTTATTAATGATGTACCTGAAAACTATATTAAGATTGAATCCGGATTAGGAAAAGCAAGACCGGAAGCATTACTTGTAGTTCCTTTAAGTATAGATGAAAAAGTTTTTGGTATCATCGAAATTGCAGGTTTCCATAAATTTAAAAAGCTTGAAATTGATTTTATCAAGCGAATTGCTTTTAATGTGGCAAACAACCTGAATACGGTTCGCATGAACGAAAACAATGCCGAATTAATTACAAAATTCAGGGAGCAGGCTCAGGAAATGAAAGAAAAAGAGGAGGAAATGAGACAAAACATGGAAGAGATGGAAACTATACGTGAGCAATATGAAGAACTATTAAAGAAAAATGATCAAAACAAATAAATCTTCAAACTATAAATACCAAAATCTAAATTTAAAACTAATTGGATTTTGATAATTGAAGATTGAGAGTTAGTTGTTATTTGAGATTTTAATCAACAGGAATACTATAAATCAAACGTAGGTGAACAAATGCTCCACCATCAAATTCTTCATTAAGACGCGTTCTGTCATCGCCAATATTAACCAATGGCAGACCTAAAGCTACTTTATCATTTTCTGCATACAAACCATAATCTCTTGAAAGTGAATATCCAGCCCTGGCTTCCATAAATATATTATCAAACAAATGAAAATTCCCAAAAACAGAAACATCTATGACTTTTCTTTCAACATAAGCATTCTCATAACTTACCTCATAAATACGGTGCGAAGTGGTTAAACCTATAAAATGTAAACCAACGTCTATTTTTTCCGTAGGTTGAACATATAATTTAGCGTAGACAGGTAGCAATCCTTTTAATTTTATTTTCGATCTCATGTTCCAATCCACATAAAAAACCGGTACAATATAGGTTCCAAAAAATTCATTGTTATAAATTACTCCTACTCGCCATGTATAATCTTTACTTTTAACCTTCTCATACATTACAATTCCACCAAACTGTATTGAATTTGAGAAATCCGCATTCATATCGCTCATATACCGTGGCACAAACAACATCTGTAATGATCTTTTTGAATCAAAACGGTGAACATACCCTGTTCGTAACATGATCCCATGTAAATTAAATTGATCTATGGGATTAACTGTTGATGCTAAATACTCATTCTTCGTTAAAAAATATTGGTAATCAACACTGTTAAACCAAATCGACGAATCTTTTAAAACGATGGGTACGCTTAAATTAGACTTTAAATGAGCATCAAAGTTTTCATTTGGATTGGCATCAGTGGTTCCAATAAAATTGTAATTACCACCAATATAAAAAACATCGAAACGGTCTTGTGCAAATAAAGTAAGGCTTAACAAAAGCAGGACAGAAGTAAAGAAGAATGTTTTCATGGTTTAAATGGTTCGTTAATTTCTGAATTAAAGATAGTTATTTTCGGAGAAATTCATCATAATTCTCAAAAACTTAACTATTTGATGTTAACACATTCAAACGTTAAAAAAGTCCTGTTTACACAAATCCGCACTAGCCAAGAGAGGTGTTCGACCTGCTGGCAGGCAGGAAACCGGAGGGTAAAAAATAAAACTTTAAACATATTAACATTTAGATAGGTTATTGTTCTTTGTAATTAACAATTATTCTCGCCATATTAAACCAAACTCCGTTTTATTTTTCTAATAGTTATTCTATTTTTGAGTTTCAACTAAAATCAAACATTATGAGTCTTTTCAAAAAAGTTTTCCTATCCTTAATTTCTTTAGTACTTATTAATTTTTATTCTTCTGCACAGGAAACAGATGAGGAATTATATAATAATCAAAGTTGTACAAGCATCATGTTGGGGAAAGGTGCCACCGACGATGGTTCGGTAATAACTGCTCACACGTGTGACGCCTATTATCGTACCTGGCTTGAGTTTGTGCCTGCACAAAAATTCGAACGCGATACCACACACAAAGTATATTGGGGTACCATGCATACTCATACTCGTTGGAGTAAAAATGGTATGGAACTAAAAGGCGAGATTCCCCAGGTAAAAGAAACCTATGCTTACTTAAATACAGCATACCCTTGCTTAAACGAAAAACAACTGGCTATTGGTGAAACGACTTTTGGTGGTAAGAAAGAACTTAAAAACGAAAATGGTTTATTTCTTATTGAAGAACTGCAACGTATAGCACTGCAAAGATGTACAACAGCACGACAGGCAATAAAGTTAATTGGCCAATTAATTAAAGAATATGGTTATGGCGATTCCGGTGAGTGTATTACAATAGCAGATCCAAAAGAAGTTTGGCAAATGGAGATTCTTGGTGAAGGACCGGATAAAATCGGCGGAGTATGGGCAGCACAACGTATTCCTGATGATCATGTTGGTGTTTCGGCTAACATAGCACGTATTGCAGAAATCAACCTTAAAGATACTGACAACTTTATGGCTTCCGATAACATTTACGAAGTAGCTAAAAAAATGGGATACTGGGATGAAAAGAAAACTTTCAAATTTTGGGAAGTTTATAGTGGAAAGAAACCTTTCACTATCAGAGAATTTCATGTATTTAACACCTTAGCTCCCAGCCTGAATCTTGATTTTGAAAGTGAGGAGTTACCATTCTCAGTTAAAGTTGATAAAAAAGTAAATATCCGTCAGGTTGTTGAATTATACAAAGCAACCTATGACGGAACAGAATATGAAATGATCCGGAATCTTAAAGTAGCCAAAAAAACCAGGAGTGAAGATGGCACTGAAACAGTTGATACCATAATAAGCCCTGCTGCACATCCCTGGATGTCATACGATAAAAGAAAAATGTTAGATGGAATAAAAAAAGACATTGTGAAAAGGCACAGGCCAATTTCCGTTCAGTATTGCGCATATTCATGGATCGCACAATTAAGAGATGATCTGCCTGATGAAATTGGCGGTAAAATATGGTTTAGCATGGATGTTCCTCAATTAAGTCCACGTATTCCTATTTATTGTGGAAACTTAAGTTTACCTGAAAGCTATTACATCTGCGGGCAGGATCATTTTAGTCGAGAATCGGCACTATGGGCATTCCGGAGAGCAAACCGTTTAGCGATGGTTAACTGGGGGTCAACTAAAGGTATGATACTTCCTGAAGTTGAAAAGTTCGAAAATAAAGTATTTGATGAGATCGAATTTATCGAAAATCGTGCTAAAGAGTTGTATCAGCAAGATATTGCCAATGCAAAAAAAGGTGAAGAAACTCAACTTTGTAAAACATTTTTAACAGATTATTCAAATGACAATGCTCGTTCATCAATTAACCGTTGGTGGGAATTAGGTGATGAATTTTGGGTTAAAATGCGCTGGAAGTTTTAAAATAAAGGAGGCACAAGCTTCCTTTATTTTTCAAATTTATCAGGCTATCCGATTTTATAGACCTGACTATACACTTGTAAACTTTTGTGCCTTCTCGTTGTACTTTGCGGTTTAAATAAAAAATATTTTTACATATTAATCAATTTCCCCAACCACTTCTATCCAGGCTTCGGTATTGAATTGCTTCAGCTAAATGATAAGATTGTATTTTTTCCGTACCTTCCAGATCTGCTATTGTTCTTGCAACTTTTAAAATACGATCATAGGCTCGGGCCGATAATCCGAGTTTTTCCATCGCTTTCTTAAGCAAAGTTTTACCTGCCGAATCAATTTCACAATGCGCTCTGATCATTCTTGATGACATTTGTGCATTACAGTGTATTTGATCCTTTCCATCAAATCTTTGTGACTGTCTTTCCCGTGCTGCAATTACTCTATCCCTGATTTCTTCACTACTCTCAGCAGGCTTTACTTCTGACAGTTCATCATACGAAACCGGCACAACTTCAACGTGAATATCAATACGATCTAATAAAGGACCAGATATCTTATTTAAATATCTTTGAATATTTCCCGGTGCACAAACACATTCCTTTTCCGGATGGTTGTAATAACCGCAAGGACATGGATTCATAGATGAAATTAACATAAAGCTTGCCGGGTATTCAACTGTAAATTTCGCACGACTAATCGTTATTATCCTGTCTTCAAGAGGTTGTCGCATAACTTCCAAAACAGATCTTTGGAATTCAGGCAATTCATCCAGAAATAGCACTCCATTATGGGCTAAAGAAATTTCACCAGGTTGAGGATATCCTCCTCCGCCAACTAATGCAACATCGGAAATGGTATGATGCGGACTTCTATATGGCCTTCGAGTCATTAAAGATGTATCACCATCGATTTTTCCTGCAACAGAATGAATCTTGGTTGTCTCCAAAGCCTCATGCAGTGTAAGTGGTGGTATAATTGTAGGAATTCTTTTGGCCAACATCGTTTTTCCAGCTCCCGGAGGACCTATCATTACAATATTATGTCCACCGGCGGCTGCAATTTCCAAAGCACGTTTAACATTCTCCTGTCCTCTTACATCAGAAAAATCAGCATCATAGTTATTTATATTTGTAAAAAATTCATCACGAGTATCAACAAAGGTTTGTTCCAGTTTTTTTTCTTCGTTAAAAAAATCAATCACTTCCTGTATGTTTTCTACACCATATATTTCGAGGTCGTCAACTACCGCTGCTTCCCGTGCATTTTCCCTTGGTAAAATAAATCCCTTAAAACCTTCTTTTCGTGCCTGAATTGCTATAGGTAAAACTCCTTTAATTTTCTGCAATCCACCATCCAGCGAAAGTTCACCCATGATCACATATTTATGAACTTCATCCGATTTAATCTGTTCCGATGCTGCCAATATTCCAATGGCCAATGGCAAGTCATATGCTGAGCCCTCCTTTCGTATATCGGCAGGAGCCATATTAATTACGATCTTCTTACCAGGTACTTTATAACCATTTGTACGCAGGGCGGAGTCAATTCGTTGCTGACTTTCTTTTACTGCACTATCCGGTAATCCTACCAAATAGAAATTTATTCCTTGTGATACACTTACTTCAATAGTTATAGTTGTTGCATTAATGCCCTGAACAGCACTTCCAAAGGTTTTAACTAACATAAAGGAAAGATTTTCTAAAGGTTTTCTTCTATATAATGAATCAACGAGTGAATAATTTTTATATGAATTTCCTGAGCCCTGTCAGCATAATCAGATTTTGGGGCTCTTATCTCAATATCGCATTCTTTAGCTAATTTGCCTCCGCTTTTTCCTGTTAAAGCCACAATTTTAATTCCTTTTTCTCGAGCTACTTTACAAGCTTCCAGGACATTTTTAGAATTACCACTGGTGCTTATGGCAAATAGTATATCGCCTTGTTGTCCAACGGCCTCAATATATCTTGAAAAGATAAAATCATATCCATAATCATTTGCTGTGCATGAAATATGTGTAGGATCTGAAATTGCCATAGCAGCAATTGCTGGTCGATTATCTCTAAATCGACCGGTTAATTCTTCAGCAAAATGCATCGCATCACTCATTGAACCTCCGTTACCACATGAAATCACTTTTTTTCCTGATCTTAAAGATTCTAAAATTATATTTCCTGCGGATTTTATATTATCGAAGTTTTTTTCATCCGAAACAAATTCATTTAATATCTTTTGCGCTTCCAGAAAATCATTTTTTATACCGCTCATCTATTTTTCTATTTAAGTGATTTTGCTAAGATAAATATATAGAAATTTTTAACAAAACGATTTATATTATTGAATTTATAAGTTATTAACCACTTGCAATTTCGAAATATATATTGGCGAAATTACTTCGATGGTTTTTTTTTGAATAAATAAATTGTTAAACTTGCTATTGTTAAAGTTTAGAATGGAAATTAAAATCAACTAACTATATTCTTAAAAAGAATGATTAAGCTGCTGGTTTTATGAGTAAAATAAAGTTAAATGTTTTAGGAATATCGTATAGTCAGACTCAAACCGGAGCTTATGCTTTGGTTCTTACTGAAGAACATGGAGAACGTCGAATACCGATTATTATTGGAGGATTTGAAGCGCAAGCCATAGCTATTCAACTGGAAGGATTAAAACCTCCTCGGCCTTTAACTCATGATCTTTTTTTGAATTTTGCTATGTCGTTTGGAATCAATATCATTGAAGTTAATATTTACAGGCTGGAAGAAGGTGTCTTTTATTCAAAACTGATTTGTAACAACGGAGGTAAAGACCTGGCGATTGATGCCAGAACTTCAGATGCAATTGCTTTAGCTCTTCGTTTTAAATGCCCGATATATACTACTGAAGATATATTACAAAAATCCGGTATTGTAATTGATATACAAGAAAGAAGCGAAAGTAAATCGGTAAAAAAAGAACCAAGCGTAGAAAAGAAAAAAACAACAACTTCAGAGGTTAATAAATACAAAGATCTGGATGTAAATAGCCTAAAAGAACTTTTAGATGAGGCTATTAAAAATGAAGAATACGAAAAAGCTTCTATTATCCAGGAGGAGATAAACAGAAGACAATCACAATAACAGGACGATCATATAAAACTATGAAGAAATTACTAGTACTTTTTTCTCTTGTGATAGTAATTGCAGGAGTTATCTTATCAAAAACAAATGTAAACGCTCAAAAAAATACGGATTCGGAAGATGTTATAGCAGAACAAGTTGATTCTATTCTCGGGCCTGAGGCAGTTAAAGAAGCCGTTGAAAAAGCACCGGAGTCAGCGAAATCAAATGTATTACTTACCAAAAATAATAAATCGGGATTTAGTATTTTAACAGTTATCAGAGGATTATTCGGAATGTTTGTCTTAATTATGATAGCCTGGTTATTTAGTGCTAATAAAAAGAAAATTGATTGGATAGTTGTTGTAAAGGGATTAGGAATACAATTATTATTAGCAATATGTATTTTATATATTCCTTTTGTAGCATCTTTTTTTGAGTTTGTGGGGAAAATGTTTGATAAGGTATTAACTTTTACAAAAGAAGGAAGTACATTTTTATTTGGAAGCTTTATGGATGTTGACTCATTTGGGATGATATTTGCCCTTCAGATTTTACCTACAATAATTTTCTTTTCCGCTTTAACAAGTGTTTTATTTTATTGGGGAATTATCCAGGTAGTTGTAAGAGGATTAGCATGGCTTATGGTAAAAGCTATGAAACTATCCGGTGCAGAAAGTTTATCTGTTGCCGGTAATATCTTCCTTGGACAAACAGAATCGCCCTTGATGATCAAAGCTTATTTACCAAAAATGAATGACTCTGAAATGTTGTTGGTCATGATTGGAGGAATGGCAACTGTAGCTGGCGGAGTTTTAGCTGCCTATATTGGATTTTTAGGTGGCGATGATCCTGTGCAACGGGTTATGTTTGCTAAACACCTAATCACAGCTTCGGTCATGGCAGCACCAGGTGCTATTGTTGTCTCTAAAATTTTAATGCCTCAAACCGAAAAAATTCAGGAACAAGCAAAAGTAAAAGTTGAAAATATTGGAACAAACTTTTTAGATGCATTATCGAATGGAACCATTGAAGGTTTAAAGCTGGCCGCCAATGTTGGTGCTATGCTCTTAGTTTTCTTTGCATTTATTGCTATGATCAATTTTATTTTTACAAAAGTCGGGTCATGGGTACATTTAAACGAAGTAATTGCTAATGTAACAAATGGCCAATATGAAAAACTTTCATTAGAGTTTATCTTAGGATACTTATTTGCACCATTAATGTGGGTTATTGGAGTTTGCAAAGAAGACATGACTTTGGTAGGAAGATTATTGGGTGAAAAATTAATTGCAAGTGAATTTGTTGGATATACAAGTTTAGCAAAACTAAAGACAACCGGAAATGCTGTTTACGGAAGCTTTACTCAGTATAAATCAATTATAATGGCAACATATATGCTTTGTGGTTTCGCTAATTTTGCATCTATCGGAATTCAAATCGGAGGTATTGGCGGACTTGCACCTAACAAACGTGGATTTCTTTCAAGACAAGGTATGCGAGCATTAGTCGGTGGAACTCTTGCTTCTTTATTATCGGCTACAATAATAGGAATGATATTAGGATAGATTTTGAATCGTAAAAGAGTCATATTAATACTATTTGGTTTATTTCTTACGCTCAGTTCTTTTTCACAAGAAGCGGAAGAAGATATAGAATACCTGATTACGATCAATACGGAGTACGGTAAGATCAAATTAATTTTATTCGATGATACTCCATTACATAAAAAGAATTTTATAAACCTTGTAAAGTCCGGCGTATATAATCATATTACCTTTCACCGTGTAATTAACCGATTTATGATCCAGTCCGGTGATTATAAAACTAGAAATCAGCCTATTGATTATGACCCGAGAGTAATACAGGAACCTATTAAAGCTGAGATACTTCACCACCGCTTAAATGTTCATGGAGCTATCGGTGCACCAAGAAGAGGTGATGATGTAAATCCGGAACGAAAATCAAACAGCACACAGTTTTATATTGTGCAAAACTATAAAGGTGCTCATCATTTAAATGGAAAATATACCGTATTTGGGCAGGTTATGTCAGGATTTGAGGTAATTGACTCGATTGCGGCTCAGCCAACTTCAAACAAAGATGTACCGTTAAAAGATATCAGAATTACTACTGTTATTGAGCAGGTTAGTAAAGCTGATATTGAAAAGTTTTATAATTTTACATATAAATAATAACCACCTGCCATGAAAAAAATTGTCGTTTTAGGAGCCGGACTTGTTGGTAAAGCAATTGCCATCGACCTTTCAAAGTCCTTTGATGTAACAACTGCTGATGTTAATCATACCAACCTGGAAAAGATGGGTGAACATCCTGAAATAAAAACGATTTTAACAGACCTTTCCGAAAAAGGAGAAATTCAAAGTATAGTAAAAGACTATGATTTAGTTATAGGTTGTTTGCCAGGCTATATGGGTTTTGATACTGTAAAGCAGTCTATCTTAGCAGGAAAAGATATTATAGATATTTCCTTTTTTAGAGAAGATCCGTTTGAACTGGATGAACTTGCAAAACAAAATAATGTTACCGCAATTATAGATGCCGGTGTAGCTCCTGGAATGGGACATATTATATTAGGTTACCATAATGAACAGATGAAGGTTTCAAGTTATAAATGTTATGGTGGAGGCTTACCATTTAAGCGTGAATGGCCATATGAGTATAAAGCTGTTTTTTCACCTATGGATGTTTTGGAAGAATATATCCGTCCTGCACGATATGTATTAAATGGAGAGTTAGTTGTTCGTGAAGCTTTAACAGAAGCCGAAATAGATCATTTTGAACCTATTGGATCACTGGAAGGTTGGAATACTGATGGTTTAAGAACTTTAATAAAAACCATGAAGGTTCCAAATATGATCGAAAAAACTTTACGATATCCTGGAACAGTTAATTACATTAAAGTTTTACGCGAAACTGGATTTTTTTCAAGAGATCCTCTTTTGGTAAATGGAGAACAAGTAAGACCTTTGGATGTTACTGCTAAATTATTATTTCCGGTTTGGGAACTGAAAAAAGAAGAAGAAGATTTTACTGTGCTTCGAGTAATCGTTAAAGGAAAACAAAACGGAGCAGATAAAAAATATACTTATGATCTTTTTGATAAATACGATAAGCAAATGAAAACAACTTCAATGGCAAGAACAACAGGGTATACCTGTACTGCTATTGTTAATTTATTTGCAGATGGTAAAATAAACAATAAAGGTATTTGCCCTCCTGAATTTATTGGCATTGACAAAAATAATTTTGAATTTATACTGAACTATCTAACCGAGAGAGGAGTTCAGTATAAAGTGACTGAAGAATAAATCAAAATCAATATAATAGAAAATCCCAAACAAAAATGTTTAGGATTTTTAATCTCTATGTTCTGGCATTTAAATTAGTGATGTCCAAAATGCTCATTAATCTTTTCTCCGGCTAATATCTTAACTGACAATATATTTTCTTTTGGTGGTAGCGGACAAGTTGCAAATTCGGTAAATGCACAAGGAGGATTTGTTGCTTTATTGAAATCAATAAAAGTTTTCCCGTTTTCATCAGGTTTTTCTACTGATAAAAATCTCCCTGCTCCATATGTTTCTTCAGCACTGGTTTCATCTCCAAAAATTACAAATAAGCTTTCTTTATCACCATTCCCCAATGGCATTACTTCATACTCTTTTTCGTCAATTTTAAATTTAAGTAGCCCAAAACATTTTTCATATTCAATATCACCCAATACATTAGGGATTGCAATTTCTTTGGGTGTTTCGAACTTTTCATATTCCGCCTCAATTCTCCATTTGGAATCAATAGGAAAAGAAGGCATTTCAGTTAATTTTTCAACTAAAGGACTTTCAACATCGCGTAACCTTATTCCAAACCTGTCTCCTCTTTTAATAATATACCATCTTAATGACCCTGTTCTGAACATTGTTGTATTATTATCCATATCAGTATTAATACTATATTCTTTTAATACCGAATCATTAATAAAGACATCTACATCTTCGTTAATTTGTGCACTTAAATGTCCTTTATACAGAATGATAGTACCAATAAATTCCGGAGCATTTTTTGGAAAGACTATATTATTAGCCTCATTACTTCCAAAAGGATTTTGTCCTTCTTTAAGCCAATATAAACCAACCAGATTTAACCATCCGTTTTCTGATTTTAATCGTTCAAGCCTATTTTGTTTCCATTCCTGCATTGAAACGATATACTTATCTTCATTAAATTGACTTTTCTTTTGATGGCATCCTAATAAGCTGACAAATATTGTAATTACCAATAGTTTTGAAATGATTTTATACATGGGATTCTATTTTATTTTTTCGAAATATAAAAGAATGTTCCCGATTAAAAAAATCAATTTATAGTAGTTTTATAACAAGAAGCCTTAAGTCATTATTGGAGATATTTTTCCACCCCCGGTTTTTATCGGACGTTACTTTTATTACATCATTTGTTTTTAACGAATGGTTCTCTCCTTCAATTGATAGTACCCCTTCACCTTCGGCAACAAAAAAGATTACATCAAACGGATTTTTATGTTCATCAAGATTTTCTTGTGACTTTAAAAGGAGGTGGACCAATTCAATTTGTTTTTCGGAATGTAAAATATAAGCTTCTAAATCAAAAGGGACTTTAGGTGAATTTTCCAGGTTTCGAATCATGTTATTTTTTGATTTTTATGAATGAATTTATAAAAAAAGTACCATAAGGTATCCAGGGTATGTGTATATATCATTTTAGGGCCCACCGTTCGCATTACTTTCTTGATCTTTTCTTTTTGATTTTTGCTGTAGCAATGTATATCACAATTAGAACAAACCGGTTTGTTCTCGATATAAGGGCAAGTTAATAACCGTCTTTCAGCATATTCCAGAAGTTCATTGCAATCTGTACATAACGTTGAACTATTATGAATATCTTCACAATACTTGTTCATCATTAATTGAACAATTCTCTTTTCTCTTCTTACCCTGGAATGCATTAGTGGTTATAATAATTTTGTTGGGCCATCAGGTTTTGGAACTTTTGTAACCAAAACTCTTAAAACTTTATTACTTTTATTATACCAACAATGTGGTATTTTGGCAGGACTATCAATTAAAGTATCTTGTGTTACTTCCAGTTGTTCATCTCCGACTTCAACAATTCCTGTTCCTTCTAAAACATAAAAAATAGCATCAACAGGAGTTATATGCCTTTTTAGTTGTTCTCCCGGTTGTAACAAAATATGCGTTACGATGGCATGGTTGCTGTCATATAATTTTCTTGCATCAACTCCATGCGGATTTTCCCTAGGTTCTGCTTCTGTATATTTTATAATTTTCATAATGAAAAGTTAAAAAAAACCTGATAAGGGCACAAACCTATCAGGTTTAAATTTGTTCAAATTAAGATATGATTAATTCATAAACATTTTAATGTCATCTTCAACATTTGTGATTCCACCGATTCCAAAAGTTTCTACTAATACATTAGCAACATTTGGAGATAAGAAAGCCGGTAATGTTGGGCCTAAATGGATATTTTTAACACCTAAATACAGTAATGCTAATAATACAATTACAGCTTTTTGTTCATACCATGCTATATTATAAGCAATTGGCAGATCGTTGATATCATTTAATTCGAATACTTCTTTTAGTTTAAGAGCAATAACTGCTAACGAGTAGCTATCATTACATTGCCCTGCATCTAAAACTCTTGGTATTCCGCCAATATCGCCTAACTCTAATTTGTTATAACGATATTTTGCACAACCTGCTGTTAAGATAACGGTATCTTGTGGTAATTTATCGGCAAATTCGGTATAGTAATCACGGCCTTTCATTCTTCCGTCACATCCTGCCATAACGAAGAATTTCCTGATTGCCCCGGATTTAACTGCATCAACAACCTTATCAGCCAATTGCATTACCTGGTTATGAGCAAAACCACCAACTATTTCACCGGTTTCAATCTCGGTAGGTGCAGCACATTTTTTAGCATGCTCAATGATTTGTGAAAAATCTTTTTGTCCGCCTTTTTCTCTGTCCGCAATATGAGGGAAACCATCAAAACCTGCAGCACCTGTTGTGTAAACTCTGTCGTAATAGCCTGCAGCTTTTTTAGGCGGAACCAAACAGTTTGTTGTAAATAAAACAGGACCATTAAAACTTTCAAATTCTTCTTTTTGCTTCCACCATGCGTTGCCATAATTTCCAACAAAGTGCTCATATTTTTTAAATGCAGGATAATAATTTGCAGGAAGCATTTCGCTGTGTGTATATACATCAACACCTGTTCCTTCCGTTTGTTTTAGGAGGTCCTCCATATCTTTAAGGTCGTGCCCACTGATAAGGATACCAGGATTGTTTCTTACACCAATATTAACCGAAGTAATTTCAGGATTTCCATAGGTTTCTGTATTAGCCTTATCTAAAAGAGCCATTACATCAACACCATATTTTCCTGTTTCCATCACCAAAGCAATGTTTTCTTCAACAGTTAAATCATCATTTGTTAATGCAGCAATCGCTTTTTGTACAAATGCATGTAAATTACTGTCTTCATAACCTAAATTAAATGCATGCTCCTGGTAAGCAGCCAAACCTTTAACCCCATAAAGGATTAATGCACGAAGTGAGCGGATATCTTCATTTGGCGCATCAATTTTACCATTAATCCGGATTGCTTTGGCTTCAATTTCTTCGAAATTTGAACTAAACCAGGTTGCAGTATCATGATTTATACCGCTAATATCAATACCTTTTGCAACCAATTGGTTTTTGATTTTATCTCTTAATTCAAAAGCTCTATTTATCTCTTTCACAAATACTTCTTTTGAGAAGTTAGCATTTGTGATTGTTTTAAATAGGCTTGTGAAGAAAAAGTTGTTTACTTCTTCATCTTCAATGCCATTTTCTCTTGCTTTTGTGCTGTAAAGTGAAATTCCTTTAAGAATATAAACTGTCAGGTCCTGTAAATGAATTACATCATCTTTAATTCCACATACACCTACTGCACCTGTACAACCTGTACCTTTTGCAGCTTCCTGACATTGATAACAAAACATACTCATGATTTTGATCTTTTTTAATTGTTATAGATAATTTATTTATTGAATGTACTTTCTCCATATAAATACTGAACTACAGTATTTATTATTTCCTATAATATTTGATTTCCAGGTTTTAACTATACCCAATCTTCTGATAAGATTTCTCCTGATATACTTACTGTAATTGATTTTACAGGTACTTTACGTGTTGCTTGTTGCAAAGCTAATTGTGCCATTTGTAAGATTCCTCCACAACATGGAACTTCCATTTTCATTACTGTAATCGTATTAATTTTAGCTTCATCAATTAAAGCAACTAGCTTACTTATATAAACTTCTTTATTTTCATCCAGTTTAGGACAAGCAATCCCTAGCGATCTTCCTTTTAAGAATTTACTGTGAAAATTACCGAGAGAAAAAGCAACACAATCAGCAGCTAACAGTAAATCTGAATCCTGAAAATAAGATGCTGCCGGGTTGATTAAATGCATTTGAACGGGCCATTGCCTTAACTCGGAAGGTATATCTCCAACCGCAATTGTATTATTTGTTTCTGGTTTATTGATTTCTCTTGCCATTGAACCAGGGCATCCTCCACCACTGTGTGCATGTGCGTGTGCGTGCGCATGATTATGCTCGTGTTTTGGTTCTTCTTCATGTCCTCCGCATCCACAAGCACTTTCTTCAGTATGCCTTCCATTATGTACTGCTTCCATAACTTCTTCTATGTTAAATTCTATATCCGATTGATTTTCTTGCATCCAACGAACACCTTGTTTTAAAAATCCAAATTCTTTATGGTCTTTTAAATGAGCAAGGTGCGCTATAACCGTATTTTTACCTTTTTTAACCATCTCTTTAATAACAGTTACTTCGTCATACGGTTGGGCTTCACGTTCAATAATTTCGATAGCATTTTCAGGACAATGTCCAATGCAAGCACCTAAACCATCACACATCAAGTCGCTTATTAGTCTTGCCTTACCATCAATAATTTGTAATGCACCTTCATGACAATTAGGAACGCAATCTCCGCATCCGGTACATTTTTCTTCATCTATTTCTATAATTTGTCTTTTCATCTGAATAATTTGTTGTTATTTTTCTAAATAAGAATTATGGTATTTCATTACCAAAATAAGAAATAGTTTTTTACCTGACCAAATTTTTTTTGGTGATTTATGTCATGTTTTATAACAGGTTAATCTAATGCGCTGGCTTATTGATAAGTATAAAAATAAAAAAAACCGACTTAATAATTTAAGCCGGTTTTAATTCTGGTTGTACTTTATTAAAGATATTTATTTACCGTTTGGTTTTTTAAATAATCTTTAAAATCTAATGTCATTTTATTCGTTACATTATCCATTAAACATTTATCAAATGGACAGATTTTTTTATCCATAGGACAATCACCAACTTCAATTGGGCCTTCAATAACTTCATATATTTCAAGAAAGTTAATTTCCGCCGGATTCTTACGTAAAATAAATCCTCCACTTGGCCCTCGTTGTGAACTAAGATAACCAGCCTTAACCAAACGTTGCATAACTTTTGCAACATGATGTTTAGATGTATCTGTTCGCTCTGCTATTTTTAGCACATTTAGTCCCTCCTTCTCCTGTGCTATTAAAATCATTCCATGCAATGCAATGGATGCTGCCTCCGAAAGTGTGAATACTTTTGCCATATACGTTCTTATTGCAATAATTTAGGTAATTAAATGCTCAAATGTAGTAAAATATTTTTTATTAACAGATAGATTTATCATAATATATTGATATTAACAGGATTTATATTCAATTTATAACAATTCTGAATTAATATGTTGAATAGTAAATTATTAAATTGAACAAAACAGTGTGTTGTTTTCTTAATTTTATCAGATCAATTACTTATCGGAAAAAACTGCATAGATGAAACAATATTTGAACCTTCTTGATCATGTTCTAAAAAACGGAACCAAAAAAGAAGACCGGACAGGTACGGGAACAATAAGTACATTTGGATACCAAATGAGGTTTAATCTACAGAAAGGATTTCCTCTACTTACTACTAAGAAGCTTCATTTAAAATCTATAATATACGAGTTACTTTGGTTCTTAAAAGGCGACACAAATATTAAATATTTAAATGACCACAAGGTTAGCATATGGGATGAATGGGCTGATGAAAAAGGAGACCTGGGCAATATATATGGTTACCAGTGGAGGTCCTGGCCCGCACCAAATGGCGAATCGGTTGACCAAATCTCTCAAATTATTGATTCCATTAAAAATAATCCTGATTCGCGACGCCATATTGTTAGCGCGTGGAACGTGTCAGATATTAAGAACATGGCTTTGCCACCATGTCATATATTATTCCAGTTTTATGTTGCTGATGGGAGGCTTTCGTGTCAATTATATCAAAGAAGTGCTGACATATTCTTAGGGGTCCCTTTTAATATTGCCTCTTATGCGATTCTGTTAAAAATAGTGGCACAGGCAACAGGTCTGGACCCTTATGAGTTTATTCATACCTTAGGAGATGCACATATTTATTTAAATCATATTGATCAGGTAAAATTACAATTATCAAGGGAACCCCGATCTCTTCCAAATTTGAAAATGAATTCTGAAAAGAAAGATATTTTATCTTTTGACTTTGATGATTTTGTTTTGGAAGATTATGATCCTCATCCACATATAAAAGGGGCTATTTCGGTTTAGTTTAATAGTAATTATGGAATTAGAAGATTTAGAAATTTATCAAGAAGCAATAAAGATCGCAGATGAAATTTGGAATTTAGTTTCTAAATGGGAGTATTTTCCGAAAGATACTATTGGAAAACAAATAGTGAAATCCTCTGATTCTATTGGAGCCAATATATCAGAAAGTTATGGAAGATACTTTCATAAAGAGAATTTACAATTCTGTTATTATTCCAGGGGCTCTCTTTTTGAAACAAAAACTTGGTTATTAAAATCATTTAATAGAGATTTAATTTCAGAAGAAAGTTATTCGGATTTAAATAATAAATTAATTTCGCTCAAAAAGAAGTTAAACGGTTATATTACGTTTTTGAGAAATAATAAACCCACTAAACCAATTAACCATTAAACAAATATCTATGTTATCAATTATTGTAGCTGTTGGAGAAAATAATGTAATTGGAAAGGACAACCAATTAATTTGGCACTTACCAAGGGATATGAAGCATTTTAAGGAAACTACAACTGGTCATTACATTATAATGGGAAGAAAAACTTTTGAATCGAATGGCAGGCCTTTACCAAATAGAACCAATGTTATTATTACACGAGATAAAGATTACAATGCCGAGGGTTGCATTGTGGTTCATTCATTAGAAGAGGCGATTAATTTAGCTAAAGATGATCCGGAACCATTCATTATTGGTGGTGGAGTAATTTATGAAATTGCAATGCCATTGGTGGATAGAATTTATTTAACGCAGATCCATCATAAATTTAATGGAGACACTTTTTTCCCTGAGATCAATTTGGACGAATGGATGGAAGTTGAAAAAAGAGATTTTGAACCGGATGAAAAGAACAAATACCCATTTACTATTTCTACTCTTGATCGTAAAAAATAAAAACAGCCTCTCCTGATAAATATCGTGAGAGGCTGTTTTTGTTTGTAAACCGTGATTCGGATTTATTTAAATTAAAAACTTGTCTACAGAAGCAATATTGCGTGGGCAGGTTAAGCTGCTTTTAATCGTTGAATATTTATTTTTCCCATTTTTTCTTTTGCATATTCAACAGTAATATTCACTTCTTTTTCTTCACTTGATGGAATATCAAACATGACATCCATCATAATAGCTTCACATATTGAACGTAATCCTCTTGCTCCTAATTTGAATTCTATTGCTTTATCTACAATATATTCCAAAACTTCTTTTTCAAAGGTTAGTTTAACACCATCCATATGGAACAGTTTCTCATATTGCTTAATGATGGCATTTTTGGGTTCTGTTAAAATCCTACGTAAAGCTTCTCTTTGTAAAGGACTCAAATATGTTAACACAGGTAAACGCCCAATAATTTCAGGTATTAATCCAAAAGATTTTAAATCTTGAGGAGCAATATATTGTAATAAATTGTCCCTGTCTATTTGATCTTTTTCACGACTTGCAGAATAACCCACAACTTGTGTATTAAGCCTTTGGCCTATTTTTCTTTCAATTCCATCAAACGCGCCACCACATATAAATAAAATGTTTTTTGTGTTTACGGGAATCATTTTTTGGTCAGGATGCTTTCTTCCTCCCTGTGGTGGAACATTTATAATTGAGCCTTCGAGTAATTTAAGTAAACCTTGCTGAACCCCTTCTCCGGAAACATCACGTGTAATGGATGGGTTATCACCTTTTCGGGCGATTTTATCGATCTCATCAATAAACACAATACCTTTTTCCGCAGCTTCGACATTGTAGTCGGCTACTTGCAATAAACGCGTTAAAATACTTTCAATGTCTTCACCCACATATCCGGCTTCTGTTAAGACAGTTGCATCAACAATAGTAAAAGGTACATGAAGCATTTTAGCAATGGTTCTGGCAAGTAAAGTTTTGCCAGTACCTGTTTCCCCAACCAAAACAATATTTGATTTTTCAATTTCAATTTCTTCTTCTTCCTTTTTATTTGTCTGCAATAATCTTTTATAATGATTATATACGGCAACAGAAAGGTATTTTTTAGCCTCTTCCTGTCCAATTACATATTGGTCAAGGAAATTTTTTATTTCAATTGGTTTGAGTAGTTCAATTTGATTTACATCGAAATCGCCTTTTTTCTGCAGTTCCTCCTGAACAATATCATATGCCTGCTCAATACAGCGGTCACAAATATGCCCAGACAAACCGGCAATTAAAAGATTAGTATCTTTCTTATCTCTCCCACAAAACGAACATTTGTCCATTGTACTCATTAAATTAATTAGTTAAGCAAAGTTAAGGTATTAATTAGAATAAAAAAACCGCATTAAGCTAATGCGGCTTAATTTATTGTAAAATCTATCTTATTTTTTATCACCATTTCTGGTAAGTACCTCGTCAATCATTCCGTAATTTTGTGCTTCTTCAGCAGTCATCCAATAATCGCGGTCAGAATCCTTTTCAATTTTCTTATATGTATTACCTGAATGATTAGCCAATATTTCATAAAGTTCTTTCTTTAATTTTTGAATCTCGCGAGCTGTAATTTCAATATCTATTGCTTGTCCTTGCGCACCACCCATTGGTTGATGAATCATTATACGAGAGTGAGTTAACGCAGTCCTCTTTCCTTTTGTTCCTGCTGCCAATAAAACTGCACTCATTGACGCTGCCATACCCGTACATATTGTAGCAATATCCGGTTTGATATACTGCATTGTATCATAAATACCTAATCCAGCGTAAACACTTCCTCCCGGAGAATTCATATAAATCTGAATATCTTTTGAGGGGTCTGTTGATTCAAGGAAAAGTAACTGCGCCTGAATAATATTTGCAACATCATCAACTATAGGAACTCCTAAAAATATAATTCTATCCATCATTAAACGAGAGAACACATCCATTTGCGCAACATTCATTTGGCGCTCTTCGATAATTGTCGGAGAAATGTAGTTATTATACATTGAAGAATACTTCTCCATTGATAAGCTACTAATATTTAAATGTTTGGTTGCATATTTTTTAAATTCGTCTTTTGGAATCATAATTCTATCAAATTTTAAATTATTAATTGATAAAGTTAGTTAAAATTGAATGAACTTGTATTTATTCTAACTTGAATAATTCATAATATTAATGAATTCTTATTCTGACGCAGGTATTATAGTTAGTTTAGCAAAAACCGACTAATCATAATCTCTTGTCAGCGTTAGCCTATAATTATTCATAAGCTTTAAGATAAGATAGTATTTATGAATACGTCAGGCTAAATAAAAAAACCGCGTTTATTAATAACGCGGCTTTGATTATAATGTTTTGCTAAATGTCTTATTTAGCTTTCTTTTCATCCTTTTTTTGTTCTGCTTCCCAAAGTTTTTGGAAATCTTCAACAGTTATTTCTTTTGAGTCTAATTTGATAGCTTCTTTAATAAATTCAAGAACTTTATCCTCAAATTTTTTCTCATAAAGATTTTTACGTTCATTATCCTTTTTAAGAATTTCCTGAGCATATTGTTCTAATTGTTCATCAGGAAGATTTGCCAAACCATACTGGGCAAATTGGGCAGCAGTAACTTCTTTGGCAGCCTCTAAAACATCTTTTTCCTCAACTTTAATTTCATTATCTCTAATGATTTGGTCCTTGATGATCTGCCATTTTAAATCTTCTTCAAATTTTGGGAACTCTTCCTCAATTTGTTCCGGTGTAAATTTACCTTCGTTTACAATAGTTAACCAGCGCTTTAAAAATTCTGATGGTAAAGAAGGGTTGAATTTATCAACAAATTTCTTTTTAGCGTCAATTAAGAACCTGTAATCAGTTTCGCGTACGAAATTAGATTTAATTTCTTCAGAAAGCTTAGCATCAAACTCTTCTTTGGTTTTAACCACATCTTTACCGAATGCTTTATCAAATAATTCCTGGTTAACTTCAGCTTTGTCAAAACGCTGAACTAATTTTATTTCAAAATTGAAATCTCCCGTAACATTTTTAGCTACTTCCTTGTCAATTCTTAACATTGAAGCAATCTCGGAGTCGCTTGGATAAGCCTTTCGTACATCAAACTTAACAGTATCGCCGGCTTTATGTCCGGCAAATGCCTTTTTAATCTCTTCGTTCTTAATGTATTCAATGGTAATTTTAACTTCTTCAGCTTTTATTCCATCCTCTAAAGCATTTCCTTCAGCATCTAACTGAACAAAATTACCAGTTAACATTTCGTTGTCTGTAGTTTCTTCTACATCTTTAAATTCACCAAAACGACGTGCATAATTATCCGTGTGCGTTTCTAATAATTTCTCATCAACCTTGATTTCATAATACGGTACTTTATCTCTCTTTGAAAGTTTAACTTCAACTTCAGGAGCTAAAGCAACATCAAAAGAAAATTCAAATTCAGTTTCACTATCGAAATCAGCTGGTTTCTGATTCTCTGTTGGTAAAGGTTCTCCAAGAATATTTAATTTTTCGTCGCGGATATAATTTGTTAGCGATTCAGAGATCAGTTTGTTTACTTCCTCAACAAGAATTCCTTTTCCATACATTTTCTTAATTAATCCTGTAGGAACTTTCCCAGGGCGGAATCCATCTATACGAGCTTTCTTGCGATAATCCTTAAGAACATTTTCAACTTTTTCTGCATAATCTTTCTCAGAAATGTTCACTTTAAGTATCGCAGTTAAATCACCAGTGTTCTCTTTAACTATGTTCATTACTTGTTTGTTTGAGAATTTATAAATTTTAAAAAACCGCCAAACCACCGATTCTGTTCGATAGTTTGAGCGGTTTGTCTCATTCGTGCGGATGAAGGGACTCGAACCCCCACGTCTTTCGACACTAGATCCTAAGTCTAGCGCGGCTACCAATTACGCCACATCCGCAAAAGTGTGTGCAAATATATTATAAATTTTTGTAATACATAAAATAATTATTAAAAAAATAGTTTTTACTTAAAAGGTGAAAATCTTATAAGATTACCAACTAATTCTGAGGTTTATTCCCTTTTTCATCCTTTGTTTTTATTGTGACAGTATAAAAAGAAACCATTCCGAAAGTACCGTAATAAATTACATTATCAAATACATTTCTTCTTGTAGTTTTTTCATAATCTTTTATCTTGATATTTTTTTCTATATTCTGCAATTGAACCTGATCCCAGAAAAGATAAATATTTTTACCTTTTTCATAAGTTATGGTTTTGCCTTTTAAATTTTCATAATTTCCTATTTGTTCTTTTTGAACAGAACAAGACATAAACATAAAAAAACCAAGAAATAATATTATAACTTTTAATTGCTTCATTTCTCTTTCAGATAAAATATTCCAATTTTAATAAATGCTAATCTTCTATACCGATTGTCCTTAGATCAAAATTTTTTCCAAGATAAACCCTGAATCGAAGTATTAGATTTTAAAAATAGCCTAAACAAATTAATCTTTAGGCTATTTATATTATTTTATTCTGGTCTGATGGACCTTATCGGATCGGCTGGTGTTGATTTTAATTCAACACTTTCTGTTTTTAGTTTTTCTAAAGCAATTTCTACAGCTGCTTCTAACTGTGGATCACGCCCTTGTTGAATTAGTTTAGGTTCCTGCTCTACTTCAATATCAGGAGCAACTCCTTCATTTTCAACTGCCCATTTGCCATCGGTATCGTAAAATCCACCACGTGGAGCAGTAATTCTTCCACCATCAATTAATAAAGGAACATCCCAAATACCAACTAATCCGCCCCAGGTTCTTGTGCCAACCAAGGTACCTACCTCACGTTTTTTAAACATGTATGGCATATAGTCACCACCAGAGCCAGCACATTCGTTAATGATCATAACTTTTGGACCCCATATTCCAGCAGCAGGACTTGTTTGTGGAGTTTTATTTCCCATAGCATTATTAAAATATCCCATAATTTCACGATCCAGCATATCAATAATATAGTCTGCAGCTGAGCCACCGTGATTGAATCTTTCGTCAATTATTGCTCCTTTTTTATGTTTCTGGGCAAAATAGTATCGGTTAAAGTTGGTATATCCACCAAAGCCTGTATTCGGAAGCCAAACATAAGCCAATTGACCATTGGATAATTCATCCACTTTTTTTCTGTTTTCTTCAATCCAGTCTACCCTGCGCAAGCCATTTTCATTCTTAACAGGTATCACTTTAATTTCGCGTGCAGTGCTCATTTCAGGAGTTGAACTAACTGTTAAAAATGTTTGCTTATTTGCAGTTTGTTCAAAATAAGAATAGAAATTCGTGTTTACATTTACCGGCAAACCATTTACTGCTAGAATATACTCACCTTCTTTAACTTCCAATCCCGGTTTGCTTAATGGAGCTTTTATATCCGGATTCCAATTTTCACCGGTATAAATCTTTTTAATTCTATAAGCATTATTTTCTATCGCAATATCTGCTCCGAGCAATCCAATTGGTATTCTATCAACTTTCGGATAATCGCCACCGCTAACAAATGAGTGACCAATAGCCGTTTCTCCGCTAAAAATATCCAGTAAGTAATTCATGTCTGATCTGTGACGAACATGCGAAACCCATTCAGAATATGTCTTGTATGCCCAGTCCATGTCCAATCCATGTACATTTTTCACATAAAAATAGTCACGCTGATAACGCCAAGCTTCTCTGAATAATTGTTTGTATTCCAACATGGGATCCAGCTTCATTTCAAGATTTGAAGTCTGAATTTTTTCTTTTGATGATACAATATCTTCGGATGTGCTCGCAATAAAATAGCTACCATTTGATGAATAAAGTATTTTCTTGCCATTAAATGATATCAAAAAGTCGGATGCATTGTCGATCAATTTTTTTGATTCTTGATCTTTTAGTATGTATTTGTGTAAAGTTAAACCGGTTTGATCTTCTTTAGCTTCTGTGTAAAAGATTGTTCCTTCTTCTGCACTTGACAACTTTTTATAAAAACGTGAAGGAACATTAATATTGACAATTCTGTTCTGAATATTTTGAATATCAATCTGAACCTTTACACCTTCATCTTCTTCCTTAGTATTCTTATCCTTTGCTTTTTTTCCTTCTTTCTTTTCGTCTTTTTCATTTTCTTTTTCTTCATCACTTTTTGCTTCCAAAGGATTTTTGTCTTTATTGCTCAAAACAATTAAATATATGGAGTAATCAACAGGGCGTTCGTAAGATGTCATATCTAACCATCCGGTATTTAATCCGTAATTTGTACTTGATAAGAAATACAAATATTTTCCACCTTTATCCCATGCAGGCATTTTACACTCACTCATTCCATCTGTAATCTGGAACGATTTCTTTTGATCTAGTGAATAAATGAAAATTGCACTATATTCATTTTGTAATCTTTTGGCATAAGCGATCCATTTAGAATCGGGTGACCATTTAGGTACAATAACTCTTTCAGGATTTGAAAAGCCTTCATCATCGATCTTAATTACTTCGTTGGTTTCTGTATTAACAAACCATAATACGCGGTCGGTATCGCTAAAGCTGATAAATTTAGAATCGGGAGACCATTGCGGTGCATAGTAAAATGTCGGTTTGCTAAAAGAAATTGCCTTAATTTTTTTTCCGTACTGATCAGCAATAATTAATTTGTAATCGCCAGAAGCATCTGAAAACCAGCAAAGTTTTTTTCCGTCGGGCGACCAGGCAGGAGAGCGGTCGGCACTACCCGAACTATTGGTTAGGTTTCTAATATCACCTTCTTTTTCTGGTACAGTAAAAATTTCACCACGTGCTTCGAAAATTGCTCGTTTCCCATTTGGAGAAATTTCCATGGTTCTAATGTATTTGGAAACATTAGTCCAATGTGGGCGCAACCATGGAAAATCAGCATTAATTTCAACATTTATTTTCTTATGAGATTCTTCATTTTTAGTTTTTACATATAAATCACCACCATATTCATAAATAATTGCATTTTTGCCAGCTTCAAGATTTTTACAATCGAATTCTTTATAAAAAGTTTCCTGCACTAATTCTTTTGTTTTATAGTTGTACGACCAGATATTCATAGCAAAATCACGATCAGATAAGAAGTAAACAACATCGTCAATCCAAACTGGTGAAATATCGTTGCTACCATCCCATGGAATTTTTTCAAGATCGAAAGTTTCCAGGTTTAAGATCCTGATAGGATTAGCTTGTCCACCTCGGTAATTTCTCCATTCAGATTCCCAGGGAGTATTTCTCCTATAGGCTAAAGTTTTTCCATCTGGTGAAATTTGGCCATTGTGTATTCTTGGTTTCATATATTGAGTAGGGAAACTACCATTTATATCAATAGTGTATAGCAAATCTGCATAAGCTTGCGGAGTTTGTTCCCTATCCGATGTAAAAAGTACTTTTCCATCAGGTGTCCAACCAATAACATTGTCTGATGAAGGATGCCATGTTAATCGCTTCGGAGCATCTCCGTTTATTGATACAACATATACATCCGTGTTTCCATCATATTGACCTGAGAACGCAATGTGATTTCCATCTGGAGAAAAATGTGGGAACGTTTCTTCACCAGGAAATGTAGTCAATCTTTTAGCATCTTCGCCATTTTTATCAGCAATCCAAATATCTCCACCATAAACAAAAGTTATTTGTTTTTCACTGATGTCAGGATGTCTTAAAAGTTTAGTAGAATTCGCAATTGTATTATTATATAGGAAGAATCCCATAATGAATACAATCATAGGTTTAATTAGAATACAACGCATATCATATTATATTAGTTAAAGAATATAATGAATTATGAGAATAAAAATTCCCAAAAAAAAATTGTAGAATTTACTTAGAAATTTTTACATCGAAGCTAAAAATAAGCTTAATCTTCGTTAATTCCAATAGTTCGTAGATCGAAGTTTTTGCCCAGGTAAACTCTTCGAACTTGTTCGTCTTCTGCCAACTCTTTTGCATTACCGGCTTTTAAAATTGATCCCTCGAAAAGTAGATAAGCACGATCAGTAATCGATAAAGTTTCGTGAACATTATGATCCGTTATTAAAATTCCAATATTTTTTTCTTTTAGTTTGCCAACAATTTCCTGAATGTCCTCTACAGCGATTGGGTCAACGCCGGCAAAAGGTTCATCAAGAAGAATGAATTTTGGCTTTATTGCCAATGCTCTTGCTATCTCAGTTCTTCGACGTTCGCCTCCGGAAAGTTGAATTCCTAAGCTTTTTCGTATTTTTTGCAAACCAAATTCATCTAAAAGATTTTCTAATCGATCACGTTGTTCTTCTTTTGTCATTTTTGACATTTCCAGAACCGCCTTAATATTATCCTCAATGCTTAGTTTTCTAAAAACTGAGGCTTCCTGAGCAAGATATCCAACCCCTTTTTGTGCTCTTTTATAAACAGGTTCGTTAGTAATATCCGTATTATCAAGATAAATCTTTCCGGAATTTGGTGTAACCAATCCAACAATCATGTAGAAAGTTGTTGTTTTTCCCGCACCATTTGGACCTAATAGTCCAACTATTTCACCCTGTTCTACTTCAACAGAAACACCTTTTACAACTGTTCTTGATCTATACTTTTTTACTAAGGTATCTGTATAAAGTTTTATCTTTTTTTCTTCGCTCATTTATTAAGTGTTTTTTGCAAATGTATATATTTTATTAAAAACATCTTTGATGTTTTACTGTACGACGGTAAATTAAAAAACAATCTGCAGGCCAATTCTTAAACCAAATTTTTGGATATCATCATTATCTAAATGCGACAACCTCCACATAGCATCGACACGAACTATTTTCAATATATTTTCAATTCCTACACTAGCTTCTATATATGGTTTGTTTATTTTGTGTAAACCTTCCGGAAAGTCCATAACAGATTGGTGTCTATTGCTTAAATCTCCAATAACCCCTTTTGCAGAAACAACTTCTCTCCATTTCAATTTTCTCATAACCGGAATCTTGTTTAAAAATAATCCTTGAAAATGCTGTTCCAAAGAAAGGCTTGCATACTCATCACTTGCAAATTCATAATAATTCATCATATTATAAGCGTACCGATCAAGGGCATACGTTTCATTACCTTCATGAAGTTTTAAAAGTGGATATGGTACAGTTCCATACAATTTCCCTGCATCAATAATGAACCTTAAATGCCCGAATAAGCCCATATGAATTTTATCCTCAACACTAAAATTTACTTTATAATATTCATAATCACTATTAAATATGTTTTTTAAACCTGCTGTAAAGTTTAAAGTAAATACGGGGCTATGGGTACCCAAGCTTAATCTATTAAAGCTACCACGCACAATTTTTTCGTTTTTGGCATATCTTGCATTCAGCGTTATTTCCGAAGTTGTAATTGAATTGTAAAAAATTGTATCCGTTGTGCTTGCACTTTGAAATTGAACATATTCAGATGATTCAATATCTCTATAGTTGAAGGTAAATTTTGTAACTAACCCTTGAAACCACTCTTTTTCGAAAGTAGTGTTAAAATCGTCTACCATCGTTAACTTATAGTTTGGGTTTCTTCTAAGTATCGAGGTAAAAAAATTATCTTCGGTTAAGGCATTCGGGCTTTGTCCTAATTGTTGAATATCATGTTTAAATTGCATCTCAAGCGAAATCCTGGGATTTTTATCAAATAAATAAATATACCCGAGACCGTATTTAAAACGATTATCTTTATCTCCGTAGGCTGCATGAGCATTTATTTGATAAGTAGTGCTAAAATTTCTACTTGTTTCTCCTCCAAACCTAAATCTGTTACCTTCTATTTCGTTAAAACTATAAAATTTGTAATATGGCCCAATTTGAAATTTCCCGATTTCGTAGTGATACATAACAAACATAGACACTATCTTTTCGAAAGTAGTATATATCGGAACTTTCTGGATAGAATCTACCATATCATAAATTTGTTTTTCTTTTGGAGTTAATTTCATTGGCCTGTGGGCATCCCAAAATTCCGTATCACCTATTAATGCATCTTCTTTTACAATTATATTCTCATTGAGACCAGTTATAGTTTCAGGGGGAGGGTTTTCCAAATTAATATCTGTATATGCTGTAGTCTTTCTTCCAAAAAAACCAGTTGACCTGTCAGTGATATTAAAGTCAAAGAACATTTTTTCTTTTGTAACAAACCATAAACTATCATCAACAGGAGCATATTCATATTCGGCAACAAAATCATTTATATAGTTAATATTGACATCTTTAGCCATTCGCATTTGTATTTTTACAATTGCAAATGTTGTATCATTCACCCAAAAATCTCCTCGAAATGTTCTTTCTTGTTTTCTTTTAGGAACAAATGAAATCTGGTAACACCATTTATCACCAATAAAAGCACTGTCAATTAAGTAGTACCTATAAAACATTAATCCAAAATCTGCAATAGGGCTTACAAATCCCGGTTCGAATACGGATTGATAATTTTCATAAATATTTATGTCCTGGTACATTTTACCTGTAAATTGGGATAAGCTGGCATTTTCGAAACCGGAAATTTTTGAAGCCGTAATGATTTCCCTTTCCTTTTCCGGACTCTTAGTATAATAGAAATCAGACAAAGTTTCTGTAATAAATATCGGCAAATAAGGTTTGCCCGTAATTGTTGAAGTATCAACATAATCAAATATGAATTGAAAATCTCTGAAAAGCCTATGTTTTTTGAATTCTTCATCAACATTATTTACATCCAGCTCAATTTTATTATATAATTTACATGAATAATAGTCAACTTTACCAGGGTTATGCTTTTCCTTATTAGCTATTATATTTCTAAGTATTGGGTGAGCAGGGTTTTCTGTAGGAAGAACTACGATTTCATCTAATTCGAAAACATTAGGTTCTAAATGAAAAACGATTTCTTGATATTGGTTTTTTCTAATAAACTGTGACTGTTTTTTATATCCTACAAATGATACAACAACAGAATCGTAATATACTCTACTTTCTAAAAAATATTCTCCATCTGTATTTGTTATCGTTCCAATACTGGAGTTTTTAAAGGTTACATTAACAAAAGGAATAGGCTCTTTGGTTTCAGAATCTAAAACTATGCCTCTTACTTTTGTTAATTGTGCATAAGAGGGTAAAAAGCTAATTTGCAATAGGATCGTTAAAAATAAAAGGTATATTTTTTTTTGCATTCAATATTCAGTTAAAAAGGATAAGTTAATCAAAGATTGAACCAATCGAAACAAGTTGTTTTTCTTTTTTATTTAATGCTTCTTTATAACGACCGGGTTGTAAGTTTAGTGCTAAGCGTATCTTTTTCTTGGTTCTTCTAAAAAATCTAAAATATAAATAGAAAAAGCAGGCAATTTTATATGAAATACTTTTTACGTTAATATAATTTAAAGCTTCCTCTATATCTACTGCAAAACCTAAAAAAGCATAGTTTTCAGAAATTTTGCCAAATGTTTTAGGAATTAACTTACAATCAATAGTATAAACCTGATTTTCATTAGAAATAAAATTCCTTACCTGAGTGTCACTGTGTATATAACCTAAGCTATGAATTTTCTTTAAAAGCGATATTACATCTTTAGCATGTTCGTTTTTAACTACCTCTCCTTCTATATGCTCATATAGTTCAAAGCTCTTTTTTATCATTCCAAAACTTCTTTTTTCATATGATGCGATAGGTTTATTAGCAGGTATTCCGTTTTTATTAAGTAACTCCATACTATTTAAAGCTTTTTCGGCTTCACTTTTTGAAAAAAGACTTAGCAATCTAAATCTCTTTCTTTTATTTTGATACCTGGGTTCTTTAACAACAATTTTATAACCTCTATAGTTAACGAGCTTAACAAAACTTCTTTTACTACTTTTAAGTATTTCTCCATCCAATTTATAAATCTCAAAGATTTTATCAGGATCATTAAAATCTAAATTTAAAGTATAGTTTTTAACCTTAATCATTTTAACAATGAATTTAAAATTAATTCTAACTCTTAAAGCAGATTATTTAAAGTGGCGTGGTTGATTGATTTTTTAATGCATTAGCAGTAATTAGCATTGTTAAATAAAAATCAATTTAATTTAAACTCAAAGCTAAGTAATATTATTTGATTTACAATAAAAGTATTCAAAAAGTAACTGAAATGATTAAAACTTTACTTTAAATGATTCAATTATTACCTCACCTTTGCCTGAATTCTTCTCGAAATGATTATACCAGCTTCATACAAGATTAAAAGAGGGAACGTAACTAAAATTAAACTAAAAATATCCGGAGGCGTAATAGTTGCTGCTAAAATTAATATTACAATTATTGAATGTCTTCTGTATTTTTTCAAAAATTGAGGTGTCACTAATCCGGCTTTACTTAAAAAGTAAATTAAAATCGGAAGCTCAAATGTTAATCCTGCAGCAAGCGTTACAGAAGTTATTGTACCTATATATGATTTCAAATTTATTTGATTTACAACCTGATCACTTACATTATATGATCCTAAAAAATGAACCGATAAGGGCGCAATAACAAAATATCCAAATAACACTCCGGTTAAAAAAAGCAGCGAGCTAATTGAAACTGCTCCACGAGTATGTTTAGTTTCCTTTTCGTAAAGAGCTGGTTTAATAAATCTCCAGAATTCCCAAAAAACATAGGGAAAACCAATTATAATTCCTGCAAATATCGAAGTTGTAATATGAATTGTGAACTGTCCGGCCATTTTAATACTAATTAGTTGAAAAGGATCAGTATTAATACACAATTTCGGAATATTAACCGTTTCACCTAAAAGACAGAGAAGTCTGTTTGTAAGAAACTCTGAGTTTTTTGGTGCAAGAATAATTTTATCAAAAACAATTTCATGAAAAATAAATGCTGCAATAGCAATTATTAAAACAGCTGTAAATGCTCGAATCAGATGCCATCTCAATTCTTCAAGATGCTCAAGGAAAGTCATTTCTTTTGTACTTTCTGCCATCTAAACAATTCCTTCTTTTAAAATATCGTGCAAGTGAACCATTCCAACATAATTATCTCCATTCATTACAACCAACTGCATAATATTGTTTCTCTCCATTAAATTAAAAGCATTAATTGCTAACTCCTCATGGTCTACTTTTTTAGGATTTGTTGACATAATATCTTTTGCTTTAAGATCTTCAAATGACTCATGCTTTTGGAGCATCCGTCTAATATCACCATCTGTAATAATTCCCAAAACTTTACCCGATTTATCCAATACCACAGCAGCACCTAAGCGTTTTGAACTAATTTCAATGATAACATTTTTAACATTTTCTTCCTCCAGTACTTTTGGCACCTCATTATTTTTATATAAATCACTTACTCGCATGTATAATTTTTTCCCTAATGCTCCTCCGGGATGGTATTTTGCAAAATCATCACTTGAAAACCCTCTATATTCCAGCAAACATACGGCTAAAGCGTCTCCAATAACAAGTTGAGCCGTAGTACTGTTGGTTGGAGCAAGGTTATTGGGACAAGCTTCTTTATCAACCGTAGATTTTAAAATATAATCAGATTGTAATCCTAAAAAGGAATCCGTATTTGAAACCATTCCAATTAAAGTATTCCCTCTGTTTTTAATTAATGGGACCAATACTTTAATTTCAGGAGTATTACCGCTTTTAGATATACAAATAATTACGTCATCTTCTTGTATAATTCCCAAATCGCCATGTATAGCATCAGCAGCATGCATGAAAATAGCCGGTGTGCCGGTCGAGTTCAGGGTTGCAACAATTTTTTGGGCAATATTTGCACTTTTACCAATGCCTGTAATTATTACTCTTCCCTTACTCTCATATATAATTTTTACTGTTTCCTCAAAATCCTTATCAATGTAATTTGCTAATCTTTTGATCGATTCTGATTCCTGAAGAATTGTATTTTTAGCTAATTCTATAATATTCATATATACATAGTTTAAAAATCCAATATTTAGTCAAAAATTGTTAAAATTCTTGGATTTGGTATAATCAGTTTAAATTTCTATTTTTATAGTACAAATGTATTTATTTTTAAAATAATCCTGGAAGGTTTCGTTTTAAAACATGTTTTAGAAATAAATTAATAATTTGTACAGAAATAATCTTTTTATTTCTTTTATCAGTTTGACCTAAATCGTTTTATAAAATAATTTAATTGTAGGAATGAGTGTAGGAGCAGATATTTCGTTAAAGGATTACCTCAAAAAATATTTTGGATTTGATACATTTAAGGGAAATCAGGAGGTAGTAATAAGAAATGTTCTTGACGGGAACGATTCATTTGTTTTAATGCCAACCGGAGGAGGAAAATCATTATGCTATCAATTACCTTCTTTAATTATGGATGGTACAGCCATAGTTATTTCTCCTTTAATTGCCTTAATGAAAAATCAGGTTGATGCTATGCGAGGGTTTAGTACTGAAGAAGGTATAGCGCATTTTTTAAATTCATCTTTGACTAAAACACAAATGCAGAAGGTAAAGCAAGATGTTTTAGATGGTAAAACCAAATTGCTGTATGTTGCACCGGAATCATTAACGAAGGAAGAAAATATTCTCTTTTTAAAACAAGCTAAAATTTCTTTTTACGCGGTAGATGAAGCTCATTGTATTTCTGAGTGGGGACATGATTTTAGACCTGAATACAGACGTATTCGACCTATTATAAACAAAATTGGCATAGCACCGCTTATTGCATTAACAGCAACTGCAACACCAAAGGTTCAGAGCGATATACAGAAAAACCTGGATATGTTGGATGCAAATGTTTTTAAATCTTCATTTAACAGGGAAAATCTGTATTATGAAGTAAGGCCCAAGGTCAATGCAGCCAAAGAAATAATAAAATTCATTAAGAATAACTCCGGGAAATCAGGAATAATATATTGCTTAAGTCGAAAAAAGGTTGAAGAACTTGCAGAGATCTTACAGGTTAATGGCATTAAAGCACTGCCATACCATGCAGGAATGGATGCTGCGACAAGAAGTGGCAACCAGGATAAATTCTTAATGGAAGATGTAGATGTAATTGTAGCAACTATTGCTTTCGGAATGGGAATAGATAAACCTGATGTTCGTTTTGTAATTCATTACGATATTCCTAAAAGTTTAGAAGGTTATTACCAGGAAACAGGTAGAGCCGGCCGTGATGGTGGTGAAGGGAAATGTATTTCCTTTTATAGCTATAAAGACATACAGAAGCTTGAAAAATTTATGCAAGGTAAACCTTTGGCAGAACAAGAAATTGGAAAGCAGCTTCTGATCGAAACCGTTTCTTACGCGGAAAGTGCAGTATGCCGAAGAAAAATGCTATTGCACTATTTTGGTGAAGAGTATCATCAGGAAAATTGTGAAAACTGTGACAATTGCAATTATCCAAAGGAACAATTCGAAGGAAAAGATGATGTAGCTTTAGCTCTAAATTCAATTATTGCGGTTAAAGAAAAGTTTAAAGCCGAGCATGTAGCTAATGTAGTAGCCGGAGTAAAAAACACAGCCATTAAATCATATAAACACCATGAACTGGAAATTTTTGGAGAAGGTTCTAAAGAAGATCCAAAATATTGGAATGCTGTATTACGCCAAGCACTAGTTGCCGGATTTATTAATAAGGATATTGAAAACTACGGATTATTAAGTGTAAGCAATCAGGGAAAAGAATTTATTAAAAATCCAAAATCGTTTACATTAACCAAAGATCATGATTATGAATCGGCAGATGACGAATTAGAAGGCAAATCCGGTGAAGGTAAAACCGCGGCAGTTGATACAGAGCTTTTCAATATTCTAAAAGACCTGCGTAAAAAAGTTGCAAAAGATTTAAACCTTCCGCCATTTGTTATTTTCCAGGATCCATCTATTGAGGACATGGCAATACAATATCCGATAACTATAGATGAAATGCAACGAATTGCAGGTGTTGGCGCAGGGAAAGCACAAAAATACGGAGCCAAGTTCGTTGATTTAATCAAAAAATATGTAGAGGAAAAAGAGATAATTCGCCCGATGGATATGGTTGTAAAATCCGTTGTTAACAAATCCGGATTAAAAGTATACATTATTCAAAGTATCGATAGGCAAATGTCTCTTGATGATATTGCTGATGCTAAAGGATTGGAGATGTCTCAGCTTATTGAGGAGATAGAATCAATTGTGCAATCGGGAACTAAGCTCAACATTGATTATTATATCAATCAAACTATTGATGAAGAAAAGCAGGAAGATATTTATGAATATTTCAGGGAAGAAGCAGAAACAGAATCAATAGAAGCTGCACTGGAAGAATTAGGTGAAGAAGAATATTCTGAGGAAGAAATTCGATTGATGAGAATTAAGTTTTTCTCTGAGTTAGGAAATTAATTCATGGTTATCTACTAAAAAAATTATAACTTGCCTGGGATGCATTAGCATCCCTTTTTTTATTAATCCTTTTAAAAAAGCATTTGTGGAAACAATATTAAAAATAAACAACCTTAGTAAGAATTACGGGAATATTCGAGCGATTCAAGATGTTTCTTTCGAAGTAAAAAAGGGTGAGGTATACGGAATACTTGGTCCGAATGGAAGCGGTAAAACAACAACGCTGGCTGTAGTTTTAGGAATTTTACAAGCAAATGGCGGTAATTTTCAATGGTTTGGAGAACCGTTTACAAAACAAATTCGTCGTAGAATAGGATCTTTGGTTGAAACGCCAAATTTCTACCCTTATTTAACATTATGGGAAAATCTAAAAATCGTTGCTAAAATAAAAGATGCGCCAGAAGATGATATCAATTACGCTCTGGGTGTTGCAAATCTTTTAAAAAGGAAACATACGAACTTTGGACATCTTTCGTTAGGTATGAAGCAACGCATGTCAATGGCATCTGTTTTAATTGGAAATCCGGAAGTTTTAGTTTTAGATGAACCGACAAATGGCCTAGATCCTGAAGGATTTGCAGAAGTTCGACATATTATTCAAGCCCAAGCTCAAGAAGGTAAAACTATAATCCTTGCCAGCCATATTTTAGATGAGGTAGAAAAAGTTTGTTCTCACGCTGCAATTCTTAAATCAGGGGAACTAATTGCCAATGGAAAGGTTGGAGAACTATTATCTACTGATGAGACAGTTTATATACAAGCCGAAAAACTAGGTGAATTGATGGTTTTAATACAAGATTCCGATTTAGCAACGAATGTTTATAAAGAAGAAGAAGACCTGGCTGTTGTGTTGAAAAGCATCTACAAACCAACAGATCTAAGTAAGTTTTGTTACGAAAAAGGATATCCGTTATCGAAAATTGTTGTTAAAAAACAAAGTCTCGAAGATCAATTTTTACAATTAGTTAAATAAGATTTTAAAAGATTAAATTATAAAAAGATGAAAAAACTTTTCACTCTTGAAAGAATAAAAGCACTATCATATCCTGCATTTAAAACTTTGATGATTATTCATTTTGTACTCTTTTTCTTAGTAGTATTGGTAGTTTCCCGATGGCATATAACAGTACCCGGATTTTCAATCAAAGGATTGTATCAGTTCCCAAACATTTGGACATTTTTCCCCTGGGTTGCCAGCTGGTTTAATATTTTCCTTACGATTGTATTAATTACATTAGTTGGAAATGAATTTTCTTTTAGAACATTTCGACAAAATGTAATTGATGGATTAAGCAGAAGTGATCTTATTACAGGTAAACTACTTTTCATCTTTACGATCGCAATCTACACTTTTATGATGGTGCTAATTGCAGTACTGATTTTTGGATTGATCAATACAAAGGACATCACATTTAATATGATGTTGGATCATTCCTATTTATTATTTGTTTACTTTATACAAGCTATTGGCTATATGACATTGGGACTGTTATTTGCTATGTTATTTAGAAATACTGCTTTGTCAATAATTCTGTTTATATTGTATTTCCCAGTTGAAGGAATTATCAGATTATTTTTTAAACAAGAAGCAAGAAGGTTCTTTCCTTTAAAAATTATTTCAAATCTAACTCCGAGACCCGAAGTGCTAACAATGGCTTCTGAAACAGATTATACAGGGCCAACAGGAACAAGTCAATTAGATTTTTCAGAAATAGGAATATTACCTGAAGAGTTACCTTTAGGGTTAACTGTGTTAATCGCTACTGGTTATATTGGGTTTTTTATTGCTATATCAATAATACTTATTAACAAAAGAAACTTATAAATAAAAAAACTGTACTTACGTAATCTTATGTAAGTATAGTTTTTCTACTCAAAGTTATAGTGCTTTTTAATATCATCTTTGATATCCCAAACACATTTTAGTCCTTTTGGAAAAGTGACAAAATCCCCTGCTTTAATTTCAACATTTTCTTCGCCTGTTTCAACAATAACTTTACCCTCCAAAATCTGGCAGTGTTCAGTTGAATCATAATACCAATCGAATCTTGAAACTTCTTTCTCCCAGATTGGCCAATTATAAATTCCTTTTGATTTCTTCTCTTTATCGGAAAGCTGTTTTACAATAATTTTCATACCTTCACTTTTTTATTTTTGTAATTTACGAATTAAATTTCCAAAATAGATCAAATATGAAAGTTAAGCCAACTACATCACCGGAAAGAATAATATCTCTGGATATTTTAAGGGGATTTGCAATCCTGGGAATTCTTATCATGAATATTCAAAGCATGTCGATGATTGGTGCAGCATATCTAAATCCTACCGCTTATGGCGATTTCACAGGAATAAATAAAATGGTTTGGATAATCAGCCATATCGTTGCAGACTCTAAATTCATGTCAATATTTTCCATTCTGTTTGGTGCAGGAATAATTCTTTTTACTGAAAGATTAAAAGAAAAAGGAATTAAATCATTGAATATACATTATCGAAGAAGTTTTTGGTTAATTATTTTAGGGTTATTGCATGCTTACTTAATATGGTATGCTGATATTCTTGTTGCTTATGGGATATCGGCTCTTTGGGTAGTACTATTTCGTAAAAAGAAAGCAAAGTCTTTGTTAATTGTTGGTATTATATTTACATCAATTGGATCTATTTTATATCTATTTACTGGATTTTCAATTCCTTTTATGCCGGAAGCTTCAAAAGCAGGAATGATGGAAAACTGGCTGCCTGCAGCTGAATCAGTTGCCAGAGAAATTAAATTATACTCCGGAAGCTATTTAGAACAAATGGAAATTAGAATTCCTGAAGCTATTGAAATGCAAACATTTTTGTATTTCTTCTTAGTTGGGTGGAGGTCCGGTGGATTAATGCTTATTGGAATGGCACTATATAAATGGGGTGTTTTATCGGTCAAAAAATCTACGCAGTTTTATATTAAACTTGCACTCATTGGATTATTGATTGGATATTTAATTATAGGATTAGGTTTAGTTAAAAACTTTAACCATAATTTCTCCATGGAGTATTCTTTTTTCATTGGATCGCAATATAATTATTGGGGAAGCATTTTTGTAGCATTAGGCTATATTGGAATTGTTCTGTTTTTACTATTATTATTGAAGAAAGGCTGGCTCTCACGAAGTTTACAAGCAGTTGGACAAACTGCCTTGTCTAACTATTTAATACAATCAATAATCGGAACTTTTATTTTTTACGGACATGGATTAGGTTTATTCGGTCAAGTTGAAAGAGCCCAGCAAATATTGTTTGTTTTTGGAATTTGGGCATTACAACTGATAATATCACCTGTTTGGTTAAAATATTTCAAATTCGGACCATTTGAGTGGCTTTGGAGAAGTTTAACCTATTGGAAGCTCCAGGAAATTAAAAGAAAAATTAAGTAAAGTTCTATTTTACAAAATACATTTTCATTATTCCTTTACCTTTAACTTCGAGTGGAGCTTGTTCTTCAAATTCGAACTCATCTTTTACAAGATTAAATGTTCTTTCCGAAAGATGAATTCGCATGGTTTCGGAATTATGCTCTAATCGTGAAGCCGTATTAACCGGATCGCCGAATATATCATATATGTATTTTTGTGTTCCTATTATACCTCCGACAACTTCGCCACTATCAATCCCTATTCGAACCTCCCACTTATAATTACCGGTTTCATTTCTTTGTTCTAAAAACGAAATAATATCTTTTGATGCATTTATAATATTTTCCGCATGCTTTTTATTCGGAACAGGCAAACCGCAAACTGCAACGTAGGCATCACCAACTGTCTTAATCTTTTCACAATTATTTTTAATCATAATTGCATCAAATGCCTTTATAAGCTCATTAAGTTCTTCTAACAATATATTCGTAGGGATTTTAAGTGTCTTCTCCGTAAAATCAACAATATCGCTATAAAGTACCGATACATTTTTAAATAGCTCCGGTTTCGTTTCTCCTGTTTCTTTTAAATCATATGCAATTTTCCGTGGTAATATATTAAGTAATAATTGATCAGACTTTTGTTTTTCTACTTCAATTTGTTCTTTTTGTTTTTTTATGGTCAGATAAGATTCTGATAATTTAAGCATGGAATTAACCCTGGACATTAACTCCACCTTATCAATTGGTTTTCTTATAAAATCAACAACACCCGACTCAAAAGCTGTTTTAAGATTCTCTGAAGATTTATTGATACCCGTACACATAATAACCGGTATATGTTCAAAACCTTGACTAACCTGAATCTTTTTGCAAAATTCTATTCCGTTCATCTGTGGCATATCCCAGTCTGTAAGAATTAAATCAGGTATTTCTTTTTCTACGATTTCCAGTGCATCAAGTCCATTGTTTGTTTTGAATACCTTAACTTTTTTATCAAGTTCATTAAGTATATGACACAGGATTTTTATGTAAACAGGATCATCTTCAACAACAAGTATCTTGTAGGTTCGCATATTATCCAGGTTAGAGTTGAATTCTTATAACAATTTATACTTTTTTCGAAATAAATACAAGTTCCGGAAAAGCTTTAAAAATTAATTTATTGATCTTTTTGTTTTCGTTTATCTTTTTTACGTTTAAATATTCTCTTTATAAAGTCACCTATATTTTCATCTTCTTTTATGAACAACTCTATAATACGAGGTTCTCCTTCTTCTTCAAAATCATTGCAATCTAATTGTAAACCAGAGGAATCAGTTATATTAAATTTCTCATTTCCCAGGTAAGCATACTTTCGATCTGAATAAAGTCTTTGGAAAAAGTTTGCAAACACAGGTAAAGCTGAATATGCCCCTTGTCCGTACGTGGTTGTTTTAAATCTCACAACAGGATTATCACCTCCTACCCAAACTCCAGCCACTATCTTAGGGTTCATTCCAATAAACCACGCGTCCGTATTATTCTGAGTAGTTCCTGTTTTACCAACAAAATCACCATCAAAACTCCAAATGGTTCTTAAACTACTTGCTGTTCCATGATCAACTACACCTTTCATCATTTCTAATACCGTATTCGCAATATCTTCACTAATAACCGTATCTTTTGGTTCATGCGAGGGATCTGAATACAATACATTTCCTTTTGAATCTTCTATTCTTCTTATAATTCGGGGTTCTATATTTTTTCCATTGTTTAAAAAAACAGTGTAAGATTTAACCATTTCATAAAGTGAAACTTCACCAGTGCCCAGTGCCATCGAAGGAACTGGTGGTAAATATGATTCAATTCCGAAATCTTCTGCTAACTGAATTGTAGAATCAATCCCAGCCTGCATCAGGAGTTTAACACTTACGGTATTTATTGAATTTGCCAAAGCCCCTTTTACAGAATAATAACCACCATATTCACCATCTGAGTTTTTAGGTGTCCAATTGTCGTAATCCTCATAAACAATACTATCATTTTCAAAAAAATCACAAGGCTTGATTCCACTTTTTAAAGCTGAAGCATATACAATTGGTTTAATTGTAGAACCTGTTTGTCGCTTTGAGGTAACATGATCATATTTAAAATACTTATAATTAATTCCTCCAACCCAGGCCAAAATATCACCATTACTTCCATTCATAACAATTGATCCTATTTGCAGTAATTTAAAATGATGTAACAGTGAATCCATGGGTGACATGATAGTATCTTTTACACCTTTCCATGTAAAAATTTCTGTTTTATGCGGAACTTTCATTGCAGAAATAGCATCATCATGAGATAATCCTCTTTTAATTAAAGACTTGTATGCATTACTCTGCTTTATTTGTAACATTGCCATGTTTGGATCAGCTATCCATGGTTCTTCTCCTTTCCAATGTTTATCGAAAATTACCTGGAGTTTAGACATATGATTCTCAACAGCTTCTTCCAAATAACCTTGCATAGTACCATTAAGAGTTGTATACACTTTTAAACCATCCGTGTAAAGATTATATGATGAACCATCTTGTCGTTTCGAGTTTTCGAGAATTCGGTAACATTCCTTTCTTACATATTCTCTAAAGTATGGTGCTGGTCCTTCAGTATTTGTAAGCTTTCTATATTTTATAGAAACAGGAATCTTCTTTATAGAATCAACCTCTGCCTTTTTTAAAAAACCATATTTATGCATCTGACCTAAAACAATGTTTCTACGTTTTAACGACGCATCTTTATTCATTCGGGGATTATAGCTGGTATTTGCTTTTAAAAGTCCAACTAAAACAGCCGACTCTTCAATTTTTAATTCGGAAGGTTGTTTACCAAAAAAAATAATTGATGCAGTTTCAATTCCATAAGTGTTTTCACCAAAAGAAACAGTATTTAAATAAAGTTCAAGGATTTCTTCTTTTGAATACAACTTTTCAATTCGCCGTGCTAAAGTTATTTCTTTAATTTTTGCTACCGGAATTGTGAAAATTCCATGATTGCCTCTGCCATATAAATTCTTTGCTAATTGTTGACTTAAAGTACTCCCGCCTCCGGAGCTACGATCAAACATCATCATGGTTTTTACTAAAACCCGGATAGTACTTCTAAAATCAAGTCCTTTATGTTTGAAGAAACGCACATCCTCTGTTGCCACTAATGCTTTAATTAAATGATCAGGGATATCCTCAAATCTTGCATTTGTTCTGTTTTGATGGTAATACCTGCCCAACAACTTGTTGTCGACAGAATAAATATTTGTAGCTGTATTATTTCTTATTTTTTTTAATTCCGCATAGCTTGGCAATTCACCAAATACACCTATCCTAACCAATAGGACCAGAAAAAACATAAATATTCCTAAAATCAGGAAACCCGAAATGATGAGTTTAAATAGTCGTTTTTTCCAATTGGTTTTGCTTTTCTTTTTTGATTTATTAGCCATTATTAAAACTTATTCACTAATAACTACTACATTCTTTCCTTTATTGTGTCCCTGCTCAGCATATCTGTGAGCTTCATGAATTTTATCCAATGGAAAAATCTTATCCAGACAGATTTTTATCTTTTTCTCCTGTATCCATTTAGAAACCAAATCGAGATCCGAACTATCATGTTTCATTAATAAAGTTTTTGCTTTTTTCCCTTTGGAGAAAAGTTGATGAAAAATATTTACAGGAAGCTTTGTTAAAGAATGAATATAATTCAAATTTAGATATGTTCCTCCAGGTTTTAGCAAGTGTTTAATCTTTGGAAATGTAAGATTTCCAATCACATCAAAAAATATATCTGTTTTTATATTAGTATTTAAAATATGCTGTTCGGTATAATCAATAAATTCATCCGGCTTGAATTGGCTCACAAACTCCTTGCTACTTTTGCCAGCTACAGCTATTACTTTAGCTCCCATTAGCTTTGCAATTTGAATAGCTACATGTCCTACTCCTCCTGATGCTCCATTAAACACAATTGTTTGATCGTTTCTTAAATTAATTTTATCCCTAAGCGCCTGCAAAGCTGTTAATGCAACCATAGGAAATGCGGCTGCTTCTTCATTAGAAATCCCTTTTGGCTTAATAGCAAAACATTTTTCATGTCCTGCTGCAAATTCAGCTAATGCTCCACCATATTTATTATCAAGTACTCCAAAAACCTCATCACCAACTTTAAACTTGTAACACCGATTGCCAATTTCAACAACTTCGCCACATACATCGTATCCCAAAACAATTGGGAAAGGTGCCCCTAAAACAAACCTGTGGTTTCCATTTCTTTGTTTCCAATCAATTGGATTAATTCCAACCGTTTTTACTTTAACTAATAGTTGATCAAGTTTAATTTTAGGTTTCTCTACTTCTTCTATTTTAAAAACTTCCGGTCCCCCGAATTGATCTATTATGGCTGCTTTCATATTTTCATTTTTGAAGATTTTAAAGATAAATCAAAAATATTTAATGATAAATGCCTCTAGAAAATCAATAGGATAACATTTTTAATGACATTTTAATTTGAAAAAATTGGCGCTTTTCAGAAATTTTCATTTATTTTATTAATTGTTTGGAGCACCAACCTGAGCAGTCTATGAACATCAACTCAACATTTTGGTTTTTCGACCGCATAAAAGAGGACAATTTATGTTTGCTTTATAATGGGGATTTTAGTGATGATATCACCAATAAATTGATTGAGTTAAGTGAATATAATATCAATAATATTGACTCACTACATAAAATGAAAAAGAAAGCCTCATTCTTAATGGCAGAATGTTTTCAAAACATTGTACGCCATGGTGAGTCGCTTGATGGTAAAATGCATGCATCAACCAACGAGGGTTTTTTTCTTACTAAAAACTGGCAAGATACATATTATATTACTTCCGGTAATTTAATTGAAACAACAAAGATTGAAAATCTTGAACGTCAATTAGAAAAAGTCAATAGTTTAGATAAGGAAGAACTAAAAGCCTTGTACCGGGAAGTTCTTGAAAATGAGCAGATTTCAGATAAAGGTGGTGCAGGACTTGGCCTTATTGAAATGGCTCGTAAATCCGGACAGAAGCTTGAATATGTATTTAAAGATTTCGATAAAAAATATGCTCTTTTCTATAATCAGATCATATTAAAATCGAATATTGAAGAAAATAAATTTAAGGCCGAATGTGCCTTTAGAATTAATGAAGCTATCAATTATCATCAAAAAATGGTATCTGATGAAATTCTTGTAATTCATAAAGGGGATTTTTCACAAGACGCAATTTTTCCGGTTTTAAGGATCATTGAGGAAAATCTTCAAAAAGAACATAAAGATTCCGCTTCTAAGAAGAAAATATTCCATATACTTGTTGAATTACTGCAGAATATAAGTCACCATTGCTTAAAAGAAGGAAATAAAAAGGAAGGGATTTTCCTAATTGGTAAAACAGACAATTACTTTGTAGTAAATACCGGTAATTTAATGAGAAACGAATTTGTTGAAGATCTTCAAGATCGTTTGGATTACATAAATGAACTAAACGGAAAGGAATTAAAGGATTTATACTTAAGCAAATTAAGAGAACGCAATCTCCCTAAGAATGGAGGTGCCGGAATCGGGTTAATTGATATTGCAAGAAGGTTAATCTCTCCTATTAATTATTCTATTCAAAGAATAGATGATAAAAAATCATTCCTTTCAATTAATGTAATAGCATAAATCATTACCAATGATAGAAAAATTAGAACTTCAAGAGACAAGGGATACGCCTTACCTGGTATTTGATCCGGAGAATAATCGTTTTGAAATTTCCGGCAATTCTTTGCCTGAAGATTCTGCTAAGTTTTTTGAACCTGTATTTGAATGGATTGAAAATTATATAAAATATCCAAATGAAAGTACAAACCTTCTTTGCAAAATGGAGTACTTTAATTCATCATCTGCAAAAATGTTTTACCAGATTTTTATCGAACTGGAAAAAATCAATGAAACCGGTAAACAAATGAAGATAACCTGGTATTTTGAATCCGGTGATAAATTAATTGAAGAAAAAGGCTTAGAATACCAATCCATACTGGAAATACCATTTGAACTGGTGGAGTTGAATTAAGATTAACTGTACGAGACAAAAAACCTCTTTCTAACAAAACATACCAAACCTGCAGGAATCGCACAAATTATTGTGCTAATTGGTGTAAAAGTACAATGTGCTTTATAGCCAATCATACAAACTTTACTTGCTCGCTCAGATGGGATTATTGTAGATATTGCAAGTAATGTAAAAAATAATGTTAAGCTAAATAAAAACCAATATCCTTTTTTTCTAACTTTCATTTTTAAAGTTTTTTTGTTTATTGTAAAATTAAAAATTCTTAAAATGTGTAATAAAATTCTGAATTAACATTTTTCTCGGAGATTATTCCTTTTTCCATTCCATCCATAAGTCGATTACATGCTTTCTTAAAATCATCATAAAAGTCTTCGGCAACCAATACTAGCCTATCATTTATTTTTTCCAGATGTTTATTTCCAATTTTTTCATTTGATCTGGAGGTTAAAAAAATATGTCTGCTTGACGTAAACGTATGTGCCAAACTTGCACGAAGTTGATCATACAAAAGATGATTATCATTTAATTTAGCATATTTAAAAGGCATAAGACGATTTATGGCATGAGAAAAACGAAGCTTAGACTGATCACGTGCTTTTAATGGTTTTGTATCTAAAAAACTACCTAATGTTTCTAAAGCCTGTACCATAATGACAAATGCAAAATGATATGATCCGTTATCAATCATTTTACTTATTTCTTCAATAAAAACCTTTTGAATAAATTCCTTTGATGAAAGCTTGTTACTCATACTTATTATTATTTCTCTTCATTAAAAAACACCTGATAATAGTTCATTCCTGTTTTTTCATCATAACCTTTTATTATATAATCACGGTTTCCATGAACATAAATATGAAAATTCTTATCCAGCTTAATTACACTTTTGAAAACACGAAATTGCTTTTTTGCTGCGCTCCGGGATATTTCAAATTCCTCTGAAATTTCAATTTCATTTTCAGATTCGTACACTTTTTTATAGTTATTGAAGCTTTCAATTAGATCTTTATCTTCGATTACCTGTTCCGAAAAATCTTCCAACTGAAAGTTATCCGCTTCCTTAAAGAACTTTTTAGATTTATTGATCATATCAACCTGATCGGCCTTGGTAACTTCATATTCGTTAGGGATTTCCTTAACTACAAAATCCTTATACATCTTCATCACGTTTTCCGTGTGATAATATTCATCTTCTCGTTGTTTAATTTTCAAGAAATCATCAATCCAATAACGAGCATCTTCACCCTTACTCAATTTATCAACCGAAGTTACGATAAATCCATCTTCTTTTTCAAGATTCAGAATGAGGCAACCTTTATCAAGCTTTTTAATATCAATTCCTTGATCACTCTCTATGTTGTAATTCTCATCCTTTGAATAAACCTTTAGAAAAGTTTCTCTGGTTTCAGATTTAAATAATCCGATGGCATCAACTACTTCATGATCAAATTGAATATCCTGAAAATAGACTGTATAAAACTCTCCTCCATTGATGTTAGGATGAGTTGAGTTTTCATAAAGGTGTTTAGCCAGATTTACGGACTGATTGTATATTTCATCAGGTTCATCAAATATTTTTGAAATAAAATGAAATACTTCATTCAGATTTAAATCTGATTCATGATAAAAAGTGTAATACTCATTTGATTTAAATGGCGTTAGAAAATACTTGACAAGCAATTCTTTTATATCATTATCCAGATTTAATTTGTCCTTAGAAAAACGAATGTTCTCTTCATTATACTTACTACCAACCTTATGAACCACCAGTTGATCAATTATTACATCCGAAAAACCTAACATTTATGTCAATTTTAAATTTGAGATAAAATTAGTAATCTTCTTTAATAATTGTTTTAATTCCTTCTAAATATGGTGTAGGTTTAAAGTTGAATTTTGTTTCGAATTTGGTACTATCAAAAACGTAATCACGATCATATTGATAAATCATTTCAACTAATTCTCTCATAACAGGAACAAATAATCCCAACAATCTTACCATAAATTTTGATGCAACCTGGTATTTCGGTTTAACACCTAACTCTTTAGCGATACTTTCAATCCACTCTTTTCCGGTAAAAGGGTCAGAAGTTGTAGGCAAGTGCCAAACCTGTCCGTAGGCATCCGGATCGTTACCTAACATAGCAACAGCTTTTCCTGCATCAGGAGTGTATGTGAATGAATGCTTATATTTTATTGATCCTAACCAATTAGCCTTTTTTCCAATCTTTAGATTATTGAAAACTGTTTCGGTAAGCACACTATTACCTTTTATTCCGGGACCATAAAAATCTGCTGCCCTGGCAATTAAAACTTGCAATCCTTGTTCCTTTCCTGCATTTAAAACCATTTGAGCAATTTTAGCTCGTACTTTTCCTTTTTTACTTGGAGGATTAACCGGTGTTTCTTCATTCATCAGATTTAAATAATCTTTATCATACATATAGATATTATCGAAGAATACCAATTTCGATTTATGCTTTACGCAAGCATCAATAACATTTTTTACAATTACGGGCCATTTGTTTTGCCAAACTTTAATACTATATTTTAATCCAACGGTTAAATAAATTGTCTCCGAACCTTCAGTTGCTTTCAAAACTTCTTCAGTCTTAGTTAAATCTGCTGTAAATAATTCATCGTCAGGATTTATTTTTTGCGGATTACGGCTAACCAGCCTTATACTTTTAGTGTATTTAGTTAATTCTTTTGCCAGCTCAATTCCTATTATTCCGCCCGATCCTAAAATTGTTTGCATATCGATTAATTTAAATTGAATGTTTCTTTTAACCTGATTCCCTTTTCGGTTTTATGAACGTTTGCACATTCGTTATACAAATCATGTTGGAAAAATAAGGTATAATTGTTCTCAGCAGCTTCATTCAAAAAATCTTCCTTTTCTTGTAGCATTTTCATTGGGTCTACATCATAAGCCATGTTCCAAACCAAAGGAATATGTGCTGTTGATGGTATTAAATCTGCCATAAATACAACCGTTTTTTCACCTGTATTGATGAATGGAATCATTTGCCCTTTTGTATGTCCGCTGTAAAGGCGAAGTTCAATTCCCGGATATAATTCGGTATTTTCTTCAATAAATTTAAGTTGCCCACTTTCTAACATCGGCATTATATTTTCCTCGAGAAAAGCTGCAGCTTCTTGTTTATTTGGATTCATTGCACTCTCCCAATGTGGTTTGCTCACCCAGTAAGTTGCATTTTTAAAAACCATCTCGAAACCTGACCGGTCCTCATTATATTTAACACCACCTCCACAGTGGTCAGTATGAAGATGTGTTAATACCATATCCGTAATGTCATCAAAAGTATATCCGTATTTTTTCAGGGCTCCTTCCAATCCATCACCTCCATTCAAGTGCACATGGCTAAAGAATTTTTTACTTTGTTTATCACCATGTCCATTATCAATTAATATCACTCTTTTCCCCGTATCAATAAGCAATGACCGTAATGCCCAATTACACAAGTTATTTTCATCAGCAGGATACTTATTTTGCCATAATACCTTTGGTACAACTCCGAACATTGCACCGCCATCGATCTTAAAATTGCTAATGTGTATAGGATATAATTTCATTTTTATTTGGTTTAAAATTTGTAATTTATTATTTCAGATTTTTATTTCTATAGTGTATGTTTCAAATTCTTATTCTCAGGCTAATCTTGTTTATTAATATTGATCATACCTTTTTACTTTTATCTTTTTACGCTTATCTTTAGCTTCTTCACTTTTTAAATACAAATATAAAAAATGAAAGTTCATTTTATTGCGATTGGTGGAAGTGCGATGCATAATTTAGCTATAAGTCTTTGTAAAAAGGGCTACCAAGTCTCAGGCTCAGATGATGAAATATTTGAACCATCCAGGTCCCGATTAAAAAATTACAATATTCTTCCTGATAACATTGGGTGGAATCCGGATATTATTACTTCTGATATAAATGCGATTATTTTAGGAATGCATGCAAGAATTGATAATCCTGAACTTACAAAAGCTAAAGAATTAAATTTAAAGATATATTCTTATCCTGAATATTTGTATGAGCAAACTAAGAACAAAATAAGGATCGTAATTGGTGGAAGCCATGGAAAAACTACCATCACTTCTATGATTATGCATACGTTAAAATTTCATGATATGAAATTTGACTATATGGTTGGTGCACAAATCGAAGGATTCGATACAATGGTTAAGCTTACTGAAGATGCTCCAATAGCTGTTTTCGAAGGAGATGAATATTTATCTTCTCCAATCGACCCTCGCCCTAAATTCCATTTATACAAACCACATATAGCCTTGATTAGTGGGATTGCCTGGGATCATATCAATGTATTCCCAACTTTTGAAGATTATAAGGAACAATTCAGTGTTTTTATTGATCAAATAGAAAAAAACGGTTGTTTATTTTATTATAAACACGATGAAAATTTAATCGATGTTGTAAGAAAATCAGATACTTCAATTAAAAAAACGGGTTATGGTACACATGCATACAAAAAAAGAGATAACAAAACATATTTAATTAATATAGATAAAGAAATTCCTTTGCAAATATTTGGTGAACACAATCTTCAAAATATTAGCGGAGCTAAATTAGTCTGCAATAAGCTTGGGTTAAATGATGAAGAGTTCTATTCGGCTATATCAAAATTTAAAGGAGCTGCAAAAAGGTTGGAAGTACTTGCTGAAAATGATAACACTACAATCTTCAGAGATTTTGCTCACTCACCCTCCAAGTTAAAGGCAACTGTGAATGCAGTAAAAGATCAGTTCAACAGCAGGAAACTTATTGCTATCATGGAGTTACATACATTCAGTAGCTTAAATGCCAATTTCTTAAACGAATATAAAGGAACCATGGCAGATGCTGATAAAGCAATCGTTTATTTTAACCCCGAAGTAATTAAGCACAAAAGACTCAAAGCAATAAGCGAATGTCAGGTTAAACAGGCCTTTAATGATGAGCATCTTATTGTTTTTACAAATCAAAACGATTTAGTTGATTATGTTAGACATATGGATTTGCTGAATCACAATTTATTAATGATGAGTAGTGGGAATTTTTCAGGATTGGAATTAAAAGATTTTGCAAGTGAATTGATTGAAATGGCTAATAAATAAACACTTGTGATTTTGAGGTTTATTATTTTTTTAAAAAAATTTAAAAAATATTTGCAGGAATAAAAAAATCATTTACTTTTGCACCACCAAGTTTCAGACTTGAAATTTGCTCCGTTCGTCTAGGGGTTAGGACGCCAGGTTTTCATCCTGGTAACAGGGGTTCGATTCCCCTACGGAGTACTAAAAAAATTAAATAAGTTAACGGAGAAATTATGGCAAACCATAAGTCAGCAGAAAAAAGAGCAAGACAAAGTGAAAAATTAAGACTTCACAACAAGTATTATGCAAGAACTACTCGTAATGCTATTAAAGTTCTGCGTAATACTACAGATAAAGCTGAAGCTGTTGCATTATTACCAAAAGTTTCTTCAATGCTTGATAAATTAGCAAAGAAGAACATCATTCATGCAAACAAAGCAGCTAACTTAAAATCTAGTTTAACTTTACACGTGAATAAGTTATAAAAAGATCTAATATACAAATCAAAGCCTTTCTTCAATGAAGAAAGGCTTTTTTGTTTTAGGACTTTTTTTACCTTTAACACCTAATTCAATAATTACTATGATTTCAAAAGTAAGTGTATTTTGTGCATCAAGCCATAAGATCGATCAAAAATATTTTGATGTAGCTGAACATTTAGCAAGGGTTTTGGTAGAAAATAATATCACAACAATATATGGTGGAGGCTCCGTTGGATTAATGGGAAAATTAGCAGATACTGTTTTAGATGGAGGCGGTAAAATTGTAGGAATAATACCAAAATTTATGTTGGAAGTAGAATGGGGACATCCAAAAGTTGATCAGTTAATTGAAGTAGCTGACATGCATGAACGTAAAAAAAAGCTTGTTGAAGATATCGATGCGGTGGTTATTCTGCCTGGTGGTTCAGGAACCCTTGAGGAAGCTATGGAAGTTATAACACTTAAAAGATTAGGTAAATTTACCAAACCAATTATTTTTGTTAATACCGATGGCTTTTATGATAATCTTTTCCGATTATTCGATAAAATGATTAAAGAGAAATTCATGCGAGAAGAGCACCGTAATATGTGGACTTCAATTAATCAACCTGAAAATTTAATAAATGCCATCCAAAATGCACCTGTTTGGGACGAAAATGCTATAAATATCGCTGCTGTATAAATTTTAGTGTCATTCCTGCGTATGCAGGAATCTTTTTAATATGAAGTATTATCTATTATATTATTACAAATAAAAACAATACAGTTTTATATTTAGGGGTTACAAACAATTTAAAACGAAGAATTACAGAACACCGAAATGGAATAAATAAAGGATTTTCAAAAAAGTATAATTGTTATAAACTACTATGGTTTGAAGAATTTTCGGATATTCAGTTTGCCATTGAAAAAGAGAAAAAAATGAAAAAATGGAAACGAGAGTTCAAAGAAAATCTTATCAACGAAAAAAATCCTAATTGGAACGATTTACACCAATATTTATAAAGATTCCGGCATCCTTTTCCATCTGGAAAAAGAGCCGGAATGACAATTAATTTAAAATCTTCTTCCGATAAAAACCATGTCATCAATTTGTTCATAGTTTTTCATCCAGTCATTAATATGTTCTTCCAATTTTGTTCCCTGGTCTTTCATTGGAACATCCTGAATTGAAAGTAGTAGGTCCTTCATGTTTTTCTTTCGGAATTTTCGTCCATCTTCACCTCCAAACTGGTCGGCATAACCATCGGAGAAAATGTAAAAAGAATCTCCTTTTTCAACCTTTATTTCATGATTTGTAAATTTCTTATCCGTATGTATGGTAGTCATACCAATTGGGAAACGATCTGCTTTAACCTCTTCTAGTTCTCCGTTTCTTATCATAATTAACGGATTATAACCTCCTGCAAATTCAAGTACATTCGTTTTACGATTATAACAAATCAGCGCTAAATCCATACCATCATTAACCACACGTTCGCCTTTAACATTTTTCTGGTGTAAGGCATGAATGATTTCCTCGTCTAACCGGTCCAAAATTTTTGCTGGCTCCAATATTCCATATTCACGTACAATTTTCGTTAACATGCTATGGCCCAGGATTGACAAAAATGCTCCTGGAACACCATGCCCTGTGCAATCTACGGCAGCAATCATTTCTCTTTCATCAATGTGTTCTAACCAATAAAAATCTCCACTTACAATATCTTTTGGCCTGAAGAAAACAAAGGTATTATCGAATGGAATTTCCGGAGGTAACACTGCGGTCTGAATTCTTTTTGCATAGCGGATACTATCCGTAATATCCTTATTCTTTTTCTCTAGCTCCATACTTTTCTGAACTACTTCAGCAGTCCTTTCTGCAACCTTCTCTTCAAGAATTTTCTTTTCTTTAATCAGATTACGTTCTCGAACTTTAATAAAAACAATTATTCCAATAACACCAACAGCAATTACAGAAAGTATAAACCACCATGTTTTATAAAATGGAGGACGAATCACAAAGCTATAAGTTACTGGTTCGGAATTCCATATTCCATCGCTATTTCTAGCCTTTACTTTGAAAGTATATCTCTCCGGTGCCAATGATGAATAAATGGCACTTGTTTGATCCGTAATGGGACGCCATTCTTTTTCGGCAGGTTCCAACATGATCTGGTATCTTATAACATCAGGATTCTCAAACGAAATACTATTATAATCGAATATTATTGTATTTTCTGTAAAGTTTAGCTTTAAACCAGGTTTCAAATCGCGTTCTTTATAATTTATCTTTAATCCTGATATATGAGTAAGAGGTTCTTTAAATTTCTCCTTATCTAATCGAGGTTGATATTTTATAACACCATTTACTGTACCAAACCATAAATTCCCGGATTTATCTTTATACGTTGCATTTTGCTTAGCTTCAATTCCTGTAAAACCGCTTTTTTCCGTATAAACGTGGATATTTCCTTCAGAATCAATTTTATTTAAGCCCCGACTAGTACCAATAAAAATATTATTATTTTCATCAACATTTAACTGGTTAATCACATTAGAAACCAGTCCATCCTCTTCTGTGATAATTTTTTGAACAGTTGTATCCTTTAGTACAATAATTCCTTTTGCTTTAGTACCTATCCATATATTACCATCATTATCCTCTAAAATGGAATTAGGGGTATATGATCCTTCGAGATTAACTTTTATGATCTTTTCATCTTTAATCATATTTAATCCTTTAGCATTATCTATACCTACCCAAACTCTATTTTTAGAATCTACATATACCACTGTAATAACATTTCCATTTAAACCATATCCCTGAGTTAATACTTGGCTTTTATTTTCATCAATTTCGTAATAAATTAATCCATCCAGGGTTCCTATCCAGAGCAGATTCTGTTTATCAATATCCATAGCAGTTACAACCTGAGTCATTCTGAAATGACGACCAATTACAGGATTCGATTCAAACCTTCCTGATCTGTAATTGTACATAGATACATTGGCATCTTCGGTTCCAATCCATATATTGTCATTGTTATCCACTTTTAAAAACCTGATCTGATCTCCAATACCTTTTGATTCTTGATCAAAATACGCATACTTAATGCCTCTTTCGCCAGCTTTTGGATTATATATTGAAATTCCATTATTTGTTCCAAACCAGAGTTTACCATCTTTATCCTGAGTTATAGCCCATACATTTTGATTACTTAAGCCATCATCAACGGTGTACGTAATAAATTTCTCGCCTTTAAAAACAGTCAATCCATGCTCATTGGTAGCAATAAGTATATTACCTTCAATATCTTCTCGAATTTTTCTAATCTTTACATCGGATAAACCATTAGAATTATTGAACGTAATATAACTATCATTTGAGAACTTTGTAATTCCTCCCCCCCAGGTTCCAACCCAAATATTTCCTTTACTATCTTCCGAAATGGTGCTTATCCAATTATTGGCTAAACCATCGCGGGCATCATAAATAATAAACTCTTTTTTATCATTTAAATATCGATATAGACCACCATGAAAAGTGCCAAACCAAATATCTCCATTCTTATCCTCATACATATCCGTAATTGCAAAATACCGTGTTAAACCTTCCGGAGCAAATCCAATAAAAGAGTTTTCCGATTCAACATACTTTCTAATTCCTGTATCAGTAATAAAGAACAATGAATCTCCCATGGCTATTGTTCCTGAGATTATCCTATCGCTGATTCTTCCTTTATATTGCTCATATTTTATGCTATCGGGATTTAAATTATATGGGTTATCCAATCGAATAAGTCCATCACCCATGGTAGTTATCCATAATCTTTCTTTAGAGTCCATTAACAAAGAGGTTACTTCAAAACCTATCATTTCAGATATTGGATGAATTTTCATTTCTTTGCCATTGAAAAAGCTAATTCCCCCGGAAATATGCCCCATCCAAATATCATTATTAAGATCTTTTAATAAGGCTTTAATTGCTCCTTCTGCTAATCCATCTTCAGAAGTATAATTCTTAATATTTACCCCATCAAATTTTGATATTCCGCTTTCCGATGCCAACCAAACATAACCATGTCCATCCTGAACTATATCAAAAACCTTAGAGGGTAAACCTTCCTGTACACTATATTCATCAAAATAATAAGTCTGCGAAAATAAATTAGTAGTACTCAACAGAATTACTGCATAAAAAAAAGTTATTCGCTTTAAAGCGCGAATAACTTTTTCAGTTTTCGAATTATGTAAAAGAATCATATGTCGTTTTATTTGTTATCTCTCCTTTGCAATAAAGAAAAATGTACCTCCTTCATCTTCCAGTCCGTCTATTTTACCAAATTGTGGCTTTTGCATACCGTCCTTAGCCACTGCTACTGTTACCTTCGAAACTATATTCTCAATTGGTAAACATGCATTTGGATTGTTTCTTAAAGTATTAGCAAATGTTCTTGTAAATTGTGAATTGTCCGAGGCTAACTCATATCCTGCGGATGAAAGTACCTGTGAAGATTTAAACTTTGTAGCTTCCCAATCACCACAGTCTCTATCTTGCAGTCCCGAACGCATTGCCTGGTAGAACGTAGGGCCTGATTCACAAGCATCGGTAATTACTAGTGTATGAGTTATATGCTGTGAGTACGATTGCAATGCTGCTTTTAGTGTGCTGATATTGAAATATGTAAACTCATCATCGCGTGTAGCATCAACTGGTACCCAGTATCCTATATCATTGATAAATTTTCCGTGGCCAGCATACCATACCAACAATGAATTTACATTATTACTTCTTACTAAATCGCGCAATTCAATCGCAAAAAACCTTTCCATTTCAGCTTTTGCTAAATTTTGCTTGTGAATTATATTATGAATCTTGTAATTAGCTAAAGCAGCTTTCATCATACTTACATCTTTTACCGGTCCTTCTAAACTAGCAAAAGTTTCATAGTCTGAGTTTTCGATAAAAATCACCCAGGTTTTACCCATAGGATTTTCCTGAGAAATTTCTAATGCTTCGCGGTTAATTTTAAATTCCCTTTCCCCTACATTACCATATATATCTTCCGCTTTAACCACAAACATATTTTTATTTGCGATATCTATTGTAGCAAAGAATTCAGGATTCATCGCATCAACTGAGAAACTCGCTGTCATATCATTTACGATAATACTCTTTATTTTACTTTCGTCGGTAACTTTACCTTCAACATATAGTTTCCTATTGTCAACATCTAAATAAATCTCTCCGGAAGATGAAGCATAAGGGGCAATCAAAGCAATTTCAGGTAAGTTTATTTCTGTCCTGTTAAGCTTATACGTTGAAGCTAATACATTATTATAAACATCGGAAATCGCAACTGTAATGGCATCTTTTCCTGTGACATCCAACGTTACAGTAAATTCATTATTTTCAGAGTTCTCATCAAATGTAACATCAACTCCATCAATTTTCGCATACTGAATATTACTTTGGTCGGTTATTTGACCTTTTAGTACAATTTCCGTTGCGTCCTCAACAATATTAATGGAATTTCCTTCTCTTTCCATCGGTTCAATAAAGGTAAGATCGGGTTTTACACTTTCACGATTTAACTCATATAGTCTTTCAGTTACGATCTTTAGCCTTTCCTTAGCTTCTGCATCATTTTCATCAGATAATTCAGCATATGCCTGGTAATCCTTTATTGCATTTGCATATTGAGTAATCTCTTCGTTAGATTTTGCTCTGTGGAAATATGCTAATGCATTTTTAGAATCCATCGAAATTACCTTACTAAAATCGTTAATTGCACTTTGATGCTGATTAAACTCCTGGTAATAAATACCTCTTGCGAAGAAAGCTTCTAAATCATCGGGAGCAAAAATGATCATTTTTGAAAGGTCATTAATAGCACTTGGATAGTCAATCTTTTCTTTATAGATCTTACTTCGAATCCATAATGCCTCTTTGCTTTTCGAATCCATCCCTAAAGCCTGGTTACAAGCTACCAATGAAGCATCATACTTCTTAGCCTTAAAAAGCACTCCAGCTAAGGATACATAGGTTTCCAAATTTCTGCCTAACTCAATTGATTTTCTATAATCAGTTTCGGCTAAATTGTAATTTTCGAGTTTGTCTTGGATAAAACCTCTTCTTGCATAATTTGAAGCTGTTTCGTTCAAATCAATCAGTTCATTACTTTCTTTCAATGCTTTATCATAATGCTTTAAAGCAATATATGATTCCATTTTATATTTATAAGCATTGATATGTTTTTTATCCAGTGCAGTAACTTTTATGAGCATAGGAATTGCTTCTTCATATTCTTCTAATTCGTAATAAAGTCTTCCTGCATTATAGAATATAGATTCGTCTTTTTCTTCAAAGGCCGTAGCTCTTTTATAGTCACTTGCAGCTTCGGCTTTTTTACCTGCCTTTTCGTAAGCATCTGCCCTGGCCAGATAAGCCTCGGTATACTCCGGGTTCTCATCAATCAGTTTTGTAAACTGCTCAACGGCATCATTATAATTCCCGGATGCTACAAAATCTTTACCGGTTGTATATAACTTTGGGCTACATTGAATTAGCGAAAAAAGTATTAACAACACAGGCGTAAAGAACAACGTACGTTTATAATTGTAATTTCCCATTTTATTAGAGTTTTAGTAATTGCTAGTTTAAAGGATTTTATAATCTTATCAAATTTACAAAAGCTTTTATATATTTTGAAATTTTATGATAAATCAATTTAATTTATTGATTAAATATCTCTTATTTGCGATTAAACGTTAAATTATTGTTACCCAGAACATCATATCCTATCTTCTTAATTTTCATATTAGGTGCTTTGACTCCTTTACCAAACTCTTTCTCTCCAATAAATATTCTTGCTTCGTCCCAAAGTCCATTTTGTATAAAAGAGTTTAAAATAGATCCTCCACCTTCAATAATAACAGATTGAATATTCTTTTCAATAAGTATCTGAAATAGTTTAGAATAGAAATCATTATTATAATTAACAAATTTGATACCAATGTTGTTTTGAAATACTTTCTTTTTAGTTGAATGCCTAATGTCTCCAATTAATATAGTTTCTGCTTCGGAATTAAAAACATTAAAATATCGAGCTAATTTCATGTTCCGGTCTAGCACAACCCTAACAGAATTTTTCCCTTTCCAATTTCGTGTTGTTAGTGAAGGATTATCTTTTAAAACAGTATTTGTTCCAACCAGTATTGCTTGTTCTTCGGATCTCCATTTATGAACCAATACCTTCGCATATTCATTTGTTATCCAAGTTGGCTGGATTGGACTTTCATTATTTCTCTCAATATCAATAAATCCATCTGTTGTTTGTGCCCATTTTAATATAATATACGGGCGTTTTTTTTCATGAAAAGTAAAAAACCTCTTATTTAGTTCTCTTGATTCTTTCTCAAGTACTCCTGTCAAAACATTACAACCTGCTTCTTCCAGAAATTTAATACCACCGCCTGAAACATGAGTAGCTGTGTCAACAGCCCCAATTACAACATTAGGAATGCCGATGCTAGCTATTAAGTTTGCGCATGGAGGAGTTTTTCCAAAATGAGAACATGGTTCCAGATTTACATAAATTGTGGAATCTTTTAGTAAACTTTTATCTTTTACAGAATTTATGGCATTTACTTCAGCATGGGGCTCTCCATATTTTTTGTGATATCCCTCTCCGATCACCCTATTGTTGTAAACAATAACAGAGCCCACCAAAGGATTTGGAGCTGTATTTCCAATTCCTAATTTAGCTAATTCGATACATCGCTGCACATATTTTTCATGAACTGTTCCTTTGATCATAGTATTTAACTAAATTTGAACAATGACTGAAAACAACAGTATAAAGAAAATAATTTCAGGAATAAAATCCGAATTAAAGGGGATTTATCCAACTGAAGAAATTGACAGTTTTATTGTTCTGATATTTGAGGATGTTTTAGGTTATTCAAGGACAAAGTTGTTAATTTCTTTGGAAGAAGAAATTGGTGGCAGTAACTTATGTAGGATCAAGGATATTGTAAAAGATTTAAAGAACCAAAGACCTGTTCAGCATATATTACAGAAAACAATTTTTTATGATCTACCATTTAAAGTAACTCAAGATGCCTTAATTCCCAGACCTGAAACAGAGGAGTTAATTGATTGGGTTATATCTGATCATAAAGAAGAAAGTTTAAACATTCTGGATATTGGAACAGGGACGGGTTGTATAGCCATTTCAATAGCTAAAAATCTACCGCAATCAAAAGTTTATGCAATGGATATATCTTCTAAAGCATTAGAATTAGCAAGGGAAAATGGCAAATTAAATAATACTGATATTGTGTTTTTGGAATCAGATATCCTTAAAAAAAGTATTGAAATCGAAGGAAAATTCGATATTATAGTTAGTAATCCGCCATACATTAGGCAAAAAGAAAAAGAACTCATGTCGAAAAATGTTCTGGAATATGAACCGGAACTTGCCCTATTTGTTCCTGATCATGATCCTTTGCTTTTTTATAAAACCATAATAGATTTTGGTTTGAAAAATTTAAATAAAGAGGGAAAAATCTATTTTGAGATTAATGAAGCGTTTGGTCAGGAAATGATTAATTTGTTTGAAGTGAATAATTTTTCTGAAATTACTTTGAAAAAAGATATTAACGGTAAACACAGAATGATAAAAGGTAAGTTATTTTGAATTCTAAAAAAACTATATCAATAAAAGAAGCCTTAATAAAAGCACAAAGTTTATGTGCCGAAAGAGAAAAATGCAAATCTGATATTCGTAATAAGCTTTATGATTGGAAACTACCTGAAAAAGATCATTATAACATTATTGAAAGTTTAATTAATGACAAATTTATTGATGAGCAAAGATTTGCAATATCATTTGTAAAAGATAAATTTAGATACAATAAATGGGGTAAAATTAAAATTGAATATGCCCTGCAACAAAAAAGCATTTCCGGTGATATTATAAAAAAAGCACTTCAGGAAATTTCGGAAAAAGACTATGATGAACTTCTCGAAAATGAACTAAAAAAGAAATTTAAATCTTTAAAAGATAAAGATGAATATACCATAAAATCTAAGCTTGTGCGATTTGCATCATCTCGAGGTTTTGAGAATGGCAAGGTATTTGATATGGTATCAGCAATTATTGAAATGCAGAAAAATAAGTAATAACTTAGCCAAGTTTTAAGTAAATTTACAATACTATACTTTAAAATGATAAACAAAACAAAGATATCATTCACGTTAATCCTAATTGCAATCTTTATTGTAGGTTTTACAATTAATGTACAATCAAAAAGAAAACCTAAGTGGGTTAAAGACAGACCAGTTAATAGTGATTATTACATTGGTATCGGTAAATCCGGTAAAGAGAAATCCAGTTATGATTATTTGGAAACTGCCAAAAGCAAAGCATTGGCAGATATGATTTCTGAGATTTCGGTAAATGTTTCCGGCAATTCTGTTTTATACCAGATTGAAGATAATAAGGGTCTACAAGAAACTTATCAGGCACAAATTGAATTGGCTACTAAAGACTACATTGAAGGATATGAAATGGTTGATTCCTGGGAAGATAAAGAAGAATATTGGGTATATTACAGACTATCAAAAGCTGAATATAAAAGAAAAAAACAGGAAGTTTTAGATAGAGCGATCAATCTTTCGAAGGATTTTTATGAAAAGGCTAAAGAAGCTGAAAAGGAATTCGATATTAATAACGCACTGATCTATTATGTAAAATCTTTTGATGCGATAAAAAAACATATTGGCGAAGATTTATCCGTATTTACATTGGAAGGAAAAGTTTATCTTGATAATGCTATCTATCAATCAATTCAAAGTATTTTCAGTAGAATCAAAATTGTTCCGGAAAAGAATAAGTATGAATTAAAAGCTCTTTCGTCTGAAAATGAACCTGTGTATGTTAAAGTAAAACTTAAAACAGATCTGGAAACTCAAAATATTTCCAATTTACCGATAACATTTTCCTTTCCTGATTCTGAAATTGAAGAAACTGAAAATGTAATTTCATTAAATAATGGAAAGGCGGAATGTTCAATTGCGAGTATGGCACCAAAGGGTAGAACTCAAATAATTAAAGCCGAATTAAATACAGATAAGTTCTTAGGAGAAGATGGTCCCGAAAATCTATTGAAAAGAATTTTCAATGAAAGAGGAATTAAACCATATGGAAATATAAATGTTGAAGTTAACGAAATAATTGCCTATCTTGAATCACAGGAAATGTTTTTGGGTAACTATGATTTTAATCGACCTATTACCAGACTATTAGAACAGGAGTTGTCAAAAAACTTCTTCTCTTTCACTAAAGATGAAGAAGCTGCAGATGTAATTGTTCGTATTGAATCTGAAGTAACAGCCGGAACAAAGTTAGACAAACATAATCTGCATACATCATTCCTTAATTGTAATATAAGAATCATTAAAACAGATTCAGAGATTGAAATTTATAATGAAAGTATCCAGGATATTAAAGGAATAAAATCCGGTAGTTTTGAAATCGCAGCAAAAGATGCAATTAAGAAAGCTGAACAAAAAATTAAAAATAAGATAATACCTAACATTAGGAAAATAAATTTATAAGATTAAAATTTCAGTTAATTATTTTAAATTCTAAAAATCGAAGTTATGAAAACTAAAATTTACAAACCATTAGGTTTATTATTAATGGGAGCTGTTATTTTTAGCGGCACATTTACAAGTTGTAAATCAAAGTCAGGTGTTGGAGATATGCCAGGAGAAAAGGTAATCGAACTACACTGCTCAGGACCTGAATTCAGAAGTGATAAAAATAACTTTAGAGCTAACGCAACAGGCGAAAGTTCAGATATGGAAATCGCTCGTAAAAAAGCATCCAGCAACAGTAAAGCTGCTTTAGCCGGACAAATTCAGACTGTAATTAAAGGTACAACTGATAACTATGTAAACTCTCGTGAATTCAACAATGTTGAGGAAGTTGAAGAAAGATTTGAATCTCTGAATAGAGAAGTAATTAATCAACAATTAAACAACGTTAAAACAATTTGCGAAAAGATTACTCAAACCAAACAAGGTACTTACAAGTGCTACATGGCTATTGAAATGTCTGCTGATGCTTTGGAAGAAGCTATGAACAACAGACTTTCAAGAGATCAACGATTAAAAGTTGATTACGATTACGAAAAGTACAAAGAAACTTTCGATAAAGAAATGGAAAAATTAGAACAAAGCGGAGGTTACTAATCTTTGTTTACATAATAGTTGAAGGGAGCAAATGCTCCCTTTTTTATTTTATCTAATATTATCTCCCTCCTTTCTATGTGGCATTAATACGCTAATATTCTGATATTTACATTTTATCAATAATAGAACCTGACCAACTAAAAATTAAAACCGGTCAAAATTATTTGTTTATCATTTAATGTCTGTTTTTAAACAATTGCAAATTTGTTTTCAGCTATTTTCAATTTTCTGCATTAGTAAAATAACTACTTTAGCTTTACTAATTTTACTATAACTATTTACAAAACTCTTAAAATATTATTAATAGTATAGTTGTATTCTCCGGGTAACTTTTATCGGACCAGTAGTTTGTCCGGTTATATTTATAAATTCTTAAATATTTAATTATGAAAAAAACTCTACTTTTTAACCTATTGCTATTATTAGTTTTTTTTGCAAATGCCCAAAAAACTGAATGGCAATATCTGGGAACAGAAAAATCAGCAAATGCTGAGATTAAACTAATTAAGTCGTCTGATGAAGAGATTGTTGTAAAATTCTCACAATCTGCTTATGGATTACAACAAGTTAATACCCATAAAGGAGATGCCTATGTAGTAATATCTCCTAAAGGGTCACAAATCCAAAAAAAAGGAGCTCCTGATCTTGGTAAAATATCTGAATCTTTAGTTATTTCAGATACCAAATCAACAAACCTAACAGTTGTAAGTTCAGAATATGTTGAATTTGAAAATATTGAAATTGCTCCATCTAAAGGTGTAATTTCACGGAATAAAAATCCTGATGATATTCCATATGAATATGGTGAAGAATATCAAACAAATGCCTTTTTCCCTTCTGAAATTGCATATTTAAAGGATCCTTATATTATAAGAGATTTGAGAGGCCAAACAATTATTACTCAGCCATATCAATATAATCCTGTAACAAAAGTATTACGGGTTTATACGGAAATAACCTTAAGTATTAAAACAACTGATGAAGAAGGAAAAAATATTATCAAAAGGTCAAAATCATTAGAATCAATAGATTCCAGGTTTAAATCAATTTATTCTAATCATTTTTTGAATTACGAAACAGGCAAATACATTGCTTTACCGGAAACCGGTGGAAAGCTTCTGATTATTACTTATGATGATTTTGCTGATGAAATGCAAGATTTTGTTGATTGGAAAACTTCAATTGGTATCGAAACCGAAATGGTTAATTATTCAACAATCGGTAGTTCTTCTGCTCTTGAAACTTATGTTGAGAACTATTATAATAATAATGGCCTAACATTCTTACTATTAGTTGGTGATGACAGTCAGGTGCCAGCTTCAAGTACGTCTGCCGGAGATTCTGATAATAATTACGGTTATATTGCCGGTAACGATCATTACCTCGATATTTTTGTCGGAAGATTCTCTGCTGAATCAGGAACTCACGTTACAACACAAGTTAACAGAACATTGTATTACGAAAGAGATATGTTATCATCTGCAGCAAACATTTATAAAGGTATTGGAATTGCATCAAACGAAGGTGGCGGTGGCGGTGGTGATGATGGAGAAAGCGATGAACAACACATGAATAACATTGAAACGGACCTTGAAAACTATGGATACACGATTACAAGATGTTATCAGGATGGAGGAAGTACTTCTGAACTTTCAAGCTTAATAAATGCCGGGACAGGAATAATCAATTACGTTGGGCACGGAAGCAATACAAGTTGGTATGCCCCTTCTTTTTCAAGTACGAATGTCAATGCATTAACAAATACCAACGAATATCCCTTCATATTTACTGTAGCATGCGTAGTTGGTAACTTTACATCTATTACATGCTTTGCAGAATCGTGGTTAAGAGCAACCGACAGTAATGGAGACCCTACCGGTGCTGTTGTATTTTGTGGTTCTACGATTAATCAGTCATGGGCATCACCCATGTGTGCACAAGACGAAATGAACGATTTACTCGTAGCCGATTCATATACATCGTATGGTGGCTTATTTGTAAATGGAATGTTCCAAATGATCGATGAATATGGAAGTGACGGAGAAAATATGGCAGATACATGGACCTGTTTTGGAGATCCTTCTTTACAAACAAGAACACCAGGACATCCGGACGGACCGTCAAGTACGCCTGATACGGAAGCTCCGACAACTCCTACTAACTTAACCTCATCAAATATAACTGAAAATTCTGTTGATTTAAGCTGGACCGCTTCAACGGATAATATCGGTGTTACAGGATATGATGTTTATCAAAACGGTACATACCTGGCAAATACAGCAAGTACAAATTATTCGCTTACAGGACTTTCTGCTTCTACTTCTTATTCTTTTTATATTATTGCCAAGGATGCTGCAGGGAACGAATCTAATGCAAGTAGTTCAATTTCTGTAACAACAGGTGCTCCTGATACAGAAGCTCCTACGGCTCCAACAAATCTGGCTTCATCAAACATAACTGATTCTTCCGTTGATCTAAACTGGACCGCTTCAACGGATAATGTTGGTGTTACCGGATATGATATTTACCAAAATGGTACGTACCTGGCTAATACTACAAACACAAACTATTTGGTTACAGGACTTTCTGCTTCTACTACTTATTCATTCCATGTTATTGCTAAAGATGCTGCCGGGAACGAATCCAGTGCAAGCAGTTCAATTTCCGTAACAACAAACGAAGCTGCATTAGAATATTGTTCTTCACAAGGCAACAATTATTCGTATGAATGGATAGAACAAATTCAAATTGGAACATATAGCAATTCGTCAGGAGCGGCAGGCTATACTGATTTTACAAGCGAAGTAATTGAGTTGAGCGCGGGTGAAGATTACAACGTAACTTTAACTCCAGGATTTAGCAGTAGTTCTTATACCGAATACTGGGTAATTTGGGCAGATTTAAATCGCGATGGTGACTTTAATGATGCTAACGAAGAATTATTTAGTGGTACTGGTAACAGTAATGTTACAGGAACAATGAGTATACCTTCAACAGCCAATGGAAGTACCAGAATGAGAATTACAATGAAATATAATGGAGCACCAACTTCCTGTGAAACATTTACATATGGCGAAGTAGAAGATTACACAGTGACTTTTGAAGCAGCTGGACCTGATACGGAAGCTCCTACTACTCCAACCGGATTAGCTACAACAAGTATATCAAACACATCAATTTCCATAAGCTGGACCGCTTCAACCGACAATGTTGCAGTAACAGAATACGAAGTTTACGTTGATGGAATATTGGACGGAACATCAACAACTACAAGTTATACAGCAAGTGGTTTAACAGCATCTACAACTTATTCATTTACTGTAGTTGCTAAAGATGCTGCAGGAAATTCATCATCAGCCAGTAGTGCGCTTTCTGCAACAACATCTGACGTTATTATAACTTATTGTGATGCCTCCGGTAATAACCAAAATTACGAATGGATAACAGGAGTAGAAATAGGAAGTTATTCAAACACATCCGGAGCCAGTGGTTATACAGATTATACAAACAAAATTATATCTGCAACCGCAGGTAATTCTTATAATATAAATCTTACACCAGGATTTGCAAGTTCTTCATATAATGAGTATTGGAAAGTATGGATAGATTTCAACAGTGACGGAGATTTTGATGATACGGATGAAGAGGTATTTTATGGTAGTGGCAGCTCTACAGTAACTGGTACTATTAGTATACCTTCTTCTGCTGAAGGGAGTAAACGTTTAAGAGTTGTAATGGATTATAATTCAAGTATCTCTTCTTGTGGAACATTCACCTATGGTGAAGTGGAAGACTATACGATTGAGATAACAAGAAATAGAGGCTATGAAACTGAATTAGCAAATTTTGCAGATAATTCGTATGTTACATGTTATCCTAATCCAACAAGCGGAGAGTTTAAACTTCAAATCGAATCTGAGTACCTGGGACAAGTTCAAGTAAAGGTAATTAGTACGAGTGGACAAATCCTTCAAAATATCTTAATGACAAAAACAAATGATTTTGAAGAAAAGGATATAAGCCTTACAAATCTTCCTACAGGAATTTATATCATTAGCATAAAAATGTCCGATAACTTTATAAATCAGAGAATAATTCTCGAGTGATTTCATTTTAAATAAAAAGGAGCTTAGGCTCCTTTTTTTAATCCTTTCTTTAAATAGATAATGCTTCAACTAAACATTTATTCTTACCACCTGTTGCAAGCTTAAAGTTATATTTGCGAATAACTTCAATATTATTAATTTTGAGTACTCAAAATTTAACTTTTTAAAATGATCTCTACTGAACAACTTAAAGATATTGAAAAGCGCGTTGAAGCGCTGAGGAGGCATCTTTGACATCGAAAATAAATTAATCCGAATAGATGAAGAAGAACAAAAAACCCATGCTCCGGATTTTTGGAATGATCCGCACAAAGCGGAAATACAATTAAAACAGATTTCTAAACTGAAAGAATGGACCAATTCTTTTAAGGAAATAGTAACCCAAACAGAAGAATTAAAACTTTCAATTGATTTTTATAAAGAAGGCGAGATAGAAGAATCTGAAGTAGATAATCAGCATGTAAAAACAATTGAACTAATTGAAAGATTAGAGTTGAAAAATATGCTCCGCAATGAGGAAGATAGCATGGGTGCATACTTACAAATCAATCCCGGAGCCGGAGGCACTGAAAGTCATGATTGGGCTGAGATGCTTATGCGAATGTATATTCGCTGGGGCGAACGTAATAATTATAAAGTAAAGGAAGTAAACTATCAACCAGGAGACACAGCAGGAATTAATACGGTTACTTTGGAATTTGAAGGTGAATTTGCGTATGGATATTTAAAGAGCGAGAATGGTGTTCACCGATTAGTCCGGTTATCTCCTTTTGATTCAAATAATAGGCGTCATACCTCATTTGCATCGGTTTTTGTAACTCCAGTTGTTGATGACACCATTGAGATTAATATAAACCCGGCAGATATTACCTGGGAAACATTCCGATCAAGTGGTGCAGGCGGACAACATGTAAACAAAGTAGAAACTGCAGTTCGATTAAGACATGCTCCAACCGGAATTGTAATCGAAAATCAGGAAACTCGTTCCCAGTTAGGTAATAAAGAAAATGCAATGCGAATGCTGAAATCTCAACTCTACGAACTTGAATTACGTAAGCAGCTTGAAGAAAAAGCAAAAGTTGAAGGAGAAAAGAAAAAAATTGAATGGGGATCACAAATACGAAATTATGTTTTACATCCATATAAATTAATTAAAGATGTACGCACAGGATTTGAAATGGGTAATACTCAAGATGTTCTGGATGGAAATTTGGATGGATTTATAAAGGCGTATTTAATGGAGTTTGGAGGAAATTAACCTATTCTTTCAAGTTTAACTAAATTTTAATACATTCGGAACATATTTTAACTAATCATCTTAACTATAAAAACATGAAAAAGCATTTATTATTTCCTTTTATTCTTTCAGTTGTTTTATTCGGATCATGTTCAGATTACAAACAAGCAGAGTCAACTATCAATGAAGAAGACATGACAATGATTGTAAAAGAATTCGGTTCTGATGAATTTCAGGGTAGAAAACCTTTTACAATTGGCGAAGAAAAAACGGTAGAATATCTTGAAAGAGAATATAAAAGAATTGGTCTTGAACCTGCAAATAATGGAAGTTATATTCAAGAAGTACCAATGGTTGAAGTAACAAATATTCCTGATGATAGAATGAAAGTAAAAATGTACAATGCTTCCATTGAAATTAATTATAAGGATGATTTCGTCGCTTTTTCAAAACAGTTAAAAGATGAAATTTCTGTTCGAAACTCGGATATGATATTTGCAGGATATGGAATCGTTGCGCCTGAATATAACTGGAATGACTATGCTGGAATTGATGTCAAAGGCAAAACGGTTGTTGTTTTAGTAAATGATCCGGGATTCGGTACAGAGAACAGGGACTTTTTTAAAGGAAACGAAATGACTTATTATGGACGATGGACGTACAAATACGAAGAAGCAGCCAGACAAGGTGCCAAAGCCGTATTGATCATACATGAGACCGAACCGGCAGGATATCCTTGGAATGTTGTTTTAAACGGAGCTATTATTCCAAAATTATATTTGCAACCAGAAGACGACTATTTGTCAAGATGTGCTATTGAAGGATGGTTAACGCAAAATGCGGCACAAGAATTATTTTCTTTGGCAGGATTTAATTTAGATGAGCTAAAAAAGCAAGCTAAAAATCCCGGATTCAAAGCTTTCAGGATGAAATCACGTATGACTTTGAATATTAAAAGCAGTCATAAATTTGCAAAATCGAAAAATGTTATAGGAATATTACCCGGAAAAGAAAGAAAAGATGAAGTCATTATTTATTCATCGCATTGGGATCATTTGGGAATTGGAGCTCCTTTAAATGGAGATTCAATTTATAACGGAGCTGTTGATAATGGCACAACTACAGCATGGATGTTAGAAATTGCAGAAGCTTTTGCTAATCTTAAAAAACGTCCTGCCCGTACCATAATGTTTTTATCTCCAACAGCTGAAGAACAAGGATTACTCGGATCTTATTATTATGCAATTCATCCACTTTTCCCATTAAACAAAACAGTTGCTAATATTAACAACGATTTAATGCTTCCGTATGGACCATATAAGGATGTAATGATTACAGGCTATGGACAATCGGAGTTAGAAGATTATGTAGTAAAGTTTGCTCCGGAATATGATCGTTATGTTTTACCAGATCCTAATCCACATACCGGAATGTACTATCGTGCAGATCATTTTAGCTTTGCAAGAGTTGGTGTTCCTGCATTATTTGCAAGAGGAAACTGTGACCACAGGGAACATGGTAAAGAATGGGCTTTAAAAAAGGAAAAAGATTGGATCCAATTTAATTATCATAAACCAACTGACCAATACGATCCTGAAACATGGACCTTTGAAGGAATTGTTGAAGATGCCAGGTTATTTTTCAGAATAGGATATGAGTTAAGTAATGAAGAAACTTTTCCTCAATGGAAAGAGGGTTCGGAATTTAAAGAAATAAGAGAAAAACAGTTTGCAAATAATTAGTAATGTGGAGCATAGCGGAATCGAACCGCTGACCTTTTGACTGCCAGTCAAACGCTCTAGCCAACTGAGCTAATGCCCCGTAATGTATTAAATCATAAAATGTCAACCGCTCTAGCCTCCCGATAGCTATCGGGATGAGCTAATACCTCTTTTAAAATATTATGGTAAATTTAATATTAATTATCTAAATAATATCCATCCTATTTTATTAAATAGCTAAATGGTTATTCAAAAAAAGAAGTTTAGCCTAATTTCTTTATTTTTGTTAGTTAGTATATTATAAATTGATTTTACTTTAAACTATTAAAAACGAAACTATGAAATTAAACATATCCGCTGCTTTTGATGCAGGAAACATTGAAGTCATCAATGAAGAAAACCATGAGAATATACAACTTAAGATAAGAAAAGATACACATTCTGATTTCTTGCAATGGTTCTATTTTAGAATGAATAACGCTAAAGATAAGTCATGTCAGTTACATCTAATCAATGCCAGCGATGCTGCTTACCCTGAAGGTTGGGATAATTATCAGGCAAGAGCTTCTTACGATAGGGAAACATGGTTTCAAATACCTACAAAATATAAGGATGGTGTTCTAAGTATGGAACTTACACCAGAATTCGATTCTGTATATATTGCCTATTTTTCTCCATTTTCTTATGAACAACATTTAGATTTAGTAAATACTGCCCAACAATCTCCAATATGTTCTTTAGAATCTATAGGACATACTTTACAAGGAAGGCCAATTGACTTTCTAAGTATTGGAGATAATGATAATTCCAAAAAGAAACTATGGATAATAGCCAGACAACATCCTGGTGAAACTATGGCCGAATGGTTTATGCTTGGTTTGATAAATAGATTGCTTGACGATGAAGACTCGACTTCCATTAGTTTACTTAATAAAGCTAATTTATATCTTGTCCCTAATATGAATATCGATGGTAGTATTTTAGGTAATCTTAGAGTGAATGCTAAAGGTGTTAATTTAAACAGAGAATGGTCAAAGCCCAGCAAAGAATATAGCCCTGAAGTTTATTATGTAAAAGAAAAGATGAAGGAAATCGGTATGGACTTTAATCTTGACGTACATGGAGATGAAGGACTTCCGTATATATTTATATCGGGAATAGAAGGTATTCCCTCATTCGATAAAAAGCTAAGACAATTAACGGATAGTTTTATGAATAATTGGAAAATGTTTAATCCAGATATTCAAGATGTTCATGGATATCCCAAAAATCAACCTGGTCAAGCCAATTTAGATATTTGCTCAAAAAACTTAGGTGAAGAATTTCATTGCCTTTCACAAACATTAGAAATGCCCTTTAAACAAAATGAAAATATTCCGGATTCTATATTTGGATGGTCTTCTGAACGCTCAATACAATTAGGAGAATCATTAGTGAATGTGCTGCTAAGTATTGTTGATGATCTTTAAGTTTAAAATGTATCTTATTATTATATTTTAAAACATATAAAATACATTTTTTTATTTGAAAGAGAAATCTATTTTAGCCGCGTTAAAAACAGAAATTGCTTTTAATCAACTAGATTTTAACGTTTTTTAACTGATTTTTAGCAACATAGCATTATATGTCACGTATAATTATTGCTTAGGGTAAATTTGACTCCATTTTTTGCAATTAAATTTTGAAAAACATTATTATATTATTTATTTTTAGGCATTCAAAAATAAACCAACATGGAAGTTAAAAAAACAGATAAGGCTAATTTAGAGAAGAAAAGAGGCATTTTTCTTCAGTTAGGTTATGTTATCGTTTTAGGGTTAGTATTACTAGCTTTCGAATGGGGAACAAGACCTACGAATATTAACTCACTAGGTGAACTGGATGATTTGGATCTTGAAGAAGAGATTATTCCAATCACTCGTCAGCAAAACGAACCACCACCACCACCACCACCACCACAAACTACTGAAGTTATTAATATTGTAGAGGATGATGTGGAAATTGAAGATGAGTTAATTTTAGAAGATACTGAAGCTGATCAGGATGATATAATTGAAATTGTTGAATTCGAAGAAGAAGAAGAAGAAGTTAATGAACAAGAAGTATTCTTTGTTGTAGAGGACATGCCAACCTTCCAAGGACAAAGTAGTGATGCTTTTCGTATTTACATCCAGAAAAACCTTAAGTACCCTATTATTGCCCAGGAAAATGGTATTAGTGGCAGAGTTTTCGTTCAGTTCGATGTAAACGCAAAAGGAGATATAACAAATGTTGTTGTTGTGCGTGGTGTTGACCCATCTCTTGATAAAGAAGCTGTTCGTGTTGTAAAATCATCTCCAAAGTGGACCCCTGGTAAACAAAGAGGACGCCCGGTTAGAGTTCGATTTACATTTCCAATTGTATTCCAATTACAATAATATACACTTAAGATAAAAAATAATCCCGCTTAATTAAGCGGGATTATTTTTTTATACGACCTGGATTTTTATTAATAAAGTCTTTCCAACTGTTAAATGCTTTTCCCTTATCTGGTACATTTGATTGATAGAAATGACACATTGCCGCTGCCAAACCATCTGTTGCATCTAAATCTGAAGGCAATTCTTTTATTTTAAGTAAGCTTTTTAATAGCATAGCTACCTGCTCTTTAGATGCATTCCCTTGGCCAGTAATTGACATTTTTATTTTTCGCGGAGCATACTCAAAAATAGGTACTGACCTTGATAATGCAGCAGAAATTGCTACACCCTGGGCTCTACCTAATTTTAACATAGACTGAACATTTTTACCATAAAATGGAGCTTCTACAGCCATCTCATCAGGATGATATTGTTCAATGAGTGATAAAACCCGTTCAAAAATCTTCTTTAATTTGGTATAATGATCAGTATATTTTTTTAATTCTATTACTCCTAAAGCAATAAGATTTGCCTCTTTTCCAACTACTTTGATTATACCGTATCCCATGATAGTAGTTCCGGGGTCAATTCCTAATATGACTTTTTCTTTAACCAAACTTTAATTTATATAGCACCTATTTCATCTTTAAGGCTAATAATATCCTTTACTGGTTTTCTGAAAATATCCGAAGATGATTTTAAACTTGTAAATGATCCTGTTTCAATATGATGCAGAACCTCTTCTAAAACCGCTTCTCCCTCTCCAAAATTATTCATAACATCATCAGTTACATAACTATCAGCCTTAAGACCTTCATAATATCCACCATATCCCTCTGAGTTAACCAATTTAAATGATATTGGAACATAAACTAAATCGCTTATCGCGCTTTGAATAGCATACATTCCAACTGGTTTTCCATAGGTATCATCACCAACAACGTATACATCCAAATATGGCTCCAGGCTATTAATTATAACCTCACTTGCTGATGCTGATCCTTTACCTGCAATAAAATAGACTCTATCTAACTTTAATGAACTACTGCTTTGAACAAAATATTGACTCACATTCTTGTGAGATATATTGTTATTATGCTCATATTTAACAAATAACTGACTGTTAACATTATCCGGAATAATTAATCCGGCCATATGTTCAGCAATATTAATTTGACCTCCTCCGTTATATCTCAAATCAATCACCAATTCATCTATATTTGCCGTACTAAAATTATTAAAAACACTATTCAATTCTGTTTCTGACGGACCTATAAAACTTTTAAAAAAGAAGTAACCAACTTTCTTGCTTCCAACGTCAATAACCATCTCATTTGATACAGTATTCATAGTTACTAACTTTTTGACAAACTCTTCATTAACTATTTCTCCAATAGGAGATTCAAATTTCATTGAATTTGTTACGCCAATTTCATCGCTTCCCAGTAAACTATTTATATCGGTATCTTCATTTACGGAAGTTCCATTTATTTCTTTTATTATCCAACCGCGTTCAATTCCAAAGTTATTTAAATCAGAATCGTCAAATAAAAATGTAACTCTAATATTTCCTTCTCCATCCACGGCATAACCGAATCCATATCCAACGTAGGTTCCTTCATCATAATATTGCGCAAAAGCATCTTTATTAGTTATATAACTCCATTTATCTTTAGGCAGGAACCTCATTCCTTCTAATAGTTCATCAGGAGTTGCATAATTATTAGGTTCAACATTAGGAATAGAATCTATCCAATAGTAATAATAAGACATTACATCATAAAACTCATCTGTCTGTTGTTTGTCCGTTGGATGTATTTCATCTTTTTCACAAGCGGTTATATATACTAAACCGGTTATTATTAATAAAAAAAATAATTTATTTAAGACCCTTGTTTTCATATCTTTTTCTTGTCATTTGTTGAATAAAAATTCCTAACACGATCAAAATTAACCCAAATATTGTTGTAATTAATACTTTTTCCTTTAAAACTATACTAATAAATACTAACGAACAAAATGGTGTTAAATATATAAGATTTCCAATTTTATCTGTTCTACCTGCTAATTTTAGTGCTTTTAACCAGATAACAAATGTGATACCCATCTCAAATAATCCAATATATACTCCTGCTAATATACCTTGCCAGTTAATTGAATAAAGATCTGAAAATACGATGGTTGTTATAAATATAAACAACATTGCAAATAAAAAGTTAAGAAATAGCTTCACAATTTCGTTGCGATTATCACGTACATTAAACAACCAGAATAATGCCCAAACTATTGAGCTACTTAAGGCTAGAAATACTCCTAACGGATTTGAATATTCAAAATTTGTTAAATTCCCTTGCGATGAGATCAGTATAACTCCAAAAAAACTCAACAATAGTGCAATTCCACTTTTTATTTCCAGTTTTTGTCTAAGAATTGGAATTGACAACAAAACTAAAGTTATGGGCCAAACAAAATTTAAGGTTTGTGCAACTTGGGCAGGTAGCAATGAATAAGCTATAAATAATATTGTGTAATAAAGAAAAGGGTTTAAAAAACCAAGCAATAATGATCGTCCGTATTCTTTTTTTGATTGATTCTTTAAATCATTTAAATTTCTTTGATAAAGCAATATCAGGAATAAAAAAACAATTGTAGTTAGCGTGGCAATAAACAACAATTGAAAATAATCAACATACTTTAGTCCTATTTTAAAAGCAGAAGCAGAGGTTCCCCAAAAAAATATTGTAAAGCCGGCATAAATATATGCTTTAGACTGATTTTTCATTTATCGCAAAGAATCTATTTGTGTATTTTGGAAATAATATTCTGACTTCACGGAAATTAAGTTTGAATCCACTCTTTCTTCCAAAAATTGAATTAATTCAAGAAGTTCAGCTATTTCAATTAAATATTCTGTTTCCGAAATGTCATTATTTAAATATTCATTTCTTACAGAATTTAATTGATCTTTTGCAAAATAGATCTCTTGTTGAATTTGAAAAACTATTTCATTTAATTCCGTTAAACTTTTCTCTATAAACTGATAAAATCCAATAGAATCCGGAAGGTTTAATACGTGAATTAATGAATCTCTTTTAACACTATCATCTGAAATGAAATATAGGTTTTTTGATATTTCATCAGAACTTAGTTGTAAATATCTTAAAAGACTATCCGTAACAGAAGTTAATCTATCTAAATCAGAAAAATCCTTTTCTTTATTAGTAGTACAACTTATTGTAAATAATGCGATTAATCCAATAAATGAGATCCTCATGATATCAGGTGTTAGAAAAATAATAATACAAATAAATTATAGATAAAAAAAGAGCACTCATCAGAGCACTCTTCATTTAGTATTATTAAATATCGCTTAATCAATAATATCAAAACCGGTATAAGGTCTTAATACCTCGGGAATAACAATCCCTTTTTCTGTTTGATTATTTTCAAGTAAGGCAGCCAGAATTCTTGGTAATGCTAATGCACTTCCATTTAAAGTATGAGCTAACTGGGGCTTTTTCTCTCCTTCTTCTTTATACCTTAACCTTAACCTGTTTGCCTGGTATGATTCAAAGTTGGAAACTGAACTTACTTCCAGCCATTTTTCCTGTGCTACAGAAAAAACTTCAAAATCATATGTTAAAGCAGAAGTAAAACTTATATCACCACCACAAAGTTTTAATATTCTATAAGGTAAGTTTAATGACTGCACTAAACTTTCTACATGACCCACCATTTCATCCAATGTATCATATGATTTTTCAGGGTGTTGAAATTGAACTATTTCAACTTTATCGAATTGATGTAAACGATTTAAACCACGAACATCTTTCCCGTAAGATCCGGCCTCTCGCCTGAAACATGGAGTATAAGCGGTCATTTTAATTGGAAAATCCTTAGAAGATAAAATGTCCCCTCGAAAAATATTCGTAACCGGCACCTCTGCGGTAGGTATTAAATATAAATTATCAGCAGTTACATGATACATTTGTCCTTCCTTATCCGGTAACTGGCCTGTTCCAAAACCGGAATCTTCATTCACCATTAATGGTGGCATTACCTCAGTATATTCTGCTTCAATTGCTTTATCAAGGAAATAGCTAATTAAAGCTCTTTGCAATTTTGCTCCTTTTCCTTTGTAAACAGGAAAACCACTTCCGGTCAATTTATTTCCCAGTTCAAAATCAATAATGTCATATTTTTTTGCCAAATCCCAATGTGCCATTGCTCCCTCAGGCAAAGTTGGTATTTCTCCACCTGATTTGACTTCTACGTTTTCATCCTCTCCTTTACCAGCAGGAACAGATTCATGCGGTAAATTCGGAATTTGAACCAATGTTTCGTTTAGTTCTTTTTCAATTGATGCTAATTCATCATTTTGTAATTTTACCAAATCTTTTAATTCAGTATTTTTCGCCTTTAACTCATTTGCCTCTTCAACTTTCCCACTTTTAAACAACATTCCGATTTCTTTGGACATTTTATTTAACTCGGCCTGCTTGTTATCCATACTGTTTTGAGTTGATCTGCGTTTTTGATCTAAATCAAGAATTTGATTTACTAAATCTTCGGCTTGAAAATTTTTAATCTTTAGTCTTTCAATAACTAAATCTTTATTCTCCTGAATGAATTTTAAGGTTAGCATGTGTTGAAAATGAATGGTTTATAAATAAAAAATCTCCTAAATTTTTACTACATAATAGTAAAATCAGGAGATTCAAAATTAAGTAAAAATCTTTTATTCTTCGAAAGGAATAACCGATACGTATGATTTATTCCCTTGTTTTTTTCTAAATTCGATTTTACCATCAACTAAAGCAAATAATGTGTGGTCTTTACCCATACCGACATTTTCGCCAGGATAGTGTTTAGTTCCTCGCTGACGAACGATAATATTACCAGCTTTCGCATTTTGTCCGCCATATAATTTTACACCTAATCGTTTACTTTCCGATTCGCGACCGTTACGTGAACTACCAGCTCCTTTCTTATGTGCCATTTCTAAATATTTTAATTATTCTGTAATAATGTTTTCTACTTGAATTTGGGTAAATTGCTGACGGTGTCCGTTTAACTTTTTATACCCTTTTCTTCTTTTCTTTTTGAAAACAAGCACTTTGTCACCTTTTTGGTGAGCTAAAATCTTAGCGGAAATTTTTGCAGCCTTCACGGTAGGTTTTCCGACTTTTACCTTTCCGTCATTATCTAACAACAGTACTTTATCGAACTCTACAGTTGATCCTTCTTCTGCTTCTAAACGATGAACAAAAATCTTACTGTCTTTTTCTACTTTAAACTGTTGGCCTGCTATCTCTACAATTGCGTACATCTATTAATTTTTTAACAGCCTGCCTGTCCTCCTTAAGCGGATAGATCGGCAGACAAGTTTTTATACATTTTTGGGAATGCAAAAATATAAAAGTTTATCTGATTCACAAACAATTAATCGTTTTATTTTTAAATCAGATGATAATATATCGCAAATAAGGCTCAAATATATGATAAAAATCGAATTTCGTTGAACTAATCTCGGCAATTTCCGGTCAAAGTTGTCGTATTATTTATATAACCTTTCAAAGTTTAATAATGATAAAATATTGAATACCTTTGTAACATATTAAATTTATTTATAATGGCTTTAAAGTTTTTTCATACACCAAAGAATAAACAGTTCAACTTTCAACCCAGATACTACAACGAAGAAAAAGAAGAACTGGAAAAACGTATTCAGAAGATAAAACGTGAAATGGGTGTTGAAGATGATGATACCGTAAAACCTTACACACCTAATATAAAAGGACAAATGCGAGGATATTTCAGAAAGAATATTGAGCAGAAAAGAAAATCTACCGTACGATTAGTTGTTATTTTAATTGTACTTTTTGCTCTTGTCTATTTTCTTCTTTATTTCTAAAAAAAAATTAAATGTCAGATATTATTCAGCTTTTACCCGATTCCGTTGCAAATCAAATAGCTGCTGGTGAAGTTATACAACGTCCTGCATCGGTTGTTAAAGAATTAACTGAAAATGCAATTGATGCTCAAGCTGATTCTATAACAATAAATATTAAAGATGCCGGTAGAACTTTAATTCAGGTAACTGATAACGGAACCGGAATGTCGGATACGGATGCAAGATTATCTTTCGAACGTCATTCCACTTCTAAGATTAAAACTGCTGATGATTTATTTGCTATATCAACCATGGGTTTTCGTGGTGAGGCACTGGCATCGATAGCTGCCATTGCTCATGTCGACTTAAAAACCCGGCAAAAGGAATCGGAGTTAGGAACTCAAATCGTAATTGAAGGGTCAAAAGTTTTGAGCCAGGAGCCTGCCAGTTGTGCAATAGGAACAAACTTTTCAACTAAGAATCTTTTCTTTAATGTACCAGCACGGCGTAAATTTCTGAAATCAAATACTACGGAGTTTGGACATATAATATCTGAATTCCAAAGAATAGCATTAGCTAATCCTACTGTTGAGTTTAAACTATACCATAATAATTCGGAGGTTTTTATACTTCCCAAAGGAAATGTTCGCCAAAGAATCGTTTCTTTATTTGGTAAAAGAATAAATTCAAATCTTATTAGTATTGAAACGGATACAAGCATTATAAAAGTAAGGGGATTTATAGGAAAACCCGAATATGCCAGAAAAAAAACAGGAGAACAGTTCTTTTTTATAAATAACAGGTACATGCGAAGTGCATATTTCAATAAAGCAATTATAAATGCTTATGATCAAATCCTTCAACCAGATACTGTTCCTTCATATTTTCTTTATTTCGAGGCTGATCCATCAAGTATTGATGTGAATATTCATCCTACGAAAACAGAAATTAAATTTGAAGATCAACAAGCTATCTGGCAAATTTTACACTCAGCTGTTAAACAATCATTAGGTAAAAATAATATTGTACCTTCTTTAGATTTTGACCAGGAGCAAGGATTTAATATTCCTGTGATATCAAAAGATACAGAAGTAAAAAATCCACAAATTCAAATTGATCCTACTTTTAATCCTTTTGAAAGTAAAAAACCTCAAATAAAAAACCCAAAAAGTTCTGCTATTTCTTTGGAAAAAGAAAATCTTGCAAATTGGAATAAACTATATGATGGTTTTGAAAAAGAAAAACAAGAAGATGATTTTTCATTTATTTCACCTGAAAATACACAGCAAACATTAACAGATTCTGAAGTAAGTGAAAAATACTTCCATTTTAAAAACAAATTCATATTAACGCCGGTTAAATCCGGGCTCATGATCATTGACCAAAAAAGAGCACATGAAAGAATTCTGTTTGAGAAATTCCTTCAGTCATTATCCGAACAATCTATTACTTCACAGAAATCACTATATCCAAAAAGTATTGAGTTGGATGCTAAAGATCATACACTTTTAATGGAGATTAAAGATGATTTGAAAAACTTAGGGTTTGATATTGATGATTTTGGCGGAAATGCAATTGTTATAAATGGAATGCCAGCAGATTCGAGTAACCAGGAACCAGAGCAAATTATTGATAAATTCTTACATGAATACTTGTCAGGCGAAGTTGATGCAAAAATACAAGCTAAAGAAAAAATTGCCAAAGCATTGGCCAAAGCATCAGCCATAAGCAGTAATCAAAAGCTAAGTTCAGAAGAGATGCGAGAAATGGTTGATATGCTATTTGCCTGCCAAAATCCGAACTATTCGCCTTTTGGCAAATTAATTGTAAGCATCATTAAAACAGATGAGATAGATAAACGTTTTAATTAGAAAGAATAAATGTAATAATTATGATTAACGTTCGATTTAGTGATATTCCCCCGGTAGTAAAAAACTTAATCCTAATTAATGTAATTATGCTGTTAGCTACCTGGGTTCTTGAGAATGCGTTTGGTGTTCGATTGAGCCAGATTTTAGGATTGCATTATTTTAAATCTGAATATTTTCAGCCATACCAAATTGTTACCCACATGTTTATGCATGGAGGATTAATGCATATATTCTTTAATATGTTTGCACTTTGGATGTTTGGCCGGGTACTTGAAACAGTTTGGGGTAGTAAACGATTTTTTATATATTTTATAGTTACCGGTCTGGGAGCTGCTGCTTTGCATACTTTTGTTATTCATATTGAACTTCAAAATATTGCGGATAAAATTGCAGCCTTTCAAAATACTCCAACCCCAAATGGATTTGCAGCTTTAGCTAAAAATTCCTTCTCTGAATTTGATCCAAGATACTATAGAGATTTCTTAAATGCATGGTACGATAGTCCTGACAATCCAAATTATATTAAAGAGGGTATTGAAGGTATTCAAACTATGTTTACAGGGAAAATAAATATTCCAACAGTAGGTGCATCAGGTGCTGTTTTTGGTGTCCTTCTTGCATTTGGTATGCTTTTCCCTAATACACAGTTAATGCTCCTTTTTCCGCCTATTCCGATTAAAGCAAAATACTTTGTAATTTTTTATGGAGCTTTGGAATTATGGCTTGGCTTAACGCAACCGGGAAGTAATATCGCACACTTTGCTCATTTAGGTGGCATGCTATTTGGGTTTATATTAATAAAATTATGGAATAACGACCGGAGAAAATTCTATTAATAAACGTTATTCTATTGATTTATTAAAAGTTAAATAGACAATCATGAGTATATTAGATGAAATAAAAAAGTCTTTCAGAAGTGGAAGCACTTTAACAAAACTTATATACATCAATTTAGCTGTCTTTTTGGCAGTAAAATTAATAGGGGTAGTATTTTTTCTTTTATCAATTGACCCTACATTTTCAATTGTAAACTGGTTTGCTGTTCCTGCTGATATAAATAATTTAGTTTTCAAGCCATGGACCATACTTACCTACATGTTTTTACATCAGGATTTTTTACATATCCTGTTCAATATGCTATGGTTATATTGGTTTGGTCAAATTTTTCTACGTTATTTTGATGAGAAAAAACTTTTAAGTGTTTATTTGGTAGGAGGTCTAGCAGGTGCGGCGCTATATATTTTGGCATTTAACGTATTCCCTGTTTTTAGTAATATATTACCCATGTCCTATGCGCTGGGAGCCTCAGCATCTGTAATTGCCATTGTTATAGCAATTTCTGTTTATGCACCAAACTTTAAGGTTAACTTATTGTTTTTTGGACCGGTTGCTTTAAAATACATTGCTATTGTAACCATTATTTTAGATATTCTTAGCATTGCCTCATCTAATGCCGGAGGGCACATTGCGCATTTGGGCGGAGCTCTTTTGGGTTATTTATACATTGTTCAAATGAAGAAAGGAAGAAATATTACAAAAGGATTTGATCGTTTTATGGACAAAGTCTTTTCTTTATTTAAAAGAAGAGAAAAATTCAAAGTTACATATAAACGTCCGATGACTGATTATGATTACAATAAAAGCAAAGCAGCAGAACAAAAAAATATAGATGCCATATTAGATAAAATTGCAAAATCCGGATATGACAGTCTTACAAAAACAGAAAAAGAAATACTTTTCAAAAACAGTAAATAAAATTTTAATAAATAATTCCATTACCTGTTGATAAATTCAATCAATAATTCTAATTTAGATTTTAAACGTAAGTATATTTGATTTGAAGGCACTTTTATACACTATTCTTAGGTATCTGAACTATATTTTTATTGGGGCATTATTACTTTCTTATTTATCAATCTATATAAGTCCTGAAAAAATCTGGTTATTAGCTTTTTTTGGACTGGCATATCCATTTTTGTTGGTTGTTAACTCCATATATGTAGTTTTCTGGATTTATAAACGTAAAAGAATTTTTATTTTTTCACTTTTTGCTATTCTTATTGGCTGGAATTATATCGGAACCTATGTTCAAATTCCTCTCAAAAAAGAAAAAAAGGAAAAAATTGTTGCGGAACAACAGTTTAGTATTTTATCTTATAATGTTAGGTTGTTTGATCTATACGAATGGAACGAGTTGGAAGATACACAAGGTGAGATATTTGATTTTATAAACTCGGGTCAGTTTGATATTATATGTTTCCAGGAGTTCTTTACTAAAAACTCCGGGGGACTAACCAAGCGTAAAATACAAAAAAAGTTAAAAGATAAATATTATACACATATTGACTACACAATTGAAAACAAAAACTATAATTATGGTATTGCAACGTATAGTAAGTATCCAATTGTTAACAGGGGTGTAATTAACTTTAGTAATTCATCCAATTCAAGTATTTATACAGACATTATAATTAATAAGGACACTGTTCGAATATTTAATAACCATTTGCAGTCCATAAGATTCAATAAAAACAACTATACTTTTATAACAAATAGTAAAGCTTTAAATGAGGATGAAAGATTACGAGAAATAAAGGATATTTCATTCCGCCTGCGAGATGCTTTTATTAAAAGAGCAAGTCAGGCTGACATTTTAACCAATCATATTCAAAATTCTCCTTATCCTGTAATAGTCTGTGGCGATTTTAACGATGTTCCTGTCTCGTATACTTACCGAAAAATGAAAAAAAATTTAAACGATTCATTTATTGAGGCCGGAAAAGGTATAGGAACTACTTATATGGGAAAATTTCCTTCATTTAGAATCGATTTTATATTTCATAGTAAAGAGATAAAATGTACAAACTTTGAAATACCAAACGTGCAATTGTCCGATCATTATCCTGTTACCGGCAAGTTTTTATTAGAAAGGTAAATGATCTAAATCAACATTCCCTCCTGAAACAATCAAGCCAACTTTTTTTCCCTTTAACAAATATCTATTTTCTATTACAACTGCTAATGGAACTGCTGCCGAAGGCTCTACTATTATCTTCATTCGTTCCCATATCATTCGCATAGCTTCAATAATGGTTTCTTCTTTCGTTGTTAATATTCCATCCAGGTTTTCTCTTATAATTTGAAAAGTTAATGGACTTAAGGAAGTTAACAAACCATCGGCAATTGTATTTGGAGGGCCAGCCGGAATAAGAACTCCTTGTTTAAAAGATCTAAAAGCATCATCAGCATTTAATGGTTCCGCTCCAAAAACTTTTATTTCAGGATTTATTGATTTAGCTGACAATACAGTTCCACTCATTAAACCTCCTCCCCCGATCGGACTAATTATAACATCCAGGTCGGGAATTTCTTCTAAAAGTTCCTTAGCTGAAGTACCTTGTCCGCAAATAACATTAAAATTATTATAGGGGTGAATAAAAGTTGCTCCTGTATCCTTTTGCACTTCACTTAATGTTTCTTCTCTTGCCTGTAAGGTTGGCTCACAAAATGTAATTTTTGCCCCATAACCTTCAACCGCCTTCTTTTTAATTTCTGGTGCATTTTTAGGCATTACAATATAAGCTGGAATTCCCAATTGCTTTGCAGCTAAACTTAATGCGGCCGCATGATTTCCAGAAGAGTGTGTTGTAACACCTTTTTCAGCTTCTTGTTTTTTTAGTAATCTAACAGCATTTGTAGCTCCGCGAAATTTAAATGCTCCTACCTTTTGGAAATTCTCACATTTAAATTTCAAATTAACATTAAAAATTTCATTAATACTTATAGAGGATAAAACCGGGGTTTTATGAATATGGGGTTTTATTCTTTTGTGTGCTTCTTGTATATCAGAAAATTGAGGTATTTTACCAGACATAATTATGTTTTTTGTCAAAGTAAGAAAATTATTCGCTTTTTAAAGAATCTTCTTCACTTTTTTTATAGCTTTCAAATCTTGATAAAATCTCCGAATACAATCTATAATCATCAATACTTAAAATATACTCATCTTTGAAGTCACAGTATTTCATGAACTTTTGGGCCTCCTCTCCGGTTAAACCTGTAAGATTCCGAATTATATGTTCGTTGAATCGCTCCCGTATTTTATCCTTTACCTTTCCCTCTTCAGATAATTTTATATACTTGTTTTTATCTTTTACATCTTTACTAAACATTACATAAAAAAGAGAAACAGGGCCGGTGATTGTCGGCAACTCAAAATTTTGCGCAGGTTCAACATGTTTAAATATTTTTTCAAATTCCGGATTTAATCCTAAATCCGGTAATTCTAAATCAAGTACTTTTTGCTCAAACTGCTTATAGGTTCCTAAATAAGAAATAGCCACCTCGGGTATTTCATAAAATCTACCTTTCAATTTAATCTTAACTAGAGTATCTTTTAAAAAACCATTTATTTTATATTCATTAAAATTAAATCCAATAGCAGAAATATTTAATGAGTCATCCGGCTTAACCCAAATATTAAAATATCCAAGCGTATCTGCAACTACTCCCCAACGTTGAGTAACATTTATAACATGAGCTAATGCAACAGGATAATTCCCTTGTTTACTAATCACCTGTCCTGAGAAATAATAAAGACTATCAACTTTCTGTCCATACACAGAAAATATTGATAAACAAAGAATGGTTATAACTACAATCTTTTTTGACAAGTCCGGTTTCAAAGCGAAAATTTTAAGCACAAATATATATTATGAACTGCTTTATTTCTGAAAGGTTTAACAATCTTTAACTTTCTCTAATTATTTTAAACACTCAATTCCTGAATTCTAGTGACTAAATGGGCTCTTTTTTGCAAGTAATTTTTTGGTTATCTTCGCAAACTGAATAATAAAAGATGAAATAATAAGGTTTTATGCTTTCAGATTATCAAAAAATTATCGAATCGGCTTGGGAAAACAGAAGTTTACTTCAAGATATAGATACCCAAAATTCTATCCGTCAGGTTATTGAACTATTAGATAAAGGAAAAATTCGGGTTGCCGAACCTACCGCTAATAGTTGGCAAGTTAATGAATGGATCAAAAAGGCTGTTATATTGTATTTTCCAATTCAGAAAATGGAGGTTACGAAAGTTGGCCCGTTTGAATTTCATGATAAAATTGATTTAAAAACCGGTTATGATGAATTAGGTGTAAGGGTAGTACCACACGCTATTGCACGTCATGGTTCTTATGTAGCAAAAGATGTAATCATGATGCCATCGTATGTAAATATTGGTGCTTATGTTGATTCCGGTACAATGGTCGACACATGGGCCACAGTCGGATCATGTGCTCAAATTGGAAAAAATGTACATTTAAGCGGAGGTGTTGGAATTGGTGGAGTCCTGGAACCAGTACAGGCTGCACCTGTAATAATCGAAGATGATTGTTTTATTGGTTCAAGATGTATTATTGTAGAGGGAGTTTATATAGAAAAAGAAGCCGTTCTGGGCGCAAATGTTGTAATTACAAAATCCACTAAAATAATTGATGTTTCAGGAGATGAACCTATTGAATATAAGGGACACGTTCCCGCAAGATCTGTTGTAATACCGGGTTCTCAAACCAAAAAGTTCAATGCAGGAGAATTTCAGGTACCATGTGCTTTAATTATTGGAAAAAGAAAAGAATCTACAAATCTTAAAACATCACTAAATGATGCTTTAAGAGAATATAATGTTGCGGTATAGTTCATGGTAAAATTCTTAATCATACAAACTGCTTTTATTGGTGATGTAATTTTGGCAACTCCTATTATTGAAAAGTTGCATAAATTTTATCCGGATTCTCAAATAGATTTTTTACTTAGAAAAGGTAATGAAAACTTATTAAGGAATCATCCTTATGTATCGAATTTATTAATATGGGATAAAAAGAAAGAAAAAAAGAAAAATATGTTTCGTATTATTAAACTGATACGGAATAAGAAGTATGATTATGTGATAAACTTACAACGTTTTACCTCGACAGGGATAATCACGGCATTTTCAAAAGGTAAAATAAAGGTCGGATTTAATAAAAATCCATTTTCATTTCTATTTACGCGTAAAATAAAACACGAAATTGGAAACGGAAAACATGAAGTAGAAAGAAACATTGAAACGGTCACTGAAATAACTGATGAAAGTATTTTTAATCCAAAATTACATCCATCTAAGGAGGATTATCAAATCGTTTCTCAGTATAAAATGAGACCATACATTTGCATTGCGCCCACTTCCGTATGGTATACAAAACAATTCCTTGCTGAAAAATGGATTGAATTAATTAATAGGACAGACTCAAAATATCAAATCTATTTAATTGGTGGTCCGGATGATAAAACGGATTGTGATAAAATAATTTCCGAATCAAATAATAAGAATGTTACCAATTTATGCGGTGAATTAAGTCTCTTGCAAACCTCTGCTTTAATGGCCAACTCATCCATGAATTATGTAAATGATTCAGCTCCAATGCATATGTCATCGGCCATGAATGCTCCAACTACAGCAGTATTTTGTTCTACTGTTCCAAAATTTGGATTTGGCCCATTATCCGATAACTCAAAGGTTATAGAAACTGAAGAAAAGTTAGATTGCCGCCCATGTGGATTACATGGATATAAAGCTTGCCCAAAAGGACACTTTAAGTGTGCTACAACCATTGAAATTGATAAACTAATTTTCTAAAATGAAACAAATATCAGCAACAATAATAACCTTTAACGAAGAAAAAAATATCGAAAGATGTTTACAATCACTGCAAGGTATAGTTGACGAAATTATTGTTGTTGACTCCTTTTCAACGGATAGTACAAAAGAGATTTGTTTAAAGTATAATGTTTCTTTTTTTGAAAGAGAATTTAAAAATTATTCCGATCAAAAAAACTGGGCTACTGAACAAGCAAAATATCCGGTTATTTTATCTATGGATGCTGATGAAGCACTAAGTGAGAAATTAAAAAGAAAAATCCTGGATGTAAAAAATAACTGGAGTGCCGATGCATACTACGTTAATCGAATGACCAATTATTGTGGTAAATGGATCAAACATTCAGGATGGTACCCAGATAAGCAACTCAGGCTTTGGGATAAAGAAAAAGGGAAATGGAACCGGAATATCATTCATGAAAAAGTTGAATTAGATAAAAATGCAAAAGTTGGATATCTAAAAGCGGACCTGCATCATTATTCATATTATACAATTTTTGAACATATTGCTCAGATCAATAAATTCTCTGAGCTTAAAGCTGAACAACTTACTAATAGAGGTAAAAAGAATAATATTCTTAAAATAATTTTTAGTCCTTTTTTCAAGTTTGTAAAGCATTATTTTTTGCGCCTTGGATTTTTAGATGGTTTTTATGGATTTGTAATTTGTGCTAATTCGGCGCATTCTGCATTTCTAAAACAAGTCAAACTCAGACAAAAAAATAATGAAAAATAAAGTAGTTTGTTTTTTTAACAGCTCAAAAACTTGGGGAGGTGGCGAAAAGTGGCATTATGACATAGCTACACGATTGCACAACAAAGACTACAAGGTTATTGTGATTACAAATAAAAAAAGTGAACTATTTAAAAAAATTAATGAGTCAGGTCTAAAAACATACCCTATAAAAATATCAAAACTTAGCTTTTTAAACCCTTTCAAAATTTTAACAGTAAAGGGTATTTTGAAAAAAGAAAAAGTTACAACCATTATAATCAACTTACCTTCTGATTTAAAAGTTGCCGCACCCGCTTCAAAAAAAGCAGGCGTACTAAAAACAATTTACCGAAGAGGAAGTGCTATCCCTATTAAAAATAAAATCTCAAATCGATTCATATTTAAGAATTATATCGATGAAATAATTGCAAATTCAGAAGCTACAAGGAATACAATTCTTGAAAAAAATCCAAATTTATTCGACCGTGCTAAAATAAAGGTAATTTACAACGGAATTATTTTAGATGAACACAATGATAAAAATTTAAATCCCCTTTATCTAAAACAGAATAATGAAATAATAATTGGAAATGCTGGCAGGTTTGTTAAGCAGAAAAATCACGATTTTATTATAAAACTTGCATCAAAACTTAAAAAAGAGAAAATCAATTTTAAGATTCTTTTAGCGGGTTCAGGAAAGCTTCAACCGGAAATTGAAGCTTTAAGCAAGCAACTTGAAGTTGATGATAAAATAGTTTTTACAGGATTTATTGAAGACATAAGATCATTTATGCACAATATTGATATCTATATTTTACCTTCATTATGGGAAGGATTTGGATATGTTCTTGTAGAGGCTATGCTATGTAAAAAGCCTGTTATTGCCTTTAATTTAAGCAGCAATCCGGAAATTATAGACAATAACAAAACCGGATTCTTGGTTAAAGAAAACAACATTGATGAAGTTATTGAAAAAATTAAATTACTTGCTGAAAATAAAGAACTTCGTGATAAGATGGGAATAGAAGGAGAAAAAAGAGTTAAAAATCTTTTTATTGTTGATCGAGTTATTGAAGAAGTCGAAAAAACAATCCTATAATTAGAAAATTAATCATTTTAAAATATATTTACGGTCGAATTACCGAGACCAAATATATTAAGAAATGAATAAATCTGAAGCTTTAGAAGCCTCTGTTATTATTTCTATATACAACAATTATTCATTTATAGAACTAGTATTAGCAGGGTTTGAACGCCAAACGAATAAGAACTTTGAAATCATTCTTGCAGACGATGGATCAAAAAAAGAAGTTGTGGATAAAATTAATGCTTACATTAAACAATCAACATTAAAAATTAAACACATATGGCATGAAGATGAGGGTTGGAGAAAAAACGAAATTTTAAATCAGGCCATTAAGAAATCAGATTCTGATTATATTATTTTTATAGATGGAGACTGTATTCCACATAAAAAATTTGTAGCAGAGCACTTATTTAATAAGGAGCCAAACATCACTTTAGCAGGAAGAAGGTCTAATCTTTCCAAATACGTTTCTGACCGTTTAACTTATGAAAATGTAAGAAAAGGTATTCTTGAAAGGAAATTTGCAATACTTGGAATTCTTTTAAAATCAGTCATTGGCGGATCTCATTTGGAAAATGCAATTTATTTTAAAAATAATTTTATTAGAAAAAAAATTAATAAAAAAACAAAGGGAGTTTTAGGTAGCAACTTTTCTTTGCATAAATCAAATATTTTAGAGATTAATGGCTTTGACGAAAGGTATAAAAAGCCCGCTATTGGTGAAGATACTGATTTCGAGTATAGATTAAAAAATGCAGGAAAAAAAATAAAATTAATAAAACATTTAGCTATTCAATATCATTTATTCCATGCAAGGCTTGAAAGAGATGATATCCATATGGAATATTTGAATGATGTACTCAAAAATAAAACAACATACACTCCATATGGAATCATCAAATAATTTTACTCAAGATTTGTCCAGATGTCTGGAAACTTTGAAAAACGGTGGTGTAATTTTGTATCCCACTGACACTATCTGGGGATTAGGTTGTGATGCAACCAATGAAAAAGCGGTTAAAAGAATTTATAACATCAAAAAGCGAAGCGATGAAAAAAGTATGCTTGTTCTTTTAGATAATCCCAATAAAATACCTTCTTATATTAATGAAATGCCTGAAATAGCCTGGGATTTAATTGAACTTACTGAAAAACCATTAACTATAATTTATTCAAATGCTAAAAACCTTGCTAAAAACTTAATTGCGCAAGATGGAAGTGTTGGAATTAGAATATCAGAGGATGAATTCAACCAAAAGTTAATTCAAAGATTTAAAAAACCTATTGTGTCAACTTCTGCCAATATTAGTGGAGAGAAATCACCTCAAAATTTCTCGGAAATTTCTCAAGAAATAATCGATTCGGTTGATTATATTGTTGAATGGAAACAAAATGATTTAACACAAATGCTATCTTCAAGCATTATTAAACTGGGACTTGGAGGTGAAGTGCAAATTATTAGAGAATAAAAAAGGGTCACTTATAAATGACCCTTTTGGTTAGCTATTAATATTTTAATTATCACTTTTTATTTTTCCACTTCCTGTAATATTTGCATCAATAACAGGTTTTCCTTTATAATAGATTTTGCCACTACCTGTAATGCTTGCATCCAATTCATCAATAACATAAGTATGAATTGAGCCAGAACCAGTAATACTTAAGTTAGCTTCTCTGAATTTTAAACCAACAGATTCAAAATCACCTGATCCTGTAACAGTTACATCCAATTCGTCTACTTCAACATTTCCTTTTAATCTTACATCTCCCGAGCCAGTAACCATAGCGTCTACTTCTTTCGTAACTAACTCATCGATCATTACAGAACCACTTCCGGAAACTATAAATGAAATCTTATCTGATTTAATTGGTGATTTTGAAACAATATCTCCCGATCCGGAAACAACTAATTTATCAATATTCTTTACGGTAACGTAAACGTTAATTTCGCCCATTCCCTTGTAATTATACCATTTCTCGAACTTAATCTCCAGTCTGGAACCTCTTATTTCTGTTTCTATTTTTTCTAATAAACTTTCATTTGCTTCAATGATTACTTCATTCTTAGATCCTTGAGTCAAAAATAAATCTGCCGGAATAGACAAACTAATTTCATTGAAATCCCCAACTTTCCTGTTTTCTTTTTTATCTTGGCCTAAACCTGCACCTAGTGCTGTTTTTATTATAATCCCAGATACGAATAATAAAGTAAAGAAAATTGCTTTAGTTAATTTTGCTTTCATAATCTCAAATTTTGGTTTTGTTTTGATAAAAGACGAATAAAAATTATATATGCTGCAATATTTTTAATATTTTTGAAAGGTTGTGAACGTTTGAAATTTTACTTTACAATTTTACAAAACTTACATGATTCAATTTCCTAAATCATATACTCCGAGATGGATTGTATTTTTAATTGATCTGTTTATATGTGCAATTTCAATTTCATCGGCTTTTCTGTTACGCTTTAATTTTAATATTCCACCTGAATATTATGATGGTTTAAGTTTTATTATACCATATGTTTTATTTATTAGATCTGTCACATTTCTTATTTTCCGAAGTTATGCCGGAATTATAAGATATTCTGGAGCTAAGGATACAGAACGGATATTTATTGTTGCATTAACCGGTAGTGTTATTTTTATTATTATTAACGCTATTAATTATTTCCTTGTTAACGGAACTTTCATTATTCCATTCTCGATAGTGGTTATTGATTTCCTATTAACCGTTTTTTTAATGGCTTCTTTCAGATTAGCCACTAAAATAATCTATCAAGAATTATATAACCCTAGTAAAGAAAAAACAGATGTAGTTATTTATGGTGCTAGTCAATTTGGTGTAATAACTAAAAGAACTTTGGATAGAGATGCCGAAAGTAAACATAAGGTGGTTGCTTTTTTTGACTTTGAAAATTCTAATATTGGTAAAACTTTGGAGGGAGTTAATATCTTCCATCCTGATTATCTTGAGGAACTGGTTGAAAAGAATACAATTGATAAATTAATTATCGCAAAAGAGGAAATTGGTCCAACTGAGAAGCAAAATATTATTGAAAAATGTTTGCAATATGATATTCGGGTACTTTCGGTACCTGATATTAATACATGGATTAATGGTGAGTTAAGTTTTAATCAGATCAAAGAAATTAACATTGAAGATTTATTGGAAAGACCTCCTATAGTATTAGATGTCAATAAAATAAAGAAAAAAGTGCTCAATAAAAACGTTTTGGTTACGGGAGCAGCAGGATCTATTGGTAGTGAAATTGTTCGTCAGTTAATAAATTTCAATCCTAACAAAATTATATTATTTGATCAAGCAGAATCTCCACTCTATGATATGGAACTTGATCTTCAGGAAAAATTTAACTTTTATAATTTTGAGATCGTAATTGGAAATGTTGCTGACGAATATCGTATTCGCAAATTATTTGAAGTCTACAAACCATCTTATGTTTATCATGCAGCGGCATATAAACATGTTCCCATGATGGAAAACAATCCAACAGAAGCACTAAGAACAAATATTCTTGGGACTAAAATAATTTCTGATATGTCCCACGAATTTAAGGTTGAACAATTTGTAATGGTTTCCACTGATAAAGCTGTAAATCCTACCAATGTTATGGGAGCTTCAAAACGAATTGCAGAAATATATGTTCAGGCTTTTAATCAAGTCAGTGATACAAATTTTATTACAACACGTTTTGGTAATGTCTTAGGATCAAATGGTTCGGTAATATTGCGTTTCAAAAAACAAATTGATAAGGGAGGGCCGGTAACCGTTACACATCCAGATGTTACACGATATTTTATGACAATTCCCGAAGCATGCCAATTGGTTTTGGAAGCAGGTGCCATAAGTAATGGTGGTGAAATATTCATATTTGATATGGGAGAATCTGTAAAAATTATTGATTTAGCCAAAAAAATGGTTAAACTCTCAGGATTAACAATTGGAAAAGATATCCAAATTAAATATACCGGACTTAGACCAGGGGAAAAATTATACGAAGAACTTTTAAATGATATGGAAAATACTATTCCAACACACCATTCAAAAATTATGATTGCAAAAGTTCGAAACTATGATTTCCATCAAGTCCAAGAACAATTTACAGAACTAATCAAGCTTCAAAAGGATCATAACAATTTCGAAATTGTAAGAAAAATGAAAGAAATTGTTCCTGAATTCAAGAGTCAAAATTCGGCTTACGAAGAACTTGATATTGAACTTCAAAATGCTAAAGAATAAAGATTTGAATTTCTTTCACAAAACCCCTATCCAAATCCGATTTAATGACATTGACATAATGGCTCATGTGAACAATTCAGTTTATCAGAATTATTTTGATTTAGCCAGAACACAATACTTTGAAGAAGTATTTGAAGAGCATATAAACTGGAAATTAAGAGCTTTGGTATTGGCTAAAATTACAATTGAATATATCCAACCTATTTTTCTTGAAGAAAACATTATTGTGCAATCAAAAGTCTACAAACTAGGCAACAAAAGCCTTCAAATGAAGCAAGAAATTGTTAATAAAGATACACGCGAGATTAAAGCTATAAATGAAGCAGTATTAGTTTCTTTTGGAGCCAAAGAAGAAAAAGCAATTGAAATGCCGGAAGATTGGCGAAATAAAATAGTAAAATTCGAGAACGATATTGATTTCTAATTGATATCGATTAAACCTTCTGAAACAGAGAGTTTAATTATGCTCATTTCATCATCAATTTCAAGTATTAATTCATCTTTAGCAGGTAAAAGTACTTCACCCTTTTCAGTTTTTACACTTAACAAGGGATTATCAGGAATATCAACAAGTTCTATTACTTCGCCAATTAATTCATTATCCTGATTGTAAACTTGATAGCCGATAACCTCAATAAATTCTTCAGATTCAATATTTAACTGTTTGGCCCGATCATTTGAAATGTAAAACTCCGATCCTATAAATTCAGCTGATTTAATTTCATTATCAAGTCCCTCGAGTTTTACTACCGCAGTACGTATTGATTTTATTCTAATTTCTTCAATAAAAAAAGGAACCAATTTATTATCCACATCGATAAAAATTGATTCCAATTTTTGAATTTCTTCCTGACAATCATTATTAAATTTTAGAACTATTTCACCTTTAATTCCTGACGTTTTTAAAAGTGATCCTAGTAAATAATGATCATCTTTTTTCATGCATGAAAATATCTTAAGCTTCTGGTGCTTCCTCCTTATTTTCAGCTTCAGGAGCCTTTTCTTCTGCAGTCTCGCCTGCCGGAAGGGCAGGTTCAGCTGATTCCTCAGCTTGTGGAGCTTCCTCTGATTCAGTTTCTTTTGCTTCTTCTGCAGCAGCTTCCGCATTTTTCTTAGCTAATTCTTCAGCTCTTGCTTCTTTAACCTTAGTTTCAGCATCTAAACGTTTTTTAGCTTCAGCATCTTCACCTTTTTTAAGGGTGTCAATTTTAGCTTGAATCTTAGCTTCTTTTTCGTTAAGCCAGCTTTGAAATTTTTCTTCAGCTTGCTCTTCTGTCATAGCACCTTTTTTTACTCCTTCTAATAAGTGCTTTTTCATCATCACACCTTTGTATGACAAGATAGCTCTACACGTATCTGTAGGTTGAGCGCCTTTTTGTAACCAATCTAATGCTTTATCAAAATTTAATTCAATAGTAGCAGGATTAGTAGTAGGATTGTATTTCCCAATACTTTCAATGAATCTACCATCTCGTGGCGCTCTGCTATCTGCGATAACAATGTGATAAAAAGGAGCTTTTTTTCTCCCTCTTCTTGTTAATCGAATTTTTACAGGCATACTCTTTTTTTAATTAATAATTAAACCTACGTTTCAAAATTGTGCGGCAAAGATACAATATTATTTGATTAATCCTACATATGTCCTTAAAAAAACAAAGCTATCTCAATTAATAACGAAAGCTTTGGAATCCAAAGCTTTGTCAGGTCCGATGACTTTTTAATACTTTATTAACCATCAAAATCAATTAGTTATTTAGTCGTTCCTTCACCCTGGTAATTTGTTGAATAAAGTCTCAAGTTATTAACATGATTTAATATGAAGTGATGAATCCCTTCATTTAAAGTTATTTTTGTAGCTCTTTTTTGTGTAAAAAAAGCTGTTGAATAATAATAGTTAAAGAGATTGGAAATCTTAAATTTGTTAAGTCTTTTTCTACAAATTAATATCTCATGTTTTTAATATTTGATACTGAAACAACGGGCCTTCCTAAAAAATGGAAAGCTCCTTTAACAGACTTCGATAATTGGCCTCGAATAGTACAATTGGCATGGCAATGTCATGATTTGGAAGGTAACTTTCTTTTTGCAAAAAATCATATTATTAAACCGGAAGGATTTACAATTCCAAATGATGTAGTTGAAGTTCATGGCATTTCAACAGAAATTGCTAATGAAAAAGGAATACCCCTTAAGGAAGCTTTAATTGATTTTATAAATGATGTAGAAAAAGCAAAATTTATTATCGGGCATAATGTTGAATTTGATATTAACATTATAGGTAGTGAACTATTAAGGTGTGGTATGAAAGAAATTATTTCTACTGCACCTCGATTTTGCACTAAAGTTGAAAGTACTGAATTTTGTGCAATTCGGAATAAAAGTGGAGGCTTAAAATCTCCAACGCTTACTGAATTACATTTAAAACTATTTAACGAGCCATTCCCTGAGGCGCATAATGCTGCAGCTGATGTAGAAGCAACATCCCGATGTTTTCTTGAGTTAATTAGAGTTGGTGGAGTCAATAATGAAACTCTTAGAATGACTCCACAAGAAATTGAAACATTTAAAAACAACAATCCTTCCCAGATAAAACCTGCTGGTATTGAATATGAATCATTTAAGGTAAATGAATTTAGTGATATTTCGGTTGAAGAAGAAGAGCGAAAACTAAAAGAAGCCGCCATAGGAGGTGAACTTCAACCCTTTGTCCATTTGCACGTACACTCTCAATACTCTATTCTTGATGGAGCTGCCACAACCGCACAAATTGCCGGTAAAGCCAAAGAAGATGGAATGCCAGCCGTTGCAATTACCGATCATGGAGGTATGTTCGGAGTAAAAGAGTTTCATGTGGCTTGTAAAAAAAATGGTATTAAACCTATCATTGGAGTTGAAGCTTATGTTGCACGCCGTGGACATTTACGTAAAGAAAACAAGCTGGATTCATCCGGTTATCACCTCACTCTTTTAGCCAAAAATTATAACGGATATCAAAACCTTTTAAAACTAACTTCTATTGCACATATTGATGGTATGTACTACAAACCTAGAATTGACAATGAACTGTTAGAAAAATACCATGAAGGAATAATTGTGAGCAGTGGGTGTTTGGGAGGAGAAGTTGCACAGCACATCATGGCGGGAAATTTTGATAAAGCCAAAGAAACTATTTTATGGTTTAAATCCGTGTTTGCCGATGATTATTATCTTGAGATCATGCGACATAAAAATGATGATCCACAGCTTAAAGTTGAAGTTTGGGAGAATCAAATAAAAGTAAACAAGGTAATACGTGAATTTGCTAAAGAATTTAATGTAAAAATCATTGCTACAAATGATTCGCACTATATAAATCCTGAAGATGCTGAAGCACATGATGTTTTAGTTTGTTTAAGTACTGGTCGTGATTATGACGATCCTACCAGAATGCGTTATACTAAACAAGAATGGTTTAAAACTACTCAGGAAATGAATGAAATATTTGCCGATGTTCCTGAAGCATTAGCAAATACATTGGAAATTGCCAATAAAGTTGAAGAATTTGAGTTGGATTCAAAGCCTATCATGCCTGATTTTCCACTTCCTGAAGGATTTAATGATGAAGGAGATTATTTACGTCACCTAACATTTGAAGGTGCCAAGAAAAGATATGGAGATCCTGTTCCAGAATCGTATCTGGAACGTATCAACTTTGAGTTAGATACGATCATAAAAATGGGATTTCCGGGATATTTCCTAATTACACAAGATTTTATTAACTGGGCAAAAGATAATGGTGTGCTTGTAGGACCTGGTCGTGGTTCGGCGGCCGGAGCAGCAGTTGCATATTGCACCGGAATTACAAATGTTGATCCCATAAAATACGATTTGCTATTTGAGCGATTTCTTAATCCTGATCGTATATCAATGCCTGATATTGATATCGATTTCGATGATGACGGACGACAAATGGTACTTGATTATGTTACGGATAAATATGGACATGATAAAGTAGCACACATATGTACTTTTGGTACTATGGCTACAAAAAGCTCTATAAAAGATGTAGCTCGTGTACTTAAATTAGATTTATCTGAAGCCAACCGTTTAGCAAAATTGGTTCCTGAAGCTCCTAAAATGAGTTTTGAAAAAGCTTATAAAGAAGAGCCTTTGTTGCTTGAAGAAAAAAAATCTTCAAATCCATTAATTATCCAGACAATTGAATTAGCGGAAAAACTGGAAGGCTCAGTCCGCCAAACCGGCGTGCACGCCTGCGGTGTTCTTATCGGTAGAAATCCCTTAGATGAGCACTTGCCCGTTATGCCAACCAAAGGAGAAGATTTACTTACCACACAATATGATGGACGCTTTGTTGAAGACATTGGTTTATTAAAAATGGATTTTCTTGGTCTCAAAACTTTATCAATTATCAAAGAAGTTTTGGACAATATAAAACTTTCCAAAGGAATAGAAATTGATATTGACAAAGTAGAGCTGACCGATGAAGAAACATTCAAACTTTTTAGCCGCGGAGAAACAACTGCTATATTCCAGTTTGAATCACCCGGAATGAAAAAACACCTTAGGTCACTTCAACCTAACCGTTTTGAAGATCTCGTTGCTATGAATGCACTTTACCGCCCGGGTCCAATGGATTATATTCCATCTTTTATTGCCCGAAAACATGGTAAAGAAAAGATCTCCTATGATCATCCAATGATGGAGTCATATTTAAGAGACACGTATGGTATTACGGTTTACCAGGAACAAGTGATGCTTCAATCCAGAGCATTGGCCGGATTCACTCGTGGTGATTCTGACTCTTTGCGAAAAGCAATGGGTAAAAAGAAAAAAGACATGATGGACAAACTTAAAGTAAAGTTTACCGAAGGGTGCTTATCCAGCGAAGAGTTTGTCAATGGATGTGAAAATAGTGATAAAACTCCTAAAAAATTAATAGAAAAAATCTGGAACGATTGGGAAGCCTTTGCAAGCTACGCTTTTAACAAATCGCACTCCGTTTGTTATGCTTATATTGCATATCAAACAGGATATCTTAAAGCACATTTCCCGGCTGAATTCATGGCAGGAGTATTAAGCCGTAATCTAAACGATATAACTAAGATTACAAACTTTATGGAAGACTGCCGTAACATGGGTATGGAGGTTTTAGGACCGGATGTAAATGAAAGTTACCGTAAGTTTACTGTAAATAAGGATGGTGCAATCCGTTTTGGAATGGCCGGAATTAAAGGTGTAGGAGAAGGTGCTGTTGAAGCAATTATTGAAGAGCGTGAAAAAAACGGCCCATTTAAAAATATTTATGATTTTATAGAGCGAATCAGTTTGAACCAGGTAAATAAAAAGACCATTGAAGCGCTTGCTACTTCTGGAGCATTTGATAATTTAGATGATATAAAGCGAGGGCAGTATTTTGCACAAGATGAAAAGGAAAGCACTTTCGTTGAAAATTTAGTAAGGTATGGAAATAAATTCCAGAATGATCAAAACAGTAACCAACAATCCTTGTTTGGAGATACTGCAATGATCGAAATTACAAAACCTATTGTTCCAACGACCAACGATTGGCTAAAACTTGAAAAGCTAAAGAGGGAAAAAGAAGTTATAGGAATTTATCTTTCTGCTCACCCATTGGATGACTATAAATTTGAATTTGAAAATTTCTGTAATGCCAAACTTAGTGAATTTACAGATCTGGATAGTTTAAGAAATCGTGATCTAACAATAGCAGGAATTGTAACAGATGTTAAACACTCTATGACAAAAACCGGCAAACCATTCGGATTCTTAACCATACAAGATTATACCGAATCTTATCGATTCGCCTTATTTGGTAAGGATTACGAAAACTTTAGAAAGTATTGTTACCTTGATTATCCACTATTAATAAAAGGAAGAATACAACCTCGACCGTATAATGATCAGGAATTGGAATTTAAAATAAAATCCATGATGATGCTTACCCAGGTCCGTGAAGAAATGGTTAAAGGCATTACATTTACCCTGCCATATGAAATTGTTAATGAAAAACTTATCAATGAACTTAAAGAATGTACATATGAAAAAGAAGGAAGTACTTTAATAAAAGTAAAAGTAATAGATAGAGAAGCAAATGCTTCGGTTGACTTCATTTCCAGATCAAAAGGTATTTTAATTACAGACAAACTGGTTAATTATTTACGTCAAAATTCCGAGATTCAATATTCCGTTTATTAAACTTTTTATAGTTAAATTTGTACCATAATTTATTTGAAATTAAATTTATTAAAAACATAAAATAATACAATTATGACAGTAGAAGTTAACGACTCAAATTTCGAAGAATTAGTTTTAAAATCTGACAAACCTGTTATTGTTGATTTTTGGGCAGAATGGTGTGGGCCTTGTAGAATGATCGGGCCGATCGTTGAAGAATTATCAGAAGATTATAAAGATCAGGTTGTTTGCACTAAACTTGATGTTGATAGCAGTCCTGGTGTTGCATCAAAATATGGTATCAGAAATATACCAACTATTTTATTCTTTAAAGATGGTGAAATTGTTGATAAACAAGTTGGTGCAGTTCCTAAAAGTAATTTGGAAGCTAAATTAAAGCCACTTTTATAGTTAATTCTTTTATAAAATAAACTCAAGGTATGGAAATTTTCCATGCCTTTTTTATTGAATTCACCTAATTTTAGTAACTTAAACCAATAATAATAAAAAATGTCGTACTTGAAATTTTTCATTTTACAATGGCTAATTTTATTTAAAAATGGAAGAATACTCTAATTTAACTATCAAGGATTGGGCAGTTGAAGACCGGCCACGTGAAAAACTTCTTAAAAAAGGGGTCCAAAGCTTAAGCGATGCTGAAATAATTGCATTATTAATAAGATCCGGAACTCGTAATGAATCAGCAGTTGAGTTATCAAAAAAAGTTCTCAAATCTGCAAATAATAATTTGAATGAATTAGGAAAGCTTGATATTCCGGAGCTAATTAAAATGAAAGGAATTGGTGAAGCAAAAGCCATAACCATTCTTGCGGCTCTCGAGCTCGGAAGAAGAAGAAAGATCTCGGATGTTTTAACCAAAAGAAAAATTACTCAAAGTAAGGATGTCTATGAACTATTTCAACCAATCATTGGCGATTTACCTCATGAGGAGTTTTGGATCTTACTATTAAACCGTTCAAACCGAATTATTGAAAAAATAAAAATAAGTCAGGGAGGAATTTCAGGAACAGTAATCGATGTAAAAATAATTTTAAAACAAGCTGTTGAAAAATTAGCTTCTTCAGTAATTTTATGCCACAATCATCCGTCAGGAAATAGAAATCCTAGTAATTCTGATGATTTGATAACAAATAAATTAAAAGAAGGCAGCCAACTTTTGGATATACAAGTACTTGATCATATTATTATTGCAGATATTGAATATTTCAGCTATGCTGATGAAGGAAAATTATAATATCAACTTTATGTTTTGAACATTAAGCATTTAAATAATAGTGATATCAATTTTATCAGATGGGATAATTGCATAAATAATGCTATTAATGGAAATGTATTTGCTTACTCATGGTATTTAAATATTCTTTGTGAAAACTGGGAAGCTTTGGTTCTGGGAAATTATGAGTATGTGATGCCACTTTTTCGCAAAACACGATTCAATAAAAATATTTATTACACTTCAAAATTAGGAATTCATTTAGGTGTTTTCTCCAATAAGTTGTTATCAGAAGAAATTGTTCAAAAATTCATTGATGCTATTCCAAAAAAGAATTCGATTATAAATATCTCCCTGAATGTTTTTAATCAATTAAAATCAAAAAACATAAAAAACAATTCAACCTACGAAATCGATTTGATAAAATCGCATAAACGTATTACGGAGAATTATACCAATCAGTTTCAGAAGGATTTAGAAACTGGCAAAAGAAATAAAATTTCAATTGTAAAAGGTCTTCTGCCAAACGAGTTAATAAATTTCTCACACAGTAAAGATGTCTTATCGCGACCTAAATTAAGACAATCAGAGATTCCGAAATTACGCATGATAATTGCATATTGTATCAGATATAGTTTAGGAGAAACCTATTGTGCTTATGGATCTCATAATAATTTGCAAGCAGCGGCATTCTTTATAAAATCAAAAAGAAAGTTGCACCTTCTTTTTGCCGCTAATAGTAAAACCGGAATTGTAAATAAAGCTTTTCATCTACTTATTGATAAATATATTGAGGTTCATTCTGAAAAAGATTTAACTTTGAACCTTGAGAACGTTATATCGAATAATAATCAGGATTTTTTCCCAGGATTAGGCGCAAAAGAGTATAAGTTTCAACAATATTATTCTAATAATTTACCGTTGTTATATCGATTCATTATAAAATAAATTAAAAAATGGTACATATCCTAGCTCAAAAGAACTCATTAATGAATCAATTTATTGCTGAGTTACGTGATACAGAGATTCAAAAAGATAGTATGCGGTTTAGAAGAAACATGGAAAGAATTGGAGAAATTATTGCATATGAAATAAGTAAAACTTTTGAATATAAATCAAGTGAAATTACCACGCCACTTGGAATATCTAAAATGAGCTTACCGGTTTCCAAGGTAGTAAATGCAACGATCCTAAGAGCAGGATTGCCCTTTCACAATGGAATTTTAAATTACTTCGATCAGTCGGAAAATGCTTTTATTTCTGCACACAGGAAATATCACAAAGACGGAACATTTACCATTCAGTTCGAACATCTTTCAAGCCCCGATATTGAGGGCAAGGTTTTAATATTATCTGACCCCATGTTAGCGTCAGGCGCATCTATGGAGATATCATATAAAGCCATAATAGAAAGAGGAACTCCTAAACATACTCATATTGTAACTATTATTGCCAGCAACCAGGGAATTAATTACGTAAAAAAACATATTAACATGAAAAATGTTACCATTTGGGCTGGTGACGTAGATGATGAATTAACTTCAAAATCTTATATTGTTCCCGGATTGGGCGATGCTGGAGATTTGGCTTTCGGAAGTAAAATGTGATTCTTCTTTATCTAACAAATAGATTCAACCCATTTTTAGATATTACACAAAAAAATTAGTAATACACACAATTTTTTTAGTAAAAATTTGCGATTAGTACCTAAAATAGGTACTTTTCTCGAAATTTTACTAAAGTTGATTGTTGCAGAATACATAAAAAAACTTTTATCTATAGAAGAATATTCCTTTTCACTACAAGAGTTAAAAAAAGAAATAGATAAAACAGAAATACAACTATAACCTTCTGACATCAGATATATCATTACACTCTTCTAAAATCAATGTAAGCTTTTTATTCAGAACAGGATGAACAAAATCAGGCTCTATTTCAGTTAAAGGTACTAAAGTAAATCTACGCAGATGTAATTTGGGGTGTGGAATAATCAAACCCGGTTCATTAACGATTTCATCATTATAAAAAAGAATATCAATATCCATTGTCCTTGATTCATAATAACCTGATTTTCTTTCTCTACCTAACTCATCCTCTATTTCAAGACAAAATTCCAGTACCTTCTGCGGTGAAAGTTTTGTACTAACTTCAACAACCTGATTCAAAAAATCTTGTTCTGCTTTAAATCCCCAGGGCACTGTTTCATAAATCGAAGATTCATTCTTGATTTTTCCTATCTTCTCGCTTATTGCACTTTTAGCTTGCTCGAGCAATTTAAATCGATCACCTAAATTTCCACCGGTTAATAAATATACTTCGTTAAACATTTAATAAAAAATTACATTATTGTGTAACAAATTTAACCATCATTCTACTAATTTGTTGTAAGTATAATTTTAATAATATAAATTTATCCTTTATCAATAAAAAATAATTTTAAAACCCAATACATTATGAAAAGTTTTTTTAAGTATGTTTTAGCTACTATGCTTGGTTTAATCCTCGCAAGCATTTTAATGTTTTTTATAACAATTGGAGTAATTAGTGCTATGGTTGCTTCACAAGATGAGCCTGTAAAAATTAAAGAACATACCGTTCTACACGTGAAGTTAAAGCAGGTAATTACCGACAGGAGTGATAAAAATCCATTTGGGGATTTTAATTTTCCATCTTTCCAACCTATTACCAAGATGGGGCTGGACGATATATTGAAGAACCTGAAAAAGGCAAAGTCAGATCCGAATATTGATGGTATTTATCTTGATCTGACAGCAATACCTGCAGGAATTGCTACAATTGAAGAAATTAGAAATGCTTTAATTGATTTTAAGGAGTCGGGCAAATTCATTATCAGTTATAGTGATAATTATACACAACCATCATATTATTTGGCAACTGTTGCTGATAAAGTTTACATGAATCCCGAAGGATTATTAATGTTTGTAGGTTTACGTTCCGAAATTATGTTCTTTAAGGATGCTATGGAGAAATTGGGAATTGAGCCTCAAATTATACGACATGGGAAATTTAAGAGTGCGGTGGAACCATTCATGTATAATAAAATGAGTGACGAAAATCGTGAGCAGATTATGACTTATGTAGGTTCAATTTGGGATCACATACTAAAAGGAATATCGGATGAAAGAAATATAAGTATCAAAAAACTAAACGAATTAGCTGATAACCTTGATTTAAAAAATGCAGAATTAGCTGTAGAAAATGGTTTAATCGATGAACTAAAGTATAAAGATGAAATTATAGCAGAACTTGCTGAATTAACCGGTAAAGAAAATGAAAAAGATATTGAACATATTAAATTAGGAAAATATACTAAGGTACCAGACAAAAAACGTAAAAAACTTGAAAAAGATAAAATTGCTGTTGTTTATGCAAGTGGTACGGTTATGATGGGTGAAGGTGAAGAAGGCACAATTGGTTCTGATCGAATTTCCAGAGCTATCCGAAAGGCAAGAAAAGATTCATCTATTAAGGCAATTGTTTTCAGAGTAAATTCAGGTGGTGGAAGTGCATTAGCTTCGGAAGTAATTTGGCGCGAAGTAAAACTTGCTCAAGAAGTTAAACCGGTAATCGCTTCTTTAGGTGATGTTGCTGCGTCCGGAGGTTATTATATAGTTGCTCCGGCACAAAAGATCATAGCAAGCCCTAACACTATTACCGGTTCAATCGGAGTATTTGGTCTTTTATTTAATGGTAAAGAACTTTTAAATGATAAATTAGGAGTACACGTTGATGTGGTAAAAACCAATGACTTTGCGGATATTGGAACATTTAACAGAAGACTTACAGCACAGGAAAGAGAAGTAATTCAATTTAGCATTGAAGAGATCTATGAAACCTTCATTACTCATGTTGCAGAAGGTCGTGGAATGACCAAAGAAGAGGTTGATGAAATTGGACAGGGACGTGTATGGAGCGGAACTAATGCTTTGGAGATTGGATTAATTGACGGATTTGGAGGTTTGGAAGATGCTATCGCAATGGCTGCTGAAGCTGCAAATCTTGAAACGTACAGAACTGTCGGATATCCTAAACTAAAAGATCCATTCGAACAAATTATAGAAGAATTACAAGGTAATGTAAGAGTTTCAATTCTGAAAAATGAACTTGGAGAAGAATATAAATATTATCAAGCCTTACAAGATATTGTTAATCAAGACGGAATTCAGGCAAGAATTCCTTACAAAGTTGAAATTTATTAATTATTTAAAAATAATTTTAGAAAGGCGTTCATATTGAACGCCTTTCTTTTTTATAATAAGCTGAAATACAAAACATTGTCAAAATACATAAATTATTTTTACTTTAGCTTGTAACCTTTTTCATTTTTCGAGATACCCAATACAGAATTAAAAAGTAAAAAAGCAATTTGTGGAACAGTTCAACGACGAACAATTAATGCAGAAAGTAAAAAATGGAGATTTGGATTCGCTGGCTCCATTGTTTGAAAAGTATCATGTAAGGCTTTATAATTTCTTTCTGCGATTAACCCAAAATAAAGATATAAGCAGGGATTTAACTCAAAATGTTTTTCGAAGAATTATTTCATATCGCAAATCGTACGATAACAAGTGGAAGTTTAAGTCCTGGATGTATCAAATTGCTCGCAACGTTCATTTAAAACATTATCAGGAAAATAAATTCTTAAGATCTGATTTTCACGAAACGGATAAACTAGAAGTAGATTCAAAATCAGCTTTGGAAGAAATGGACATGGAGTCTAAAAAAAGTACTTTGTACGAAGCTCTAAACCAACTTAGTCCGGAACAACGCGAGCTATTAGAATTAAGTCGTTTTCAAGGGTTAAAGTACCAGGAAATATCTGAAATAACCGGAAGTTCGGTTACGGCAATTAAAGTAAAAGTACACCGGGCAATGCATAAGTTAAGAGAACTTTATTTTGAACTAGCATAAAACAGAAATTATGGAATGCAATAACATAAAAAACATACTGATTGATTTTATCGAAGGAAATATCTCTGAAGATATTAAAGTTCAAATTGAAGAACATTTACTCACATGCGAAAAATGTAGAACAGAACACAAGCAAACACGTCAATTACTTGATGATATGAGTATCCTTGAAGACGAAGTACCTGCCCTTCAATTAAAGGAAGATTTTTATTCAATGCTTGAAGAAGAAAAAGAAAATACCCAACATAATTCAGGTGAGATCATAATCCATTCGAAAAAAACAAATTGGAGCTTTTTAAAATATGCGGCTAGTGCAATTATTTTACTTGGATTTGGATTTTTGTCAGGTAGAAATGTACAAATGCAATCGAAACAAAATTCGGAAATAGCACAACTTCGATCCGAATTATATTCAATGCAGCAATCGGCTAGTTTGGCTTCATTAAGCCAACCAACTGCAAGTCAAAGGTTAAAAGCCGTTAACACGATCAATGAGCAAATTAAATTGGATATGAAAACGGTTGCACTTTTGATTAATACATTTAAAAGCGACGATAATATAAATGTACGAATGGCTGCTGCCAATGCATTATCTAAATATTCGGAAAGTAAGGAAGTGCGAAATGCTTTTCTCGAAGTGTTGGAAAAAGAAAAAGATGCTGCAATGCAAATCACTTTAATAAACCTGTTAACTCAATTACAAGAAAAAAGAGCAAAAGAAACATTTGAGAATATAATTAATAATGACCAAACTATACCTGTTGTAAAAGAACAAGCACAAGAAGGACTAAAAGTTTTTATATAAAAATCGCGCGCAAACATATCTGTCAACAGACAGACAAATGAAAATGTCAATTAATTCAAAATTTAAAAGTCATGAAAACAATAAATTCAATTTTAATAATAGCTAGTTTAATACTTGGAATAAGTACAAGCTACGCGCAAGAATTTACATACGATGTTAAGCAAGCCAACCAGGTTTTTGTAAAGAATTTCTCCGGAGGAATTAGCATCGAGGAAACTACAGGAACCCAATTAATTATCGAAACAGGAAAATTTGAAAAAAGACCGGAAAGAGCCGATGGTTTGAAGTCTTTATATGGTTCTGGAGCTGAAGATAATACCGGCATTGGCCTTCAGGTTGAAATGAATGGAAGCGTAATTGAAATTGTTGGCGCAAGTAAACAAGCGGAAGATGCTTATTATACCTTCAAAGTACCGAAAGGAATCAACTTTAAATTAGACTACAGAAGCCCTTTTGCAAATGATGATGTAAAAGTTAAAAACTTTAGTAGTGAATTGGAAGTATCCATTTTAAATCCGGGTATAACATTGGAAAATGTAACAGGACCAGTTATTCTTAACTTAACGAACGGAGATATAAATATTGATTTTGGAACGGTAAACCAAAGCTCTCCGATATCACTTCATGCTACAAATGGAATAATTGATATTTCTCTTCCGGCTAATACTCCTGCAGATATTGCAATGAGTACGATCAATGGAGAGATCTTTACGAATTTTGATATCGATTTCGATAAGAAGGAAAAAGATGGTTTAAGTTATATTGGTGGCGGACAGAAAATCAATGGAACTATTAATGGTGGTGGGGTTGATATTAAACTAAAAACCATTAACGATAATATTTATCTGCGCAAAAAATAACTCTAACTGGCTGTTTCTGGAATCTCGAATTTTTGTTTTTAAACTATCGATAAACGTGCTTTCATAGTTAATCCATAAACAGCCTTTTTCTACACCGATTAACAAAATCTAAATTTACAACATCATGAAAAACAGTGTATTTACATTTGTTATAGTTATTCTTATATCGTTTTCAAACCTGGTATATAGCCAAAAGGTAATCGAGAAAACTTACCCGGTATCAAACTCTGATGAAATTAGCCTTGACTTCCAATTTGCTGAAGATATTAAAGTTACAAGTTGGGATAAAAACGAAGTTTATGTTAAAGTTATAGTAAATATTAATGATAATAAGGATAATGATAAATTCACTCTTACACAAAAACAAAGATCAACAGGAATAAAGATTGAATCTGAGATTGAAGACATAAAAGACTTACATAGATCCAGAAGAATTGTTAAAGATAAAGAAGATGGAAGAACTATCATTTATGACTGCTCAATAAATATGGACCTGTATTTCGAAGTAAAAATTCCAAAAAATAACAAACTCGAAATTGAAACAATTAGTGGTAATATAGAAATTAAAGATATTCATGCAAGAATGGATATTAATACGATTAGTGGTTTTATCGATTTGTCATTACCTGTCAATTATGATGCCGACCTCGAGTTAAGCACTATTACCGGAGGAATGTACAGTGACTTTGAATTTAACCGTGAAAAAAGCGATGGTTATCATCATTATGGAAAAAATGAACTATCGAAACGCTTAAATAAAGGAGGAACCAGAATTTTCCTTGAAACCATAAGTGGAGATATTTTTATAAGAAAAGCTAAATAAATTAATTCATAATCCGTCGAGCGGTTTATATCCGCCCGACGGATATTTATTGCAAAGCTTTTCTTGCCTTTAAAATCCATTTTGAAGTATCCAGTGGGCTTATCCCTTTGTATTCCCGCTTTTGTCCAAGTTCTTCATCACACTCCTGATAACCATAAAACTTAGTTGAGATTTTTGCTTTTCCTCCCGAGCGAGAACTTAATCTAACCGGAAAATCCAGTGATGTAGCAACGGGTAAAATTCCGGATAAAACAAATCTTCCATTTTCCATTTCGGGGCTATCAAATGTTCCTCTCATTTGCGAAATGTCACTTGTAATAGCTCCTAATAAATCTTCGCTTGCAGAAATTTTAAATGATATTAATGGTTCTAATAAAGTAGTTCCGGTATTAACCAGCCCATTCATAATTCCCATTGGAGTGGCAACAATAAAATCACCGGGCCGTGAATGAATCTCATGGTCTTCCCCTTCAATTAATGTAATTTTCAAATCTGTTACTTCCCAACCTTTGATACCTTGTTTCAATGCATTTGGAATGGTTCGTTCCACTTCATTTTGATACTTCCGGTGAACATCGTCCACGCTAATTTTAGATTCATAAACAACGCCACTTCCTCTTTCTCCCGGTTCAATCATAAATTTTAAAATCGCCCAACAAGGTTTTGGCATCCAGTATTGCACAAAACCCTCTCCTTTTGTACTTGGAGTTTCTCTGTAAATTACAGTTGGAGTATCGAACTTGGACTTTATACAAAAACGGTTTTCTATAATTCTCTCCAAAACTTCGATCTGAATCCAACCCATAATTTTAACATGAAGTTCCTTATCTTCCTTTAACCATTCAAAATCTAAGGTTGGATCTTCATGTGAAAGTTCTTGCAAAGCTTCTGCTAACCCCGCATAATCTTTATCATTATCAGCCCTGACCTGAACCGTCAGTAAAGGAGTTCGCAAGCTAATATCATCAGGCAATACATCCGAAAATTCACCCAAAACATCACCAACTCTCGCACTTTGCAAACCACAAATTCCCGCAATATCTCCGGCTTCAACTTCTCCTACATCCTCAAATTTGTTTGCAATTAATTTTCTTACTTGAGTTACTTTTTCAACAATTTCCTGGCTTACATTCTTTATTAACTCCCGATTATTAACAGCTCCTTGATAAACCTTAACATTAGCGATTTTACCCATGATTTTGTCGTAAGCAATGCTATAAACTAAGGCTGACAAAGGTTTGTCTTTGTCTACTTTTGGGCCAGGTAAATAATGTATTATAGCATCTAACAATTGCTCAACTCCAATTGATTTTTTAGCTGAGCCTAACATAACCGGGAATAATTGATGTCGACGAACTGCCTTTACCAGAGAATCATTTAACTCAGAGAATGTAATGGCTGTTTCCTCCAAGTATTTTTCAAGAATAGATTCATCTGAGTTGGCAATTAATTCTATAACATCCTCATTTAAATTTTCACGGTCCCAAACAGGCTTTATACTGGCATCATTTGATGCTTCATCAACAGTTTTTTGAAGTAATACCAATTTATCCGTTAACTCCTTTTGGATTTCCTGAATAACTAACTCGGTATCCGATCCTGCTCTGTCTATTTTATTAATAAAGATAATTGTAGGTATTTTCAGATTTTGTAACGCTGTCCATAATGTTTCGGTATGTGCCTGAACACCTTCAACCGCTGAAATTACAAGAACTGCACAATCCAAAACACGAAGAACTCTTTCCACATCAGCCGAAAAATCAACGTGCCCGGGAGTATCAATCAAATTGATTTTAATATCTTTCCAGTAAAATGTTGTATTTGATGACCGAACTGATATACCTCGCTCTCTTTCTACATCCAGAAAATCGGTTTGAGCCGTTCCGTCATCAACACTTCCCAGTTTTTTTGATTGCCCGCTTAAATAAAGAAAGTGTTCGGTAATTGTTGTTTTACCGGCATCAACATGAGCCAGGACTCCAACATTTCGTATATTTTTTTGCATTACTTCATTTTGTAAAGAAGCAAACTTAACAAATCTATATTTTAAGAATCAATTATTAAATCATTTTTTTTGGATCTACCCATTGTTCAAACTCGTGTTCAGTAACATAGCCTAAATCAATGGCTGCTTTCTTTAAAGTAGTATTTTCAGAAAATGCTTTTTTTGCAATCTCTGCCGATTTCTCATATCCAATATGTGTATTAAGAGCGGTAACTAACATTAAGGAATTATTTACGTGCTTATTTATATTTTCGATATTTGGTTCCAATCCACAGACTGTATTTTTAGTAAATGAAATTACTGCATCGCCCAACAATCTTGCTGATTCTAAAAAGTTTTTAATAATAACAGGCTTAAATGTATTTAGTTCCAAATGTCCATTTGAACCTGCAATACTAATCGTAACATCATTTCCCATAACTTGAGTACAAACCATAGTAAGTGCTTCAATTTGTGTTGGATTCACTTTTCCCGGCATTATTGAGGACCCTGGTTCGTTGGCTGGTAATTTTAATTCTCCAATCCCACTTCTCGGTCCTGATACTAATAAACGAATATCGTTAGCAATTTTCATTAAACTTACAGCTAATGTTTTTAACGCTCCATGTGTCTCTACCATAGTATCATGCGAAGCTAATGATTTGAATTTATTTTCGGCTGAAATAAATTGTAATCCCGTAAGGCTGGAAATTTCTTCAGCTACTAGTTCTGAGTAACCTTCCGGTGCATTCAATCCGGTTCCAACTGCCGTACCACCTAATGCAATTTTCGATAAGTGTGGTAAAGTATTTTTTAAAGCTTTTATTCCATGGTCCAACATAGAAACGTAACCGGAAAACTCTTGCCCCAGAGATAAAACAGTAGCGTCCATCATATGTGTTCGCCCTATTTTAATAATACTCTCCCATTCGTTACTTTTTTCCAGTAAAGCATCTTTTAACTTTATAACAGCCGGAATTGTATGGTCAATTATCATTTTTTTTGCGGCAATATGCATTGCGGTAGGAAAAGTATCGTTTGAAGATTGCGATTTATTCACATCATCATTCGGATGAACCATTTTTTCTCCAACGTCTAATTTATTGCCTGCCAAAATATGGGCACGATTTGAAATAACCTCATTTATGTTCATATTGGTTTGGGTTCCCGACCCGGTTTGCCAAACAACCAAAGGAAACTGATCATTTAATTTACCTTCAATTATTTCATCACAAACCTGGGCGATAGCCTTCATTTTTTTATCGGATAAAACCCCAAGTTTATTATTAGTTATGGCGGCAGCTTTTTTTAGATAACCATAAGCATGAATTATTTCATTCGGCATTGGATCATTGCCTATTTTAAAATTCTGTAAAGACCTTTGAGTCTGTGCTCCCCATAATTTTTCTTCAGGAACTAAAACTTCGCCCATTGTATCATATTCTTTTCTGTTCATTTTATTCTTTTTCTGATAAAACAAGCCAGGTTAAAATTAGTTTACAAAAAAAGGTGATTAGCTAACACCAATCACCTTTTGTAAAATATTTAAAGAGTTGTTAACACGAACATAATTTTAATATTTCGAATCTTAAAATTATGTTCGTCAAAAAATTTTAACGCATAATTAATTTTTAATTGATCGTTGAAAACGAAATGGTTTACCCCGCTTCAATAGGATAAATTTAAATTTGAATAAATTCGAAATTTTAGTATCTGTTTTCCAGATCTTCCTATGGTACTCAATATCAAATAATTTTCCAATATTTATTTTATTCGAAGCAAATCCCACCCCCCCTGCACTCTTTCTGAAATCTTCCAGAATCATCCAGTTAGAAAATTCCTTGATTTTACTATGATACGCATTACGGTTGCTATCATGCACTACAATTACTCCTTTTTCAGAGAGCATCGATTTTGCTTTATCAATACAGGCATTTCGCGCCATTCCATCAATTAAAATAAAATCAAATGGAGCTTTGGTTTCCGGAAAATTCACATATGACATAAAATCTTTATACTTACCTTCATCAATATAATTGTGGTTATTCGCGTTAATATGAAATAATTCAACATTAGAATTCCTGTTTTTTCGCTTTATCTCAGAATACCATTTAAGGTTATGTTCGACGGACATCCAAGTTGCGCTTTTTGGTAAAAACTTCGGAAAGTATAAGCTACTATATCCACATCCATATTCCAGGCATTTTTCAGGTTTTAGATTTATTAATAATTCCCTCAACAATGCTATTTCTTTGTATTTCATGTATGGGCTGTTTGCCTTAATATTTAAAATTTTATCTATCCTTTTTTTATTCTCTTTTAAATAAATTTTTATTATAGAAACTGTTGTCTTACTCATAATTCTCTAAAAATGAAGCATGAAACCCCCTGTTCCCACTACTGAGAACTTCATAATTTTATATTTAAATTGATTTTACCTGGCTCCGAATTCCATTACATACTTGCTGACACTAAATCCTGCAAAAATTCCGAAACCATTACTGATATTATTATATACCTGTGTTGGTTCTGCATAATAATCATCATTATTCTCTTGTTGATTAATTGCAGACGTGACATATTTATAGTATTGTTCACTAATCGATATTAAATAAATATTCAAGTCTTTTCTTCGGCCGCTATTGTGCCCAACAAAAAAACTTACAGGTATGGTATATTCCTTACCATTAAAATATTGATCGGAGAAAATAAAACGATAAGCCGTAAATAATAACCCCTGTTGATAATAACTATTCTCAATTGCCGGGTCATCTGATTTCATCCAGCCATAAGCCTGGGTCCAACCAATATCATCGTTCGTATCGGAAAAATCCGTAACATTATATCCTAAAAGATAATAATTATCCTCATTTGGAGGATCATTAAAATTAATAAGGCATTCAATCCCCTCGGTCATTAAATCATAATCGTCTAAAACTGTACTTGTGTCAGTAATTGTAAAATCAACAGCATCAGGAATAATATCAGATCCTGTAATGGTAATTTCTCCATGCCTTAATTCAAAACGATATTCTTTACCGGGCTGAGGCGTAAAACCATTAACTGAATATCCTTCCGGCACCTCACTTGGGAACCCTTCTCTTTCATAAGAATCCTGAAATACTAAATCCCCAACCAGTTCACTATCTTCGTATAGCTCGCCTTCCATATCCTTAATAGAAAAGTAAGTTGCAGTATCAAATACTGAAACGGTATTTGTTGTTTGTATTAAAAATGGTACACCTTCCGAAAAGAATGAGTTAACCACATACTGGTTAAATTGTATATCGGATTCCTCTTCACATGAAAAGAATACTACCGTAAATAATATTGCTACTATATATATTTTTTTCATCATCTCACTAAAAATTAATTGTATATGTTATTGCCGGTAAAATACCAAACAAGCTTTTTTCTTGAATAACTTTTGTATCTGTATACCCACCATCAGGCCCCTGCACCGAACCATCAAATAACGATATCTTATAAGGATTATCCCTGTTATAAGCATTATAAACACCTAATGATACCTGATGCTCAAATTTCTCTCTTTGTTTTTTCCAGTTAACCGAAACATCTAACCTATGATAAGCAGGCATTCTGTAATCATTCCTTTTTTGGTAAATAATATCATCATAACTTGTACTTACATCACCAAAAAAGCCCAAATTCGACGGATATTTAATAACACCTAAGGTTTCAGCATTCCCGGTTTTATATGTCCACACTGCATTTACCGACCAGTGTTTTGTCAATTTATAATCTATAACAATATTCAAATCATGCCGTTTATCATACTTATAAGGGAAGACTTCTCCGCTGTTTATATTCTCGAATTGCCTTGTACTTTCTGCTAAAGTATATGCTAACCACCCCGTTATTTTTCCTTTGCTGCGTTCAACTAAAATTTCCAGGCCATAACTTTCACCATCACCTTGTTCAACTCTGTCTTGCCATGAATCATTTTCGAAAAACGAAGCACTTTCCGAATATTCCAATAAATCCGTCATCTTTTTGTAATAGCCTTCAATAGAGCATCCCCAGGCATCATTTATTGACCAACGGGCACCTAAGGAACCTTGTTGAGATTTTGCAGGAACAATGTTTTCAGTTGCAGGTACCCAAATATCTGAGGAAAGAGTAATTCTTGAAAATGATAACAATTGAGTATATTGTTGCATAATGGCTCCTCCGGCATTTAACTGGACTTTATCTGTAACATCAAATTTTAATGATAACCTGGGTTCGAAAGAACTATATGTTTTGTCATTAACTAAAAACACGGAATAATGTAATCCAAGGTTAGCTGAAAATTTTGATGTTAATTGCATTTCATCCTCAATAAAAATATTTCCTTCGTTAGCGTAAATACTCTCTTCTTCATCAACCTGCTCATTCGTATCATCGGCAGATATAAATTTCTTAGATTCCATTCCGGTATTAAATGTGTGGTAAAAATATTTAACTCCAAACCTGACCTGGTGTTTTGCGGATGGAATCCAGTTGAAGTCTAAACCGGAAGAAAAAATATCAATCCCCGACTGCACTTCTGTTGAGTATTCTTTATTGGTCCAGTCGTCTTCAACAATATACTGATTTCTAAATATTTCTTCATTTAAATAATCATAGGTACTGTAAGCTATTGTAGTATTTAAAAATAAGTTGGAGCCCATTAACCAGTTCCACCTCAATCCATAAATGGAATTTCCCCATGACAGATTGCTTATTTCTTCTGATTTTAATTTAGCATCACTACCCTCGTTTCTATCTTCCGAATCCCCGTTATCACGCCCCTTGTAATAACTTAAGTATAACCTGTGTTTATCGGAAAACTTGTGGTTTATTTTAGCATTAATATCATAGAAATAATAGCTTGACTCATCAAAATCGGTAAAGTTACTAACCAGATTTCCGGCAATTAAGTCAATATACGTTCTGCGTGCTGAAATAAAAAACGAAGTTTTGTCTTTAATAATTGGACCTTCCAGGTAAGCCTTACTGGAAATTAAACCAATGGAAACGCTTCCTGAAAATTCTTTCATATTTCCTTCTCGCATACGTAAATCAACAACCGATGAAAGGCGTCCTCCATAACGAGCAGGGAATCCACCTTTAATGATCTTAAAATCTTTGATCGCATCAGCATTGAAGACTGAAAAGAATCCGAATAAATGATTAGGATTGTATACTGTAATACCATCCAATAGGATCAGGTTTTGATCTGCACTTCCACCGCGAATATATAGCCCGCTATTTCCTTCACTGCCCTCCGATACACCCGGTAATAATTGTGCAACTTTTAAAACATCCGTTTCACCTAAAATTACAGGTGTTGACTCTATTTTACCCATCGGAACACGTATCATCCCAATTGGCATCTTTTTATCAATAACTTCATCTCTTGTTGCACGAATAACAACCTCCTCCAGCTCGATATTTGGGCTCAATTCGATCCGTATTAATGTATCTTTTAAAAAATCTATTGGAATAATTTTATTTTGATATCCAACAAAAGAACATACAATTTCAGTTGCATTAACTCCAACCGGAAGAGAGAAGAATCCATAATCGTTTGATACGGTACCAATATAATTTTCAGGAAAATAAACATTGGCTCCGATTAATCTTTCTCCGGAAAGTTTATCCTCAATATAACCACTTACTACAATTTTAGCCTGGCGTTTGTTTGCTTTTTCAGGATATAGTGATATTGTATTTCCAATAAGTTTATAACTAATCTGATATTTCTCTTTTAGTACCTTTAATAGATATTCTACCTCCTTTTCTTTAAAGTTTATTGTAATTTTTTGATTTACATTAATTTGTGACCTACTGTAAGCAAATTTTATTTTTGTTTGTTCAGTTACATCACTGATTAACTTTTCTAAAGTGCATTGCTCGCACTTAATAGTTATTTTCTTCGACAATAAGGATTCCTGTGCGTTCAGCGAGAAATGAAATGTACTTATCGCTAAAAGCATTAGTAACCCTTTCCAGATACTACTCATTTTCACTAATAATTAACTGATTTGACTTAAGATTAATTCTAACCTGGCAACTTATTTGAATAATCTCAATAATATCATCAAGGGTTTCGCCGTTAAGATCGGCTGTTAACTCCCTTAATTTTAAATCTTCATTTTCAAAATGATGGTTAAAATGAAAACGTCTTTCCAAAATTTCCATCACTTCAGTCAATGAATGGTCTTTAAACCTAAAAGTTCCTGTTTTCCAACTAAAGTAATTATCTCCTTTTACCTTATTTTTTTGAATTTCATCTCCCTCATGAATGGCCTGTTCATTTGGGATTAATTCAACAAAAACATTTTTGTTTGATTTATTGGAGACTCTCACCTTCCCGGTAGCAACTGTAACTGCTGTTTTCTTTTGACCTGCCCGTACGTCGAACGAAGTTCCAAGAACTTCAATCAAGGTCATTTCGGTTTCGATAGAAAAAGGCTTTTCTTTATTTTTAGCTACACTGAAAAAGGCATTACCTTCTAATTTAACTTCCCTGCTTTTTTTCTTGAAACGCTTTGGGTAATACAAGTTTGCCTGATAGTTTAGTGTAACTTTTGTCCCATCCTCAAGGGTAATTACTTTCAATTCATCTCTTGAATCGTTTTGAACCATCAGGTACTTTTGCTCAAATAATTTATCCTGCAAAATCCAGTATGATCCGAGCATTAGCGCAATAACTGCTGCAATTCTTAACCAAAATCCATATGTTTTCTTAAATGAAATTCGTTTAATTTTGGCCTTGCTTTTTATTTGTTCCCATTCAGCCTCATAACTAATGTTTTTTAAGGCCTTCACTTTGTTTGATGCATTCCAAATTTCTATATATTGCTCATATTTTTTCTGATTCGAACCCGATTCAGAAAGCCAGTTTTCTACCAATAATTTTTCATCAGCATTAACCTTTTTCTGATAATATTTAATTAATAAATAAAGATTATCCATAATGTTGCCTTTTTTATAAGACAAAAAATTGGATTGGAACACATATGGAAAATGGGAGAAATTTTAACCCTATTCTAAATTTCTTTTACAAAACGCTAATTATCAGATTAAAACAATAAAAATAAAAATTGAGAATAAGTTGAATTTTGATTATCCTGATCAAATAATTTTTCTCTTAGGAATTTTAATGCGTTGCTTATTTGAAGTTCTACGGTACGTTTCGAAATATTAAGTTTATCGGCAATTTCCTGGTTTGATAATCCTTCAAACCTATTTAGCTTAAAAATATTTTTTGTCGCAGGAGGTAATTTATCAATTAAGTTAAAAACATACGATTCAAATTCTGCTTCTTCGATAGGATCATTAAAATATCCATGTTCTTTAATCTGTGATTCTTCTAATTGATCAGTTTTTCCAGAGCTTTTTTTTAGCTTATTAATACACTGGTTTCTTACTGATTGAAATAAATATGCACGATAATCCTTAATTATGCCTTCATCTGATCTTTCTAAAAGATTTATAAAAACAGTTTGAACCATATCTTTGGCTATATCTTCATCCTTAACCCACTTCAGTGCATACAGAATTAAAGGTGCATAATGTTCCTTGAATGCTTTTGATATGATGTCTTGAATTCTCATTAATTAAAAAATCTTAACAAAAGTACATAATTAAATAAAATAGCCTTCCGGAATAATCAGAAGGCTACTTAATTATTTACTTTATTTAACAGCTATGGCATGCTATAAAAATCATTTCCTTTGTCATCAACTAAGATAAATGCCGGGAAATCCTTTACTTCTATTCTGTAAATTGCTTCCATTCCTAATTCCGGATATTCAAGCAATTCAACTTTAGTAATATTTTCCTGAGCAAGAATTGCAGCAGGTCCTCCAATACTTCCTAAATAAAAACCTCCATACTTATTACAAGCATCGGTAACAACCTGGCTTCGGTTTCCTTTTGCAATCATGATCATACTTCCGCCATGGCTTTGGAATAAATCAACATAAGGGTCCATACGCCCTGCGGTTGTTGGCCCAAACGAACCTGAAGGCATTCCTTCCGGAGTTTTTGCAGGTCCCGCATAATAAATTGGGTGATCCTTAATATATTGAGGTAAACCTTCTCCGTTATCGATTCTCTCTTTCAATTTAGCATGAGCAATATCGCGTCCAACTATGATTGTTCCATTAAGCGATAACCTTTGACCAACCGGATGTTTAGTTAGTTCTGCTAAAATTTCCTTCATAGGTTGATTAAGATCAATAACTATTGCACCTTTTTCGTCTGGTTTACGCAATTCCTCCGGAATTAATCTTCCTGGGTTGTCTTCCATTTTTTCTACCCAAATACCGTCCTTATTAATTTTTGCTTTTATATTTCTGTCTGCAGAACAAGATACTCCCATTCCAACCGGACAAGATGCACCATGACGTGGTAACCGGACTATTCTAATATCCAATGCTAAATATTTCCCACCAAACTGTGCTCCAATACCTGCTTTATATGAGGCATCCAGAACTTTCTTTTCCAATTCGATATCTCGAAACGCTTGTCCAGCCTCATTTCCTACAGTTGGTAGATTATCCAGGTATTTGGCTGAAGCTAATTTTACTGTCTTTAAAGTAACCTCGGCTGAGGTTCCTCCAACTACAAAAGCAACATGATATGGAGGACATGCGGCGGTACCTAAAGATTTTAATTTTTCAACTAAGAAACTTTCTAATTTCTCAGGATTTAATAATGCTTTGGTTTGTTGATACAACGCGGTTTTATTTGCCGACCCTCCGCCTTTTGCCATGAAAAGGAATTTATACTCATCGTCGTTTGTTGCATGAATATCAATTTGCGCAGGCAGGTTGGTCCCTGAATTTTTTTCCTTATACATATCCAGAGGAATAGTTTGAGAATAGCGTAAATATTCTTCCGTATAGGTTTTGTAAACTCCTAATGATAAAGCCTCTTCATCTTTCCCTCCGGTCCACACCTTTTGTCCTTTTTTTGCTACAATTGTTGCTGTTCCTGTATCCTGGCAAAAAGGTAATTTTCCTTTTACAGATACTTCGGCATTACGAAGCATTGTTAATGCCACGAATTTATCATTTTCGCTTGCCTCAGGATCATTCAAAATTGCCGCCACTTGCTCCAAATGGCTTTTACGTAACATAAAGGAAGTGTCGCGAAAAGCTGCATTTGCCAATTTAGTTAATCCTTCCGGTTCAACTTTTAATATTTTTTCACCTTCAAATTCAGTAACAGACACGTGGTCCTTGGTTAATAAATAATATTCCGTATCATCTTTCTCAATTGGAAAGGGTTCCTGATAATTAAATTCGGGAGTAGGCATAATTGTTTAATTTTGGCCCATCGGCAGACAGGCAGGTTTGTAATTTAAGATTAATAACACATCAGGATAATTAAAATTACCTGACAATTGGATTTCAAAAGATACAAAAATTAAAGCAAGGCATCAATATGTTCTACAATATCTCCAAGAACAGCCTTGTCTCCTTTTTCTATAATCGGACGGCGTATTAATTTTGGATTATCAACCATAATTTTTATCCATTCCTTATCAGAAAACTCCTTCCCCTTGTAGTTTTGTTTATAATCCACTTCCTGAGCCCTGATCAATTCCTGTGGTGTAATTCTTAATTTTATTATAAGGTTTGCTAAAGAATCCTCTGTAAATTGACTATCTTTTAAGTATTCAATGATTTCGGGCTTTATTCCTTTTTCTTCTAAATACTGCAAGCCTCCGCGGCTTTTTCTACATCTGGTGTTATGATAAATTTTATAAGACATATTAATCGATTAATTTAAATATTTCATCAACAGGCTTTTTTGACCTTGATTGTAATTCTCTAGATGCTTTACCAACAGCAACAAACGCAATTAAATGATATGGACTTTCGATATCTAAAATCTTCTCCAAAGATTCTTTCGCCATCATAGGTGCACTTAACCAACATGCTCCATAACCCAGATCAACCGCTGATAATAGTATATTTTGAATCGCAGCTCCTGCACTTTGCATATCAGGAAAGTTTCTTAATTTATTAATTTCATCATGGCTCAAATTAACTCCCTTCTCCAATACCGATTCATAATCTTCCATTACCATTGCAATTACTGCCGGGGCGTTTTCAAAGAAAGTGGCAAACCACTCTACCTGTGATTTTACATTTTTTGAAGCAATTGATTGGTTAGATGGTAATTCCTTAATCTTTTCGCTTACTTTAATTGCCATTTTAGAAAGAATATCTTTATTGGTAACAGCATAAAATTTCCATGGTTGGCTATTATTAACACTAGGTGCTAAACCAGCTCTTCTTATCAGTTCTTTAAGATCTTCAACCGGTACCTTTTCATCAGTAAAATTCCTTATACTGGCTCTTTTTTCGATAGTTTGTTTCAAGTCCATGATCATGTAATTTTAAATTAGTGTTAAATATAAGAATTTATTAGCCAACAAATCAATATGCGATTTGTTTTTAAATTACAAACAAAAAAGCCTGAGATTTATATTACTCAGGCTTCAACAATTATATTAAATATTCTTATTTACTATTACTAGCTAAAATTGAAATCATCGATTCAAAAATGAATCTGCCATCTGTATTTCCCAATTCATCATCAGCCGCTCTTTCCGGATGAGGCATCATTCCAAATACATTTTTCGTAGCATTACAAACACCAGCAATATTCTCTACAGAACCATTAGGATTTGCCTCTGATGAAATATCTCCGTGCTCATCACAATATCTAAATAATATTTGTCCATTTTGACGCATCTCCTGCAAAGTCTCCTTTTTAGCAAAATACCTTCCTTCTCCATGCGCAATCGGAATCTTTAAAGACCTTTGTTTATCAAGGACCGCAGTAATTGTGTTCGTATTATTATCGGGAACAATATAAATATTTTTACAAATGAATTTTTGATTATCATTGTGCAATAGTGCTCCAGGCAACAAACCTGATTCGCAAAGAATTTGGAATCCATTACATACACCGAATACAAAGCCTCCTTCATTTGCAAACTCAATTACTTTTTCCATAATTGGAGAATAGCGCGCAATAGCACCCGAACGTAAATAATCTCCATAAGAAAAACCTCCTGGTAAAACAATTGCCTCTACATTTTGTAAATCGGTATCTTTATGCCAAAGCTCTACTACTTCTTGTTGCATAATATTACGAAGTACATAGATCATGTCCTGATCACAATTTGAACCTGGGAAAATAACTACTCCAAATTTCATTTGAATGATTTTTGAATAAAACGATAAATTAATTGAAATACAGCAAATTAAACCTGTTCAAATGGTTTAATTTCTTCTCAAAGATATAATTATTTCATATCCTGAACAAATAATTAAATTCTACTTTAACCTAACTAATTCATAAAATTTATGAATCAGTTTTGTGCCGAAGAAATAATATATTCTTTATGATTTGTTGTTATTCATTATTTCTTGTCAAGGTTAACCTGTACTATTAATATTTTTCAATATTTATTAATACGTCAGATTAAACACTTACTAAATAAAATTTCTATTTTAGTCATTTATCTAAATAACTTATCATGAAAATCATAAAATTCATTCTTAAACTAATTGCTGTTTTAGTTGCTCTTTTTGTTTTGTTTGTGGTTTATGCAACACTTTCAGATTATAAACCTGCACCAACAGAAGTCATTTTCGAGTCGGAAATTCCCGATACAATAGATGTTCATGACGAACTTAGTTTGTTGATCTGGAATATCGGCTATTGCGGATTAAGCGATGATATGGATTTCTTCTATGATGGAGGAACTCAAGTTAGAACATCCAAGGAAAATGTTTTTGAGAATTTTGAGTTTGTAAAATCAGAATTACAAAATAATGATACTTTAGATTTCTTGTTATTACAGGAAGTTGATATAAAGTCTAAAAGAAGTTATTATTTAAATGAATTAGATAGTTTTAATCTGATCCTACCAAACCATAAGAGTTTTTTTGGTAAAAATTACGATGTAACATTTGTTCCTTCTCCTCCCACAAATCCGCTTGGAAAGGTAAAATCGGGACTGGTAAGTTATTCAAAATTTAAACCCAAATCTGTTATCAGATATTCATTCCCTGGAAATTACTCATGGCCTATTAAATTATTTATGCTTGACCGGTGTTTTCTTGTAAAGCGGTTTCCGACAAATAATAAAAAGGAATTACTTGTTATAAATACTCATAACTCTGCGTATGACGACGGTTCGTTAAAAAAGCAACAGATGGAATATCTTAGAACATTTTTAGTTGAAGAGTATGATAAAGGAAATTATATTGTTGTTGGTGGTGATTGGAACCAAAACCCTCCTGAGGTTGATTATTCGGATATTAAAGAAAACTCTCCGGCCAAACGCTTTGTTTTAAATCCAATTGATCCTGATTATTTGCCAGAAGACTGGACCTGGGTTTACGATAAAAGCACTCCTACAAATAGGTATTTAAATGCTCCTTATGAAAAAGGAAAAACGATTACTCCAATCATAGATTTTTATTTGATGTCGCCAAACATATTTTCAATTGATGTAAACGTGAAAAACGAAGATTTTAAACACTCTGATCATCAATCTGTTATGGTAAAAATTAAATTTAACTGAAATTTAACGATAAAGCATTAAAATATACCTGATTTTACATACATTTGCCGCTTCAAAATAAGGGGTTTATGAAATCAGGTATCGTTTTATATAAGTTTCTTTTAATGGTTTTTGTTAGCCTTGTTTCGCTGGTTGTCTTTGCAAATAGTGAAAACAAACTGTTGAACACAAATCTTAACCTGGATTTTAGCACTATGCATATTTGGCGAGGTGGTGCTACAAGTAGTGTACCCACTTTTAAACCTTCGTTTGAAATTACCGGAAATAATTCAACAACAGGAATTTGGTTTGCACAAAGCATTGATGGTGAATATACTGAGATGGATCTGTATTTTACCTACAGTTATAGAAGTTTTTCATTCACCATTTATGATTATTATTGCCCTGCCTCCATTGAAACAAGCAACGAAATAACAAATTACAAGAGAAATACTACTGACCATACCATTGAGCTCAATGTAGCATTTAATGGTACAACCCGGTTCCCATTTAAAGTTCTTGTTGCAACCATGGTTTATGGTAATGATATAAATTCTGAAACTAATAAAAATAATTATTCCACTTACATTGAGTTAGGATATAATGTACAAATTGATAAAAACTCCCTAAACCTTTTTGTTGGGTTAAATACTTTTGAAAATTACTATAGCGACAAATTCGGGATTATTAATGCCGGTTTTACTTTATCCAGAAACCTTCAATTATGGAAATCATATGAAGTTCCTGTTTATACTTCACTTGTAACAAATCCTACTGAAAATTCATTATACCTTAATTTTGGATTCAAATTATAGTTAAAGTAATTGAAGTTTTCCATTAACTACAACACCGTCTAATTTCATATTTTTTGCTGATCTAACAGCATCTTCGGTGGTATGAACAATTGGCTCCCCCTTAATATTAAATGAAGTGTTAATTAAAGCTTTTATTTTATGTTTTTGATCTAATTCTTTCAATAAATCAAACATATAAGGATTTTCCTCTCTGATAAATATGGTTTGAATTCGCGATGTTCCATCCACATGAACAACTCCCTCAATTTCTTTTATTTTGTCTTCTAAAACTTTAAAGTCTAGCAACATAAACCTGCTTAAATGATGTATTTTGTCTAATCCTGTATAATATTTTGCATTCTTTTCCATCATTACAGGAGCTACAGGTCTGTACCACTCTCTTTTTTTATGCTCTTCGCTTACTTTTTTAGCAAGTTTTTTAGAATTTGCCAAAGCCAGAATACTTCTGTTTCCTAATGCCCGAGGGCCAGATTCTCCAAATCCATTGCATATAGCAATAACTTTACCTTTAATTAAATGATTTGCAATCTCTGAGATATCTTCATTACAATAATTCACTGTTACATCTTCCAAATTCCAATTATTTAAATAAGGCGAATGAATTTCAACTTTTCCATGTTTCAACTGCTCCATAAATGCTCCTGCTCCTAATGATAACCCTGAATCATTTGTGCAAGGAGGAATAAAAACATCATTAAAAATTTCTTTGTTTATAATCTCTGTGTTGGCCAAAATATTTAATGCTGAACCTCCTGAAAGATAAAGGTAGTCATTAGAGGTTTTTTCTTTTAGCTTTTCTATCTTTTTAACAAAATCCCTCTGAAAAACATACTGAAAAGTAGCTGCAATATTTTGTAAAAATGAATGGTGTTGGTCAAAACTTTTTATCTCAATATTCCAATCTTTTTTAGCTTTTTTAAAAAATGTTGACTTTTTACCCCAAATAGTTTGGAAATGATTATTTTCAATTAACCAGTTTTCTAATTCAATCGAATATTCTCCATATGATGCAAAACCCATTAGTTTACCGGGCACTGAATGTTGATCAAACTCTTTTGCTCCAATAATTGCAAAAGCGAGTGCATTTGCATTAAATAACGATGAGAGATATTTTAAATCCCAGTGATATTCCAGTTTTTTTAAAGAATTATTTTTATAAATCCATGTTGAAAAATTACTAAGGCTGGCGCCTCCGTCAAAATGAACCAACAAGCTGTTTTCTTTGAAATTTCCAAAAAACGGTAAACAACTGTAAATATGTGCCAATTCATGATTCAAGACATAAGCATCTCTCTCCTTTCCATACCACCAACATTTACCTTTCTCCAAACCACTTGCTAAATCATTATTTAAAGGAGCTTCAAAACGAATTTCTCCATCATTACTAATAAATGCTCTACCAATAACATTATCCACAAATACAATATCAAAATCTTTGTCAACAAGTTTTTCATATTTTACCAAATCATAAATTTCCCTATCAAGTGAATTATCATATTTCTTTCGCGTAGTTCTTTCCAATTGCACATATTTTAATATTCTCCCTTTATCAAAAAAAGATATATTATGGTCGTGAACAAAGACAGGATATCCAGAATTTTTTATATCTTTAATTCCATAGATTGCTAAAGTAGGTTTTGATAAGTTTGAAATCATATTTTCTAATACATTATTATAACTAACTAAACTAATAGAATTTAAGTTTATTTAATATGCTTGATTTTTAGATATAAGTTTATTGGCTATTTTTGCACATTCAAAACAAACTATTTTACTAAATTAGCGTATCAAGTATATCATTATTTAATTGAAGGCTCAGAATGATTTTATCAGATCAAGAAGTTCAATTTTTTGTAAATACAATTAAAAATACCTCTGGGTACGATTTTAGTGAATATTCCGAAAAATCACTTAAACGACGTTTACAAAAAATACTTATTGATAACAATTCTGATCTTGTTACATTAATCAACAAATTAAAAACAAATAAAGAATTTCTGGAACAAACTGTAAAAGATATTACAGTAAATACTACGGAACTTTTCAGAGATCCTCAAATTTGGCAAACTTTACGATATAGAATTTTACCTAAATTTTCTGAAAACAGAAATATTAACATTTGGCATGCAGGATGCTCAACTGGTCAGGAAGTTTATTCCATGATGATCTTATTAAATGAACTGGGACTTTTCGATAAAGCAAAAATATTTGCCAGTGATTTAAATACTGATGCGCTTACTTCTGCTAAAAAGGGAAATTACAAATATCGTTTTAACATTGGATACCTCGACAATTTTGACAAAGTAATCAAAGAAAATCCTTATAACTATGAGGAATATAACGATGTTCCATATTCAAAATATTTTAAAATAGATAAGGTGTCGGATTCGATCCAGATGAATGATTTTCTTAGGCAAAAACCTATTTTCAGGCAACATGATTTAGTACAAGGAGGAAATTTGTACTTTGCTAAATTTGATCTGATTTTATGTAGAAATGTTATTATTTACTTTAAATACAGTTTACAAAACAAAGTATTTAAACTATTTCACGATCATCTTTATACAAACGGATACTTAGTTCTTGGAATGCATGAGACCATGCTAGGAGAAATAACTTCAAAGTTTGAAAAGAAAGGTCAGGCATATAGAAAAAAATAATGATGCAAAAAGTAAAATGAATGAATAAATACGAGCTAGGCATAGTAGATACCAGGAACATAATTAAAACATTACAAGATGTTTATAATTATGACTTTAAAAACTATGCACTTACTTTTTTTAAACGAAGGGTTGAAAAAACTATCATTAATCATAATTTAAAAGATGCGGATGGTTTTATCCGTAAAATTGAGCTTGAAAAAGAGTTTTTTGAAGTATTTCTTCAGGAAATTTGTGTAGAGAATACAGAAGCTTTCCGTGATCCATCATTATGGAGACTATTAAAAGAAGAAATATTCCCTCAAACTATAAAAGGAAGTACGAGTTTTAAGATTTGGTTTCCTGAGGTTTCATCCGGAGATGAATTATTTTCTGCAGCAATAGTTCTTAAAAAACTTAATCTACTTGATAAAGTACAACTAATAGCATCAAGCATTAGTGAACTTGATATAGAAAAAACAAAGCAAGGTATTTTTGATCCTAAAAAAACCGAAGTTAATGATGCTAACTTCAAAAGAGTTTTTAGCGATGAGAACCTGCCTGATTTTTATAAAATTGATGGAGATAAAGCCCGATGGGATACTTCTTTAATAGAGAATACCAAATTTATCAAACAAAATATTATATTTGATGATTATCCGAAAGGGATAAAATTAGTATTGTTCCGAAATCAAATGATATATTACAATCAAATTTTGCAGGAACGGTTTATAAAAATTATTTATAGCAGCCTGGTTCCGGGAGGACATTTTATAATTGGAAACAATGAAAAGATTGACTACTGGAATTCGGAAAAAGATTTTTCCTTAATAAATAAGGATGAAAGTATATATAAAAAGAAATTGTCATAATTTAAATGTATAAAGCTGTTGTTATAGGAGGATCGGCTGGAAGTTTTCAGGTAATTACAAGAATTTTAAGTTCTTTACCCAAAAATTTTCCATTACCGGTTTTATTAAGTTTACATAGATTAAAGCATGTACGTTCCGGATTTGTTGAAGCTTTATCAATTAAATCAACAATTCCAATTGTGGAGCCTTACGATAAAGAAACTATTAAACCTGGAAAAGGTTATCTTGCACCAGCAAATTACCACATGTATATTGAACTGAATAAGCGAATTGCATTGTCAGCCGAAGAACCCGTAAATCATTCACGTCCATCTATTGATCTTACATTTGAAACAGCGGCGCAAGCATATCGGAATAAATTAGTCGGTATCATTTTATCCGGAGCAAATCGAGATGGAGCATACGGCCTTAAAAAATTAAAACAAACGGGTGGTTTAGCTATTGTTCAAGACCCAAATGAATGCCAGGTGAAAACAATGACAGAAGCATCGCTTAAATTAACAACTGTAGATCACATATTTACTACAGATCAAATTATTAAATTTCTACAAAAAATAAAATGATCAATCCGAATGAATAAAATTAGCTTATATAAAATCATTGCTTTTACAGTTCTTCTTTCCGAACTAATCATCTTTTTTATTCTATTTGGACATCTTCAAAAAATAATTGAAGATTATGATTATTCCGAAAACCTTTATTTATTATTGGGACTAGCTACTTTACTAACAGTAACTCTTTTTGTCATCTCAATTTTAGCTACTTATAGAAAAGAATCTAATGATAAATACAATCGTGATAGACTTATTGAAATAAAAAAAGGTACTAAAAAAGTGGATTTTGACAATGAATCTGATCAGGAAGAATCTCTCGATGTTGAATATTATTTAAAAAAAATATTACCTAAAGCAAATGCCAAAATTGACATAACGAAATTTACCGAGAAAGTGCTTTCAAACATTGCGAAAGAATTTGATATTGTCCAGGGGTTATTCTTTGTAAAAGAAAAAGACAAAGATATCTATAATATAACTGGAAAATATGCATACTTTGGCGATGAAGAACCGGAAAGCTTTAATATAGGCCAAACATTGTCAGGGCAAGTTGCAAAAAATAAGAAGACTTTAGTTTTAGAAGAAATTCCTGAAAATTATGTTACAATACTCTCTGGATTAGGAAGCAGTTCGCCCGATCATGTAATTATAATTCCAATAGTTTGGGAAGATAAAACACATGCAATTATAGAATTAGCATCTTTCAAAGAGTTTAAGTCAAATTTTATTGATTTATTTGAAGGCATGGCAGAGCAAATTGCACAAGTAGTATTGAAGTATTAAATGTTTAATGATTATATGGCTGTTAAAAAACAGAAAAACAAATTAAGTGTAATTTCATACAATGATGTATTAATTGGAGCAGGTGTTTCATTGCTCTTTTTATTTGTCTCATGGATTATAGATATTTTATTAAATAATCAAAGTGTATCTTTTCAAACCATAGCCCATATTCATAAATCTAATCCTATTCATTGGTTGATTGACTCCTTACCAATTATAGTTGTAGTAGTAATCTATTTTTCAATAAAGAAGAGAGAAAGAGATAAATCTGCATTTGAAAAAATCATTGAACAACGTGATCAAGATATTAATAGAAATGCAAGATTTGCTAAAAAAATCGGAGAAGGGATATATGATGATAAAGATGATCTGGTTGATGAAGACGACATAATTGGAAGGTCTTTGATTGTAATGCGCGATAATCTTCTTGCAAACAGTAAAAAGGAAAAGGAACAAAACTGGATATCTGAAGGTAAAGATTTAATTTCGGGAATACTTCGTATGCACAACAATATAGAAAAACTCGCATATGAAGTTCTTGTTGAATTAATAAAATATATTGATGTAATTCAAGGCTCTTTTTATTTATACAATGGCGAAGAAAATAAGATCATAAATCTTGGCACCTATGCATATAATAGAAAAAGATATGTAAACCAAGAATTTAAAATTGGTGAAGGTTTAATCGGACAATGTGCTTATGAACACGACATAGTTTACAGAACAGAGATTCCGGAAGATTATGCTTCTATTACATCCGGAATTTTAGGTGATAAAAAACCGTGCAGCATTCTAATTGTCCCTTTAATTACCGAAGAAAAGTTACAAGGTGTGATTGAGTTTGCATCAATAAAAGATCAATTTCCCGAACTCACCATTATTTTCCTTAAAGAATTAGGAGAGATTATTGCCCGTACGCTGTATAACCTTAAAATGAATCAGAAAACTGAGAAGTTGCTTAAAGAGTCACAACAGATGACAACAGAGCTAAAAGCAAATGAAGAACAACTTCGTCAGAATGCTGAAGAAATGAGAGCAACCCAGGAAGAGCTTGAAATTTCCAATAAAAAACTTGAGACACAAATAAAAGAAGTTGAAAATGCTCAAAAACGACTTCATTCACTTCTGGAAAATGCATCTGAAGTAATATCAATTTACAATAACGAGCTAAAACTTATTTATCAAAGTCCATCTGTTACCAAAATTCTTGGATATACTCCGGAAGAAATGATGAGCGGTAAGGATATGGACCGATTAACAGCCAAAGGTGAAGCTGCTATGAAAGAAATGTTTGAGCAGTTATTAAAAGATTCACATACACCAAGAGCAATTCAATATACTTATATTAAGAAGGACGGGAAAAAAATTCATATTGAAACAACAGGCCGAAACTTATTAAATGACCCCGCTATAAATGGTATTATTCTTAACTCTCAGGATATAACAGAAAGAAAGAGGGCAGAAAAAGAGGAAAGAATGAAAAGTAAGATGCAATCATTATCTGAAAATTCTCCCGACCTTATTTTACGTATGAATACCAAAGGCCAGTTTTTCTATGCTAATCCAATGGTTGACGATTACCTTGGTGTAAAATCAAAAGATATTATTAACAGTAGAATTGATGAATTGGATGTTGAACCTGTTTTAATAAGTTTTTTTAGAGAGTCAATTAAGAAAATACGTAAATCAAATCAAAAGCTGAATGAGGAGCTAAACATGCCAACGGCACATTTGGGTGAACGCATTATGAACTTTAATGCCATACCTGAATTTAATGAAAACGAACTTGAAACTATTCTTTTTGTAGGCCATGATATTACAGAAGCTAAACAAATTGAATTAGAAATAAAAAACAAGAACAAGGCAATTAACGAAAGTATAAACTATGCACAAAGGATCCAATCTTCTATATTGCCAAATACTGCAATCATCCAGGAATACCTGCCAAAATCATTTATTTTCTATTTACCTCGTGATGTTGTAAGTGGAGACTTCCCGTGGTTCTTTAAAAAGGATGATATATTATATATATCAGCTGTTGATTGTACCGGGCATGGCGTTCCGGGAGCTCTTTTGTCATTTATCGGATATTTTCAACTGAACAATATTGTTGACCATGATGTAAACTATACCGCCGGGCAAATACTTGATAAATTGCATTTTGGTGTAAGAACAACATTAAAACAAGATAGGGTTGATGCTGATGCACGAGATGGTATGGATATAGCATTCTGTAGAATTAACCTTAAAAACAAGGAATTGCAATATTCAGGGGCTCATAGGCCATTATATTTATTAAGAGATGGAGAATTAATAGAATATAAGGGAAACCGGAAAGCTATTGGAGGTATTCCTCATAGAAAAAAGGCAGAAAAAGATTTTATAAATCATATCATTGAAATTAAAAAAGGAGATAAGATATTCATATTTTCTGATGGAATGCCTGACCAAGTGGGCGGACCAGAAGGAAGAAAATATTCTCCTCAACGAATTCGATCTCATATTGTGGAAAATAAAGGTCTTTCAATGCAACAATTTTCAAGCTTGTTTGCAACAGATTTTAAAAACTGGAAAGGAAAGCAAAAACAGATCGATGATGTATTATTAATTGGAATAGAATTTTAATTTTTTATTATTTTTAATAAATATTAATTTTACAACCTATGGATAAAAGTAATGTAAAAGGCTTTCTGGAGTTTGTTTATGATTTTTACCGATCTATGAAAGCGCACGAAATTACTTTGGTATATGAAGGTGAAATTACGCACCAAATTACCAAAGCATTTACTTCTCTAACTGAATCGAACATGGCCAAAGAGTCTGAAGCAAATTCAGTTCAGAAGAAGGTGTTCCATGTTATGGTTGAATGTTTGCAGAATATAAGTAAGCACGCCGATTCTTTTGGATCGGATGATTTCTTGTTTGCAGGCCGAGGCATTTTTATGGTAAGTAAAGGAAAAACAGATTATCATGTTACAACAGGTAATGTAATTGAAAATGATAAAATTGAAGAGCTTACCGCAATGCTCAACCATATTAACGGCTTAGACAAAGAGGGTCTAAAGCAACTTTATAAAAGCCAAATGAAAGAAGGAAGGCTTTCAGAAAAAGGTGGAGCCGGTTTAGGTTTTATCGACATCGCTCGAAAAACAGGAAATAAACTTGAATTCCACTTCTTGCCAATTGATGAAAGTAGTTCATTCTTTTTATTAACATCTTCAATTTCTAGAAACGCATAAACTATAATTATATCATGGAAGTAATAAAGATTAAAGGTACTGACGATACTCCTACCATTATTCTTGACAAGGAAAATGGAATTTTTGAAATTTCAGGTAGATCGCTTCCTGAAGACGTAACAACTTTTTATGAGCCTATTTTAAACTGGCTTGAAGATTACCAGGAAGAAGCAAACGACCAAACAGTATTTTCATTTAAACTAGTATATTTCAACACTGCATCTTCAAAATTAATTCTTGACATTTTAATGAAATTAGAGGAAATGCATGAAAATGGAAAGAGTGTTCTGATTAAGTGGTATTTTCCGGAAGATGATGAAGATATGGAAGAAGCAGGTGAAGAATATGCTGATATCGTTGATGTTCCTTTTGAACAAGTAAGTTATACCCTATAATAACTAGCTTACCTTTATTGTCAATATTTTAAATTATGAGTGAAGAGATTTTAAAAGCCCTTATGCAATTGTTTGCGATTATCGCAAAACAAGACGAAGGAGTTGAATCCAGTGAAAGGGAATATGTACAGAATTTCTTAACTCAACAATTAAATGATGAAGCTGTTCCTGAATATATGGCTCTTTTTGATGAAAAAGCCGGATTAAATGACAGTTCAGGAAAAAGTGATAAGGTAAAATTGACTTCTGTTAAAGACTCTGTAAGAATCTTAGGAATCTGTAAAAAGATTAATAAAACACTTACCCAAAAACAGAAAATTATCGTTCTGGTAAGACTTTTTGAGCTGGTAAATGCAGATAGAAAGTTCTCAGAACAGCGAATGGCAATTATTCATACAGTTTCTGAAGTTTTTAAACTCACTCGTGACGAATTTAGGAATATCGAAAGTTTTGTAATTTATAACGAAATTACAGAAATTGATAACCCAGGTAATCTGATTATAAACGATCAGGAAAATAACAGTAACGAAGCCAAGCACATTCGTGTAGAAGCTTTGGATGGTAATCTTTTTATCCTTCAGGTTAAAAGTGTTGACCTTTACTTTATGCGTTACACAGGAAATGAAGACCTGTTCCTGAATGGTTTACCTGTTAATAATAACCGAATTTACTTGTTTGCAAGCGGAGGAACCATAAAGCTTCCAAAGGGTAAACCTATATACTATAGTGATGTTGTTGCTCATTATCTTGCAGATAGTACTACAACTCGAATTTCCTATACTGCCAAAGATATCAGTTATGTATTTCCAAATGGTGGAGTTGGTTTAAGAAATATTAGTTTCTCTGAAGACCAAGGTAAACTTATTGGTTTAATGGGTGCCAGTGGAGCTGGAAAAACAACATTGCTTAATGTTCTTACAGGCTTAAACGAACCAACTTCGGGAGAAATATTAATCAATGGGATTAATCTTCATAAAGAAAAAGAAAAACTTGAAGGAGTAATCGGCTATATTCCTCAAGATGACTTATTGATTGAAGAACTAACAGTTTTTCAAAATTTATATTATAATGCCAAATTGTGTTTCAATGATAAAACCGAAGAAGAAATCGTTGAACTAGTAAACAAAACTTTAACAAATCTTGGATTATTTGAGCGTAAAGACTTAAAAGTAGGTTCACCTATGAATAAAATGATTAGTGGTGGACAAAGAAAAAGACTTAATATTGCTCTGGAGTTAATCCGCGAACCATCTATTTTATTAGTTGATGAACCAACCTCCGGGCTTTCATCAAGAGATTCTGAAAATGTGATGGACCTCCTAAGGGAACTTGCTCTTAAAGGAAAACTTATTTTTGTTGTAATACACCAACCATCATCAGACATTTATAAAATGTTTGATAATATGATTATTCTTGATACAGGTGGGTACATGATTTATTATGGAAATCCTGTTGAAGGCGTAATGTACTTTAAAAGGCTGGATGCCCAAATTAATAGTGATGTTGGAGAGTGTCCTACTTGCGGTAATGTTAATCCGGAACTTATTTTTAACATTATAGAAGCCAAGGTAGTTGACGAATATGGAAAATATACTCCAAAACGTAAAATCTCACCAATAAAGTGGGAAGAAAATTTTAAAGAAAATATAAAAATGGAAGAGGTTGAAGAAATAAAAGATTCACCTCCCTCTACGTTAAATATTCCTTCCTGGTTCAGACAATTAAAAATCTACACTATTCGGGATTTTTTATCTAAAATAAGTAATAAACAATACATAGCGCTTAACTTGTTAGAATCCCCGATTTTAGGATTCATTCTTTCATATATTATCCGCTATATTGCCGATCCAAATTCAAAGGTATATATATTTAGAGAAAATGAAAATATTCACATTTACATATTCATGGGGCTAATTGTTGCCCTATTCCTTGGGTTAACTGTAAGTGCCGAAGAAATTTTCCGCGACCGGAAAATTCTAAAACGCGAAGCTTTTTTGAACCTGAGTAAATCAAGTTATTTAGTTTCAAAAATATTTATTCTTTTTACCATATCTGCCATTCAATCAATCTTTTTTGTACTCATTGCAAACAATATTTTAGGAATTCGTGCAATGACTTTTGAATATTGGTTTGCCCTATTTACAACAGCTGCATTTGCTAATATGATGGGGTTAAATGTATCGGCTTCGTTTAATTCCGCTGTTACTATATATATATTGATTCCGCTATTAATGATTCCTATGATGATTTTAAGTGGAGCAATGTTTCCATTCGATAAAATGAATAGAACCATAGGTAGCGTTAAAAAAGTACCTTTTATCGCTGAGTTTATGCCAACTAAATGGTCATTCGAAGCCCTGATGGTAAACCAGTTTAAAAACAACGAGTTTGAAAAAAATTTCTATGAAATAGAAAAGCGAGAGAGTAACGCCGACTTTAAACAAGTTTATTATCTTCCTGAACTTGAAAAACGAGTTGAATATATGGAAGATAATTGGTACAAATTTGATATAGATCCGGAAGTAAAAGAAAAAATTACGAAAGATCTCCGATTGCTTAAAACAGAACTGCCAAAAGAAGAAACCCGAACAGGTATTCCTTTCGAAGTTGCTCATCAACTGGATACTATTAATTTCAATGAATTGGTATTAGATAAAACCAACGAGTTTCTAGAGAAATTATATTCTTATTATGGAATGACCTTTCAAAAAGCTAATAATGAGAAAGAAAATAAAATCCGGTATTTACTTAAAACTAAACCGGAACTATACCGTTTAGCACGCAATAGATTTCACAATGAAAGTGTTGAAGATCAGGTTAAAAAAGTATTTGAAAAAAATAAAATTATTCAGTATAAAGATGAACTGGTGCAACAAGTAGATCCTATTTATAGAGATCCGGATATTGAAGGATTCTTTAATTTTAGATCACATTTTTATGCCCCCAGAAAGTACTTTGCCGGATCATATCATGATACATATTGGTTTAATCTCATTTTTATTTGGGCAATGACTATGTTTTTCTATATAGCTCTTTATTATGAGTGGCTGAAAAAGCTATTGGAATTGCCTGAAAAAATTAAGTTAAAAAAACTACTTAACCTTCTTGAAAAGGTTAAGATTAAAAAATAATATTTCGTGATATTGAATATTTTTATATCTTTATGAGATATGTTAAATTTGCAATATAATTGGAAATCAATACAATTGACTATGAGCAAAAGATTGATATACATATTATTACCATTATTAATTTTTGCAGCTTGTCGTTCTGATAAATCAAAGGATATGAACTTTTCAAAAGAGTTTGAAGTTCCTGATTCTGTGATATATGAAGGAGATTTGGAGATTTCAGAACAAGCGATTGATGAAATTGTACAAAATATTTCATCGCCTGTTGAAATTGCTGCACTTATCAAAGCTGTCGGAGTGCCTTATTCTAAAGATTATCTTGCAACTACCGATTATGTTGATAACTATAATACAAGTTTTAAACAAGCTCTCGGATTAGGTATTTTTGGCGCTGATCTAGGTTATCAAAATATGTATAATAAGACTGGTGGGGTAATTGATTATATATCTGCTATTAAAACTCTTGCGGATGGAATCCGAGTTGGACAATTCTTTGACTTTACAACACTAAAAAGACTGGCTACTAATAATCAAAACCTTGATTCATTGATGTACATTTCCGTACAAAATTTTAATCAAATGGATCGTTACTTAAGAGAAAATAACCGTAGCAACTTAAGTTCTTTAATTGTAGCAGGAGTATGGATTGAAAGTATGTATTTATTAAGTGAGGTTATTAAGGAATCACCAAATGCTGAACTTTCAGAAAAAATCGGAGAACAAAAAATCATTTTAAGTAATTTAATGTTATTGCTTAAAAATTACGAACGAGATCCAAAATTTAAAGAACTGATTGATCAGTTAGCAGAAATACAAGAACTTTACAAGGACGTTACAATAACTTACGAAAAGGGAGAACCAGAGGCAGTTGAAGAAAATGGAATGTTGGTTATTAAACAAAACGACAAACAGTATATTGAAATCTCAAATGAAACATTATTTAAGATTATGGAAAAAACTGTTGAAGTTCGTAATAATGTAATACAGTTGTAAATATGAGAAACGTATATATAATTTTTATCCTATTTGCAATTCTTATATTAGGAAATAGTAATAAATTATTAGCTCAATCTGGCCAAGAGTTAGTTGATATATGTAACATGGTTGCAGGTGAAGATGCTACGTATCTCAAAGATTTCCAAATTAAACTTGAAGCGGCAAAACCTGGCGAAGAGCCTCCTGTTGCCAGACATTCAGTTGTACTTAGTAAAAACACTAAATATCGTTTCTCGATTTGTAATTCAAAAGATTTTGCAGGAGAAGCAATTCTGCAGATATATGATAATAACCGATTATTAGGCACAACATATATTGTTGCTACAGGAAAAAGCTACCCTAGTGTTGATTTTAAATGCACACAAACAGGTGTTTATCATATTTGGGTTAACTTTAAGGAAGGAGAACAAGGGTTAGCTGTCGCCTTACTTTCTTTTGTTGAAAGATTTTAATTTTTTAAAATAATAAAATCGTAACAGCTCATCAAATCAATGAGCTGTTATTTGTATATATATAATTGATAAATAAAATACAATTAATACTGAATTTAAGAACCAAGATTTTCTTACTGAATAAAAGTAATCAGTAAGTAAAAAGGAAAGTGGAATACTAAGCACGTATATAATCTCATACCCAACAGTATCAAACAATATTAATAAAACAATACAGATAAAAAAAATCCACCAATTAATTTCAAAATATTTTCTATTTCTTATCTTTTTTTTCTGAAAGTTAATTATTAAGGTATAACTAGCAAGTATTAATAAAAGAAAAAGAAATCCAAATAATATATAATAAGAAAAATGAAGAAGCTCAAAAGTTATACTAATTTTTAAGCTTTGTTGTAACGAAGCTGCCAACATTTCTATTTGTTCTCCGGACGTAAAAACAAAATAATATACAAATACAAACAAGTATGGAGTTAAAAAACCTAATAAACCTACCAACCACTCTCTTCCAATAAATGGTCTTAAAATTAGAAGTGAAATCCAGATTAATATAACAAAAAAGACAAACGGAGTCCAAAATAAAGATGCAATTGCTATAAAAAATCCTGCTAAATAAAGCTTGTTTAAAGCATAATCCGATCTATATGTATTAAATAAGTTGTTTATGGAAATAAATATAAAAATTGCACCAAGAGTTACCGGATTTATTCTCTGTAAATGAACAAAACTACTAGCAATTATTATATAAAAAAAAGCAGGTAAATATGTTCTATAATTAATTAGAATATATGTTTTATTAAACTGAACCAGCAAAAAAGCTTGTAATAGAACAATTAATAAGGTTAAAAACACAGAAAATGATGTTTTATAATCAGTAACTTTAACAATTAAACTATAGAATGGCGTATAAAATGTATCTGCAGAAATATTAATTCCAATCGGGTTAATAAATGAAAACAACCAAAGTGCTATACTTGTGAAAAGTATTAATATTATTACAAATGGTTGATTACTTTTAAGAGTATTTACCATCATGGTTATTCGTTTAGATCAAATCCAATATCTTTTCTGTAATTTTTTCCTTCAAATTCAATTGTTTTAGCATTCTTATATGACTTTACCAATGCGGTGTCCATATTTTCACCATATGAAGAAATTGCTATAACTCTCCCTCCATTTGTATAAACACCATCATCTTTATCAATAGTTCCGGCATGAAATATGGTAGATTCACTTACATCTTCCAGATTAGTTATCTTCTTTCCCTTTTCATATTTTTCAGGATATCCTCTAGATACCAACATTACAGTAGTACAAAAGTTTTCATCAATAATTAATTCAGCATTTTCGAGTGTATTATTAGCTGTTTGTATAAACAAATTAACTAAATCAGATTTTATCCGTGGTATAACAACTTCTGTCTCTGGGTCACCCATACGCACATTATACTCAATAACATATGGGTCTCCTTTAACATTCATTAAACCAAAGAATATAAATCCTTTGTATTTTATATTTTCTTTTATTAAACCATCAATAGTAGGTTTAATCACTCTCTTTTCAACCTTTAATAAAAACTCTTTATCTGCAAATGGAACCGGAGATACAGCACCCATTCCTCCTGTATTTAATCCTGTATCACCTTCTCCTATTCTTTTATAATCTTTTGCTTCCGGCAATATTTTATACGATTTCCCGTCTGTAATAACAAATACCGACAGTTCTATTCCATCTAAAAATTCCTCAATAACTACAGTTTTGCTTGCTTCTCCAAACTGACCATTAAGCATATTTTCTAAAGAAACTTGAGCTTCTTTTAAATTGTCGATAATTAATACCCCTTTACCTGCAGCTAGTCCATCTGCTTTTAATACATAAGGTGCCGATAAAGTCTCAAGAAACTTCTTTCCATCATGAATTGAATTCTTATTAAAAGACTTATATTTAGCCGTGGGTATTTGGTATTTTTGCATAAAATCTTTTGCAAAATCTTTACTACCTTCTAATTTTGCACCTAATTTTGGAGGCCCAATAACCGGAATATTTTTAGTATCCGGATCTAACTCAAAGAAATCAACTATCCCATCAACCAGTGGTTGTTCCGGACCCACCACGACTATGTCAATTCTTTTATCAGCAACTACTTTTTTTACTGATTCAAAATCGGACAAACTAATGTTAATATTTTCTCCAACATCTGAAGTCCCGGCATTACCTGGTGCTATATATAAGTTTTTAACTATTTTGCTTTGATTGATTTTCCATGCTAACGCATGTTCACGTCCCCCTGAGCCAAGTAAAAGTATATTCATAATTTAAGATTTAAAGAAAGCAAAGATAATCATCTAATGACTGGACTACAAATTATTCTTTAATACAATAAAAGAGGTTGTCCAAAAAGTAAGCATATGTGATTTTCATCATCTTTCTGCCCCAAACCCTAAAGCCTGCCTTGTCGGCAGACAGGAGTGAAGATGTTGAAAATCAGGACTCCCTTTAGGGAAGGGGCAAATCCTGATTTTCAGATATAGATGTAAAACTAGACTTTTTGGACAACCTCTTCAAAAATTAAAATTTATATCACTGCAATACGACTTTATCCGTAATATAATATTCATTATTATGCATTCTAAGTAAATATATTCCTTTTGGAAATGATGACAGATCAATTTCTTCTTTCATAAATCCATTTGCGACTATTTCATCCTGATATAAGATTTGTCCAGACATACTAGCAAATTCTAAATTAAAGGTACCATTCATATCTATTTCCACAAATACCTTGTCTGATGTAGGGTTAGGATATATTTTGATAAAGTCTCCTGCAAAAATCAAATCAATAGAATTAATCGCCCCAACAGTAATAGTATCCGTAATTATTGGCCCGCAAAAATAAATATCATCAACTTCTACTACATATTCACCTGGCAGAACTGAATTAAAAGCACCGGTCTGGTTTGAAATATTATCAGGTTTTAATAGGTAAGTTAATGTACCGGTTCCTCCTGAAGCTGTTACCGTAATTGTTCCATCTGCTGTATTTGAATCCGTTGCGTCTGTTGAATTTTGAGTATCTATCGTAATTGTAGGTGGTGTGGTAATTGTAATCGTATCATTAATTATACAATCTAAAGCATCTGTAACTTCCAAATAGTAAGTGCCAGCAGTTAATCCTCCCTGGTTCCTATTTACTGGTTGTAGCCCACTACCATCGGTTGTTGTCCAATAATATGAAAACGGGACTTCTCCTCCTGTGTGATTTAAAACTATAGAACCATCATTATCACCGTTACACGAAGGATTATAAACTGTTTTTGAAAGAATAATCGTGTCTGGCTCATTTAATACAAAGTTTGTAATTACCTCGCATGAATTATCATCTGTAACTGTTAAATAGTAAGTTCCGGCACCTATACCAAGCTGGTCCTCAATATCCTGTATTAACCCGGAACCATCCGTTGTCGACCAAGTATAACCATAACTTGTTGTAACTGTACCTCCTGAAACGGAAATTTCAACACTTCCATCGTTTTCTCCATTACAAATAGCATCATTAACCTCATCTTCAGTAATAATGATTGCAGTTGGTTCTGTAATTTCCATTAAGTTTGAAGTAGTAACGCATGCATTTTGATCTTCCACATCTACAGTATAACTCCCGGCACCGATACCTGTAAATATTCCTGTACTATTGCTTTGTACTGCCCCAGGATTTAGTGTATATGTTAAAGAACCTGTACCTCCTGTAGCAACAATGGTAATTGTTCCGGTATTATATCCATTACAATTAGTTACATCTATTTTTGTTTCATCAGTAATTTGTAACACAGTAGGTTCTGTTATTTCTGCACTATCCTCAAACATACAATTGTTATTATCTGTAGCAGTAAAATAATATTTACCCGCGGTTAGTCCACTTTGATTTTTATTAGCCGGCGATAATCCCGACCCGCCAATAGTTGTCCACGAATAAGCAAATGGTGTTGTTCCTCCGGTAACTGTTAAAGTAATTGCTCCTTCCGCTGCTGCATTACATGCTTCATTTACTACATCTTGTGCAATACTAATTACATCCGGTTCTATTAACTGAGCACTAGAGGTAGTTGTACAATTGTTAAAATCAGTAACTGTTACATTATAAGTTCCAGCCCCTAAATTAATGGCATCTTTAGTATCTTGTGCGGCCGGATCATCCCAAATATATGTGTAAGGCAATGTTCCTCCGTTTCTATCAACAGTAAGTTCTCCATTTAAACTTCCGTAACAAGATGGATCGCTAAGTTTTTCTACCGATGCGGTTAATTCAGTTGGTTGATCAATAGTATAATTTGTTATAGAAAATTCGCATTCATATATATCTGTAACTGTTACACTGTAACTCCCTATCTTAAGATCAGTTAAATCCTGAAGTGTCGAACCGTTGCTCCAACTATAAGAATAAGGCAATGTTCCAGCAGTATTAATCGTTAAATCTATATACCCTGTAGAATCTCCATAACAATCTAAAGTTGTTGTTCCCGATAAAGACCCTGCAAATACATATGTCAACTCATCTATATATACACTATCAACTAAAACTGTATTTGGAGTATTTTCCGTGTCCGTAACCGTTACCTGATAGTATCGTCCCGGAGCAAGACCTGTTGCTTGAGCGGTTGTTTGGCTCCCTGCATTGACATCCCACAAATAGCTAATTACAGTGTGTCCTTTTGGTGAATAATACGAGACTGTTGCGCTGCCATTTATTGTCCCGTTACATGCATCTTTTTGATCCGAGATAAATATATAAAATGTGTCAAGGTTTGCTACGTTAAAAGTAGTATCAAACTCACAAAAATGAACATCGGTTACTGTTACACTATAATTTCCCGGGCTTAAATTTGTTGTATCTTCTGAGTGTGTTTCCGGAGGGCCCGATGGGCCGGTCCAATCAAAAGCAAATGATGACGGGTCTCCATACCCGCCAATATATACCAAATCAATAGCGCCCGGATTAATTCCTGAAGAATCGGTTACAACAGAACCTCCAAAAGTTACTGGATCCGGCCCTGTTATATAAATGCTTGTATCATTCGTACAGGATTTAGAATCAGTAATTGTTACATCATATCTTCCTATGGTCAAACCAGATTGATCCTCTGCACTTAAAACAATTCCATAACCTCCTTCACTTGCTTGCCATTGATAAGTATATCCTCCATTTCCTCCTGCCGCGTTCAAATTAATTACTGCCTCTTCGCTATAACTACAAGTGGAAACATTCGTAATTACAGGATTAAAACTTATACTATCAGGATCTGTTAAATCATAATTAACCACAACCGTAGAATCAATGGCGTCTGTTATGGTAACAGAATAACTCATTGCCCCTAAGCCAGTAGCCGTAGAATCATTTAACATTGCATTGTGACTCCACGAATAACTAAATGGCGGAACTCCAAAATAAGGGGTTACAATAATCTCACCATCCTCTTCTCCCATACAAGTTATATCAGTTGTTTTTGTAACTGCCCCAATAAATGGTGGCTTATATTTTGCAATAAATACTTCTGATTTTCCTGAAACAGGGTTAATGTATGTACTATCTCCTATTGTAAAGCTTGTAGATTTATAATATCCGCCCCAGTATGCATTGTTTTCACTATCCGATGATATACTTGTTCCAGAATCTTCGCCATCACTTGACCCGACGCTTACTGCTTTTAAAGTAACCCCATCAACATCAACCATTCCTATAAACGCATCAACATCTCCAATTCCTGTTGATTTAATAATATCATTCCCAAAAACTAAAGAATCAGAAAAATAGCCAGATAAATATAAAAAATCATTTTGATACTTAATCCCTCTTGCCCAGTCACTTCCGGCCTCTCCATATTCTTTTGCCCAAATTAAATTACCATCTTTATTATATTTGGTCAAGAAAATATCACTATCTCCATTATTACCTAATACTTTATTTGCTTTTAAACTTTCTGTTGAATCATTCTCTAAATACGTTCCTTCGTAATACCCTGTAAAATAAATATTCCCATGTATATCCTGAGTCATTATTCCTGCATTTGTATTTCCATCACCATACGATCTTCTGACCCATTGTGGATAACCAGAATAATTTGTTTTTAGTACAAATACATCTGTTGTGGTTTGATTAACGCTTCCAATTTCTGTAATTTGAAAATCAACTGTATCTAAAAAATTCCCAGAGAAATAGTACCCATCGCTAAATTCATCGAGCGAATAAATCCTTGACTTATTATCATTTCTCTCATACAAAGTTGTCCAATTCAAATTACCATCTTGGTTCAATTTTACAATATATATGCCACTGTTTGGATTGGTATAAGAAGTCCCATTTTCAAATCTGATAGAATCGGTATAATATCCTGCAACAATAATATCTGTGTTTTTATCTTCATCGACAGCCGTAGCAAGTTGCGCAGCATCATTTGTTGCTATATTTCTCGCCCAAATTAATGAACCATTAGAAGAATACCGTGCTATAAAACTGTCATAATTTCCAGCAGAGTTTAATGTTGTTCCATTGAATTTACAATCATCCCGGAACGCTCCTACGATCAGTATATCTTCATTTGCCGTAACTGCCATATCATAAGCAAAATCAATACCAGCTCCACCAATTGTATCTAACCAAATTAAATTAAAACTTAAGTCAAATTTAGCAAGGAACATATCAAAACTGCTGGCAGTTGAATATGGCGGGTCATTTAAAGTTCCTCTGAAATTCCCAAATACAACAAATCCATCGGAGACTAATGCAGACTCCTGAATATTAATATTATCAGATGATGAAAGGTTGTTTGTTAGTGAGAAATCCTGAGCAAATATCCACAAACTGGATAATAATATTATTGCTACTATACATATTTTTTTTACCATAATTGATAATTAAACCATTAAGAATAATATACGGTATCTTCAGCCCCGGGCGAAAGTGATCCACCCTCTGTTCTTCCTTTATCAAGACAATAAAGTTTTGGTGCTTCCCAATCCAACTTATTGTATTGTTGATTAGTTTCTTTATTTACATTCTCTTCATTCATCATCTCGCTATTTTTCAATTTTAGATCAAATTTAATGCAATTTTTATAATCTTTAATAAATGTCCTATAATCAACTATAAAAGCCAACTACTACAAAATTACTATAACCACTCTCTCCGCTAATAAATAAATCTCCACTTTTTAACCAGGCGTGGGCTTTCAGGTTCTTTTCATTCCCTCGGGTTATGCCTAAAAAAAGTGTTGATTTTATGTTAAAAACTTCCAACAATTTCTTCGCAGTTATTGCTTCTTCAAAACACTTAACTTCCCAGGGTAAACGTTTTTTTATTCTCCTTATATTTTTTTTTACCATATGAATTAACTGAAGCTGTTTATTATTTAAATTAACTTCAGCCTCTTTCCTAAATTCCCCTAAAACTGAATTAAACCATTTTAAGGGCATTAGTCGAACCAGTACAAAAGCATAAATTAACCAAAGAAAAATTCGATTCAAGATTTTACGTTCCGTTTTATCTATGCTGTAATATTTCCTTATTTGCCTGAACATCATTAATGTTCATAATTTAAACGTAATAAAACTCTAATTGGTTGCAATAATAAGCTCTTTTTCAATAAGGTCTGTTAAAAATGGTACTATATCCTCTAAACAATGCTCTCTTGTTACGTTATATTTTTCCGTAATTAAAGTTACTAAATCATTAATTGATATAAAATCTTCGATGTGATTCCAAATGAAAGTTCCTGTTTTTCCCAAGCCATAATACTCACCTTTTTGGATACTCATCATAACTTTTTCTCCGTCCAAATCACTGGCAAGTATGTTATCATTTCTTTTTATAAAAGTATTTTCAGTTAATTTAACTTTAGCCATTTAAAATATTGGTTTGTAATTACTATCCAAGTATCTGAATTTCAACATAATTTCTTTATTATTGTAAACAATTTTTTTCACTTCCTGTTCATTTAAGTGGTTTTTCCAATCACCTATTTGTCCTTTACGAAAAAAAGATTTTGTGCGAATCATTTTTTCCCTAAAACCATCTCTTTTTTCCTGTTCTGATAATACCGAAAAACTACTTTTTGCTATTGCTATTTTTATCTGTTTATCCGACTTTTCCAATCCAATAAATTGTACAACTTGTTTAAAAGTATTAAAAGTATTATTGACCATATCTTCATATCTCATGATATGGATTGGAATTAAATCCTGGTTGATCCAACTAACTGCATGATCAGACCAACTTCCTAGTATTTGTCTTAACTGGTTTTGTAATTTATCATTCTTATCGCAAAAAGCATAGTTAGAATCATTAATAGATGAAATCATTTTATAAACCGGTTTTGCACTGTGATATGCAAACGAAACTAAAACATCCAAAGGATTACGAATAAAATAAATAGCGCCTTTTGTAATTTCCGGAGGAAAGAGAGGTTGATTTTTATCCACCCAATAAAATTTATCATGAGCTTTTTTAAATAAAAGCTCATTGGATTCTTCCGATTGTATTCGATATACATCAGGACGTAATTTATCAATCTCTTCAAAAGTAAGATCAGAAGATGAGAGTCCGGTATAATCATCAAAAACTTTTCTTGAGCTTGAAATTGAAGTTTCTGCAAGATCATTGATATTAGCCGGATTATCCGTTTCATATAATAAATTTGTAAGGAAAACCCGGAACCAGGTATTACCTGATTTTGGATAGCTAGCTAACCATATAATATTCTTTCTAGGCATTTAAATCAATATTACTTAATAAAAAATTACCAAACTCATTCAATGATAATGGTGCCTGCGGCCTTGAAACTTTGTAAACCTTTATCGCAGGCAAAAGTTTATTAAGAATTTGAAAATGAGCAAGCTGTTTTTCGAGTCCCTGAACAAATCTATATCGATAGGTATTATTTTTAATTGCGTTAAATTTTTTAATTCCTATTAACTCTTCAATTTCAAATCCTGTAGAATTCTTAGTATTAAGTATGACAATATTTTTCAATGGAACTGGTTCTGAATAATATTGCTCATTGATTGGCACATGAAACTTTTTAATGTTTGGTCGTATTTCATTTAAATTCTGATTATTGATTTCTAGTTTATCCAAAACATCACTCCAAATTTTTAAGCCAGGAAAACCCGGAACAACCTCTAAATGCTGATTCACAACACTAATATCATCTGCTAAAGCCCGATAGGACAATTTTATAAAATGGGCAGCTATAGTTGATTTTCCAACACCACTTAGACCTGTAAATATAGTTGCCGAGTTTTTGAATTTAATGCTACTGCCATGAACCGGTAACAACCCACGTTGAAGAAAAAGAGAACCAAATACGGAACCCAGCAAAAATAACCTAACCTCTTTATCAACTTTATCTTTTAATAATTGTATGATTATCTTTTCACCGTCTCGAACATAATATTTTGCAATGTGATCAACTTGTAGCAAAAACTCATTTTTAGTTGCTTCATATTTCACCCCTTTTTTGGTGATTTTTTGCAGTTGATTTGGGGTTTTTCCCAATTCGATGTTCACATCCGGATTACCAGATCCTATCAATAGTTCCGGAATCTTAAAATCCGAATTAAAGATTAACCCAAATGCTTTATATATATAATTCTTTTTCATTTTAGTGCAAACTAACACAAATTTATTGAAAAATAGATAAAATCTTCCTTTCAGTATTTAAAGGTACTTAGTAAATTACTTATCTTTACATAAAAGGAAAAATGCGATCTGTATTTGGAAGAATTAACCTTAACAAAAAACCTATAAATCGGGAACTTTTTGAGAATAGCATTGAAAAACTTTCTATTTATTCTAAAAGTAAACCTCAATTCTCGATAGAAAATCAAACAGGTTTTGGACAAATCGTTTTTCCTCCCTTTAAAGATGAGAAATTACTATATTCAGGTTTAATTCTTGTTTCCGATTCGGTAATATATAACAGAAATGAAATTATTCAGGATTTACAAATTAATGAGGAAATTAGTGATGATCTTCTCATTCTGAAATCATATGAGAGATGGGGTGAAAAATGTGTAAATCACTTTATTGGTGATTTTGGCTTCGTTATTTGGGATTCAAATACAGAAGAACTTTTCTGTGCCCGTGATCATTTGGGAGTAAAACCTTTGCATTATTATTTTAATAAAGATTCATTTGTTTTTTCAACAGATGTCTCTGGTATTTTAGAACAAACCGATCTAATTTTTTCAATTGATAATCAACAAGTTGCCGATACAATTTCTATTGTAAAATCAGAAAAATTTCGAACAACTTATACCGAAATTAAAAAATTACCTCCGGCTCATATTTTGATATTAAAAAATAATAAGGTTGAGGTAAAATCATATTGGGAATTAAACCCAAAAAAGGAAATTCAAAAAAAAGATGTTGATATAATTAATGAATTTAAATTTCTTCTGTTTGAATCTGTAAATTGCCGAATCAAACACATGGAATCAGTTGGTGCCGAATTAAGTGGTGGAATTGATTCTTCATGCGTTACTTCAATAGCCTCGAGCATTAAGCCTATCAAATCTTTTTCGCATATTTTACCAGATCATAAATTGGGGAAGATTTATCCCTTTAAAGATGAACGAGTTTTTATAAACCTTCTAGTTGATCACTGCAAAATCGAAAGTCAAAATTTTGTAAGTTCAGAAGAGTCCTTGTTAAAAACTTTAAAAGAAAATATTGTTAATACCAAAAGTTTATTTCAACAGAACTTTGGAATATTTTCTGATCAGCTTTATGAAAAAGCCAATCAAGAAAATGTTACAGTTTTATTATCAGGTTTTGGAGGAGATGAAGTCGTTACTTCAAAATCTTCGGGATATTTAAAAGAATTGGCTGTTAATAAAAAATGGGAAGAACTAAAAGTTGATCTCAAAAATCAAAATCCTAATTACTTCAAATACTTAAAAACGTATATCAAAATATACTTAAAATCTCGTTTCCCAAAAGTTCGTAAACTGAGATATCAGAAACCTTGGTGGACCTACAAATTAAAAAACCTTGCGATTAATAAATACTTTGCAGAAAAACTTAATATCAAGGAAAGATATTATTCAAATTATAAAAAATTAGATATACTTGGAGTGCAGCAAAAAAACATTAAGAGAATCGCTCATCCACATGTTTCTCAACGATTAGAGTATTGTTCTTTGATAGCAAGAAAATACGGTATCGAATATAGATACCCACTACTTGATATTCGGTTAATTGAATTTTATTTATCAGTTCCTACCCGATTGAAAGCACGAAATGGAATAGGAAGATATATTATTCGCAGAGCCACTGAGGGGATTGTGCCTGAAAAAATTCAATGGAGAAACGATAAAAGTGGAGCAACGATTCCAACTGTTCATATGCGAATGGTTAATGATTCGGAACAAATTCTTGAAGTAATTAAAAGAGCAAAATCAAATAAATTAATTACCCAATACATTGATTTAAATAAATACGAACAATGGTTTAATAAATTACGTACAAGATCAAAAAAAAATTATCGATATATAAACCCTGGGGCATTTTATAACTATTTGAAATTAATTCTGTTTATTGAAAATAATCCATCATTGTTCAAATGAATCAAATAAAAAACTATATAAGTTCAAAATTTTCAGAAGAACTTAAACTGATAATTTACCTAACACAAAATAATCTAGAAAGCAGCTATCAAGGAGATCTAACCAAAATAGACTGGGATATATTCCTGGAGCTTGCCATTAAACACAGGGTAGTATCGCATATATTAAAACATTCAACTTTTTTAGCAGAAAAAATACCAATCCCGGTTTATGAAAATTTAATCGAAATCAGATTAGAACATTCGAAACGTGCTTTAAACTTTGCAATACATGCTATAAGGATTCATGAGGAATTTAATGAGCAAAACATAGATCATTGTTTCTTTAAAGGACCTTTGCTTTCAATCGATTTATACAATGATATAGGTTATAGAAATTTCAGAGATATTGATGTTTTAGTAAATATTAGCAATGTTGAAAAGGCAAAAGAAATCATTGAAGATTTCAATTTTACTTGCGTATACCCTAGAGTAAAATTAACGGAGAAACAAAAAAAAGTCAATTACAGTATAAGTCATCATTATCATTTTGTACATTCAATTCAAGGAGTTGAGATTGAACTCCATTGGAATATAACCAATCCTAAATCATTTTTAGGATTGGAAACAAATAACATCATTTTTAACAAACAAAATCTGAAGGTTTCAAATTACGAATTACCTTATATATCTAAAATTGAAAACTTAGTTTATCAAGCAGCTCATGGAAGTGTTCATCAGTGGTATAGATTATTTTGGTTAAAAGATTTTTCTGTTTTAATTACAAAAAGCGATGAAAGTGAATTAAAATCTGCTTTCAACCTATCTAAAAAACTAAAACTGGATAAAACATTTGCCCAGGCTTGTATACTTTCGAATAAGATTTATAATACTAAAGAAATAAATTTTATTGAATCTAAAATAAAATCTGGTTTAATAAGAACTCCATTAAATTCAATAAACACTACAGATCTCAACCTAAAAAAATTTATAGGAAAGCTTAAGCTTGTTTTGTATAGGTTAAAACTTAAAAAAGATTCTGATTATTACAGAGAATTATTATTTCGACTTAGAACTCACCTGTCCGATTGGGAAATAATAAAACTAAAAGATTCGCAATTTTTTCTTTATTATTTTTTAAGGCCCTTTTTAATAATTTATAAGTTTTTTTTTCGTAAAAAGTCCTAATCTAGTTCTGTATATTCTATTGGATTAAAAATAAAGTTCTTTTCGGTAAAATGCTCAAGTACTCTTGGGAGAACATATTTTAGGTTTTTCTCAGATTTCACATTATCATGTAATACAACTATAGACCCTGATTCAGCATAGGATAGAATATTGTACAAACATCTAGCTTCATTAATTTTCTTATCATAATCTCCGGATAATACATCCCACATCACAATTCTAAATTTTCTTTTTAATTGGGTTATTTGTTTAGGGCGTATTCTTCCATATGGAGGTCGGAACAAATTAGAATTTATAAAATGTGCCGCCCTATGTACATTTCTAACATACTTATCGGTTCCTGTTCTCCATCCATTCATATGTAAGTATCCATGATTTCCAACTGAATGTCCTTCTTCCAATATTTGATCATAAAGTTGCGGATTTCTTTCTACTTTGCCCCCAATACAAAAAAAAGTTGCTTTTGCGTCATACTCTGATAATGTAGAAAGTACCCAAGGTGTGATTTCAGGAGTAGGGCCATCATCAAAAGTCAAAAAAAGCTCATTGTCTTTTCCTGCAAAATGCCAGGTTAAGTCTCTAAGGATTTTTGCAGCAATATGTTCTTTTTTTAACATTTTTAATAACTGTTATATAATTGCATGTAATTCATAAACCTTAATTCAACATCCTTTGCTTTCTCTGTTTGATTATTATCGGTGGTAACCTTATAAAGCTCCTGAAGAATATATAAATTTAACTGTTTTTCGTTAGACATGTCTTTAGTTCCTCTTGCATATTTTGGGCCTAAACTAAAATAATAGTCCAATTCTGCACTTACTTTATCCAATAACTTCTGAACTAAATCATTTGCAGTTTCATATGCTCCTGCATGATAATACGCTGAAATTACAGAAATCAAAGTGTTATTGTATGGTATTTTATGATCAGGAAATAACTCCATACAACGATCAAGAACTTTAAGTGCAGAATCTCGCTTATTTTCTTTAATTAATTTTTCTGCTAAACGGCCAAAACTACTTCTTAAATTAGAAAACATTCGAATGTTATTTTCGTCAAAATAAATATCATTTTCTTCTATTCCACCCCAACGGAATTTGTTCATAATATTATCATACATAACATCCGAATCTACTTCTCCGCTATAAAACCTTTCATTCTCAGCCAATACCGGTACCAATTGATAAGTTAAACCATCAACTTTAAAATATTTCTGCAGATTAAAGTACTTTGAACTTGAAACTGTCATTGCCCAATAAATTGGACGCTCCCAGTTATTAGTTGCCAACATATCAAGTAGCATTAATCCGTCTTTATATAAATATCGCTGACCAAAGCTCCATTCCATTTTATCCACAATTCTATCTGCATATTTTTCACTTACAATACCCTTATTCAATACATCTTGAGCATCTATCTGCAGTTTAAACTTTTTAGTTGGAATATAATTAATTGTTTCATTAGCAACAAAAGGTGATTTTATTTTAGTTTTCGGATCATCACTTGCAATAAATTCCATCACATCCTTTACATCAACCGCTTGGTCAACTCTGTCGTAAATCGGTAAAATATCACGATTCCCTCTGTGGTATTGTTCATGTGTTAATGAAAATGGAAGTTTTTCAGATTCATATGATTTTCTGCTCATTTGATCGATATACCAAGCTGCACGTAAATAACTCAGATTACAAACCTTTATATCTGTTCTAATACCTTCTACTTCCTGCGCATACCAAAGTGGGAACGTATCATTATCGCCATTTGTAAATAAAATGGCATTCTCCTTACATGAATTTAGATAATTATATGCCAAATCCCTTGCAGTATAACGACCCGATCTATCATGATCATCCCAATTTTCAAAAGCCATTATTCCAGGTACCATTATTAAAGTTATGAAAGTAACTATAACGGCAGAAATTACCTTTGGAACCTTTTTACTTAATAACTCAATTAATCCTGCAACTCCTAACCCCAACCAAATTGAAAATGCGTAAAATGATCCTGCATAGGCATAATCCCGTTCACGTGGTTGTAATGGATATTGGTTTAAATAAACAACAATTGCCAAGCCCGTTAAGATAAATAGCATTAATACTATTGTAAAGTCATATTTATGCTTTTTGTAATGGAAAAATAGTCCGATCAATCCTAATATGAACGGCAGCATGTAATATTCATTTCTTGCAGGATTATTTTTCAAATGTTCCGGCACATCACTTTGGTCACCTAATCTTGCATTATCAATAAATGGTATTCCACTTAACCAGTTACCTTTTAAAACATTTCCGTGCCCTTGAATATCATTTTGTCGCCCGGCGAAATTCCACATGAAATATCTAACGTACATATGTCCTACCTGATATCTAATAAAGAATCCTAAGTTATCTCCAAATGAAGGTTTTATCCTTTTCTCTGCCTGTCCACCTCTTGAATTAACCGTAATTTCATCTCCATCAAGATTTGACCACTTTTTATATTCATTTACATGGTTATTATCCGGGCTATACATTCGTGGGAACAAAGTTGTGAATCGATCATCATATTCAACTTCAATTTTATGATCTGCTATTACATATTTTCCATTTTTCTTTATGTAAACTGGTTTTGTTTCTTTATTATCAACCATTGGAGCATCAAAAATCTGACCATAAAATAGAGGTCTATCACCATATTGCTCTCGATTTAAATAATAAAGTAAATCAAAAACATTGTCAGGATTATTTTGATCCATTGGTGGATCTGCAGATGACCGAATTACAATCATTGCATAGGAAGAATATCCAATTAAGATTACCGTTATGCCCAATATAATGGTATTATAAACAACTTTACCCTTTCTCTGAGTATAATTTATTCCCCAAAATACTAATGAAATTAAAACAGCTACGTAAAATATAACTCCAGAGTTAAATGGTAATCCAAAACCATTTACAAATAACAAATCAAACCACGAAGCTACTTTTATAATACCAGGTATCAATACATACATAATTGATCCTAACAAAATTCCGGAAATTACTAATGCATAAAATACTCCTTTTCTGGTTACCGGGTATTTCTTAAAGTAGTAAACAAAAACTATTGCAGGAATTGCCAATAAGTTTAATAAATGAACTCCTATTGAAAGTCCAATCAAATAAGCAATTAAAATAATCCAACGATTAGCATATTTTTTGTCAGATTCATTCTCCCATTTTAAAATAGCCCAAAAAACAACAGCTGTAAATAATGAAGATGTTGCATAAACTTCCGCTTCAACAGCTGAAAACCAAAAAGTGTCCGAGAAAGTATAGGCTAATGCACCAACTAATCCACTCCCTATTATTGTTATAATATTTCCACGAGTATAATCTTCATTTGTTTTAACAACAATTTTACGAACAAAGTGAGTGATCGTCCAAAATAAGAACAATATTGTAAAGGCACTAGCTAAAGCAGATAATATATTAACCATTTTTGCAGCATTCTCGGGAGATCCTCCAAGAATTGTAAAAAATCTACCTAAGATCATAAAAAATGGTGCACCTGGAGGATGACCAACTTCTAATTTATATGCAGATGCTATGAATTCTCCACAATCCCAAAAACTAGCAGTAGGTTCAATCGTTAACATATAAACAATTGCAGCAATTAAGAATGCTATCCAGCCAACAACAATATTGTACAAAGGGAAATTTTTCATTTTATATAAAATTGAATTATCAAAAAAATAATGCTCTAAATTAAAACAAATAACGGTAAATTTTGCCTTAAATTTTGCCTTATCTGGAATTTATCTACACATAAAAAGTTGTTTTTAAGGGTTTTTTCTTATTTTCGGACACATAATAATTTTATATGAATTTTAAGATCTCCCTTACAATACTCATTTTAAATATTTTTGCAATTAGTCAATCTTATTCGCAAATTGATTCCATTTTTATTCAAGATTATAAAATTCAAACCAGCGACACAGGAAAACTTTTTTTACAGATTGATAATAATAATTTCATAAAAAATAATGAGTATTTTGGCCCTATTGCAGAGGGATATACTTTACTAGGTTTTAATATTACTCCAAAATTTGTTTATGCCCCAAGTACAAAATTAAAGTTGAGTTTCGGAGGGAATTTTCTTACCTATTATGGTCGAAAAAATGAGGTAGAGGCAAGATTATTATTAGCATTTCAATACAAAATCCATAAAAAGTTAGATTTTGTTCTTGGAAATATATATGGTACTACAAATCATAAATTGATTGAACCTCTTTTTGATTTTGAGAGATATTTAAATAATAACGTTGAAAATGGAATCCAATTTTTATGGAACAGCGATCGAATTTTTGCAGACTTGTGGTTAGATTGGGAGCAACAAATTCTGCAGGGAGATCCCTTTCAAGAGCAGTTTAATGTAGGATTATCATCGGAATTTCTAATAATTGATAGGGAAATTTTTCAATTATCTATTCCGTTCCAGAATTTAGTTAGACATGAAGGCGGACAAATTAATAGCAATAGTTCAAAACCTCTTATAACCATTTTCAATAACGCAACCGGAATTAAATTGTCTAAGCCATTGAATACTAATTTAATTAAGCAAGTTAATTTAGCAAGTTATGTGGTAAGCTATGAGGATCTTTCTCCCACTAAGCAACAAGTGTTTATTAATGGAATGGCAAGTTATACAACGCTGGATTTAACAACTTCAATATTTGATCTAAACTTTGGGTATTGGTATGGAGAACAATATATTGCTCCTATAGGAAATCCATTATTTGAATCTTATTCGAGAACTAAATTCTACGTTGAAGAACCTATTAGGCAACTTGCCATAGGAAAAATTAATTATTCAAAAAATGTTTTTAAAGGGATTGATTTAGGTGTTCGATTTGAAAGTTATTATGACATTTTAGGCAGTAATCTTGAATATACATGGGCTGTAATGTTTACATTTAATGATAAATTTTTTCTGAAAGATTTTTAGTTCTTTTCAGTTATAAACCTCCACAGTTTATTTTTATAGATATCGCCGGCATAATCAATTCCTATTCGTGGAGTAGTTTTAATTTTAAAATCCTTTGATATCTGACTATTTTCAATCCATAACCTATTGCTTGAAATTAAATCTTCTCCATAAAATGATTTATCTATTAATAAATTCTTAGTTAATTTTCCCGGTCCATCAAATCCTTCTATACCACGAATTAAAACTGCTTGAGGAGTATCTTTTAAATCCGTTACAAAATTCAGCATCCAGTACATTCCATAAATCAGGTATACATAAACATGTCCTCCTTCATGAAACATGATCTCTGTTCTTGGAGTCCTTCCTTTACTTGCATGGCAAGCTAAATCTTCATGCCCTCTATATGCCTCAACTTCGGTAATTAAATATTTTTTAATAGAATTATCGTCGAATTTTCGAACCAGAATTTTACCTAATAAATCAGGTGCAACCTCTAAAACATCCCTTGTAAAAAAATCACGCTGGAGTCTTGACATTAGTATTCAATTTTGTCGGTTTTATCTCTCCATCTATTGAACGCCTCAAGTGCTTCTTCCCTTAGAATTTGTGTTGTTGGAATTTTCCTGTTTTCAATTGAAAGTTCCAATTCTTCATATATAAAAGAATCATCAAAATCAATTTCTTTTGCATCTTGTTTGGTATTGGCAAAATATAATTTATCCAATCGTGCCCAATAAATTGCACCTAAACACATTGGACAAGGTTCACACGAAGAATAAATTTCACAACCTTGCAAATCAAATGTTCCAAGTTTTTTTGAAGCTTCTCGAATTGCATTCACTTCAGCATGAGCAGTTGGGTCATTATTCGAAGTAACACGATTAACACCGGCAGCAATTATTTCCCCATTTTTAACGATCACTGCTCCAAAAGGCCCCCCATTCTCGTCAACATTTTGAATAGATAACCGAATTGCTTCTCGCATAAACTCTTCATGATTTTTGTTCATATTCCACTTCGTTTTTATCATTTATATTTATCCCAAACAGAAAAAGCGAATAAAAATAAGAAAAAAATGTTATTCCAATATGTGTCTCTAATGTATCTTCATTAACAAATGATAATAAAGCTATCATAAAAAATATTGTAAATAAAAAACTTCTGAATCCTCTTAATTTAAAAACAGGATAAAAAATACAAAACCAAATTAAAATAGATCCGACTAAACCAAAACTCAAAAAGAAAGTAATATATAAGTTATGTGCTCGCAGTCTGTATTTTTGAGGTAATCTACTTTTATTTATTTCAAATTGATCGTTAATAGCTTTTTTTACGTCACCAGTTCCTACTCCAAACCAAAAGTTATTTCTTATTATATCCATTCCATTCTTGGCCAGTTCAATTCTTAAGGTAATCGAATTGCCTGCAGGATTCAATCCTTTTTTATACACATCTATTTGCCAAATGATATCATATATTACCGGATAAAGGGCATATTTTTTTTCATAAATATAATTTGCCATACCGTTTTCGATATTTCTAATATCTTGAGATGAAAGTTTGGAGATGCCAACAGAATCTTTTCTGAATCCTTTCGAAGTTAAGTATCTTAATAATGTATGTTGTATTTTTTGCCCTTTTTTATCTTCATCTAAAAATGTTATTTTACTAATCTTGTTCCATTCTTTTTCAAGTTCCTTTTCACAAACGTATAACCAAACATAATTCCCATTTTCTATTTGATCTCTTTCTAAAAAATGTTTATAAACGTTCCCGTTTACCGTAAAACCTTCCAGATTTTCAAAATCAACAACTTCTTTTGAATAAAACTTTGAAATTGAATGAATAAAAAACGACACTATCAGTATAAATATAGCTATTAGTAATATCTGTAAAAATAATTTTGGAACTAATTCTTTAATTTTAAATGACATAAAAGTCAAAACAAAAAAAAGAAGAATTAAGAAAATTACAATTCCGGTTAAAGATCTTAATAAATAAAGGAAAAGAATAAACCAAACTAACACAGTTAAATAAGCACCAACTTCAAATCGTGATACTTTAAGTTTCATGGAAACAATTATGTAGCCTAATGAAAATATAGAGATATTTATTAATAAACTCAAACGAATATGCGATATAAAAGGAGATATGTCTCGAATATTTTCAATGGGATAATCAATAATCTGAACTAATATCAAGGTACTTATTATTGTTGATGACAATACAGCCAAAGTAAACCAAATCAGAATCGTTTTGACCTGATAAAGTGAAAGCTTCCCGGATGTTCCTATTATAATTGGAAATATTAATAATTTCGCTTTATTACTTATATCCTTAAATCCATATTGAAAATCTTCTGTGTTAATCAACCATAATAGGTGAACTAAGAAAAATCCAATAAAAATTAAAATTGATGTACTCGTTTTTAACTTCTGCCACTTTCTCTTAAAATCTGATTCGAGCATCCAGTTGCACGCCAAAAATATCATTGAAACACTCACTGCAAATTTTGAAAGTGGCAGACTTATAACGGTTAGAATTAGTCCGAAAAAATATAGCTTCCTGTGATTAAATGTAATATTGAATATCTTCATGATTTTCCATAAATCTATACTTTCAAAGATAATTAAAGTAATGCTAGATATAAAAACTAATCTTAATGTTAATAATTGTATTTATTTACCTGAAAATCTTCTTTTAATAATTGATCAATTCAAAAATTAACTATATTTGCCGCTCAAAATTACGATGGTTTACAATTACCAATGATCATTATTTATAAGTCAGGATATTAGCGAATTATTTATAGCTAATTTTCTTGATTTATAAAAAATAATTGTATTTTTGCAATCCGCAAAATACAGGAAAAATAATGTATTAAGGTATTAATTAAAAAGTTAGGAGTTTTAAAGTGGATACATTAAGTTACAAAACAGTATCAGCAAACAAGGAAACTGTTCAAAAAGAATGGATTCTTGTTGACGCGAAAGACGAAATTTTAGGCCGGTTAGCTTCTAAAGTTGCAATGATTTTGAGAGGAAAGAATAAGCCTTCTTTTACTCCTCATGTTGACTGTGGCGATAATGTAATTGTTATCAATGCAAGCCAAATTCAATTAACAGGTAACAAAATGTCAGACAAACAATATGTTCGTCATTCAGGTTACCCGGGAGGACAAAGAATAACTACTCCGGAGAAATTATTAGCAACTAAGCCTATTGAAGTTGTTGAAAAGGCAGTAAGAGGAATGCTACCAAAAAATCGTCTGGGTAGAGAATTATTTAGAAACCTTTATGTTTATGAAGGCAACGAGCATGCTCAAGAAGCACAGAAACCAAAAAAAGTAGATTTAAACTCAATTAAATAAATAAAATGGAAGTAATAAATACTTTAGGAAGAAGAAAAGCTGCTGTTGCAAGGGTTTATTTAAGTGAAGGAAAAGGAAAAATCTCTATTAACGGAAGAGAATTAGAAGATTTTTTCCCAACAAAGCCACTTCAGTACGTTGTTAGGCAACCAATCGAATTAGTTGAAGTTGAAGGAAAGTATGACCTTAAAATCAACATTTTTGGTGGTGGAATTAAAGGACAAGCTGAGGCGGTACGATTAGGAATTTCCAGGGCATTAATCGAAGTAAATCCTGAATATAGGGATGCTTTGAAAAAAGCTGGATTCTTAACTCGTGATCCTAGAACTGTAGAACGTAAAAAACCCGGTCAACCAAAAGCGCGCAAGAAGTTTCAATTTAGTAAACGATAGAATTTTATTCTGTTGGATAATATTCCGTTTAGAATCTAAATTGTTGAGACGTCCTGCATGGAGCTACTCAGCAATTGACTGTTAAAAAAGAATGTAAACGTTAAAAAATTAGTTAAATGTCAAGAACAAATTTTAATGAATTGTTAGAAGCAGGTGTTCATTTCGGACACTTGAAGAGAAAGTGGAATCCAGCCATGGCTCCTTATATCTTCATGGAGCGCAATGGAATTCACATTATTGATTTACAGAAGACTGAAGCAAAGTTAGAAGAAGCTTGTAATGCATTAAAACAAATTGCAAAATCCGGTCGTAAGATTTTATTTGTTGCAACAAAAAAACAAGCAAAAGATATAGTTGCAGAAAAAGTTAAAGGTACTCAAATGCCATACGTAACAGAACGTTGGCCAGGTGGTATGTTAACTAACTTCCCTACCATTCGAAGAGCCGTTAAAAAAATGGCTTCTATTGACAAAATGGAAAAAGATGGTACTTTTAGCAATCTTGCAAAAAGAGAAAAATTACAAATTACGCGTCAAAGAGCTAAACTAGAAAAGATGTTAGGAAGTATTGCCGATATGACAAGGCTTCCGGCAGCTATGTTTATTGTTGACGTTTCGAAAGAACACATTGCGGTAAGAGAAGCAAAAAGATTAAACATTCCTTTATTTGCTATTGTAGATACAAACTCAGATCCAACTCCTGTTGATTTCCCGATTCCTGCTAATGATGATGCTTCAAAATCTATCTCACTGATTTTAGATAAGATTACAGGCGCTATTCAAGAGGGATTAGAAGAAAGAAAGATGGAAAAGGAAAAAGAAGGTCCGGCAAAAGATGCTAAAAAAGGCCAAAAAAAATCTAAACCTGCCCAACCGGAAGGCGGGGCTGATGCTAAAAAGACCAGCGCAAGAAAAGAACCTGCCCAGCTAGAAGGCGAGGGTGCTCCAGTTGAAGATGAAGTTGAAAAATTAGCAGAAGAAACAACTGAAGCTCAAAACGAAGAAACTCAAGAATAATAAAGTTCAAACCTTGTCTGCTGACCTATCCGTCCTGTCTGACGACAGGCAGGCGAAGGAGGACAAGCAGGCTGTAAAAAATTAAAAAAATGGCTCAAATTACTGCATCTGATGTAAATAAATTAAGAAAAATGACTGGTGCCGGCATGATGGACTGCAAAAAGGCTCTGGTTGAAGCTGAAGGTGATTTCGATAAAGCACAACAAATTATTCGTGAAAAGGGTCAGGCTGTTGCAAACAAGCGTTCTGACAGAGAAGCGAGCGAAGGTGTTGTTTTAGCAAAAACAAAAGGCGCAAATGGTGCTATTATAGCATTAAACTGCGAAACTGATTTCGTTGCTAAAAATGCTGATTTCGTTGCTTTAGCTGAAAAAATTTTAGATCAGGCATTAGAAAATTCACCAGTTGATTTAGAAGCTTTAAACAATCTTGAGGTTGACGGAATGAAAATTTCTGATAAGATTGTTGAGCAAACAGGCGTTATTGGTGAAAAATTAGATCTTAAATTCTATGATAGAGTTCAAGCTGATCAGGTTGCTGCTTATATTCATAGTGATAAAAAACTGGCAACACTTGTTGGTTTAAACAAATCGGGTATTGAAGAACAAATTGGTAAAGATGTTGCAATGCAAGTTGCTGCAATGGATCCGGTTGCTGTTAATAAAGATCAGGTTTCACAAGAAGCTATTGATAAAGAACTTGAAATAGGAAGAAATCAGGCTTTAGCAGAAGGAAAACCTGAAAATTTAGTCGATAAAATTGCTCAAGGTAAATTGGGTAAATTCTTTAAAGAAAATACCTTATTAAGCCAAGCATTTATTAAAGATAATAAAATGTCGGTTGAGCAGTATCTAAAACAAGCAGATGGTGATTTAACTGTTACTGAATTTAAAAGATTTTCTATTAAGCAATAATTTATTTTTACAATATTTGTCAGGGGAGTTCATTTTTGAACTCCCTTTTTTATTTTTAATTTTATCGAAAAAATAAGCTAAAATGAAAATTGTATTAGTTGAACCTATTGGATATAAATCTGAGGAAATAATAAAAATAAAAGCAGATTTTAAAGCTTTAGATCATGAATTAACCATTTATGATAACAAACCGAAAAATGATGAAGAAATCATTAAAAGAATCCAAAATTCAGACATACTAATTTTAAGCAATCTCCCAATTTCAGAAAATGTAATTAACCAATGTGCTAATTTGAAAATGATTTCGGTAGCATTTGCAGGAGTTGATCACATCCCTATGAATTTATGCCGTAAAAAGAATATAACCGTATCCAATGCTGCAGGATATTCTAATCATGCGGTAGCTGAATTAACTATTGGATCTGCAATAAACCTCTACAGAAGAATAATCTGGAGTGATATTCAAACCAGGAAATGTTCAACCAGGGAAGGATTTTGGGGATCGGAATTATATGGAAAGACGTTTGGAATTATTGGAACAGGACAAATTGGAGTGGAAGTTGCTCATTTGGCTAATGCATTCGGATGTAAGGTTTTGGCATACAACAGAAGCTCTAAAAATATTCCTAATGTTGAATTTTGTAATTTAAATCATCTTTTAGAAAACAGTGATATCATTTCATTGCATATTCCATTAACTAATGATACCAAAAATTTTATTGGCAAAGAAAAATTAAAATTAGTTAAACCGTCTGCTGTATTTATTAATACTGCTCGCGGACCCATAGTTGATTATATCGCATTAGTTGACGCGCTTGAGGCCAATAAAATTGCCGGAGCTGCAATTGATGTTTATGAAAAAGAACCTCCTTTGGATGAGAATCATTCCCTATTCCACGCTCCAAATACTATATTACTTCCACACATTGGTTATGCAACAAAAGAGGCCATTGAATTAAGAGGTAAAATAATTATGGAAAATATTCTCAAATGGCTTGATGGAAATCCTCAAAACGTAATGAATTAAACTCCTTCCTATGGACGATTTCGAACAACTTAAACAAGAAGTTAATCAATGCACTCAGTGTGTTTTAAGTAAAACTAGAACAAATGTGGTTTTTGGCGAAGGATCTCGACATGCAGAAATCATGTGTATTGGAGAAGGACCTGGTTATTATGAAGATCAGCAAGGACGCCCTTTTGTTGGAAAATCCGGTCAATTATTAGATAAAATACTTGATGTTTGCGGTTTTAATAGAAAAGAGCATGTTTTTATTGGAAATATCGTAAAATGCCGCCCTCCTAATAATAGAGATCCTCTGCCAGAGGAAAGAGAAACTTGTATTCCTTTCTTATACAAACAAATTGAACTAATTGATCCGAAAATTATTATTCTATTAGGAGCAACAGCTCTTAAAGGATTGATTGATCCTAATGCTAAAATTACTAAAGTTCGTGGAGAATGGATGGAATGGAACGGAAGACTTATTATGCCTACTTTTCATCCTTCAGCATTACTTCGAAATGAGAAATTAAAGCGTCCTGCCTGGGAGGATTTTAAAAAAGTAGTTTCAAAATATCGTGAACTGGTCAACGAAAATCACTATTCTGCGCATTGCTAAAAGAAAAAGTCATTCCTTCATCCTGACGATAACTGTCAGGATGAAGGAATTTATATAATTAAGATTGCTAATTATTAATAGATTACCTGCCTGCAGCAGGCAGGCTTCGTCTCCCGATCAGTATCGGTGTCCTCGTAATGGCTACTTTATTTGTTTTTTTCCACAATTTATAAAATCAACATTGCATCACCATAGGTTCCAAAACGGTATTCTTCTTTTATGGCAGTCTTGTATGCATTAATTAATGCATCATAACCACCAAAAGCACATACCATCATTAGTAATGTCGAATATGGAAGATGAAAATTCGAAACCATCATATTAGGAACCTGAACTTCATACGGTGGGAATATAAATTTATTGGTCCACCCATCGTAAGGTTTTAAATGTCCTGTAGTTGAAACCGATGATTCCAGAGTTCTTAAAACAGTTGTTCCTACAGCAATAACATTCTTCTTTTTATCTTTCGCTTCGTTTACTTTATTAACAGCCTCATCAGTAATAATAATCTTTTCAGAATCCATTTTATGTTTTGTTAAATCCTCAACATCAACAGTTCTGAAATTACCTAAACCAACATGCAATGTTATTTCTGCAAAATCAACACCCTTAATTTCCAATCTTTTCATTAACTCCCGACTGAAGTGCATTCCGGCCGTTGGAGCAGCTACAGCACCTTCATGTTTAGCATAAATGGTCTGATAACGTTCGCGATCTTCCGGTTCAACATCTCTGTTAATGAATTTTGGTAAAGGAGTTTCTCCTAGATCATAAAGTGTCTTTTTGAATTCTTCATAAGATCCATCAAATAAAAATCTTAAAGTTCTACCTCTTGAAGTGGTATTATCAATTACTTCAGCTACTAAAGAATCATCTTCGCCAAAATAAAGCTTATTTCCAATTCTAATTTTACGAGCCGGATCAACTAAAACATCCCATAATCTTTGTTCCCGGTTTAATTCTCTTAAAAGAAAAACCTCAATTTTAGCACCTGTCTTTTCCTTATTTCCATACAAACGTGCAGGAAAAACCTTCGTATTATTAAAAACCATTACATCCTGATCATACACATAATCTACGATATCCTTAAAAACTTTATGTTCGAGTTTTCCTGATTCTTTATGAACGATTAACAATCTTGATTCGTCTCTATTTTCAGATGGAAATTTGGCAATAAGTTCTTTTGGGAGATTAAACTTAAACTGAGATAACTTCATTAATTCAAACTATTTATATGATTATACTTAAGTGACCTGCTTATACGTGGCAATATTAAAAAAGTTACAAATTTGCTAAAAATTTTTCTAATTCTTCTATTGTTAACGAAGAATCTAGCATATAACTTCCTATTCTTGTTCTAATTAGCTTTACTAAATGTGCTCCACTTTCTAATTTTCTTCCTATATCATGGGCCAAAGAGCGGATATAGGTACCCTTACTGCAAACAATTCTAATCTTAATAATTGGAAGTTGATATTCCAATAATTCTAACTCATAAATACTGATTTTGTTCGCTTTTAATTCAACTTCTTCTCCTTTTCGGGCATAATCATATGCCCTTTTTCCATTTATATTCTTAGCTGAATAAACAGGAGGAACCTGATCTTGTTCACCAATAAAGGATTCCAATATGTTTTTTATGAGCTCTTCATTAATATGCTCTGTTGGAAAGGACTGATCATACTCTGTTTCCAGATCATAGGACGGAGTGGTTCTTCCTACCTCAATTGTTGCAACATACTCTTTTTCATCAGCCATTAAATCATTGATTTTTTTAGTTGCCTTTCCTGTGCACACCAGAACCAAACCCTCAGCCAAAGGATCAAGAGTTCCAGCATGTCCAACTTTAAAGTTCTTTAATCTAATATTTAATGTTTGACGAAGTTTTTTGCCAATTTGGTTTTTAACTTTTTTAACAACATCAAAAGATGTCCATTCATATGGTTTGTTGATTGGAAGAACCACTCCCGTCTGAAAATCCTCTACACTATTTACTTCCAACTTTAACATATCTCTTAAAATGACGCAATAATTGCTATTGAACCAACAATAAAACAGTATATAGCAAAGTAAATCAACTTACCTCTTTTTACAATTTTTAACATCCAACTACATGCAAGTAAACCAGACACAAATGCAGCTAAAAAACCAATAATTAGTGGTGTAAATGAAACTGAATTTTGAACTGAAAAATCAAAATCCATCAAATCTTTTACATTTGCTGCTATAATTGGTAGTAAAACCATCAAAAAAGAAAATTTTGCCACAAATTCCTTTTTATTACCAAGATATAGTCCGGTTGCTATTGTTGCTCCTGACCTTGATATTCCAGGCATAACAGCCAGAGCTTGTGCAATTCCAATAATGAATGCACTTTTGAATGATATATTACTTTGGCGCTCTTTAGCATAATATGTGAAAGCAAGTAACCCGGCCGTAATAAGTAACATACATCCCACCAATAAAATATTTCCAGTAAATAATCCTTCGATTTGATCTTTAAACAAAAGGCCAATAAATATAACAGGGATCATAGAGGCTACAATTTTTGCTATATACTTTGTAGATTCATTCCACTGAAACTTGAATAGATCTTTAAATAATTCCACTATCGTTTTCCAAAAAATAATAATTGTGCTTAATACAGTTGCTCCGTGGACTACTACCGTAAAAGTTAAATTTTCAGAGTATTCAACTCCTAATATATGTTTGCCAAGTTCTAAATGACCGCTACTACTAACAGGCAAAAACTCAGTTAATCCTTGAATTATTCCAAGAATCAAAGCTTCAATCCAATCCATAATTTATTATTAAGATTATTTCTTTTCGGTTTCTTTTGGCTTTTTCATTATGGCGTATATCTCAAAAATAAACCCAAAAAGTACAATGATAGGAGCAAGTGTAATACGCCTAAAACTAAAAATAGCCTCATTAAATTCATCCGGATTTTCTGCTTTCCCTCCAATCATAAGAAGAAAACCAAAAATAATGATGACAAAACCAATAATTAAAAGCCTGTAATTTTCTCTACCAAGAGCAAATTCTACCTTCTTTTCTTCCGGTTTATTTTTCTTTGACATTTTTACAATATTTTAATTAATAATACAACTTATCTACTTTCATCCTTAAATATTTGGAGACTGCAAAAAACGTAGATATCCAATTAATTAAGATCCCAAATAGTAAAACACATAAAAACAGGATTCCAACAATTTCAATATCTTGGAAACTGATAATATCACGAAACTCTTGTTGCGCTGCGTATAAAACTCCCGCCAATAAGCCTCCTGCTAAAAAAGCTGCAAAAATTCCATTTCCTGCGCTACGATAAAGGAACGGACGGCGAATAAATCCTCTCGTTGCTCCCACTAATTGCATCGTATTGATAATAAATCGTTTTGAGTAAACAGAAAGTCTTATTGTGCTATTTATTAATGTTATTGCAACTAATAACAATAATCCACTAAAAACAAGAATAATCAAACTTATTTTTCTGATATTTTCGTTAACCAAACTAACTAAGGATTTTTGATAAAAGACTTCCTTAATTTGTTCATATTGTTGTAAATCCTTTTCAATTAAATCAATACTGTCTTGATTAGCGTAATTAGCATATAAATTTACCTCAATTGAAGCCAACAAAGGATTAAAACCTAAAAACTCAATAAAATCTTCTCCTAATTCCTGTTTTAGTTCTTCTGCGGCTTCTTTTTTAGTAATATATTTAGTTGATTTTACATATTCAGAAGCATCTAAACTCTTCTGCAACAAAATAACATCAACTTCTTTTACATTTTCTTCAAGGATCACAGAAAATCCAATATTTTCTTTTACATAATCTGACAAGCGCTTAGCATTTAATACCAACATACCCAATAATCCTAATAAAAATAAGACTAACGATATGCTTATAATGGAAGTTACATATGAACTACGTAATCTTCGTTTAGTTATATTTGCTTCTTTTTTAGCCATCTGGATTTTCTAATTTTGCAAAGATACAAATTAATCAACTATTCTTCCTTTTTATGTAGGCTTCGAAAATTTCTTTTCCGAACACGAAAACGATAAATAATATTAATAAAATTGAACTTATTAATGATACTTTATTACCTATATAATATGATTTCGGTTCAAATTTAAATTCAATAGTATGTTCTCCCTCAGGGATAACCATTGCCCTAAGTATATAATTCACTCTAAAATGATTCGCAGGTTTTCCATCAATAAAAACATTCCAACCTTCCGGATAATATATTTCAGAGAAAACAGCTAATTCTTCTTCATAAGATTTTGCCGAATAAGTAAGATGATTAGGTTTATAAGATTCCAATTTTATGCTTGATAATGTATCCTTTGTAAAACTTTTTCCTGCCACAAAATCTTCATACCGAACATCAATTATAGCCTCCATTTCCGGATTAAACCCATTCAAAGCAAGCATTTCTTCATTTGCACCAGACACTATTCTGTAGTCATCAACAAACCACGCATTCCCCATTGCTTCAGGGTTATATTGAGGTACTGCCTGACGATTATCATCAAAGACAATAAAATATTTCGTATTAAGCATATTTAATACCTCAATATTATTCTTAGAAATATGAAATTCAATTAGTTCCTGATATCGCTTAAGTTTAGCTCCATGATATCCACCAATCGATTTATGATAATATGATGTACTTGCATCGCTAAAAGGATCAACGGTTAAATTAAATACTCTAAAGTTCGGATCATTATCTTGTAGTATATGCTTATCTGCCTGCGTCATTGGAAAAAGAACTTTTGTTTCCTGTTTGCTTTGAAAATTATCATCATTTAAATAACGACGACCAACAAACCATAAGTCAATTAAAATTAAAAGTCCAAGAACAATTAAAAATCCATTCCTTTTTATTTTTTTTAGTACAAACAGATAAACAATTATGGTAGTTGCAACTACAAAAAACAAACTCCTTAACACGTCCTGTCTAAAAATTTCAACTCTTGCATCTACAATCTCAACTTTCAAATCTTTAATTTGAGATATTGCATTTGGATTTCCTTTATAATTTCCCAGCAGCTTATTGAATTGATTAATTTCGTTCCTATTAAAAAAGTCGAACCATAAAGTTGGCATTATATAAAATAAGAAAAATAATCCTGCCAATCCACCTGAAATATAGAGAAACTTTTTTCGATCAATTTGTTCTCCCTTTATTAATTTATTTAAGAATAAGAATCCTAATAATGGAAATGATAGTTGCGCTAAAATAAGCATCATTTTTGTATCTCTAAATTTACTATATAGAGGGAAATTGTCTATAAACCAATCTGTTAATCCACTATATTTCCAAGATAAAAATACCGCCAACAAAGAAACTGTAAGCAATGTCCATTTTATTTTATCTTTTACGAAAAATATTCCTAACAAAAACAACAAAAAAATACTTGCTCCAAAATAAAGTGCACCTCCCGAAGCATACTGTTCTCCCCAATAAGTTGATTGCTGAGCTACTGTTTGCCTATAATTTGGGCTAACAACTTCCATAGCTTTTTCATTTTGGCCTATATAACCCATCTTACCACCTTTAATATTTGGAATTACAATATTCCAAATTTCTCCAAATCCCATACTATATTGTTTTATATAATCTCGATCCAATGCTTTACTTTCATCCTTTGGGTTAGAATTTTGTTCTGAACTAATTGTTAATTCAGATTTACCCCGTGTTGTAAATTTTGAGTATTCATAGGTTAAAAGTAAATTGGAAAAAGCAGGTAATACTCCAATAATTCCAACTATTAAGATAATTGAAGATGTTCTTATAAATTTCGGAAGTAATTCATTTTTAAAATGATCGTATAATTCTACAACAAAAAAAGCTAATATCAAAAATAACATGTAATAGGTCATCTGAAAATGATTAGCAGCCAAATGCAATGAAATAAACAAACCGATAATTGCACTTCCCGTTAAATGATTTTTTTTATAAGCATAATACAGTCCCCCAAAAATAGGTGGAATAAACATTATTGCATTTATTTTTGCATTGTGTCCAGCACCGAGGTATAAAATATTTAATGAAGACAATCCAAATCCAACAGCTCCAATTATTGCCAGCCAAGGGTTAATGTTAAAACATAATAACATTACATAAAATCCAAGCATTAAATAAAACATGTAGCCTAATGGTCGAGGTATTATTCTATTTAGAAAATTTTTCAGGGAATTCATCAAATTCGTATATTTAGCATAGATTTGATAGGTTGGCATACCCCCGAATGCACTATTTGTCCAAAGAGATTCCTCACCTGTTTTTTCACGAAAATCGAGAACTTCTTTACTCATTCCTTGTGCCTGCAACAAGTCAGTTTGATGTAAAACATAGCCTTTTAATTGAGGAGAAAAAAAGATTGCACTTAATGTAATAAATATTAAAACTGCAACTACATGTGGGAGTAAGTTATTTATAAACCTGTTTTTCATACTATTTTATTTATTAATTATTTTATGAAAAATAATATTAAAAATGTTAAACACTTTACTATTTATTTCTTCGGAAATATTTAAAATATAAGCTAAAAGGATAAAAATAATACTTATTGTTCCAATTCTTAATATAATATCAAGGTATATATTTCTTAATTCAGGAATTAAGCTACTAATCATATAAGATATAATACCTATCAAAATTGTAAAAACAAATTTTATATTGTAAGGATACAATTTAAACTTTTTATATATAAATAAAATTCGAATTATATTAATAACAACTTTTGATAAAAGTGATGCAAATGCGGCTCCTGTAATTCCGTATCTCGGTATAAAATAGAGGTTAGTAATAATTATTAAAGAAATTAATGCAAACATAAAGTATGATTGATATCTATAATACTTGGAAGTACTCACAATTTGCTGTGCCACACCTGTTGACATATCGGTTAAAAAAGCCAAACCAATAAATAAAATTACAAACTCTCCTTTTGAATATGGTTCTGGAAGAATTTTAAAAACATTATTTAAGTTGGCAACCAATCCTATAAAAATCAACAATCCGATAGCCATTTGATTTATCGCACTTTTATTATAAATTGTACGAATTGTTTTTAGGTCATTGGTTTTCCATGAGTCTGCAATAAATGTTGATGATATTTTTAACAAAGACCGCGAAGGTATTATTATTAGAGTACCAAAATAAAATGCTATTGAATAAATTCCTGTATCACTTAATCCATTTAGTTGATTAATCATTATTTTATCGATATTTGCAATCGCTATCCCTGCAAATCCGGATATTATTGCAAATAAACTAACGTTTATTAATGCTTTTCGAAGCTCTTTATTAATAAACTTTAAATTTGGATACAGATTAAATTGCTTTTCTTTTATTAATGATATTACAAGTATAATTGCCGGAAAACAATATGAACTAACATAAAATATTAAGAATTGATTAAAATTTAAAATATTAAGATAATAGAGTATTATAATTATTAGAATTAATATTCTAATAAAGAATTCTTTCAAGAATGTACCAATTACCGCATTAAATAAAACTTTATAGTAATTATCAAGATTATTAAAAAAAAGTGTAAAGAAGGTCAACGGAATAATATAAAAGATATTATCATTGAATAAGCTAGTTGTTTCAGCAGTATTAGTAATTAAAACCGGTTTTATAATAATAAATAAAATAAAAGACAGTAAAAATCCTAAAAAAGTAACAGATAGAGAAAGAAAAAGAAACCCATTATGCTTATTTTCAAAATCCCTAAAATATGTAAATAAACGTGTTGTAGCATTATTAAATCCAAGACTTGCTAACTGGGAAAATACCAAAGAATAAGATATCAGAATATTTAATAATCCAATCTGTTCAGTTAATAATATTTTAGGAAAAATTAATCCGGTATTAATAAATCCAATTATAACCCCAATATAGGCATAAATAGCTCCTTTAATAGATTGTTTTTTTATTATACCCATTCAATTTATAAAAACAAATTATTAAAATATTTAGCAAATTCCGTTGAATTCTTTAATGCCCCTGTATAACACAAATGTTCTCCATTTAAAAAATCTTCATTTATCAGGTTTATATTCTTATTTATTTGATTTTGATTATAGATTTCAATATTATTATTCTTTGCAATACTGTCTATTATAAAATTATAATTTTTATAAACATTTGTATTTTTTATGTCTTCAATATACATGTGATTTATTGGTGGATTAGCAATTACAACCATGATATTGTTTTGCTTAAGTAAACGTATTGACTTATTAAAATATTCTACCTGAAGAGGAATAACTTTTTTAGAATTCTTATATATTTTGTTTTTGCAATGCAAATCATTTATATCCGTATAGTTTTTAACATTTTCCAAATAGCCACGGTCAATATTTTTTATATTTCTGACTGTTTTACTTTCATGTCCTGTAAAAAAAATTTTTATCATTGGTAAGAAAAGATCTAATTTTTTACCTGACCTAGTAATCACCGATAAATTTTTACATTCGGTAACTGTCAATAATTCTAAAAAAACCAAATAATTCTTAATGAACATAGGTGTATATTTTCCTTCAGTTACGTTTCTATTAAACATTGTTGGATTTGTACCTAAAACCACATATTCCAGGCTTTTAGATCTTTTAAGTAAATCTTGTAAAATAAAATATCCTTCAACAGGCGACATATGGTAAACTCCATAATTAAACGTATTTTTTCCAGTTAACTTTTTTATTTCAGAAGGAACAAAAGCATCTGCTGTATGAGAGTCTCCAATAAATAATATTTGAGTTTCTTTTTTATATTTTTGATAACTAAGTTTACTGTCAATAAAAGCTTTGTAATCTTCAGGCCTTCCAAAATCAAGTAACAGGGAAAATAAGTAGTCTATTAAAAAAATAACCACTACCAGTATTATTACTCTTTTTATAAACTTTTTCATATTATTCTCATTAAAATTGAAAATATATAAAATCTTGTACATTATATTTTCCAATATATACTATTGACAGTATTAGAAAAATATAAATTGCCCAACGCATTAACTGAGGCTTCATTTTCATAAAAGTATTAAAATCATAATCCTTTTGTAAAAAATGTATCATTTCGAGAAATACAATTAATACAATGGAAATTACTAACTCTCCTTTGTTTACAAAGCTTAAGTTAAATGATTCATTATTGAAAGTAAATACGTTTTTTAATATTGTAAATGCATCATCAATATTATTTGCACGAAAAAATATCCATGCAAAAACAACTAGACTAAATGTTTTTAATTTTCTCCAATACTTAAGGGTGTTTGGAAACTTAATAAGTCCTATTTTTTTATTAATTGTATTTCTTAAATTATCTGTAACTATACCTAAAATTAGATATATTCCATGGATAAGTCCCCATGCTATAAATGTCCAATTAGCTCCATGCCATAATCCACTTATTATAAATGTAATTAGAAGGTTATAATACCATCTCCATTTAGTTACTCTATTACCTCCCAATGGGATATATAAATAGTCACGAAACCAAGTTGAAAGAGAAATATGCCATCTTTTCCAAAATTCAGCTATGAATTGAGACGAGTATGGTCGATCAAAATTATTCATTAATCTATAACCCATTATCCTTGCAGTACCTATGGCTATATCCGAATAACCTGAGAAGTCACAAAAAATTTGAAAAGCAAAAAAAACAGTGGCAATTATAAGCTGAAATCCATAAAAGTCGCTGGGTGAGTTATAAACTGTATTAACAAAATATGCTAATCGATCTGCAATTACTACTTTCTTAAAAAATCCCCATAGCATTAATCTTAGACCATGCACAACATCTTCGTAATTAAACTTACTTTCTTTATAGAATTGAGGCAATAAACGATTTGATCGTTCTATTGGCCCGGCTACCAATTGAGGAAAAAAAGATACATATAGTGCAAAATACCCAAGATGTCTTTCGGGTATTTTTTTCCCATTATATACATCAATAGTATAACTTAGTGTTTGAAAAGTATAAAAAGATATTCCAACGGGCAGCAATACATCAAAGACAGGTACATTATAAAAAATATTAAAATGATTAAATAAATCATGAACGCTATTATTAAAGAAATTGAAATATTTAAACCCGAAAAGAATACCAAGATTTGAACATAAACTTAAAATAAGAAACTTAGTTCTTCTTCTTTTATTCTTTTTATGTTTGGCCATTTGTAAGGCTGCATAATAATCAATTAAGGTTGAAATAATTATAAGAAGTATATATTCAATCTTCCAGCACATATAAAAATAGTAACTTGCAGCTAATAAAAAGGCCCATTTTATTTTATGTGGAAGTAAAAAATAGAAGAAAATTACAATAGGGAAGAATATTAGATATTCAATAGAATTAAATAGCATATTTAATAACTCTTATTTACCTTTTATAAGAAAATTCGGATCCTTATTTAATTCATCTTTTATCAAATTAAAAGTGTCTTGCGCAGTAATACTCGAAATTCTTCCTTTGCCAAGGTTTGCAGTTTTAACCAAGTTACTTTCAATTGCTTTTTTATTAAATGATGGGAAATCCGGTGAATGTTCGGGTTTGGATAAATCATAAACAAAATGATAAAATTTACTCTCAAATTCTAAATTGTCTTTTATTAATTTACCCGGAAATCCCTTATCGTATCTATATGGTACTCTTAATTCCCGTTCTACATAATGAATAAAAGTAGACCCAGTGTCAAAATTAAAATTGACAATAATTCCATTTTCTTTCAAAAACTTATCCCAAAATGAATTTTTTCCAAATGAAAATTCAGGAACCTTTTCAGTAAGATATTTTGCTTTTGCTCCAATAGCAACTATTGAAAAATTAGCATCTTCTGACCTTATTGCATCAGGATCTAACCTTGCTGTTTCTGAAAATACACCACAAATTCCAGGTGTTTCTTTTACATTAAATTCATTCTTATTACAGAAACTATATGAAAATGTTGGGTTAACCATCGTTCCTGAATCTCCAATTATTTCAAATATCGCTTCTTTGAAAGTTTCATAATAATCTTCTACTGAATTACAATCTTTTAATCTGCCAAAGAACCCAATGTTACTATGAATAAAGATAGTATCACCGTTCTTTAGTCCAATATTAAATAGGGCATTTTTAATATCTTCTATTGTATAATTATACTTGCCCATTCAATTTTGATGAAATAATTTCAATTAATCCTTTTAAAACAGCAAAGTTTCTATTTTGAAACTCTTCATTATCAAAAGCTATATCGAATTTGTCTTCAATATCTTCAATCAAACTCATGAATTTAAATGAATCAATCCAACCTTCATGAAAATAATTTGATTCAATATTATTAATTAGTTCATCCTTTTCAACATCCGCATTTTCTGCAAACCAATTAATTACCCATTGTTCAATATTCATATTATCTCTACTTATAAATACATGCTCTTACCGGAGCACCATCTCCATTTTCAATTTTTAAAGGCATTACTATTATATTCCAATCGTCAAAGGTATCAACTTTTTCAAGATTAGCAAGATACTCAACAAGGATCACTTCATTACCAAGAAATATCTTATGTACCGGAGAATCTTTTGATGTTCCCAGAATATTTTTTTCGAGTTTAATTCTACCATCGTCAGGTGAAGCCGTGTCAAGTCCTACCAATTTTACATCTTTTTCTATTATATATTTAGCAGCTTCTTCAGATATAAAAGGATAATCATTATAGAATTTACTTGTTCCCCAATATTTTCCCCAACCGAATTTAAAAATTATCTTATCTTTTGTAATCTTACCCTTTAGCATATCTTTTGAAACAAACTCATTTTCTTTTAAAAAAGTAAAGTCCAATATATCTACAGGGCCTACTAACTGTTGAAGAGTAATATCATTTATTGTTTTACCATCGTTTACGAAATGTCTGGGAGCATCCATATGAGTTCCCGTATGGGTTCCTAAAACCAGTTTTCTTGTTTCTCTTCCTTCAAATCCATGCCTTCCTATCTGGGTTATTTCAACAATTGGATGCCAATGGGAACTAAAGGTCGTCATGCCTTCTTTAATCGTATATGTTAAGTCTATTATTTCCATATGATAAATTTTATAGATTGTCTTTTATACAATTTAATATTCTAACTCAACCAATTCAACAAGTTCATTTTGAGGCCCTTTAATAAAGCATATTTTTAGATTTTTATGGTTTATTGTTAAATCTTGCTGCTTAGTAATAATAATCTTTTCATTTTTAATTTTTCTTATTACCCTATCAATTGATTTACAAATAAATGCAACACTATTAAAACCTCTATCATCAAGTAAATTATTTCCAATTGTGTTTGCTTTTTTTAAATATATAAAATAGTTATTATGATCTAATAAGGACACAAATTTCATCTTAGCCAACGTTTCACTTTGTTCAATAAGCTCAAAACCAAGTGATTTCCAAAAATTTATTGATTGCTCAAGGTTAATTGAATTAACTACAAGCTCGTTAAATAGAAAATCGTTTGATACTTTATTTTCTTTATCCAAAAACTTATATCCAGGACCAATTTTAATTTTTACTTTTAATTCCTCAATTTCTCCTTCACTATGCCATCTTTTATTATTCGGTATATTCTGAAAAACCGGATATATAAAACCATCTTTATCGTTAATATTTCTATGGTTTAAAAGTTCTATATTATATGATCCTTTTTTTGTCAAGAGACATAAATCGTGATTTGGGTAAAATTGAGTTAATAGATCTTTCTTTATTTCAAGGTTTTTTACATCCGATTCCTTAAAAAAAACATTAAACCCAAGTGTTTCAAAAAAAACAATATCTTTTTCAAAATTATTAGATGACAATGCTATATGGTCAATTTTTAAAATCATTTATTATGATAAAGTTTAAGCAACTCAAACTTGTCTACTTTGCCATTTATGTTTTTGGGAATATTTTTAACTTTAAAATATTCATCAACTTGGTAATTAATTCCTAAAACAGCCATTAGTTTTTTATTCAAATCAGCTTTAACCTCTTTAGTAAAGTTCTCATTTTCTACATAACAACAAACAATTTTTTCTCCCAGTATGTTGTCTTTTAAACCAATTATATGAAAATCAGTAAACAGATCCGTTTCTATCATAACATTTTCGATTTTTTTGGGACTGATATTAATACCACCTCTAATTATTATATCTTTTTTTCTACCAGTTATAAAAAGATAGTTTTCTTTTTCATATTCCCCCATATCTCCGGAACAAAACTTATCATTAACGAACAAATCAGAGCTGTTAACATTATAATACCCTTTAAACTGCCAAGGAACTTCAATCAGTATCTCGTTCTCTTCCCAAAATTCTATTTCCACACCTTCTAATATTTTTCCAACACCTTCGTTTTTTTTATTATATGGTGAATTGGTACTAACAAAAAGTGTTTCACTCAATCCATAACTTTCATATAAGTTCACACCATATTTTTTTTCAAATTTATCTTTCACTTTTAAATTTAAAGGTGCTGTAGCAACACATGCTGTAATATTAGTATTCTTAGTATATTCGGCACCTTCGCTACCTCTGTCAATACGCAAAAGCATACTTAATATTGTTGGAATAAAAAAGAATGTATTTGCCTTAAATTCTATTGGGTGATCCCAAAAATTCATTAACCGGGAAATATTAAATCTATCTGCAACAATAATTTTACTTTGAGATAAAAAAGGTAAAATTATTAAATTAAGTATACCCGCCATGTAAGTCATTGGAAGGTTATGATAAAAAGTATTTCTACTATTAAATCCAAATTGTTTACTAAATGCTCTGGATGTTAAATAAAAATTTTCGAATGTATGCATCACTCCTTTAGGCTTTCCTGTTGAACCTGAAGTAAATGTAATGGAATAAACAGCAGAAAAATCTATCTCTTTAATAATTTCGAGAGTCTTTTTTTGAATGTTTTCTCTCTTGAAAATGTTTATCTTATCATTTTCATCTAAATTTAAAATTTCAATATCGGATAAATACTCTTTAACTTTAATATCATCTGTAATTACTGATTCACATTTGCTTTCTTCAATAATTTCTTTTATTTCTTTAGAACCTTTTAAAGGATCTATTGGAATAACTATATTACCGTTTAGCAATGCTGCAAAATAAAAAACGGCCAATTCAATGGAATTATCATATATTAAGGCAACTTTATCATTAATTTGATGCTCGTATAAATAAATTTTTCCATAATAAGCAAATGTGAAGAAATCTGAATAAGTATACGTTTTTTTATTTTTAGTATCTATGATAAAGTTATTGATCCAATTTTCTTTAAATATGTTAATAATCTCTTTTGCTATATGGTCATTTGTCATCTTGTTCATGTCCAAAGTATTTATTAAAACCATATCTGCCAATATATAACTCTTCCTCCTTTTTCATATTCTTTGCTATTGATTCAACAAGACTATCTTTTGCATTTACTTTATCATGTTTAGTCAATTCTATTATCAGTTTAGCAGGATTTACAGAATATTTTGCAGAATACTTATGAATTACTGACATATAACTTGTATGGAAATCAGCATAACCGGCTATAACATCTAAAGGATTAAAACCTTTATTTTGAACCAAAGGATATATATATCTAAAACTAACGTCTAGTATTTTAAGTAAATCCACCCCTGTGCGATATCCCATTTTATCCAACGTTGCGACCAGAATTTCTGTTTGTGCATTACCAGAGCTTCTGCCCAGCCCTTGTAAAGAGGTGTCAATATATTCAAAACCCAGTTTTAACGCATGCACTGAATTAATTACTGCCATATTAAGATTATTGTGTCCATGAAATCCTAACGAAACACCAGATATTTGTCTTATAGCATGATAATATTCCTCTATTTTAGAAGGAAACATTCCTCCGGATGAATCAACAAGATATACCATATCCGAACCATAATTTTCAGATATTTTTACCTTTTTTGCAAAATCTTCAGGTTCTAGTACATATGATTTCATAAAATTGGAACATACAAACATTCCGTGCCTCTTTGCCCTTTCGATATATTCTTTCGAATTTTCAACTTCAGTAACATTAGTTCCAATTCTTATAAATTTCATATTGTATTTTGCAGCTAAATCTATATCCTCCAGTCTTGCTATTCCGGGAATACAAAACATCCCATAGTTAGCCTTACTTAAAACTGAAGAAGCGGCAATAAGATATTCTTCGTCAGTTTGTATGGCCTCTCCATAACCTCTGGCGCTTGCATTTAATCCTAAACCATGTCCGATTTCTATATAATTAACACCAACATCTTCTAACTTTTTACAAATCAATGATGTATCGTTAGATGAAAAAGCAAAATTAATGGCATAACTTCCATCTCTTAATGTAGTATCCAATATATTTATATTACTACTCATATTTTTTAGAAATTAAACTGTTATTATGTAATTGCTCAAGAAAATCATAGACATCATTAAAATTTAAATTTAATTTCATTGTTATATCTATTATTGAGTTATAACCATCAATCATGTCCATAATCTTTAACATATTTCTATGTAAATCCAGGTTTTTATGTCTGTCAACTGCTATATTAAGTCCTGATAAAAATATTTCACCTTTAAAATGATTGATAGGAAAGTAATTTCTATCAAAGGTTTTAATCATCTCCAAAATAGTATTTTTTGATTTTTCAAGCTTCATTCTATCTGTTATATTGAGATTATCTTTACCTGAATGATATTCTTTGTATGGCCTAAACCTGTGCCCCCAAGGGTATGCTCTTGCATATGATAACATTGGGATTCTAACTCCCGGTGCATTAAACTGTCGTTCATCATTTCCCACTAAATTTCTATATTCTGCAATCCAGGCTTCCTTTTCTTCTGTTTCATGTATAAAACAAAAACACTTGTCAATTTGAGTATCACCAAAATATGATTTTTGTAAACCAGGAGGAATACTTAATCCCGTCATTTCAACAAATAAACCTCCTACAATATTCTCTATTTTATCTTCATTATGACTTAACCATGCAACGCTTCCTATTGTTTCAGGAACAATTAGCAATCTATAAGAATTCCTTAATTTCTTGACTTTTGCCAACTCCTGCATAACAGAAATACAAGTTGCTACTCCGGCTAAACCATCATTTACTTGAACAGGATGATCCAAGTGAGTACACAATACAACACATTTTTCACTTTCTCCTTGAATAAAGTAGTCGCCAACCTTTAATAATCCTTTCTCTTTTTTACTTTTTATTTTAACACGATATTCCTTTTCGTTTAATTTATTAACTCTTTTTTTACTTATACCAACTCCCCATTGTTTTTGATAATAATAAAAGATAAATGGAGGTTCATCATTTAGATATGAGTGCATATGGTTGTGCTGTAAAAGCAAGTCTTTTGTAACAATTTCATCTATCGGTTCTGAGTAAGAAGCTATTGACAATGGATTCTCATTATAATCAATTATTCTTTCTCCGTTCAGGGTTTCTACATACCCTTCTTCACAAGTCCATTTTTCAGGTATTGTCCAAGTCCAACATTTAGTTCCGGATGGATATTTATGCACTTTTATCGGAATATATTCTTTTATAATTTCTAGTGCTTGATCATATCCATCAGAGATAATATCTCTTTTTAATTTATATATTTTAGATATAAATTCAATCTGATCCATTATTGACTTTTTAGATGACTTTTAAGAATTTTTAATACCCTTTTTGAACCATTTTTATCAACGGCACCTTTTGTTTTTCTTCTAATTTTTAAAAGTTCATCCCTGTTTTTATAAAGATACATAATTTTACTTTTCATCTGTTTAATGGATTCTTCAGAAAAGTAATGGCCATTAATTAATGCACCAATTTCAAAAAGCTCTTTGGATGTTGCCTCAAGATGTTCTTTTTTCTCAAAGATGTTTATGGATGGTAAGCCTGCATACACAGCTTCAATTGTTGTTAATCCACCGGCTAAAATTGCTAATACCGAGTTTCCTAATATGTCCCAGGTAGATTTATTAGCTTTTGCTAATATAATTTCGTGTTTTTTGTTTTTATTTATTGCCCTAACCAAATTTGTATAAGAATGTGCATAACCCTCGCCTAACGCTACCCATAATGTAATTTCATAGGGAAAATCCTCTAATGCTTCAATAATTTTTAATGTTTTATTGGGAGAATCAGTTCCTCCCATAGAAATAGCAATTGGTAAATGAGGGCGTTTAAGGTTTCTTTTGTAAGTTATACTATTAATGGGAGTACAATATTCATTAAAAATAGAATATTCTAATCCACCATAAGTTATCACATTATCATAATTATTGTTAAACTTTGTTCGTGTAAATAAAATATCAATTGCATTAATCTGATTAAAAACAGGAGAAATAGAAGCTGTAACTTTAGCAAAAGTTTTTACTTCATTAAAAACAAAATCTGTTATCTCCGTTAAATCAAAAATTAAAACCTCCGGAGTGTATTCTTTAACTAAATCAACAACCTTTTCTTCATCACGGACAAATAAGGTATTTTCTCTAAGCTCCCAAAAAACACTTTCTAGTTCCTTTTCAACAATAGCAATAACTTGAACCTCATTTTTCCCGATTGCTTCTTTAAAAAAAGTTCTTGTTCGAAATAAATGCCCTAAACCGTGTTTAACAGACCCTCTGCATATAATTTGTATCTTCATATCAAAGCCACAATTATTTATTCATTTAAATGAGAAGGAGAAAAAGGATCATATTGGTTAATATCTTTATGCAACTTTTTATTTACTACTAAATCATAATCGCTAGCCGCCATTATATTAGATGGCCTAACAACAAGAATATCATTTTCATTCACAATTTCACCTGCTTTCATATCTCTTTTAGCATATAGAGACCGTCTTGCTCTTTTTCTCACATACAACTCATCTTCTCCTAGCTTTTGAGTTAGTTCATTTAATGCTAAAACAGACTTATTTATATCACTGATATATTCTATTAGTTGTTTTTCTTCCATTGCATACTTATGGTCAAAACCTTCTTGATTTCTATCTAAGGTATAATGCTTTTCAATGTATGTAATGCCCTTGGTCAAAGCAATGCAAGCTGCGATACTGCTTTGGGTATGATCAGACAAACCTACCGGTAATCCAAACTCAGATTTAAGCGTATCAATAAATCCCAAATTCATGTTTTCAAGCTTTGCCGGATATGCTGATACACAATGCATCAATACGATATCGTCCAATCCTTCCTTATTCATTTCTTTTACAGATCTTTCAACATCTTTCAAAGTTGACATTCCCGTTGATAATATGGTCTTTATACCTCTTTCTGCTACTTTTCTTAGAAATGAAATATTATTTAAATCAGTTGATGCAATTTTAATATAACCGGGATTCATGCCAGCTAATAATTCAAGCCCTCTCTGATCAAATACCGATGCAGAAAATTTAATTTCTTTTTCATCACAATATTTAGCTAAGCCAACATACTCTTCATCCTTTAGCATGAATTTTTTTCTCATTGCAATGACTTCTTTAATATCATAATGCCCAAATTCATATACGCCAGGTAAATAAAGCCCTTCAGGATAAATTATTTGAAATTTAACGGAATCCGCACCTGCTTTTTTTGCTACATCAATAAGTGTTTTTGCTGTTGCAAAGTTGCCATTATGATTAGTACCTGCCTCTGCTATAATATGGACATTTTTATTCATCATTAGCTATTTTTATTTAAAACTAATTCTGCAAATTTATTAAAGTTTGTAACTACCGTACTTCTAAGATCTGCCCATTTATTATCTCTTAATGAATCTTTGATGTTATCTAAGTCTCCAATAGACTTAATCCTTTTCTTTATCTCTGAAATTACATCTTGTTTTAGAATGTCAATATTCCATTCATCCATTCCGACAGTTTTTAACATACTTAAAGCTCTTTGGTCATAACTTAGTTTTATTGCTGGAATCCCTAATGAAAGTGCCGGTAAGAATGAGTGCAACCTATATGTAATATTTAATTTCGTGCTTTTTAATAAGGTCAAATAAGTATAAACATCATCCGTATATAAATATTCAATTTCCTTAAATGATGCTGCAAATGGTATGTCCCGGTGATCATGGCACAGGAATTTAATGTTTTTATATCCTTCAGTTTTTAACAATTCTATCATCTCTAATAATTGGTCTCTAACAGAATACTGATACGAAACTGGAATACTCATTAAGTTGGGAGTGCGGATGGAAATAAGAGCATCCGTTTTATCAACATCGGAAATAGGAACCATATGCTGAGGCATTTCATTGATAAATAAGGTAGGGCAACCTCCTACAATATTATCACATCCCAAATCTTTTATGTACTCACATGTAGCAATATCTCTTGATAAAGAAAAATCGGCTTTTTTATTTATCGCAACAATATTGTTATCCGTCATTACATCAGTTCTATCAACTAATTCTAGTTTCTTATTGTAAATTTTTCCTCGTGAAAGACTAAAAATCATAAATGGCACATCTAATGCTTTAAGTGCTGTATGATTTATCTCTAATTCTCCATTTTCGTATAAATTTCCACCACCTACAATTAATCCATGTCCAAACTGATTAATTTCATAAACTGTTTGAGAGTTTAGTCCTGCTTTTTTCTGGCTTTCGTATTTGCTTGTTGCAGGCAAAGAAATAATATTTAAATTCTGATTAAATGACGATCTAATAAAGTAATTAAGTGCAAGGTGAATTACATCATTCCCAATATTAAATCCTTTAGGCCTTATGCAATATAAATTTATCATAACTTTAGATTTTTCTATATATTTCGATTAGTTGATTCAGATTAATATTTTCTATAGGTTGTTTAATTTTTTTAATAATTTCTTCAAGACGATCTTTATCTTCCTTATAATCAATCACAAATCTCAAATCATGATCGTTTCCACTTAAATATTTTATACAATAAGGATTAAATTGGTCAATATTTTTGTAAAAATATGTTGTTGCGTGTTCTTTTTCAAAAGTATTAAAAGATTTATAATACTTACTATATAGCTTAAATTCAAATATTTCAACTGAAATACCATAAGGGAATTCCCGCGGGATTAAATTAGTAACAAAATCTATTTCCTTTTCTTCAATTTTATCAAACCCTTCAACTAATAAATCCTTAATAACAAAAGGGCTGTCACCGTTAATTCTTGCGAAATAATCTATATTAAAATACTTACAGCAATCTATTATTCTTTTAGCAATATTATCCTTTTCCCCCCTGAAACATTTAATATTATTTTTTCTTGCGACTTCTTCCAGTTCATTATCTATTTTTCTGTTAGTTGTAGCTAAAACTACGTCAAAATCAGTATTTTCTTTAATCAATGTAATTGGCCATTCTACCAGCATTTTGTTTCCTAAAAACTCTAGCGCCTTTTTGGGAAATCTTTTTGAGTCTAAACGAGAAATAATTATTGCGGCCTTATTTGGCATTTTTATATGTATTTAAATTTTCCTTTTTAAAAGCATCAATAAATGAGTCCGGTGTTAAATTTATTATTTCTACTCCCATTGATTCTGCATATCTATTTATGATAAAATATCCTTTAAACGCATAAACAAATTTCATCAGAAGTAAATGTAATGGTTTCTTTTTACTCCCTTTATAGTAATCGGATACCTTTTCTGCTACCGAATCATTTTCATCATAAAAATGTTTTTGATTAAATAATACATTATTTTCATTATCAACTGTTATTTGATGTAACCAAGAATGATCAGCTCCTATTAAATAAATTCTTTTATATCCAATACCTATAGCGGTTATTATAGAAGGAATTAATACATTGTGTGGCCTGGGCATTCCCAAATTTTTTTTAAATAAAAAATTGCAAAAGTTCTGTGGGCCTTCAATAGGAGTAATATTAATATACTTTATTTCTATTTTTTCATTTTTATCTACACCTTGCTTCCATTCCTGATGTTTTCTGGCTTCAGTAGGTATATAAAGCTTCAGTTCCCAATCAGTGTTTTGTGCTATTTTTTTATATAGACTTTGATTATTGATCTTATTCTTTTCTTTAGCAGATTTTCTCCACACTGATGGGGCTATATTTACGTAATATCGCGGTTTTAATTCTTTATATAAATCAGTATTAGGAAAAAAATTAACACAAAATAAGTCTTTATCTTTTAAAAATTTTTTATGCTCTTCAATGCTACTATTCAAGGAAGGGCCATTTCCCATTATTACACAATCCTTTTTTATATTAGTAATTTTTATCGTATTACCCCTCCACTTGCTTAGAATTACTATTTTAATAACCGATAAAAAAGATAATACTAGATTTTCAATAAATATCTGAAAATTTGATTTTTGCATAAGTATTTTTATAGATAATTCTGATAGTAGCTGCTTAGATATTCTTTTAAAGCTACTTTCCAATCTCTCATTGTATTTAAGTATCTAATATTTAGTTTTTTATTTATTAAAATTTCACTAGGAGGCCTTTCTGCAAAATATTCATTTCTAAAAAATTTAGAATCAACTTCTCTAATTTTAATCTCATTTTTTAATCCAAGAATATTTATTAACTCGATTGCAACTTCTAGCCTACTAGTTTCTCCTTCGCATACCATATTGTAAAGCCCCCAAAACTCACTTTCTAATAATACTGATACATTTCTAGCAAAATCATGAGTATAAGTTGGTGTTCCTTGTTTATCATTAACAATAAACAGTTCTTTTTTTCCTTCTTTTAACTGTTTCATTAGTTTATTTATAAACTTTTTATCCTTTTTGGGGCCACCACCCATCATCCAACCAGCGCGGCAGATTAGATAACGATCAGTATTTTCTTTTACAAAAAGTTCTCCTGCATATTTTGATCTTGCATAATGCCCCAGTGGATTAGGTAGGTCCCAATCATCGTATTTTTCTTTATTCCCATCAAAAATTCCTGCTGTACTTATATATAATAACGGAATTTTAAGTTCATTTGCAATATAAACAGCATTTTCCACTGATGTCGTATTCGTTAAATATGTATCATCTACATTTTTTTCACAAAATTCCAAGTCTGTATATGCTCCAAGATGAAAAAGATAGTCAGGTTTAAACTCAAAAGCATCCTTTTTGTAAGATTCAAAATCTCTAAAGTCCAGAAATGACAACCAATCATCATTAACATCCTTATCTGTACATTTTAGTTCATATTTTTCTTTAAACACTTTATAAAATGCTTCTCCTAACATTCCACCACATCCTGCAATATATATTTTCTTCATACTTATATATAAATTTGGTTTCTTATTTTGATAAGCCCACTAATATATAATACATTGCCTGTATTAAATACGTAGCTTTCTTGAATTGTCCCTTCAGAACAAATCCAAATCCTATTAATAATGATGCTCCTAATTTAAATATGTACTCTAAATATTTAATAATAACACTCCAAACGGAATTACCTTTAGCCCTTATTTTTTCTGATTCACCAACTCCAATACAGTTTTTAACAAAACTTTCATAACTAAGTCTAGTTTCAGGTATTGTATGATAAACTATTATTTTGGGATTATAATAAATCAATTCTTTCTCTTTTTTTAATCTTAAGAAAAGAAACTTTTCATCACCTCTATATTTAATATCTTCGTTAAATAATCCGTATTTAATGAATGTTTCTTTTCTAAAAGCCATATTACAACCAACTGGATACTTTTTTTTAAATTCATGTTCAGTTTCTCCCTGATCAACTTTTGCTACAACAGGCCATAAGTATTTTGACATCCATACTGGTTCTTTATTTTTTGGATAGACAGGTAATACTTTTCCCCCAATTGATAATATATTTTTATTCTGTTCAAAAGTTAATAATATATTTTCAACATAATTCTCGGTAGCAGTGGCGTCATCATCAATAAATGAAATAACTTCATTACTAGATTCTTTTACTCCACGATTCCTAGCAAAAGACAAGCCTTGCTTAGTCTCCAAAAAATATTTTAAATCAAGTTCCTGCTTTTCTTTTATATATTGAATGCATATATCAGCAGTCTTATCTTTACTATTATTGTCGATAACAATTACTTCGTAAATATCTTTACTAGCTAATTGATAAAATAAGCTGTCAAGAGTCTTTTTAATATGATCTTCTCGGTTATAAGCACATATAATTACTGATAATTTCAAAATATATTCTTTAATAGTTTCTTCATACTTACCTTTTCATCCACAATTTGAGCAAGTTTAGAAATTTGTACTCTTTCTTGCTCCATTGTATCACGGTCGCGTATGGTAACAGTATTATCTTCTAAAGTTTGATGATCAATGGTAATACAATATGGTGTTCCTATTGCATCCTGACGGCGGTAACGACGTCCGATAGAATCTTTCTCATCATACTGGCAAGTGAAATCAAATTTTAAGTTATCAATAATTTCTCTTGCTTTTTCTGGTAAGCCGTCTTTCTTAACCAATGGCAAAACAGCTAATTTAATAGGTGCTAGCGCAGGTGGAATTTGCATTACAACTCTTGTATCAGAATCTCCGTTTTCTTTCTTCACTTCTTCTTCTTTTAAACAAGCCGAAAGAATCGTTAAGAAAGTTCTATCTAAACCAATGGAGGTTTCAACAACATAAGGAACAAAACTCTCTCCAGATTCAGGGTCAAAATATTGTAATTTTTTACCTGAGAATTTTTGATGCTGTGATAAATCAAAATCTGTTCTTGAATGAATACCTTCTAATTCTTTAAATCCAAACGGGAACTCAAATTCAATATCAAATGCTGCATTTGCGTAATGTGCCAGTTTATCATGCTCGTGGAAACGGTATTTTTCTTCCGGCAATCCAAGTGCTTTGTGCCATTTCATCCTTAACTCTTTCCAATGGTTAAACCATTCCATTTCGGTTCCGGGCTTAACAAAAAACTGCATTTCCATCTGCTCAAATTCACGCATACGGAAAATAAACTGGCGCGCAACAATCTCGTTTCTAAAAGCTTTTCCAATTTGAGCAATACCAAAAGGAATTTTCATTCGCCCGGTTTTTTGAACATTTAAATAATTTACAAAAATTCCCTGGGCAGTTTCCGGACGTAAATAAATTTTACTGGCTCCATCAGCCACAGAACCTAATTGAGTTTCAAACATCAGGTTAAACTGCCTAACATCAGTCCAGTTTTTAGAACCAGATACCGGGCAAGCTATCTCACAATCAATAATAATTTGCTTAATCTCATCTAAATTATCAGCTTCTAATGCTTTAACCAAACGTCCTTGAATCTCATCAATCTTTGCTTTATTTCTTAATACATTAGGGTTTGTTTCAAGAAATTGTTTTTCGTCAAATGAGTCTCCAAATTTCTTTTTGCCTTTGGTTACTTCTTTATTTATTTTAGCTTGATACTTTTGAATATGCTCTTCGATCAAATCATCAGCCCTATATCGTTTTTTGGAATCTTTATTATCAATTAACGGATCGTTAAATGCACTTGTATGTCCTGATGCATTCCATGTTTCCGGATGCATAAAGATTGCCGCATCTATACCTACAATATTCTCATGCATTTTAACCATTGCATCCCACCAGTACTTCTTAATGTTATTTTTTAATTCAACACCATATTGTCCATAATCATAAACTGCACTTAAACCATCGTAAATTTCACTTGACTGAAAGATATATCCATATTCCTTTGCATGTGCTATAAGCTTCTTAAATTGATCGTCCTGAGCCATATTCTAAAATATTTTTGCTTTTTGAAATTAATCAGACAAAAATAATCGAAATAGTTTTTAAATCATAACATTATTGATTTATACGTTCATGTCTTATAATACCTGTAATAATTATATTTTTTTCACTAACAATTTCTACTTTTGTTTATTATCAAATAATTACTAAAAAATCTCATTCGATGATCAAAGAAACCGATTTCCTGGTTATTGGTTCCGGAATAGCAGGCCTAAGCTTCGCACTTAAAGTAGCAGAGCATGGCAAAGTAATTCTTATCAGTAAAACTACTTTGGAAGAATCAAACACTAAGTATGCACAAGGAGGAATTGCTGCAGTTACCTATGAGCCGGATAACTTCGAAAAACACGTGGAAGATACTATGGGAGCCGGTGATGGCTTATGTAACCGTAAAATTGTTGAAATGGTAGTTCAAGAAGCTCCGGCTCAAATAAAACAGCTTATTGAATGGGGAGTGAATTTTGATCAGAATGAAAAGGGAAAGTATGATTTGGGAAGAGAAGGTGGACATTCGGAATACCGGGTATTACACCATAAAGATAACACAGGAGAAGAAATACAGAATTCTTTAGTAAACAGAGTTAAGAGCCATAAAAATATTGAGTTATTGGAAAACCATTTTGCGGTCGATATTATTACGCAGCACCATTTAGGAAAGCTGGTAAAACGTAGCCATAAAGATACTGAATGTTATGGTGCTTATGTTCTTAACTTAAAAAATGATCAGGTTGATACTTATTTATCAAAAATTACTTTAATTGCAACCGGGGGAACGGGCAACCTCTATGATACAACCACGAATCCTAAAATTGCAACAGGTGATGGTGTAGCAATGGTTTATCGTGCTAAAGGAATTATTGAAAATATGGAATTTATTCAATTTCACCCAACTTCACTATACAATCCTGGTGTTAAACCGTCCTTTTTAATAACTGAAGCATTACGAGGATTTGGTGCTATTCTTAAAACATTTGACGGTAAAGAGTTTATGCATAAATATGATAAACGTGAAAGTCTAGCACCACGAGATATTGTTGCCCGCGCTATCGACCATGAAATGAAGATATCAGGTAGTGATCATGTTTTATTGGATGCTACTCATTTAGATTCTGAAAAACTAAAAGAACATTTTCCCAATATTTATAAAAAATGCCTGTCGCTAAATATCGATATCACAAAAGATCCTATTCCTGTCATTCCTGCGGCACACTACATGTGTGGAGGTATTAAAGTTGACAAAAACGGCTGCAGCACAATTAACCGTCTTTATGCTGCCGGAGAAGTTTCTTCTACCGGATTGCATGGTGCTAACCGACTGGCTTCAAATTCATTATCAGAAGCAGTTGTTTATGCCGATAGAGCAGCAAAACACACTATTTCACGAACTAATCATATTAAAATCAATAAAAATATTCCCGAATGGGATACGAAGGGTGCAACTTACACAGAAGAAATGATTATGATTACACAAAATTACAAAGAAGTGCAACAGATCATGAGTAACTATGTAGGCATTGTACGTTCAAACCTTCGGTTGGAAAGAGCTTTAAGAAGACTTGAAATAATTTATAAAGAAACCGAAGAGTTATATCAAAAATCTATCTTATCCCAAAAACTTTGTGAATTAAGAAATTTAATTAATGTCGGTTATCTAATTATAAAAATGGCCCAGGATATACATGAAAGCCGGGGATTGCATTATACGATTGATTATCCTAAGAAACATACGGTATCTGAATTTTAACAATGGTTTTATGCAACTTTTAAGAATCATACTTTCTCCAATTTTATTACCAATAAGCCTAATTTATGGCTTTGTGGTATTTACACGAAACCGTTTTTACGACTTTGGAATTTTAAAATCAAATGAATTTAATATTCCTCTTATTTCAGTTGGAAATATTACGGTTGGTGGTACAGGAAAAACGCCTCATATTGAATATTTAGTAAATTTATTACAGGATAAATTTAAAATTGCAACTTTAAGCAGAGGTTATAAAAGAAGAACAGAAGGATTTATTCTTTCGGATATTAAATCAACAGAACAAGATATTGGTGACGAACCAAAACAAATAAAACAGAAATTTCCTCAAATAAACGTTGCTGTTGATGCTGATAGAACTAATGGTATTAATAAATTAATTAGTTCGGAACCTGATACTGAAGTAATTTTATTGGACGATGCATTCCAACACAGAAAAGTTAATCCCGGATTATCTATTCTGTTGATCGATTACTTTAGGCCAATCCGTAAGGATTTTATGATTCCGTTAGGTAACTTACGTGATAATAAGCTTGAAAAAAAGAGAGCTGATATTATTGTGATTACAAAATCTCCCCAAAATATAAGTGTTGAGATTCAAAATAAGATCTTACATAAGATAAAACCTGCTTCTGATCAAAAGGTATTTTTTTCTACTTTTAGTTATGGAAATTTAAAAGCTGTCTATAACAATGATATGATGAAGAATATTGAAGAAGTAATGGAATTTGAAATTTTTTTGGTAACCGGAATTGCAAATCCAAAACCTTTAAAGATGTACCTGGCAGAAAATATTTCCAAAAAAATTCAAGTTTTAGAATATTCGGATCATTATGAATTTAAAGAGTCTGATTTCAAGGCAATTGAGAATAAATTCAATAAAACAGCATCAAAAAATAAAATCATAATTACCACAGAAAAAGATGCTATGCGTTTACAAAAATTTAGTAATATTGCTCAAAGTCTAAAAGATTCATTTTTCTATATTCCGGTTCAGGTTGAATTTTTAAACAATCAGGCGGAAAATTTTAATCAACAAATTATTGAATATGTTAGAAAATACCAGACAAACAGTTTCATTTATCCAAAGTAAGTTTGATTTTGTTCCGGAAGTAGGCATAATTCTGGGAACCGGGTTAGGAGGTTTAGTAAATGAAATTAAAATTCAACATACTTTAAATTATGAAGATATTCCTAATTTCCCGGTATCAACTGTTGAAGGCCATCACGGAAGGTTAATTTTCGGAGAATTAGGAGGAAAGAATATCGTTGCTATGCAAGGTAGATTTCATTATTATGAAGGATATACTCCAATGGAAGTAACATTCCCTGTCCGTGTAATGAAGTACTTAGGAATCAAAACTTTGTTAGTTTCAAATGCAAGTGGTGGTGTAAATCCTGACTTCGAAATTGGCGATTTAATGATTATTAATGATCATATTAATCTTATTCCCAATCCTTTAATTGGAGTGCACGACAACGATTTTGGAGCACGTTTTCCTGATATGAGCGAACCTTATGATAAGGTTCTTATTGCCAGAGCACAGGAAATTGCAAAAAAGAATCATATAAAAACTCAGGTTGGTTGCTATGTTGCTACAACTGGCCCTACATTTGAAACACCTAAAGAATATGAATATTTCAGGATAATAGGTGGTGATACGGTAGGAATGTCAACAACCCCTGAAGTTATTGTAGCAAGGCAAATGGGAATTCCCTGTTTCGCAATTTCAATTATTACTGATTTAGGAGTTCTCGGTAAAATTGTGGAAATAACTCATGAAGAAGTCCAAACGGTTGCAGCTAAAGCAGAAAAAAAGATGACGCTCATTATGAAAGAATTAATTTCTCAATTATAATTTAAACCGGGTTAAGCCCGGTTTTTTATTTGGTCCATTGAATGGATCAGGTTAAACTTTTTTAAAAAAAAGAAACATCCAAACCATATGCAAAAAAGTAGAAAGTTTCAAACAAGCAATGTTTTATATATTTCTATTGCACATTTTGTTCATGATACTTATACTGCCTTTCTTGCTCCTGTTGTTCCTTTGTTAAAATCCAAATTTGGTATAAATAATACGCTTGTTAGTTTACTTTTTGTAGCCCAACAAATTCCAAACCTATTAAATCCATTTATTGGAATTATTGCAGAAAATTTAAAGATAAGGTATTTAGTTATTCTTGCACCTGCGATCACAACTATTTGTATGAGTTTACTTGGTGTTTCTCCTTATTATACAATAATTATTATTTTATTGTTTGTTGTGGGGTTAAGCAGTGCTATGTTCCACGTTCCAACACCTGTTCTGATAAAAAAAATATCAGGAGATAGGATTGGGAAGGGAATGAGTTTCTACATGTTGGGAGGAGAAGCTGCGAGGACCGTAGGGCCTTTAATTATAGTTGCTGCAGTTGATGTCTGGGGACTTGAAGGAACCTTTAAGTTAATACCATTTGGTTTATTAGCTTCTTTGATTCTTTTTTTCCGGTTAAGAAATATAAATATTTCAAAAGATATTAAGGATAAAAAATCCTATGCCGGGATAAAGCAAACATTTAAACAGCATCTTCCGTTTTTTATTCTAATTGCGGGTATCATGTTTTTTAGAGCATTTATGAAAACATCCATAACGAGTTTTCTGCCAACCTACCTGGATGAAAAAGGCGGTTCGTTATGGTTAGGAGGGGCCTCTCTTTCGGTATTCGAATTTGCAGGAGCCATTGGAGCCTACCTGGCAGGTACTTTTTCTGACAAAATCGGCAGATTAAGAACGCTAACTTTCATTATATTGATATCTCCTTTTCTAATGCTCGGATTCACTTATTCCGAAGGAGCATTAATGTTTCCTATTCTTTTAGCATTAGGATTTTTTATTATTTCCTCAACACCTGTGTTACTTGCATTAGTTATGGATTTTGATTCGGAACACCAGGCTTTTTTAAGTGGCGTGTTTATGTTTATATCTTTTGTATCTGCATCATTAACTAACTTAGTTGTTGGTATTATCAGTGATTTTATCGGACTCATTGACACCTATAAAATTTCATCCGGATTAGCTTTTTTTGCTATACCATTTGTTCTGATTCTAAAAAAAAAGTATAATTTCATTAAATAATAATTCGTTAAAATGAACTATGAAAAAATTCATTTATTTTTTTCTTTTTATTATTTTATCATTGTTTTCATGCATAAATGAGTCAAATTTTGAAGAAATAAAAGGGCAGTATTTTGGCCAACCCTTACCTGGAAAAATACCACAAGTATTTGCACCAGGTTTAATTTCAACAGGTTTTCATGAAATGAATATCTGTTTTTCACCCTCCGGGAAGGAAATGTTTTTCTTCAGGTGTGGCCCAGCTTATACCCCAAGAGCAATCTTTTATTCTAAAATGGTGGATTCTATCTGGTCCATTCCGAAAGAACTTCCTTTTGTAAATATTAATCGGTCTGACTATTATCCATTTGTTTCTCCGAATGGTGATAAATTATACTTTAACTCAACAAGAATAAAAGATTCTTCAGAAATCTCTGAAGATTTTTACCATGGTATTTGGTTTGCAGAGAAAGTTAACGGAATGTGGGAAAATCCTCAGGAAATAAATTTTGGCTTAGATTATGAAATAAATGGAACAAATCCTTCTGTTGCCTTAAGTGGGAACATTTACTTCAACGCAGAGATAGAAAGAAATGTTTCCGACATATATGTCTCAAAGTATAAAAATGGAAGTTATCAGGAACCTGAAAAATTGAGTGATGCAGTAAATAGTAATACACATGACTTTCACCCATATATTGCTCCTGATGAAAGTTATATCCTGTTTGATTCTATGAGAGAATCGGAAAGTTTTGGCTATCAAGATATTTATATCAGTTTTCGGAATGATGATGATAAGTGGTTAAAAGCTATAAATCTTGGAAGAATTGTAAATACCGAAAATGTAGAATTAAGGCCCTTTGTTACATTTGATCAAAAGTACCTTTTCTTCATAAGTAACAAGTATACACTAAAAAAGCTAACTAAAAATCAACTATCATCCGAAGAATTTACAAATATATTGCAAAGCCCTGGTAACGGGTCTCAAGATATTTATTGGGTTGATGCTTCGTTTATTCAAGAGTTAAAAAAACAAGTATTAGCTAATTAAAAGCTTTATACATTATTCTATTTTCATGAAATTTGCCTTCCATCTCAAACTGAAAGGTTCCAATATCTTTATAAGACTGCCTTAAGTAGAATTTTATAGCATTGAAGTTTTCATGGTAAACCGTAAGCCACATACCCGGATAGTCCATTCTCTTCGCAACTCTTTCTGATTCAGTTAGTAATTTATAGCCTACTCCTTTGTTCTTTGCATGTTCGAACACATAAAGAACATTTAGTTCGGGGCTTTTATTTTTTGTTTCCTGACACGTGCTATTCAAAAACAATTCAGCACATCCAAGTAAGAATTCATCTTTTTCAGCAAGTAATATTAATTTATTCTCATCTTCTATAGACTTCAAGATCATATCCTCGGAAAGGTTTTTGGTAATATGATTTGAAAATTCACTATCAATTCCATTTAGTGCATATGTGTTAATAAATACTTGTTTCTTTAATACTGATAAATTCAATATATCTTTTCTATTTGCTGTTCTGATTGTTAAACCCTCCATTATACTACCATTTAGCTCCTACAACAACTGATTCTTTGAATTGCTTTACATTTCCTTCCAAATCAAAGATCTCAATAAATACTACGTAAATTCCAACCGGTGCTTTTTGATTTTTTTCATCCAAACCATCCCAGCTAATGACTCCATTTATTCCAAGCAACTGGTTATTTGCCAGGTAACGAACCAACCTTCCTTTTGAATCAAAAATCTTGATGTTTGCTACATAGCCTGGTTCATCCAAAGTAAAACTAATATTGGCAAAATCCTCAAAACCGTCATTATCCGGGGAGAAAATTTCAGGCTCAATACTCACTTCATCTTCAGTATCTCCAACATCCATATACTGAGAGTTTTCATATCCCGGTGTAGCAAACCCCACCAGTTCCGAAGCTGAATGCCAATTAGTTTTATCATCTGTATCCCTATCATAGTTTATTCTTTCCAGCGAAACTCCTTCGGTTGTTGCCAGCAAATCAAAATGCATATCCTCATCATAACCTAAATTATCAATTTCGTTTTGCCATCGATCAAGAAGTATAACTCTTCCTTTGTCATCGTTATAACCCGGTAAATCATCCACCGTAATAAATCCTTCAGGATTTGTTGTCATATATTGCGATTGAACAGCTTCGGAATCCTCTGTTATAACGATGTAATCTTGCGGAAAAATCAGATGTCCTTCGCCAGTTAACGTCTCAATAGCAGCAAACTCCAATTTTTCATCATCATACGAAGCAATTAGAATTTCTTTAAGATCAATCGTTTTTTCTGATCTGTTATAAATCTCAATAAAGTCGTATCCATCCGGTAAAGGATTAAAAAGAATTTCGTTGATAACTAAATCATTTTTTACCGGTAGTTCAGGAATAGAAAACTTCGCTGAATTTTGTCCGTTTATTTCATTTCCTGCACAATCGGTTAACCCTCCGGAAATCTCAAGCATATAGATTATGTTTGATTCAAAACTATTTTCAAAATATAGCTTTAAAGATTTATAATCAGGATCAATTAAACCGATTGAATCAGGATTTCCAATGCCCTGATCAACTGTATATAAAGAGGTTAACATTGCTGATAAACTGTCAAGTGGTTCACTGAAAAACAAATGAATATTATTTTCATCTATTACAATAATCCTTTTGAGTTCAGGTGAATTTATATCCGGATTACTTGCATGAACTGAATTGACCACACCCGGCGTTCCGCCCATTTCGTTAACAGACGCCTTCCAATTATTTTCTCCTCCACATGGATTTAAAGGATCAATTTGTTCCAGTGACCAGCCTCCTTCGGCTATATATTCGTTCCGGTACCATTCATCAGAGTAAGTGACATTTGAAATAATTTTACCTTCAGAATCTCTAAGGGTCAAAGTTTGTCCGGAATTTCCAAGTGATGGGAAACTTGAAAATGATAAGACGTTTCCATAGGCTTGAAAATTGGATTCAGCATCTTCATCACATAAAACAAGGTAATTTCCCGAATTAATATTTCCTGAGGAAATTGTTTTAAGCGAACTACCAACTGCTAATGTCCAGCCTTTTAAACTCAAATTATAATCCGTAGTATTATAAATCTCGATATATTCAAACTCGGGTAAAAATAATGCCGGTTCCGGATCTGCCATAATTTCGTTGATAACCACATCATATGGTTTCACTACATAAAAGGTAAATAGATATTCAATCGTATTGCTACTATTTCCACATTCATCAATCATATTTTCAATTACTAACGTAAGTTCTGTCTCTTGTGGAAATTGAGCTGAAAAGACTAATTCAACCTCCCGTAGATCCTCACTTACAAATACGGATACCGGATTTCCAATTCCATTATTTATTGAGTAATTTGTTCGTTCTAATAACGCTGAAACTATAACGGGTTCATCAAAAACTATTCTTAATTGTGTATTTGAAATAATTTCAACATCCAATAACTGAGGCGATTCATTATCAATATTCGAAGTAAAAACCGAATTTTCCGTTCCGGGTGTTCCTCCGTCAGAATCAGTACTTGCTTTCCAATTTGATAAAGTTGAACAGGTATTTAAAGGATCTACTCTTTCAATCGACCAGCCTCCTTCTTCTTTATCAGGATCTTGGTACCAATCATCGGTAAAGTTAATCGAATCAATAACGTTATTTAGTTCATCAAAAATAGTAATTGAAGTTCCTGAATTTGTGAGTGAAAGCGAGGAAAACTCTATAATGTTTCCATAGCTGTCTAAAGCGTCTACAGCTGAACTCGAACATAAAATCGCAAATTCTGCCGAATCCAAAATATAATCCGGAAAATCTTTTGAAGTTGATCCGATTTTTAATCTCCATCCACTCAAATCAATCTCAAATTGACTTGTATTTTTGATTTCGATAAATTCATACTCCGGTAAATTAACTGCAGGAGTTGGATCAGCCATAATTTCGTTTATGACAATATCGAATGCTTGCGGAACAAAATATAGAAAACTAACCGTAGTATCATTCATTACATTATTAGCTTCATCTTCAATATTCTGTATGGTCAGGTTATAATAATCTCCACTGGTTAAATCCTGTGTTAAAAATAATTCAACTATTTTTTTATTTGCATTAATGCTAACGGAATCAGGATTTCCAATCTCACCATCAATTGAATAATTTAGCTTATTTACAGCAATTAATGAATCTAATGCTTCATTAAACTCTATTTGTAATTGTGCTGATGAGACAATCATAAAAGTATCTACCACAGGAGCTACATCATCAACGAAAATTTCACCTATAACTTCAATATCATCAATCCATAATTGTTGATCCTGTGAAGACGAATATTCATAATAAATTCCAAAGTTACCGGTAAATAAATATGAAGCATCTGCTCCTGAACCAACCTTTGTTAAATTATTAAAATCCCCATCGACATTAATACTTACTTCCCACATCGAAGTTGGTGTTCTAATTATTTCAATTGCAGGTGCCTTTGAAGTTCCAACATCATTTTGCCAGTTAATCGAAGTTTTAAAAAGTTCCGTAGCGCTTCCTGATGTAATTTTCCAGAACTTTAATGTATCGGTTGATCCTGTATAATTCACTCCTAAAGCATATCCATTTGCTGATCCTGAAGGATGCATTTCGGATGCAGCAGCATCGCTTGTTAAAAATACCGACCAATTATTTGATGATGACGGATTATATCCATGTAGTAATTTAAATTTCCAGGTAATTGTATCTTCATCCATATCTAAAGTTGGTAAAGCTATTGAAATTTGATCTTTCCCTGCTTCTGAGTTATCGAAAATATGATGTAATGAGTAAGTTCCCACTATTGGGGAGATATCTGAAGCTGCCCATCGACCTGCGGTGCTTTGGGTCCAATCAGAAATATCAGCATCTTCAAAATCATCGCTTAATTGTGCTATTGATATGGCAGGAATAAAATAGATTAGAATTAATAACCGTTTTAACATTTTTTAATTGATTAAATATTTAATTTTGAAAGATAATAAAAATGAATTTGAGAATTTTTAATTTATTATTAAACAATGAAAATAGCTGTTGTAGGTGCTACCGGATTGGTAGGAAAAGTAATGCTTAACTCTCTATTAGAAAGGAATTTTCCATATACAGAAATTTATGCTGTAGCTTCAGAAAAATCAGTTGGTAAAAAAATAGATTTTAATAATTCACGAATAGAGGTGATTGGAATGAAACAAGCTATTTCATTAAAACCGGATATTGCACTATTTTCTGCAGGAGGGTCAACTTCAAAACAATGGGCTCCGGAATTTGCAAAAGTTGGCACTACTGTGATTGACAATTCTTCTGCATGGAGAATGGAAGAGAATATTAAATTAGTAGTTCCTGAAGTAAATGCCCAAGTTTTGACAAAAGAAGACAAAATTATTGCGAATCCAAATTGTTCTACAATACAAATGGTTGTTGCGTTAGCTCCATTACACAGTAAATATAAAATTAAAAGAATTGTAGTTTCAACTTATCAATCCGTTACAGGATCAGGAGTTAATGCTGTTCAACAATTAAAAAATGAAAGAGCAGGCATTGAAGGCGAAATGGCTTATCCACATCCAATTGATTTAAATTGTCTACCACATGGAGGTAATTTCGAAGATAACGGATACACAACTGAAGAAACGAAATTACACAACGAAACAAGAAAGATTTTAGGAGATAATTCAATAAATGTTACAGCAACTGTTGTGCGCATTCCTGTATACGGCGGCCACTCAGAAGCTGTAAATATTGAGTTCGAAAATGATTTTGATTTGGGTGAAGTGAAAAAGCTTCTTTCTGAAACACCAGGAATAACTATTCAAGATGACCCTGTAAATAACATTTACCCAATGCCAAAAGATGCCGAAGGTAAAGATGAGGTTTTTGTCGGTCGCATTCGTAGAGATTTGTCTCAAGCAAAAAGTCTTGACATGTGGGTAGTTTCCGATAACCTTCGTAAGGGAGCTGCAACAAACGCAATTCAGATTGCAGAGTATTTGGTTGAAAAAAGTTGGTGTAACTAAATTTTAAAATATTACTATCAATGGTGTAAAGGGGCTTTTTGGACAGCCCCTTTCTATTTAATATAAATAGTTATTGCATTGATATCTCACCGCATGAATTTCTTTAACTCTAGCATAGATTAGTTTTTTAAACTCATTTACAATTTTTCAACAACAAATACGATTCAGATTGCCGAATTTTTTGGTAAATGAATTTAACTAATTAAGTTATCTAAAATAGAACATCAATTTTATCAGATTCTAAAACTTCAACACCAATATAAGTTGAGATTTTATCGATTAATTTTTTAATTTTTTTATGGTCCGTGGAGTATATCCCACCATGGATTTTTCTACCAGATTTTAGAAAAAAATCGAATCCAGTAGATTTGTGAACTTTAGAGTTTGAGCTAGATGAACCAATAGCCTTTTTCAAAACTAAGCATTTAATATCTTCTATTCTAATGCCAACTTTTTCGAATGTAGTTGCGAATTTAACCGGATAATAAATTTCTACTTTATTTGTTACTTTATCTATTTTGTATGTTAGGTTTTTATTCACAAACAATAGCACAAACAACCCGACAACTAAGAAAACTATACAAACAAAAACTGCAGGTTTTAAATTAGGATTATAATCATTAAAAATTAAATAAAGTCCTGCTGTGCTAAACAGTATTGCCATAACACCCCAGAGTTTTGTAAAAAAATCTTTATCACGAATAATTAATTTGTTATGACTTTCCTCAATTATTTTCATCAATGAAACATTATATTTTTAGTACAAATAATTATTATATGGATAACGAACAGCGTGTATTTCCTTCACTCTATCATAGATTAGTTTTTTAAACTCATCTATATTTTTTTTATGCCTGGCAGAAATAAAAATGCAGTTCTCATTATTTTTCGCCATCCAGGTATTTTTTAACTCTACAAGAGTATAATTAGCTTGAGTTTTAGGAGTTAAATCATCCTCATCTTTCTTTTCATAAGTATAGGCATCGATTTTATTAAAAACGATATAATTTTCAGCCTTAACCTCTCCAATTTCATTCAATGTTTGATCTACAACATGAATATGTTCCTCAAAATTTGGGTGCGAAATATCAACTACGTGCAATAAAATATCCGATTCGCGCACCTCATCTAAGGTCGATTTAAATGACTCAACCAAACTGTGGGGAAGTTTTCTAATAAATCCTACGGTATCTGATAATAGAAACGGGAGATTTTCAATAACTACCTTTCGTACGGTTGTATCAAGCGTAGCAAAGAGTTTATTTTCCGCAAATACATCCGATTTGCTTAGCATATTCATTATGGTAGATTTGCCTACATTTGTGTATCCAACCAAAGCAACCCGAACCATCTTGCCGCGATTTTTACGCTGTGTTGCTTTTTGTTTATCAATTTTTACCAGTTGCTCTTTTAAACGTGCAATTTTATCACGTACAATACGACGGTCCGTTTCAATTTCCGTTTCACCAGGGCCACGTAGACCTATACCACCACGCTGACGTTCCAAGTGGGTCCACATACCAACCAGTCGAGGTAATAAATACTCGTACTGAGCCAGTTCTACCTGTGTTTTTGCATGAGCTGTTTGTGCCCTCCTGGCAAAAATATCCAGAATTAAATTGGTACGATCCAAAAGTTTGCATTTCAGTACTTTTTCAATATTACGATATTGCGTAGGTGATAAATCATCGTCGAAAACAACCATATCTATATCGTTGTTTTTCACGTAGTACTCAATCTCCGATAATTTTCCTTCTCCAATAAAGGTACGTGGATTAGGATTGTTAACTTGTTGTGTAAATTGCTTAACGGGAATAGCACCAGCAGTTTCTGTTAAAAAAGCTAGCTCATCTAAATATTCTTGTACCTGCTTTGTATCTTGTTCTTGATTTATTACTCCAACCAACACCGCATATTCAGGCTTTGGAGCAGTATCAATAAGTTTTGGCATTCTGCAAACTTCCTCCTTTAAAATTGTGCTTGCAAAGGTAATAAATTTGTAATTAGCACGTAAGAAAGAAACAAAATAAAAAAGCCGGATAATAAACCGGCCTTTCATTTAACCTAACGTATTCATCATATTATATTTTCCAATATTTAAGAATAGTTCAGGTTAAACTTTTAAATCTTAAATAAGGTCAAACTTTATTGCTATGGTAAATTTCACTCTAACAAACTTACCATTATTAATTCCCGGTTCCCATTTTGGTGAATTTTTTATTACTTCTATAACTGCTTCATCTACTATCGGATGAACATCCCGTATAACTTTTATATCACTTATTGATCCATCCTTATCAACAACAAATTCAACAAATACTGTACCTGCTATTCCATTTTCAATTGCAGTTCTTGGAAATTTAATATTATTTGCAATATAAGTTCTAAAATAACTTACACCTTTTCCTTGAAAAGTAGGCATAACTTCTGCAAAAAATATTGGTTCATCAACTTCTTCTTCAGGCTCTATCCATTCAGGAAAATCATCCTCCGTCCATTCCTCCTCATCCTTAAAAAGTGGCTCATCTTCGATCACAACATCATCATCTGCAATTATTATGTGCTCAAGTGGTGTTGGTGGTTTAACTTTCCTTTTCTCTTCTTTTCTGGGAGTTCTTGGAATATTGTACTCAGCAATATCTATTTCTTCTCCGTTAAATAAATCAATTTGATGATTTATGGCAGTTTTCCATTCAAATGCAAAAAGAATGGCAGAGAGTGTTAGGATGATTCCGATTTGTAAGAAAATCGTGCGATAATTCTCCAAATTTGCGCGTTTCGATTTTTTTGTTTCCATGATGTTGGGGTTTTAGAGGTCTGCCTGTCCCTCCTTCGCCTACCTGCAGCAGGCAGGGCGGATGGATCAGCAAACAGGTTAAACATTATCTCCCCCACAAACTTTCGCTAAAAGGCCGGCTTTATTAAAGTATACGAAATCAACTTTTTACAGTTGTGTCATTTAACTTTCTTTAACGAAATGGTAGTCTTTCTGTTAATTAAATAACGCTGTTACAAAGCTTTATATTTTTAATTGTGACTGCATTTAACATATTTTAACCATATTATGTATAAAAAAAACATCCGAAGCTTAACAAACTTCGGATGTTATTAATAACTGTACAAATGTATTATTCGAATGCTGAACTAATCTTTTCAGCAATTTCTTTAAATTCTTCTTCTGATAATTTCAGCTTTGGCTTTGAAAAGCAAGCATCTGCTTCGCTTTGTAAAGGAATTAAATGAATATGCGCGTGAGGCACTTCAAGGCCCAATACAACAACTCCAACGCGTTTACATTCAATTGTTTTATCAATGGCTTTAGCAACTCTTTTAGCAAAAACATTTAATCCGGACAAAGTTTCATCATCCAGATCAAATAAATAATCAATTTCTTTTTTAGGAATTACCAAGGTATGACCCTTTGCTAAAGGAAAAATGTCGAGAAATGCATAATAGTTGTCATCCTCCGCAATTTTGTATGAAGGAATTTCGCCCTGAACAATTTTTGTAAATATTGAAGCCATATTTGGTATTTTTATAGTGAAATCTCGACAATTTCAAACTCCATTTTACCGGATGGTACCTGAACTTCGGCTACATCTCCGACTTTTTTACCTAATAAGCCTTTCGCTATTGGAGTATTAATTGACATTTTACCCTCCTTTAAATTAGCTTCGCTATCGGAAACAATCGTATATTCCATTACTGCACCATTCTTTTTATTTTTGATTTTAACCTTATTTAAAATTTGTACGGTAGAAGTATCTAGTTTTGATTGATCTAGTATTCTTGAATTTGCTATAGTATCTTTTAATTTGCTAATTTTCATTTCCAGCAATCCCTGTGCTTCCTTTGCAGCATCGTATTCAGCATTCTCAGATAAATCTCCTTTATCACGAGCCTCTGCAATTTGTTGGGAAATTTTGGGCCTTTCAATAGTCTCTAGTTGTTCTAATTCCTTCTTTAACTTCTCCAAACCTTGTTCTGTAACGTAAGAAACTTTTGTCATTTTTATTAAATTTAAAATTTATGCTTTGGCAATATCAATAAATAAAGAAGAATTCCAAATCGTTCGGAACTCTTCTTGTGTGTACAAATTTAAACAAAAAAATTAAAAACACACAATGATTACAGAGTGAAATCCTCTTAACTATCTGTTAATTAATTAAAAATCTAATATTCTTTTCGATTAATTATTTCTGAATAAATAATAGCTTCCTCTAAATCAAAATTTTTCAAAACCTTGCTTTCATTTACATCAACTATCTCTTCATCTTTTATTGAACTATTAAATATTTCGCTGTTATCGTTATACTCAATACTAAAGGGAGCATCTTCATTATTCCTTTTACTCTCAACCGGAACCGAATCTAAAATGCTCTCTGTTGTATCCAGTTTACTAACCGGACTATCCAATACAGGCTCATATTTTTTTTCAGGTATTTCTTCTTCGTAAGTATTTTCATATTTATCTTCTGTAATTCCTAGCTCCTCATTTAATAACTGTTCCAGGTTTGATAAAAATGGTCTTTCTTTTTGTTGGGTTGGTTGTGTAGGTTGTGTTGCTTGGGTTTGATTAATTGGCACTACTTTTTGCGCCGATTTTTTCTTTTTCTTACCCAACGCTGAAATAATGAAACCAACAACTACAATTATTATATAAATCAGGCTATCAAATATGTCTTCCATAATTATTTCTTCTTTTTTTTCTTAAATATTCTTTGAAAAATATTTCCTTTTTTTCTTCTCATCTGTTTTTTTGAGAATAATCCTTCATCAGGTTTTGATTCTCTTTTAAATCTTTCAAAAAACTTTCTAAACCTGTATTTTAAAGATTTTTTATGAAACTCTTGTTTGTTCCATTTCTCAGATTTTTCCTTATTTAAATCCCATCGTTCTTTAGTACTTGCTGCCTGTTTATTGTAGTGTTTTTCTCTCGCTTCTTCCCTGCTTTTTTTGTACGCTTGCTTCTTTTTTTTATTCATCCGTGCTTTGTATTGCTCGGATTTTTCCAAAGACGTCATTTGCTTTTTAGACTGACATCCCCAAACAATTCCCAGGCATAAAATTAAAAAGAACGTATGCTTTAATTTGTAAAGCATTTGCTTACTTTTGTAAAATAAATTATTCTGAATATGAGAACACTAGTTTCAAAACCAAATTTAAGATTTTTTTTTATATCCTTTTTAATAATTGTCCTTTTTATTCGCTGTGATAAAAACGAAACACCTTTCCCCAATGTTTCCGTATATGCTATACTTTCTCTTGATACTGAATTAGGTAACGTTCTGCCTGGAAATTATGTTGAAGTTGATAGACACGGAGTAGGAGGATTAATTATTTTTAGGGCAGATCAAAATGAATTTCTAGCATTTGACAGAGCCTGTACATATGAAGCTTCAAATACCTGCCAATTAGAAGACGATGACAGCTTTTACGAATGTCCTTGTTGTGGATCAAGGTTTTGGATGGCGGGCAATGCAGATATAGCCGGATCGGTATATCAAGGGCCCGCAAGTTATGCTTTAAAGCAATATAAATGCTATTTTGATGGAGTAAATACTATTCGGGTAGTTAATTAATAAAGTTATTTCCTGCTGCATCATAAATGTATCTTACCGTATCATTGCCGCCAACAATTTCTTTTGGTAGGTTCAGATAATTGTAAGCAAATACAAAGCCTTTGTTATCATCAATGTCCATATTTCCATTATGGTCATAATGATACTCTATTTCAGCATCAGTTCCATTGCGAACATGTCTTTTGGCTCGCCGGTTTTTTGAAGTTCTTCAGGGTCATTAATTTTAGTTGTCCAACCACGAATATTATATTCATAATCTATTTCCTGTAAAAAGCTGTTGTCTGTATTTTTGTTGAGTTTCTTCCTGGTTAGCTGTCCCAATTCATTGTATTCCATAACAGCCATACAAATTTCTCCGTTACCATCCATCTCATGGAATACACTATCTAAGTGTTTTTTGTTTTTACAAAA
>JANQHE010000079.1 GCA_028282785.1 Bacteroidales bacterium | reverse complement strand
TATAGCTTGTAGCACCTGATACAGAACTTATACTATAAGTCGCTGATGAACCGGAACATACACTAGTGCTTCCTGAAATTGAACCTGGCGTTGGTGGAGCAGTTGTAACTGTTACATTCTTTGATCTATAAGCACCACTAAAACACGAGTTGTTTCCTCGAACCGATACATTCCCAGATGAACTCCCAAACTGAACCGTTATACTTGTACCATTATCGGAAGTTATGGTTGATCCCGATGGTACCGTCCATGTATATGTAGTTCCACTAATTGGTTCGGATATACTATAATTTATGGATGAACCCTTGCAAACATTACTATTTCCAATTATTGCATCAGGCATATCAGGAACATTAATAACTGTTACATTCTTTGATCTATATGCACTATTAAAACACGAGTTGTTTGCTCGAACTGAAACATTTCCAGAAGATGTTCCAAAGCGAACGGTTATACTTGTACCACTATTTGAAGTTATAGTTGCTCCCGGTGGCACCATCCATGCATAGCTTGTAGCACCTGATACGTTTCCGATTGTAAATGTAGCTGAGTTACCAGCACATACACTGGTAATGTATGATGTAAAGTTTGGAATATTTGGTGTTTCTACGACTGTTAAATTAGCCCCACTGGAATTAGTAATCAAACCACACTCACCGGTAACTACACATCGATATTGATAACCATTCTTACCAATCGAGCTTGTTTCGGTAAATGTTGAAGAATTAATACCAGTTCCTGAAACACAGTTTTCAAACCAATTAGGTTCACCAGTTTCTGGATCGATTATTTCATCGCTTTTATACTGCCATTGATAAAATAAATTATCACCTGATGCTGCCACGCTAAATGTAGCTGAATTTCCAGAACATACTGAAATATGATCAGGTGAATCAGTAATTACCGGTTGTGATTTTAAAGATACTGTAGCAGGATTAGTTTCAATAGCACCGCATATTCCGGTTACAACACAAGTATAAGTGGCTGAATTTGCAATAAAAGAATAATTCGGAGAATCAGCTCCAACTATAATTTCGCCATTCTCTTTCCATTGATAATTTAGGTTTGTTCCTGTTGCTGAAACTAAAAGGCTTACATTCTCACCAGGACAAACTTCACGATTACCTGGTTCCAGTTGAATTATTGTCAATGTATTTATTGTTAAATTAACAACATTTGATATTAATTGATTGTTACAATAGTCGGTTATAATACATCTATAATTACCAGCATCATTTAACTGTACATTATTTATTGTAAATATAGGATTTGTTTCATCAATTATATCAATTCCATCTTTTTGCCATTGATAATTTAAACCTTGTCCATCGGCGGTTACACTAAATGAAACATCTGAATTTTCGCATACAACTTTACTATTTGGTTGAACAGAAATATTAGGTAAAGGATAAACCTCAACTCTTTTAGTACAGAATTCACTTTGTGTATTTTCATTTATTGCTTTAACTTTAATTGTGTTACTACCTCCAGTACCAAAACTAATGATTACGTTGTTTTTATTCTTATATTCGAGTGTTGCATTTACCGGAAGTACCCATTCATAATCTGTTGCATTCTCATCCAGATCAACAGAAAAATTTATACTTGTATTCAAACAAACATGATGATCACCATTAATTTGAGTAATTGGATTTAATAAACTAAAAATAACTTTCTCCTGGCTAAAATCAGATATAAATTCACTATTTAGACTCTTTAAGGTATAAGCATATTTATTATTATACTCAATGTTATAATCAGTATAAGCTAAGGCTGCAATACCTTCTGCAATTAGTACTGTTCCCTGATCATTAGTTGACCTGAATATATTGTACGCTTCTGCATTTTCAACCTGATCCCATGAAATTTTTATAGACTCGTTGCTTACTTGATCCTCATAAATATTTTCAGGCGCTTGTATCAATTCTTCGTTATAATGATAATTGTATTCCTTAAGTATATTTTTATCGTGATCAAAGACTTTTTGAAGCCTGTTAAGGCCATCGTATTCATAATAAGTTGATCTATTGTTTGGGTCTGTTTGTGAAATTATACCTACCAAAGGATTATAATTATAAGAAGTGATCAGTGAATTTTCAAACTCCGAACAATTTCTTAACAAGGCAATTTTTGAATTAATAAAAGAGATATCTGATGATTGATTTAATGATTCTATCGCACTTGTACCCAAAATACTGCTTATTAAATTGTAATCGGCATTTTCCAGCTTTGTAACCGGTAAAGTATTATTATAACCCCATAAAATACTTTTTACGTAGTTGTCTTTTTCCTTAACTTCGATTAACCGTTTTGATAAACTATCATATTCATAATTTACTTTTAAGTAATAGTTATCAGGTTTAATAACATTTTCATCAAATGTTGAAGAATACGTATTCTGTGAGTTTTCATATGAATATACTTCTTGTAATGCCCCATCTTCGTTATAAATATTAGCTATCCCTGAAATTAAATTATCATTTCTATAATACTCTTGCCTGATTGGATTGGCTAACATATTATTATTAATTAATGATGAGATTTTAGGATTACTTGCATTGAAATCTTCCGGAAAGTAACTTTTTGTACTAGCTAGTTTATTATCATTTTCGTACAATGTTTTTTTGTTTAAGTACAAATTATTTTTATTATACTCATTTATAGTTTTTCTAACTATCGAATCATTGTTAAAAAAAGATGTTTCAGTTGATTCCGATAATAAATAATTATTTGAACTATATGTATATGACTCCCATAAATAATTATCAATCAGGAAATAAGTTTGCCCTGCTTTATATTCTGCTGCAGTAAATCCTAATACCAAAGTTGGTTTTTTAGGATCAGAATCAATAGAGTTGGCTTGATATTTATTTTCATTTTTATTAATCAGGACATGTTTCCCATTTTCATATTTATAGGTTTCTTGTTTTACCAACAGTCCTCTTGACCAATTATTTATTATATAAGGAGAATATGGATAAGAATACTTGATTTCACCTATATCATTGTATTCATATGTATTTTTTCCATAATCATCATTCTCAGAGAATGTTTCGGTAATATTTGTATAGTACACAGGGCCACCTGAATAAAATTCCAAAGGGCTATGGCTTGTTGAGTAATAATTTTCAACTGTAATTAATGTATTATTTGTTAAAGAACCTTCAATATAAGAACAATCCATCCAGTAAGAAGATAGGTAATTATAAACACCTTTCGTTAATAAGTATCCTGATGGTATTCCATTAGAATTTTTATATTCATACTTTTTTATTTTAGCAGGAGTATTAGAATCAATGTTTGAGAAATCTTTAATTTCTTTGACCCGAATTCCCCCGACTTCAATAACATCCGAATCAAAATAATCTATATTATAACTAACAAAGGATTGACTACTTTCTATTGTTTTTGATGCATTTAAATGAACAATGTATTGTCCAGGATTTAAGAGTCCTGATCCTCTTTTCAACAATGAGCCTCCTGTTAATTCAGTTCCTTCTTCGTAATCCTGGAAAGTACTTTCTCCTTCTCTATTATCATAATAAACTAATAGAGGCTCAACATATATTTCGGCTGAACTTCCATACTCAACCGAAATGGCATAACTATAATTTGCACATTGCCCTCCAAAACGCAATGGGATATCAATGGTATCAATTGTACTCTCATTTAAATCATATTTTGAACTTGCTACTCCGGAATAATCCATATTATTCGTACAAAGAGCCTGAATCATATCATCTCCAATTTTAATATTACTTGAAATTTCATTGGCTTCGTATTCTATTAAGGTTTTTCCTTTAGTTGGGTAGATTATCTCTTTTAATGCACCGGGTAAGCTTTTATCAAATGATGGAAGCCTAGTATTAAAACTGCTTAATAAATTTGTGTTATTATTTCCATTATGATATCCCCAAAAATCCTGGGAAAATTTTAGAGACTGCTCATTGTATGTTGGCAAATCACCGTAATAAGTAAAATAATAGTAATCTTCTATATCATTTCCATTAGTTTTAGATATTTGCGCTAACTTTTTATTTGTTCCGCTTGATTCAAGATTAGCATATTCAAAATTAAATTTCTGAATCTCTTCAACGTAGTTGTTTACCTGTATTGCTAAAAGTTCCTTTTCTAATATGCCATTATCTTCATTTCTAATAAACGCTACATTTCCTCCCGGAAATATTATTGAATCCAGTAAAAAAGAACTTATATCAATACCTGTTTCAGAATAACTTAGATCAACTTGATCAATAAAACAGTTAAAGGAATCTTCGGCAGGGCTATTTTGTTCTGAAATATTGCTAACAGCTAAAATTTGAGAATAGGTAGTATATGTTGGATAGTTATATTGTTTATATTTGAATTCGACAGTTTCATTTGTTTTAGGTATGTAAATTTCCTTTAAGAACCAAGCTGAATAATAGGTATCGACCCCATCGTTAGTGTTTAAGTTTTCTTTTATTGTTTGCTCTCTATATTCGCTTAAAAAAGTATAAATATTTCCATTATCATCTGTTATAATAATGTCAGAAATACTTTTGGAATACTGATATTCCCAATTTGGAATTTCTACTTTATAATTACTAAAAGGGAAAAAAACAGCTTCTTTATTTTCATTAAAGCACATGGATCCGCTTAGTCCGGGCGCACTAATATTAAATTTATCTTGTTGAGTATCCCACAATCCCTCAGCCGAATATTCAATAAGTAAGTTAATACTATCAGAAGGCAATAAACCGTCAACATAACGTTTCACTACTTCAGCGTAATCACCTTCAAGATACCCATTGGCTTCTTCATCCGGTTTTAAGTTAACTTGTCGGCTAATAACACCACCGCCAATTAATGTCCAACCGAGCCCAACCTCTCCTGACTTTTCAGAAACCTTATAACCCGAGTAATTATATGATAGAGATATAGGTATACTTATACCCTGAAGTTTAATTGTGTAAATGGGAATACTATAATTAACTTGTCCGGAACTTAAATTTACCGGCAGATTACCATAATTTCCTAAACTTGCTGCTTCAGGAGAAACAGGAAATACATCAAATAGATTCGGAACTTGAATTTCTTCCTGACAAATACTTATATTAACTATAAGTACTAGCTTAACTAATACAATACAATACTTTCTCATAATCAATTCATATTAAATTATAACACTTGCTTTGAAGGAAAATATCCTATTTAATAGAGGAAGACTATAAATGACTATACTTATTATAAGAGGAAAGTCAATCAATAATTTTCTCATAATCAAAAAGGTAATTTTCATTAAATCATAGCCAAGTTAATAAAAAAATGAACTCAACAATTAAAAAGTAATAATTTTATTTTGGGAAAGTCAATTGGGTTTTATAATACCAGATTTAAGATGAAAAACTTTTTCAGAATGATCGAATTACATTAATGTTTGTTGTGCATTTAGACAATATTAAATTGTGAAAGGCACAAAAAAAAAGAAGGTGTCATTCGGACACCCTCTTATTTTGTAATGTTGTCTTATCATGCCATTATCTCTGCATAATACTTATAGAAATAAGGTATTGTATTAATTCCATTATAGAATTGCTCTAAAGGATAATTTTCATTTGGTGAGTGAATCGC
>JANQHE010000060.1 GCA_028282785.1 Bacteroidales bacterium | reverse complement strand
AATGATTGTACAATATTACAGGAAAGTTAACAATGCTATTTCTCTCATAATCAAAAAAGGCAATCTTTTTCAAGGTATAACAAATCTAAGTAAAAAAATCAGTATCAAAACAAATTTCACTTAAAATTTATTAAGAAAAATACGGAAGCTTTAAATATTCTTAAAATGAACTTAAAAGCAAGTGTATATAACTGAAAAAAGGCTTCTCTTGCTTTACAACATAGAAGCCTCTTTATTTTATCAGTAGTCGATTTTAATATCTATAATGGTCTGATTTATAAGGACCTTCGATAGGTACACCAATATAATCAGCTTGCTCCGGAGTAAGTTTTGTTAATTTAACTCCAATTTGTTCAAGATGTAATCTTGCAACTTCCTCATCCAAATGTTTTGGTAAGCGGTAAACATCCGTCTTATACGATTTTTTCCATAGCTCGATCTGCGCTAACGTTTGATTTGTAAATGAATTACTCATAACAAATGATGGGTGTCCGGTTGCACAACCCAGGTTTACCAGACGACCTTCAGCCAGTAAGAAAATCGCATGCCCGTCAGGGAAAACATATTTATCAACCTGAGGCTTGATATTAATTTTCTCAATTCCCGAGAATTTTTCTAACTGATCAACCTGAATTTCGTTATCGAAGTGGCCAATGTTACAAACAATAGCCTGGTCCTTCATTTTTGCCATATGTTCAACTGTAATAACATCTTTATTACCTGTTGTTGTAACAAAAATATTTCCTTCATCCAGCGCTTCTTCAACAGTTTTAACCTCGAATCCTTCCATTGCTGCCTGTAACGCACATATCGGATCAATTTCTGTTACGATAACCCGGGCGCCATAAGAACGCATAGATTTTGCAGATCCTTTCCCAACATCACCATAACCACAAACCACAACAACTTTGCCTGCTAACATTACATCCGTTGCCCGTTTAATACCATCGGCTAAAGATTCGCGACAACCATATAAATTGTCAAATTTTGATTTCGTAACGGAATCATTAACGTTAATAGCCGGGAAAAGAAGTTCGCCACGTTCCATCATTTGGTATAATCTGTGAACTCCGGTAGTAGTTTCTTCAGAAACACCTCTGATTTCTTTAACCATTCTGTGCCATTTATCAGAATCCTGCTCTAATACACTCTTAAGAGCTTTATATAGTTCTTTTTCATCAATTGCAGATGGTTCAACATTTAAAAATGATGCATCGTTTTCTGCTTTATAACCCAGATGAATCATCATGGAAGCATCTCCGCCATCATCAACAATAATTGTTGGTCCTTGTCCATTTGGAAATGTAAGCGCCTGGTTGGTGCACCACCAATATTCTTCCAGTGTTTCACCTTTCCATGCAAAAACAGGTATTCCGGCTTGAGCAATTGCAGCAGCAGCATGATCCTGAGTTGAGAAAATATTACAACTTGCCCAACGTACATCAGCTCCTAATTCTACTAAGGTTTCAATTAAAACTGCTGTTTGGATTGTCATATGCAACGAACCTGTAATTCTGGCTCCTTGTAAAGGTTTTTCTTTTCCATAATTTTCCCGAAGAGACATTAAGCCAGGCATCTCTTTTTCTGCAATTTCTATTTCTTTACGCCCCCATTCTGCCAAACCTAAATCTTTTACTTTATAAGGCAAACTATCAACCATTGTTCCTTCAATTTCCATAATCTATTATTTATATTATTTAATTATATTGTCTTATTGTAATAACAAAATTACATTAAATACTCATTAGCACAAAACTCATAAGATAATTCTTAATAGTTTGTTCATTTAAGTTATATTAAATACTGATTTTATTTCTTCCTTATCTCTGTTCAATTGCTTTGTAAGCTCATCTAAGCCATTAAATCTAATTTCGTCACGAATTCGTTTTACAAAATATACTGTGATTGTTTGATTATATATTTTCTTATCAAAATCTAAAATATGGACCTCAATGTTTTTGGTTCTTAAGGTAGGTTCAATCGTTGGCCGGGAACCAATATTCAACATTCCATAATAAGATTCTCCGTTTAGATTTACACGCACAGCATAAACACCATCCTTTGGCACCTGTTTATAAGGTTCCGGAATTTTAATATTAGCTGTTGGAAATCCTATTTTTCTGCCTATTTGATTGCCTTCTATAACATTACCACTTATAAAGTATTCGTAACCAAGATAGTTATTTGCAATATCTAAAAACCCTGCCGTTAAAAACTCACGGATTTTAGTCGAACTCACTTTATCATTGTCTACTAATTTTGCATCGAGTTTTTCTATGGTAAATCCAAATTTATCAGCACAATCACTTAAAAAATCAAATCCTGCCTTCCGATCCTTTCCAAATTGATGATTATATCCAACAACTAAATGTTTAACACCTATTTGTTTAACCAAATACTCTTCGATAAATTCACATGCCAATAATTGAGAAAACTCTTTTGTAAAAGGAATAATTATTAAATGATCAATTTCTGTTTTTGATAAAAGATATTTTTTCTCTTCAATATTATTAAGCAAACGTAATGATTCCACATCTTTTTCAAGAACAATTCTCGGATGAGGCCAAAGGGTTAAAACAACTGATTCTCCGTTTTTTTCCTTAGCTATTTCCTTTAATCGATCAAGTACTTGCTTATGCCCTAAGTGAACACCATCGAAAACACCAATTGTTAATATTGGAGTTTGTACATTAAAGTGATTTAGATTAGTATGAATTACCACAATTATCGATATTTTGAGTTGACAAAAATATAAAAAATATAATATTCCTTTTAAACTGAATTTTCATGTATATATAAAATAATTACTAAATTCGCGATAAATCAAGAAGTGCATATACAATAAATTAACAATATTGTGGTTTTAAAATCAGCATTTTAGACTAAAAAGAAAGATATATGAAAAAATTATTTTGGATTATAATATTGATTGCAACAATAAGTTCATGCGAAACTGAAACAAAGCATTTTACAGTTTCAGGTGAGGTTAGAAACGCAAACGGAGAAAAACTATATCTAATTGAATTGCAATCTAACAACATTGTGTTTTTAGATTCAATCATTTTAAATAATGAAGGAAATTTTAACTTTAAAGGGATTACAGATATACCTAAGTTTTATGCATTAAGAACTACTCCAAATAACTATCTTACATTAATTGTAAATCCATTTGAACAAATTACAGTAAAAACGGATGGAAATAATTTAGCTAAAGATCCAACCATTGAAGGGTCAATTGAAACTCAAAAAATAACTGAGCTTAGGAAAAGACTTGATGGAAGTGTAAATCGGCTTGATTCACTAGGCAATTATTATCGTTCTTTAATCGGAACAAAAGATTTGGTTCGTGTAAGAGACTCTTTAAACCAGGTTTCAAAAGAAATTATTAATAATCATAGAGAATATACCAAGTTATTTGTTAAGGAAAATAGTCATTCTCTGGCCAGTTTAATGGCGCTTTATCAACAAATTGCTCCAAGAAGGTATGTTTTAAATCCTGCTGACGATTATGAATATTTTGTGTTAGTTGATTCGACCCTTATGGCGAAATATCCGGAATCCGATGCAGTAAAGGCATTGCATACACAAATGCAGGAAATAAAACGGCAAAGAAATGCAGAAACTGAAATAAACAGCGTTGTAGGAATGGGAGTTTTAGCTCCTGAAATTTCTTTGCCAAATCCAGAAGGTGATACAATTAAACTATCCTCATTAAGAGGAAAGTATGTTTTAATTGATTTTTGGGCATCATGGTGCCGTCCCTGCAGAGTGGAAAATCCAAACCTTGTTAATAGCTACAAAAAATATCATGATAAAGGATTTGAAATTTACCAGGTTTCATTGGACAAGAAAAAAGAATCTTGGACAGAAGCAATTAAAAGTGATCAGCTAAATTGGATTCATGTTAGTGATTTGCAATACTGGAACTCTTCAGCTGCTCAATTATATAAAGTTCAAGCTATTCCGGCAAGTTTTCTTATTGATAAAAATGGAAAGATAATTGCAAAAAACCTACGTGGTGATGCTCTGGACGCTAAACTTTCAGAATTATTTGATTAACTTAGCGCCTTTGGAAAAAATTTATATCCGGTTATTTTTGAAAAAGAGTAACCGGATTATGATAATAAACAATTAAATACAAACTATAATATGAAACGCCTTATTCTTTTTATTTGCGCAATCATTTTATTTAACTCATGTACAAAAACAAACCAGTTTCAGGTTTCCGGAAATATTAAAAACGGAGAAGGTAAAGAGTTGACTTTAAGTGAACTGCTTGTTTCCGGGACGGAAGAACTTAAATCTGTAAAACCAGATAAAAAGGGAAACTTTAAATTTAAAGCTGATTCTGATATTCCAAGATTTTATCAATTATCTATTTCTGAAAGCAATTTTTTAACATTACTAATTGAACCCGGAGAAAATATCACAATTCATGTTGATGCAAAAAATATGAGTAATGCAGTTATTATAGGCTCTGAAGGTTCAATTTTAACTCAGAAAATAAATAACCAATTTGCTGGGACCAAACACAAGTTAGACTCAATTATTAAGCATATCGAATCTATTCAAGGTACCGATAAATTTACTGAAGAAATTGAAGGGTTAAATAAGTCATATGCTAATATAGTAAATACTCAAAGAGACTCGTCAATAGCATTTATTATAACAAACTTAAATAGTTTAGCAAGTATAATTCCTCTTTACCAGAAAATTGATGGGCAAAACTATGTACTTTATAAAAATAGAGATTTACAATACATAAAAATAGTCTCTGAGTCATTAGCTAAAAAATATCCGGAATCGCCACATGTAAAAGCTCTTATTGCTGATAAGGATAACCTGTTAAATCGTTATAATCAGTTAAGAACAAACGCTCAACTGGAACAACTTATTAAAGCGGACAAAATTTATAACATCCCTGAAATTTATTTACCGGATCAATCAGGTGATAGTTTATCATTAAATGCGGTAAATGCTAAGTACATTTTACTAAACTTTTGGGCATCATGGAACCAGGAAAGTATACAGAGAAATGTTGAGTTACTGGATATTTATAAAAAATACCATACCAAAGGATTTGAAATTTACCAGGTTTCATTGGATACTAAAACGGACAATTGGATAAAAGCTATCAATTTCGACCAGTTACCCTGGATTAACGTAATTGATCAAGATGGAAGATCATCATACTATGCCAGATTATATAATGTTAAAACTTTACCAACAAGCTTTCTTATAAATCCTGATGGAGAAATTGTAATGATTAATCCTTCAAAAGAACAAATGGTAAGTACGTTCGATTACGCACTAAAATAGAAATATTGAACATTAATAAAAAAATATATTTTGCTTCAGATGTTCATTTAGGGCTTCCCACTTATGAAAAAAGCCTTAAAAGGGAAAAATTATTCGTTCAATGGTTAGATGAAATTAAATATGATGCAAAAGAAATCTTTCTTTTGGGTGACATTTTTGATTTTTGGTTCGAGTATAAACGTGCAATTCCTAGAGGATTTTCGAGGTTTTTAGGAAAGTTATGCGAAATTACTGATTCCGGAATTCCTGTTCATTTTTTTACCGGAAATCATGATATGTGGATTTTTGATTATCTACCCAAAGAAACAGGAATAATTCTTCATAAAAAACCAATAATAAAAGAATTTTCGGGTAAAAGGTTTTATCTTGCACATGGAGACGGTTTGGGCCCGGGTGACAGATCTTATAAATTACTAAAACGTATTTTTGCCGGTAAATTCTCACAATGGTTATTTGCTCGCTTTCATCCGAATTTAGGAATTTGGATTGCCAATTCATGGTCGACTCATAGCCGATACTCGAGAGAAACAGCTCCTTTTGAAGGCGAAGATAAAGAATGGCTCATTTTATATTCTAAAGAATTACTCAAAAAAGAAGAATTTGATTTTATGGTATATGGTCACAGACATTATCCTTTGGATATGAAACTGAATAATAATTGCAGATATATTAATCTCGGAGACTGGTTAAGTCATTTTACTTATGCTGAGTTCGATGGTAATGAAATGTATTTAAAAAAATATTCAAAAAGTATAGACCAACAATAATAAACATTTACTTTTGCCATTTAAAGTAAAAAAGCACAATGAGATTTTCTACTTATATTTTTATATTTCTTATGTTTTTTTCTGTTTTTTCATGCAGTGATGACGTTTGTAATGAAGAAACAGAATCCACTCTTAATTTAGTATTTATAGTTAATGATACATCTTTAACAAATATAGATTTCATAGATAATTTATCCATATATTCACCGGAATGGACAGATAGCATTCATTTTTTAGATGAAAATGAAAGCGGGGATGCCGTTCTTGGATTTATGTTATCTCCTTATTCAGATACATCTGAAATCATTATTACATCTAAAAATGCAACTGAAAAGGATACTTTGATCATTTTAACCCAAAGGGAACAAATATTTTTATCAAAAGAATGTGGCTTTATAATGGATTTTTTGATTGATACGGTTTTGTTTACATTGAATTATATTGACTCAATTGAAATTAACGAAGACGAAATTACAACTGCTAAGAATGGTGAGATTCAGTTATATTTTTAGTTTAAGTTTACTTTTATTCTTTTCAATTTATTCGTACGGACAGGATAAAGATTCTCTTTATGCTCCTATAAAGGAAAAGGAGCCTTTAGTGCTAAAGGGAATGAAAGTTGGTATTAATGTCGGCAGATTCTCTGATTATCTGTTTAAACCGGAAAGAACTTCTTATGAGGCATCTTTCGATTTTAACCTAAGTAATAGATATTTTGGGGTAATTGAAGGAGGATTATCCGAAACAAATATTAAAAAAGATAATTATCAGTATTCATCGGAAGGAACCTTCGTTAAAGCAGGTGTAGATTTTAACATGTTAAAGAAATACCCTTCTGATTATTTTGGAATTGGTGTTCGATTGGGAAGGGCCGCTTTTAAACATTCTGCCTCTAACTTAACATATGAGAATATCCATTGGCCAACACAATCTTTATCTATTGATTCAAAATCCTATACAACTTATTGGTTGGAAGTTTCATTGGGTATAAAAGGTGAACTTTTAAAAAACGTTTATTTTGGTTGGTCAGCTTTAGTAAGAGTTGGTATTTCGGGTAGAAAAGATGAGCAATTCCAACCATTTAACATTCCGGGATTCGGTAAAGGAACAAGTGCAGTGAATTTAGGGGCCAACTACTATATTTACTATCAAATTCCTTTCAATAAAAACAAATAGTTACTTATAATAACTCTTTAATTTTTGTTGAAAGACTTCCTTATTAACCTCGTTTATATGGGCTATTATCGAATTGATTTGATTAATTCTTTCCATTCTTGTTTCAATTGAAATAAATCGTTCGTCCACAAAAACAATTTCATCAATCTGGTAACCTGTTTCATTTAGACTCATTGCAACTGCCGCATTAAAATTATCAAATATAATTACCGAAGGTAATTGATCCTCAGCGTAATCTACCATGGATTTTAAAACCATGGATTTTATATACTTAATTTGTGTTTCCCCCAAATAATTTGCTCCTACCAACATTTTTACCAAATCAATTCGGGCTTTTGCCCTGCTTCTATATATTTGATCCAATTGTTCATATTGTTTTTGAGAGGTATTCAATAACAAGTCGATAAACTCTTGGGGTATATCATTTAAATGCCCGAGTTCGTTATTCTTCTTTTTAATTTTATACTCTTTAATAGCTAATTTCTGATCAACCGGAACATAATATTCCCATTTTTTTGTTCTTTTATAGGATTCTGTCATTGGATTTGGTTTCCAGTTACTTTCAGGACGTTTCATTAACGGAGCCTTAACATCAAGATAGCCTTTCTCCAGGGAATATAATAAACAATTTACAAAATGCACCCAACCTCCGCCAATTGTATTATGCAGGGCGCTCCAAAGTGTTTTATATGATTCCTTTAGCTTTTCATTTTTAAAACTGGTATCTAACTCTGTCTGCTTTAATTTTTGAACAAATTCATTTTCCAATTTTGTTGGTATGTATGTAAAAGATTCAGCTTCTCGATCTTCTACATTAGTATGGTGAAGTTCTTTTATATCTAAAATATAATTAGAATCGTTAGCTAAAGTAATATGTATTTGAAAATCTTTATCCCATTTCATGGATTCAATATTCTGCGATTTTATATTCTGGACATTAAGCACAAGAAAAACAAATATTACAAGTAGCTTTTTCATGATGATTTTAGTTGAGTTTGATCATTTAAATTTACTTAATTTTTTGATTTTTAAGGTTAACCTTTTTAAAAGTTTCTGCAAATAGTTCCCCTCTTGAGAGGGGATGTCCGAAGGACAGGGGTGTGTAATTTTCTAATTTTATTTATCTTTATTTTTATGAACTCTCGAAGAAAAATAATTCCATATAATCCAAGACTAAAAGAATTAGCTCGTAGGTTACGTAACAATAGTACAAAATCAGAAATAAAACTTTGGCAATATTTAAAAGGAAAGCAAATGCATGGTTATGATTTTCATCGTCAAAAACCAATCGGCAACTTCATTTTAGACTTTTTCTGCCATGAGCTAATGCTAGGAATAGAATTAGATGGAATTACGCACCACTTTGGAGATGTTCAAATTAGAGATAAAATAAAGGAATCAAAACTAAATGATTTGGGAATTACAGTTCTCCGATTTAAAGACGAGGATGTTTATTATCGTATTGAAGACGTACTAGAAGCAATTGAAAGGTATGTAACTGAATTTGAAAAACACACCCCTAACCCCTCTCAAGAGGGGAATTTGTAGTTCTAATTAATTTTTTAAACTTCTATAAAAGACAATAGTAGCTATTAATAAAAAAGCCCAACAATAATTGCCAGGCTCTTCCATAACAGTATATTAGTTAGATTCTATTAATCTTCCAACATAATTTCAAGCATCTTGATCGCTGCAACAGGAATTGATGTTCCAGGGCCAAATACTCCTGCGACACCTGCATCGTATAAGAATTTATAATCTTGTGCAGGAATTACACCTCCTACAATAATCATAATATCTTCACGGCCCAATTTCTTTAATTCTTCCATAACTTGCGGTACTAATGTTTTATGTCCGGCAGCCAGTGAAGAAACTCCCATGATGTGAACATCATTTTCAACCGCTTGCTTTGCAGCTTCAGCAGGAGTTTGGAATAATGGTCCTATATCCACATCGAATCCTAAATCAGCATAACCGGTCGAAACAACTTTTGCTCCCCGGTCGTGACCATCTTGTCCCATTTTAGCAATCATAATACGTGGCTGGCGTCCTTCTTTTTCGGCAAATTTTTCTACCAGCTCTTTTGCTTTATTATAATTTGCGTCATCTTTTGATTCCGACATATATACTCCTGAAATTGATCTAATAACAGCTTTATATCTTCCTGCAGTTTTTTCACAAGCATCAGATATTTCACCTAAAGAAGCGCGTTTTTTAGCAGCATCAACAGCTAGCTCAAGTAAGTTTCCTTTACCTGTAGCAGCACATTCTTCAATTTTGCGTAATGCAGCCTGAACTTCTTCTTCATTTCTTTCTGCTCTCAATTTAGCTAAACGCTTAATCTGAGCTTCGCGAACAGCAGTGTTATCAACATCTAAGATATCAATTGGATCTTCTTTTTCCAAACGATATTTATTTACACCAACAATAGTATCCTTGCCAGTATCGATTCTCGCTTGCTTACGTGCAGCAGCCTCTTCGATACGCATTTTAGGAATACCGGTTTCAATAGCTTTAGCCATGCCACCTAATTTTTCAATTTCCTGGATATGAGCCCAAGCTTTGTCAGCAATTTCCTGGGTTAATTTCTCAACATAGTAAGAACCTGCCCAAGGATCAACTGCTTTACAAATTTGAGCTTCTTCCTGGATATAAATCTGGGTATTACGAGCAATTCGAGCAGAGAAATCTGTTGGTAATGCAATTGCTTCATCCAGTGCATTCGTGTGTAATGATTGGGTATGGCCTAAGGCAGCACCCATAGCTTCGATACAGGTACGAGCTACATTGTTAAATGGATCTTGCTCTGTTAAACTCCAACCTGAAGTTTGAGAGTGCGTACGTAATGCCATCGATTTTGGATTCTTAGGATTAAATTGTTTAACCAGTTTAGCCCATAACATACGTCCGGCACGCATTTTTGCAATCTCCATAAAGTGATTCATTCCGATTGCCCAGAAGAATGATAAACGTGGTGCGAACGTATCGATATCCATACCTGCATTTACACCGGTTCTTAAATATTCCAAACCATCGGCCAAAGTATAAGCTAACTCAATATCAGCAGTAGCGCCAGCTTCTTGCATATGGTAACCGGAGATACTGATTGAATTAAACTTAGGCATATTTTTAGAAGTGTACTCGAAAATATCAGCGATAATCTTCATTGAAAATTCCGGTGGATAAATGTAAGTATTACGAACCATGAATTCTTTCAGGATATCATTCTGAATTGTACCACTTAATTTCTCTAATGGAACTCCTTGCTCTAAACCAGCAACAATGTAGAATGCTAATACAGGAAGTACAGCACCGTTCATTGTCATCGATACAGACATTTTATCTAATGGAATCTGATCAAAAAGGATTTTCATATCAAGGATTGAATCTACCGCAACACCAGCTTTTCCGACATCACCAACTACTCGCTCATGATCCGAATCGTAACCGCGGTGAGTAGCAAGGTCGAATGCAATTGATAAACCTTTTTGTCCTGCAGCTAAGTTTCTTCTGTAAAATGCATTCGATTCTTCAGCAGTTGAGAATCCAGCGTACTGACGAATAGTCCATGGACGCATTGCATACATTCCGGAATATGGCCCACGTAAGAAAGGAGCTAAACCAGCAGCATAATTTAAATGCTCCATACCTTCTAAATCTTCCTTAGTGTATCCACTTTTTACATCGATTTGTTCCGGAGTTGTCCAGTCTGTTTCAATGTTATTTTCTTTTTCCCAGTCCTTTGCAGAATTATATTTCGACTTGGGAAGATCTAAATTTATATTATTAAAATTTGGTTTCATTTCTTTATAGATTTTAGATTAAATCCCAAGCTCAGCCTGGAAGCCTTGTAATGTTTCAATTAAGTTTGACTTTACATGAATGAAATGCTTTAATCCTTTTGCTTTTAATTCATCAACACTCTTTGGATAACCAGCAACAACCGTAATGGCTTTATCACTTAAGTGTTCCAAAACAGCAGGAGCAACATCCATGTATTCGTCATCAGAACTACAAACCACAACGATATTCACTTTTTGCTCCACTGCAGCTTTTACTCCTTCTTCAACTGAATTGAAACCAAGATTATCAATAACTTCAAAACCTGCACAAGCAAAGAAACCTGAAGCAAATCCTGCTCTTGCTTTACGCATGGTTAAATCACCAATAGTTAATAAGAAAACTTTAGGAGTTTCAGATGCCTTTTCTGTTCTTAAACGCAATGTTTCAATTTGCTCCGCTCCTCTTAAAGTCTTAATCGGTTCTGCAATTGCATCATCTCTTTTTGTTGAAATACAACATTCTTCTTTAATACTAGCTTCAATTTTTTCCTGAGCATTAGGATATTGATTTGTTCCTAATAAAATCTCACGACGAGTTGCAACATTCAATAATCTCTTATTTGCTGATTCAGTTACCTGATCCTGGATAAATCCGGCTTTGAATGCTTCAACATAACCACCCTTAGCTTCGATTTCCTGGAATAACTTCCATGCATGCTCAGCTATTGAATTAGTTAAGTTTTCAATATAGTAAGATCCACCAGCTGGATCAGTAATTTTATCAAAGTAAGATTCTTCTTTTAATAAAATTTGAGTATTACGAGCGATACGATCTGAAAATTCAGTTTCTGTTTCGAATGCTTTGTTAAACGGAGTAACTGTTAACGAATCAACTCCTGCGATAGTAGCCGACATCGATTCAGTTGTTCCACGAAGCATGTTTACATATGGATCATAAATTGTTTGATTGAATTTAGATGTTGTAGCGTGAATATTCATTTTAGCTACTTCTAAATTCTTTGGTTCGTAAGCTTCAACTATTTTCGCCCACAACATACGAGCAGCTCTGAATTTAGCTATTTCCATAAAATAATTTGAGCTAACACCAAAATTGAATTTCATGTTTTCGGCAACCGTATCAATGTCTAATCCTTTTTCAATTAAAAGATTTACATATTGATTACCCATTGCCAAAGCAAAAGCTAATTCCTGAACGATAGTTGCTCCGGCGTTATTGAACATTTCTGCATTAATACCAATGGTTCTGAACTTTGGTAAATCTTTAGCTTTTTCAATTAATTCTTTTGCAGTATCAAAAACTTCAGATTGAACTTTACAGAAATTTCCATTCAATGTTAAATGAGCCATTGGATCAAAATTAACAGATCCTTTAATCTCATTTTTACCGATGTTTTCTGCTTCAATCTTAGCTTTTAAGAAATCAACAAAAGGATGTGCTGCGGTTGCATCTGTAATATTTAATTCGATGTCCGCTATACTAATATCTTTTAATAGTGTTTCAAATTCTTCATTAGTAAACTCGCTTTTGCAGCAAGTTTCAAAACCTAAAGAATCAACTCCTTTCATTAAAACATCCAATGCTTTTTTGTTAGCTACTTTTGCATCATTAGCATCGATATTCTGACGAATATACCAGCAATTGCATTTTGCTTTGTTTCCACGTACATAAGGAAATTCTCCCGGAACGTATTTAAGGTGATCCAGATTTTCTAAATCTTCGACACGATAGTAAGGTTGTAAATTAAACCCTTCTATTGTTCTCCAAACTAATTTCTTTTCGAAATCTGCACCTTTCAGGTCTGCAATGACCTTATCCTTCCATTCCTGCGTGGTAACGGGAGGAAATTCTTCAAACAGTTTTTGTTTTGTTTTGTCTGCCATAACAAAATTTAAAGGTTAAAATTTTGTGCAAAATTAGAGCATTCTATATTAAAAATCATGACTTTTAACATAAAATGATATGCTTTAAAAAATGTTATGCTTAACCACTTTTATGAGGAAAGGTTTATACAATTCTAATTAAAATGCAATTACGAAATGCATACCTATCGAAACGTGGAAATCTTCAGGATGAAGTGTAAAACTTATCATAGGGCTCATATGAAAATTGCATCTTTGGAATTCATAAAATTAACCATTTGTATTAATATTTAATACAAACAATTTCGATAAAAGTTTAATAATATCTACCTGCTTTTAAAGATACTTCCACCGGCTGGATATCCAATAGGCATAATATACAAAGGTTCTTCTTCATCAGGGATCATCATTACATTGCTTACCATCCTGTCTTCGAATGCACCAACAGCGCAAGTGCCCAGTCCCATTGCAACTACCTGCAAACAAACATTCTCCGCAGAATGTCCAAGATCCATACAAACGTATCTTTCACGTCCTCTACTTTTATATTTTTTTGTAGTACGGGAAAAAACAGCAGAATAAAATAAGCTAATGGGCGCCTGTTCGATAAATTCCTGGTTTAAGGCAGCCTCGGCAAGTTCTTTTCTAACGTCCTGATCATACGTTTTCATTAAAAAATGACCTTCTGGTAAATATTTATAAATCCCCTTTTCAAGCCCTTTAACGTTTCCTATGACAACATAAATTTCTAATGGATATAACGCCCCTGCAGATGGTGCTGTTTTTAATCCTCCTCTTAAAAAAGATGGAGTACTCATTTCTTTAGTAATTCCATAAGCTGCCCATAAAACCTGGGAAACTTGTTCTAAACTTAAAGCATCAGGTTTAAAGTCGCGGATTGATCTTCTGTTCAACATTGTTTCTTCGACAGATACTGAACTTTTTAGCTTTGGAGCCGGCAATTTAATCATATCATCTTGATTAGATTTAGATCCGGCAATAGCCAGATAACTAACAAATAAAGCAAGTGTAAGAAATACGGTACGTTTCATTGTATCTTATTTTTAAATAAAAACCAATACAAGATACAAGAAAAGTATTAATATTTAGTATTGAAAGAAAGAATAATCGTCTGTCTGTTGGCTATCGTCCATATGCCCATATTCTTCGGAAATTCCATCTAGAGTTTTAAATAATTCAGGAACATCCAATAAAGTAACTAATTTCGTTCTGGTTTCTTTAAAGTGTGGCAATCCTTTAAAATAATTTGATAAATGGCGTCTGATCTCAAAAATTCCACGCGGTTCTCCTTTCCATTCGATAGATTTTTTCAAATGAAGTTTAGCTAAATCCACTTTCTCTTTTATAGTTAAAGGCTTCATAATTTTACCTTTTTCAAGATAGTCTTTAATTTCTTTAAAGATCCATGGCCTGCCTACGGTAGCACGTCCAATCATGATACCATCAACGCCATATTTATCGAAAGCATTTTTTGCCGATTCAGCATCCCCAATATCACCATTTCCAATGATTGGTATTTTCATTCTTGGGTTATTTTTGACCTCACCAATTAAAGTCCAGTCTGCCTCTCCTTTATACATTTGTTGACGAGTGCGTCCATGTATTGCTAGTGCCTGGATCCCTTGATCTTGAAGCTGTTCTGCGAGCTCAACTATAATTTTGCTATCATCATCCCAACCTAATCTTGTTTTTACTGTTACCGGAGTTTTTACAGCATCAACAATAGATTTAGTCATTTCCAGCATTAAAGGAATATTCTGAAGCATTCCCGCTCCTGCACCCCGTGTAGCAATTTTGCGAACAGGACAACCAAAATTCAAATCGATAAAATCGGGCTTTACTTCTTCTGCCATTTTCGCTGCCTGAACCATTGAATCAATTTGATGACCATAAAGCTGTATAGCCGCAGGCCTTTCAAAATCAAATAACTGTAATTTCTTAAAACTTTTCTTACAATCCCTAATTAACCCTTCTGATGCTACAAATTCCGTGTATACAACATCAGCTCCAAAATGCTTACACATATATCTAAATGAAGGATCTGTAACATCTTCCATTGGTGCTAAAAACAATGGTTTCTCACCTAACTCAATATTTCCTATCTTTACCAACTAACCAGTTTATTTGATTAAATTTGGCCTGACGGAACAATAAATATTATTATTTTTTCAATATTTATTAATTGTACAAGCTAACCTTAACAAGAAATAATAAATGAGAGAATCAATAAACTATTTACTATTTCCTCGTTATAAGATTAATTCATAAAATTTTTGAATTAATCAAGTTTGGCGCAAATTTATATAATTTAAAATTAATCGCTTTAAAATGAGAAATTCATTATCTGATTCGCACCCATTTTCAAAAATCATATTTTCAGTTTTCATAGTTCTGGTAAGTTTTTTAGTTATTATTTTGATAGGAATTTTATTTGCTATTCCTATTTTCCAAATTAATCTTGCAGATTTTACAAATCTTGCAAACAGTTATAATGATCCTGACACTCTCAAATTCTTAAAATATTTACAGATTATACAATCCATAGGACTTTTTATAGTTCCTTCGTTTATAATAGGATACATTTTTCATAATAGACCATCGGTTTATTTAGGATTTATAGCTACAAAAAGATACTTAATTATTCTTACGATTCTTATATTTTTAGCTGCGATCCCTTTGATCAATTCTCTGGCAATAATTAATGAATCTATGCGGCTTCCTAATTGGTTAAGTGGACTTGAAAACTGGATGATAGAACAAGAAGCAAACGCTGCACAACTCACCAAAACTTTTCTAAAAATGGATAACTTAGGAAATCTCAGTTTTAATATTATAATGCTTGGGATTTTACCGGCGCTTGGAGAAGAATTAATTTTTAGAGGAGTTATCCAACGTTTATTTGCGGAATGGACAAAAAATATTCATTTAGGAATTGTCATCGCTGCAATTTTATTTAGTGCTCTTCATATGCAATTTTATGGATTCCTACCCAGAATGGTTTTAGGTATATTGCTTGGTTATCTTTTTTACTGGAGTGGATCTATTTGGATTCCTATTATAGGACACTTTGTTAACAATGCTATGGCAATAATATTGTATTACTTTTATGGAGATAGTATTACGAATAATATTGAAGGTATAAGTGTTGATTCAAGTATTGTTATTTACCTGGTAATTGGAGTTTTGTTAATTATACCCTTATTAAGTTTATTTTATAAAAAGGTAAGGTTTTAATCACAGATTAAGAATTCTTTGTTCATTATCCTTAAACAGACTAATACGGCCAATCTCGTTTTTTCTATAGACATAGACCAAACCATATTCTTGTGATTTTTCTCTCTTTAAATCTTCCGGTAAATCGCTATAGGTTTCTTCTACTTCGTTCCAAACATTTAAAATAATATCATCTGCCTCGTCTCTTAAATCAGCTAAGTTACTTAATGCCCTGGTGTGATTTTTTTGTAACGTTTTCTGGAATTTATATGCTTCCATAAAATTATCATAATGAACACGAACAACAGCAATTGTAGGGTTTGTTACAGGAGTATGCCCTTTTAATTTTCTTTGAGTTTCACCTTCAACAAGTTTTTTTCCCCACTCAATTACATCTGCCTCTGTATTTAATGATGGCAGTTTACTGTTTTCTTCCTCTATACCAAAATAGGTCCGTACCAATGACTGAATCTCACCACGAATTATTGCCATATTCACCACCTGAATAAAATGCGAGATATAAAGTTTTGCCTTCTTTAATTTCTTTTGATACTCTTTGTTATTTTTTATCTGAATATCGTAAGTATTTTTATGTTCGGTTATAGCTTTTTCCCATTTGGGTAAAAATGACCTTACCCTCTGGAAAGTACCCTGCTTAAAAGCTAAATCCATAGGAGTTAAATCTTTTCCTTTTTCCAACGCACCATGAAGTGCCTTTAGTCTGGAACTATCCGTATTAGGTAATCTTCTGTAAGGCATAATTCATTTTATTAAGATGGTTTGTTAACAATATGTTAATAAAGTGCGAATATAACATTTTAATTGACATATGCAAGTGCATTCGCAATTATTTTTTTCAATAATACTAATTGATTTTTAATCCATTAGAGTAAGAATTTCTATAAGTCTTTACCCATGGTCAAAAGCTTGTATTTACAATAACTCTTACCGGGCTTGTAATCTTTTTTGTTATCGTTTTTTTTGAAAATTATTTGTTCTATGTTAAAAATAAAAAAAGGGGCTGTCCAAAAAGTATTTGACAGCCCTTTTTCTTTGTACTCCTATACGAGTAATTTTTTAAATATTTAATTCTCTAGAAGATAAATTGACTTTTTA
>JANQHE010000046.1 GCA_028282785.1 Bacteroidales bacterium | reverse complement strand
AGATGATTTAAGTTCCGGTGCAAATAGAGTTAAGCTGGGTTCCATAAGTATTAGAGATAAAGATAATATTGAATTGAAAAAGTTTAGTTTCAATTATGGTTATTTATCAACGGGAGGTACTACATATAAAGATAAACGTTTGAAGTTGGATAGCATAATTGAATCTAGTCAAAACCAACAGGAAGCATTGCCACCTTATCAGTTTTTTTATAACGAAAATAATATTCCAAAGCGTGGATCAAAATCACAGGATCACTGGGAATATTACAATGGAGCTGGTAATACAACATTAGTTCCTTCCATGTCATTGGGTGGTGAAGTTCTTGCCGGTGCTGACAGGGAACCTAACGAAGCATATTTATATGGCGGAATACTTGAAAAAATAGTATACCCAACAGGAGGCTATACAGAATTTGAATATGAACCCCATAGATATTCATATATAAAATCAACTAAAATTGATGAATATGTAAGTGAAAATAATGTTTCCAAAATTTACCATGCCACGTATATCAGCGATGGATTCCAGGTAACTTTCGATCATGAGCAATATATATTTATTGATTTTGAATCCCAGCCTTATATGATGGAGGATTTCGTAATATTAAACATTAAAAAAAACGGGGTAACCATTAAATCATATACGGCAAGAGCAGATGAAACACTCCTGGTTGAGAGCGGTACCTATGATTTCGAGTTTATTATGACATCCACTTATGACCAGGCTGATTTAACACTTAATTATACCGAGTACGTTACAGGCGAGATCGAAAAATCGAAATTGGCAGGTGGGTTAAGAATAAAAAAGATTAGTAGTTGGGATAATAGTACGGTTGCACCTATCGTGAAAAAATATGTGTATGAAGAGCAGGATGGAACATCAAACGGAATTTTAACCTCACATTTTCCTAAGTATACATATAACATTAAACATTTAAATGTAACTGGTACAGGTCCGACTGGTCTTCCAAATGAAGGAGATCCTTTTGTATTTATGGCACGTAGTTCACATAATTTGGGACAGGGAGCTAAAACCCATGGTGCTGATGTTGCCTATCAAAAAGTTGCTGAATTGTTTGGTGAAAATGGGGAAAACGGTTCTGTCCAGTATTTTTATACCAATTCGAGAACTTACCAGGATCATGAAATAAGGGCTAACCCTTTTCCACCTACTATTTCAAGAGACTGGCAAAGAGGCTTACTTACAAAGCAGATTTATTATGATAAGAATGGAATAAAAAAGAAAGAAATTAAGCACAATTATACATTTAATGACCAGGTTGGTAAGCCTAACTTTACTTTGATCCCGGGAGTAAAAGCAACATATATATTAAAATCTAACTATCCGGCAAACACCGAATATTCCTGGATAACTTATACGCACGAGGCCGGATGGAAATATAAGAATAAAACAACAGAAACTTCATATTATACAAACGATACCATTGTAAAAACAACAGAATATAACTATGAGAATAAGGATCACTGCCAGCCAACAGAGATAAAGTCCACCAATAGCAATGGTACGGTTAGAACCAAAAAATATAAATATCCTTCAGATTATAATAATGTTGAGAATTTCGCAGCTTTAATAGACAAAAATATTATTGCCAAACCAATTGATAGTAGGATTTATTATAATACAGATAATTTAATTAAAGGAACCCAGTTGAAATATAATAACTATGGGCAGCCTACAGATATTTATAAATTCGAGTCAGCAGATAGGGATATAGAATTTTCAGCAAATAACCCTTACACATTTACTTATAAAAGCAATGTCAGTTACAATTCAAAAAGACAAGTAAAAAAAATTGAACCCGCGAATAATGTATTAAGCTATTACATATGGGCATATAACGATGAATTTCCAGTAATTAAAATTGCAAGTAATAACAGTTCGTTTCCTGTTGATGCAATACAGATAGCAGTAAAACAGCTAACACTTTCAAATGTTTATACAAAAGACAGTATAGATTCCGATATAGCTAAACTTAAAAGTTGTATACAAGCCTTTATAGGAAATACCGATATGGTAACTTATTTTACCTATCATCCTTTAATTGGCCATACCTCGGAAACAGACCAGGCAGGCTCTACTAATTATTACTTTTATGATAGTTTTGGAAGACTGGAAAAAATTGCAGATCACGATGGGAATACTATAAAGGAATATCAATACAATATTCAGGATGAATTAATTAAGACACCCGGCAATTTAATGGTATCTGATTTGGAATATAATAAAGTAGAAATAACCTGGGATGCAATTAGCGGTGCAACCGGTTATGTAATCTATAAATCTTTAGATAATCAAGAGTACACTAAAGTTAGTGAAGTTACAAACAACCTGTATTCAGATAATAATGTCAACTCAAATACGAATTATTATTATAAGGTACAAACAAAGATAAATGAATTTAGATCGGATTACTCCGCACATAAATTAGTAAAGACTAAGAAAGATCCACCGGCTGTACCTACCATTGGCACTGTAACAGTGAATTCAAACTCATCGATTACTATAACATGGAACAATGTTTCATATGAGGAGGGATACACAGTTTATCGATCGGCCAATGCAAGTAGCGGATATGCAGCGATAGCAAATGTTGGAGTTGGAGTTACAAATTATACCAATACAGGATTATCAGGTAATACTACTTACTATTATAAGGTAAAAGCATATAATAGCGATTACGAATCAGGTTTATCTAATTACGTAATTGGAGTTACCAAGAAAAATCCACCATCTGTCCCGACAAGTTTAGGGTCTTCGGTTAATTCTAATACAAGTTTAACTTTTAGTTGGAATGATGTAAGTTACGATGAGGGATACAAAGTATACCGTTCAACCAACTCAGCAGGGGCTTATATACAGGTAGCAACATTAGGTGCGAATATCACCAGTTATACCAATACAGGATTGTCCGGAAATACAACATATTATTACAAAGTAAAAGCATACAATAGCGATTACGAATCAGATTTATCTGCTTACAAAGCAATTAAAACGAAAAAAAACCCACCGGCTGTACCTACCATTGGCACTGTAACAGTGAATTCAAACTCATCGATTACTATAACATGGGACAATGTTTCATATGAGGAGGGATACACAGTTTATCGATCGGCCAATGCAAGTAGTGGATATGTGGCGATAGCAAATGTTGGAGCTGAGGTTACAAATTATACCAATACAGGATTATCAGGCAACACAAACTATTACTTTAAAGTACGTTCATATAATAGTGATTATACATCAGGTTACTCCATATATAAATCTGCTAAAACAAAGAAAAATCCACCACTTATACCAACTATAAGCGGTGGAACAGCTAATTCCAATACGGCAATAACCTTAACCTGGAATGACGTACCTTATGAAGAAGGATATAAAATTTACAGGGCAACCAGTTCGGGAGGGGCTTATTCATATATAGCCTCTGTAGGTTCAGGGGTAACATCTTATTCAAATTCTGGTTTACCGGGCAATACAACGTATTATTATAAAGTACGGTCTTACAATAGTGATTATCACTCGGGTTACTCAGCATATAAAGCTGTTAAAACGAAAAAGAATCCGCCATCAACTCCAACCATTAGCAGTGCAACGCCATATTCCAATACAAGAATCGACCTGGTTTGGAATAACGTATCATACGAAGAAGGATACAGAATTTACAGATCCACAAATGCCTCAAGTGGGTATACACAGATTGCAACCGTAGGCGCAGGAGTAACGTCTTATTCAAATACAGGATTACCGGGCAATACAACTTATTATTATAAAGTTAGGTCTTATAATAGTGATTATACATCGGCTTATTCGGGGTACCAGTCAGCTAAGACCAAGTTGAATCCTCCCGGAACACCTTCTATATCGCTATCTTGTTCAAGTTCTTCTGCAATTACAGTAAGTTGGAACAATGTATCAGGAGAATCGGGCTATAAGGTATACAGGGGGACATCACCGGGTAGTATTACCACCCTTGTTGCAAATTTATCTGCTAATATAACTTCATACACAAACACGGGATTATCGGCGGGTACTTATTACTTTTATAAAGTAACAGCGCATAATGCGGATTATTCAAGCACATCCTCTTACAAATCAAAACTAACGATTCCATCTCAACCTGGAAGTATTAGTGGAACTTCATCAGGTATTTGTAAGAATTCTACTTTAAGTTATTCGGTTGCGGTTGTAACCGGGGCTTCTACATACAACTGGGTAGTTCCTTCGGGCTGGACTATTGTATCCGGGCAGAATACCAGAACCTTAAGGGTTACGTCCGGCATTTCCGGAGGTACATTAAAAGTTCGTACAACAAACGCTTCCGGCTCATCCTCTTACCGGACAACAAATTTAAGTATGAAGCCTGTCCCAGCTACCCCTTCTTCGATAACCGGGCCAACAACAGTAAATGCAGAAAGTACGGTTACTTATAGCATTCCGGCTGTTTCCAATGCAACCTCATATAATTGGGTTGTACCAACCGATGCAGTTATTTTGTCAGGTGATGGAACAACTTCAGTAACCGTAAGGTGGGGAAATACAACAGAAGCAGTAAGTGTTTCTGCAGTAAATTGTAACGGATCAAGTACCTATAGAAGTGTATTTGTTACATGTAAAAGTGGTTCATTACCCGGCCCTTTATAAGATTTTATTTATTACGTTATGAAAAAAATTAATATATTTAAGTTTATGAAATACATCATTAGGAAAGAAGTATTTGTCTTTACAGTTTTACTTATGGTTACTGTAGGATTAAAGTCTCAGACATTACATAACTTTATAATAGAAAAAACCTACACCAGCGAAAGTGGAAATGACAAAAACATTTCGGTAAGTTATTACGATGGCTTAGGGCGCCTTGAGCAAATTATACAAGTTGGGGCCAGCCCTGGTGGCAAAGACATGATCCAACATATCGCTTACGACGATTTGGGGCGTGAAGTAAAAAAATTTTTACCCTATCCATCTACTACGGCAGGCGGATTTTACAGGGATGATGCAGCAACAGAACAGGATGACTTTTATAAAACAGCATTTAATTCGCCAACCAAAAGCGTTGACCCCTGGTCGGATATTGTATACGAAGAATCCCCGTTAAACCGTATTTTGGAACAAGGAGCCCCGGGAAGCGATTTCCAGGCCAAGGGAGGCCAGGCAGATCATGCCGTTCACTTTACATACCAAACCAATGAAATAGATGAGGTTAAGCTATTTGAGCTAAACACAGGTGACAGCTTAGTTGTAAATGGTTATTATAATGTATCAACCCTACACAAAACCGGGACAAAAGATGAAAACGGAGTCTGGTCATATGAATACAAAAACATCCTTGGCCAGGTTGTGATGAAAGAATCCGACCCGGGAGGCTTAAAACTAAGGACCTATTATGTATACGATATTTACGGATTACTGCGTTATGTAATTCCCCCCAAAGCAGTTGAACTCATCACCCAAACCACAGGGACAGTCGATGCAAATATAATTTCCAACCTATGCTATTATTACGAATATGATGGCCGTAAACGAATGACTTTGAAAAAGATTCCGGGAGCCGATCCCGTTTACCTGGTTTATGACAAACGCGACCGCCTAGTACTGGCCCAGGATGGTAACCTGCGAACAGAAGACAAATGGATGTTCACCAAGTACGATGTACTCAACCGCCCGGTAATGACAGGTATATATGATCATGGTACAAACATTAGCCGGGACAGCATGCAAACAATCATAGATACAGTAAGTGTTTTTTACGAAACATTCGATGTAACCCAGGAACATGCCTACCAGGTTAATTCATACCCTAATACCAACCTCGAGATACTAACTGTAATGTATTATGATACGTATGATTTTGATCAAGATGGCTATTACACTTTTATGACGAACATAAATACAAACGACTTCTTACTCTCAGAAATTAATGAACAAGTTAAAGGACAAATAACAGGAACAAAAACACGAATCTTAGGTACCGACCAATTTATAACAAACATTACACTCTATGATGATAAGTACAGGCCCATTAGGTCTTATTCGATAAACCCTTTATTACTTAAATCCGATTTGATCCTTACAAAATATAATTTCATTGGAAACATATTAAAAACATGGCAAATACACGAAAAAAATTACGATGGAACAAATCATTTTAATGATACCATACATATCAGGCAACGATTCGAGTACGACCATGCGTTACGGTTAACCCATGAATATCATAAAGTAAGTTCCAATCCTGAGATCCTTTTGGTAGATAATCAATATAACGAATTAGGACAGCTAATTCAGAAAAACCTACATGAAACTACCACCGGCACATACTTACAAAGCCTCGATTACGAATACAATATTAGAGGATGGTTAACCAGGATAAACAACCCGGATAACTTACAGGAAACAGGACAAGCCAAAGATCTATTTGCCATGGAACTGGCTTATAACAATCCAACCTTCGGGTTAAATACCGAAGCACAATTCAATGGCAACATCTCGGCCATCCGATGGACAGATGATCATTACAATGAAATGTCAGCCTATGTATTTGCCTACGACCATGTAAACAGATTGAATATTGCAGATCACCAGAAATATGTAACAAACTGGGATAATACACAAAGCGAATTTGATTTGGACACAGTAGCTTACGATGCCAACGGTAATATCATGAAACTAAGAAGATACCGAGATGGTAACACCTTAATGGACGATATGGAGTACGCATATTACCATGGAAACACCTCAAACCAATTACATACCGTAACAGACTATGGTGAGATGGATCAGGGATTTTTAGATTACAATAACACAGTAGACTATACATACGATGCCAATGGAAACCTGACAAAGGATTATAACAAAGGCATTGATACAATAACTTTTAACTACTTAAACTTACCACAAGATATTATTGGAGGAACCGATACAATTTCCTATTTTTATACAGCAGATGGCACAAAAATAGCTAAGCTTAATAAAGATAGAGTTGAGAAACTATACTTAGGAAATGTAGTTTACGATGAAAATGCACTGGATTATATCATAACCTCGGAAGGAATGGTAAAAGTAGCCAATGAAAATACCTTTACATACGAATATTACCTGAAGGACCATTTGGGTAATACCCGAGTAGCATTTGATGAATCCAGAGGTGTTGCATCATTAACACAAGTAAACCACTATTACCCGTTTGGAATGAACATAGGTGCCTATTCTTACAGTTTTGCTACAGATAACAAGTACAAATACAACGGAAAAGAATTACAGGATGATGTAATAAATGGAACTATGTTGAATTTGTATGATTACGGGGCGCGTTTTTATGACCCTGCAAAGCCAGGGTTTATGACATTAGATCCAAGAGCAGAAGATTATCATTTCCAAAGTCCATACATTTATGCAGCTAATAATCCTATTTTATATGTTGATGTTAATGGAGAGTGGCCAGGTGTTACATTAACTTACTTAGAAATAGATGCATCAGCTGGTTTTGCTTATAATGGTGCGTATATAAGACAATCTGGAGTAGCAAGAGATGAAGTTGGTAAGAGTCACTTTATAATGCGCGCTAATATGACAGGAAATCCAAATAAAGATGGAAGTTTTGTTTTGGGAGCAGAAGCCAGCATTACACCAGAAGTTAGACAATCTTGGGCTGCATCTACATTTATGGGCTTAATGAAAAAAGATATAGGAAATGTTTCTTTAGAAGGTTCTCTTGTTGGTTCTGTATCAGTAGGATTGGATTCTGAAAAAGGTTTTACCGTTGGGTTAGGATTAGGATTAGGTGCAAAGTTTTCGGTAAGTTTTACAGAAGTTGAGGAATCCATATCTCTTACTTATGATGAAGCTGATAATGTGAATGACCAAGCATCTGGAAATAAAAGTTGGGGATTATATAATATTTCAGAAGAAGCAAATAATGATGGGCTATTTGAAGCATATGTTACAGTTGATGTTGGTGATGACCAAGTAAAAACTCAACAAAAAGTATATTCTAAAGATAAAAAACAGTGGATGTCAACTAATTATAGAATTGAAGCTGAAAAAGCAGAAAAGGAGGATTAACATGTTTTATTGGAAGATTTTTAAAAATAAATATTTTTGGTTATTTATCACAATAATATCTCTTAGTGCTGGTATTTGGTCATTTTTATATGATAAAAAAAGAGATAAATTACTTGAAAAATCACCATTAATGTATTGTGTTGATAATAGAAGCACATCAGAATCCCGTTATGTCTTGGTAATTACGGACATTGATCATGCAGAAAATTATATTGCTTACTATTCAGGGGAGATGGAGAAACAAAATTTTCGTTCAATAGCTATACCTAATGGAAGTAAAGTTAAGGCTATTGATAAGAAATATGATGGAAGATTAATAAAAGCTGTGCTTACTCATAAAACAGATAAAAGAATAACATATGAAGAATTTTGGGTATGGCATGAATTTGTTATAGCTGAACCACCTGATAGTTTAAATGCAGAATAGGCAATAAATATAAAAAAGGTTCAAGTAAATGCTTGAACCTTTTTATTTTTATGCTATTTAGCTTTGTAGTTCAGAATAAACGCATCGATAACACTAAAAACCTGGTTACCGTCTTGTTCAGACATCTGTAGAATATTGTGAATACCCAAATGGTGAACCTTTACGAAGAAATTGACGGAAACTATACCGGGGCAGATTTTGGTTATACCAATCAATCCTTCCCAATACTTGGAACACACGACGAAATACTAACCGTGACTTATTACGACAACTACCATTTCGACCAATACAACATACTGGATTATATGCGAACCTATAACTCAAATGACTTCCTCATTTCAGAGATCAGCTATGCAGTAAAAGGGCTGGTAACCGGAACCTTTACCAAAGTATTAGGAACCATGGACCATTACCTGTTATCCGTAAACCTGTACGATGACAAATACAGGGTACTCAGAAACTACACAGAAAATTACCTGGGAGGTAATGATCTGTTTTTAAATAAAATTGATATTTAAGTAACTCAACTATTTTTTGAGATGAAGTTAGATCACCTTTTTTATTATTATCGGGCTTTTTAATGAAAAAAAGGAAGTTTTTAAATATCCCTGTTGTCATAATCAAAATATAAGAGAGGAAAAGTATTATTTAATTATTTATAAGCTTGTTTAGCTTTTAAGTCTTTTTGGAATGCGTCCACAAGAACTATTACAAATATATAAAAGTTAATTTAATTGATTCCCCTGATAAGCGTAGTATAATAAAATAGATAGAAGTTCGGCGTAGTTCTTGCTTGTCATGCCTGCGGCAGATAAACCGGCAGACAGGTTTCAACTAGGTCGTTCTATTTTTGGTAGTTTTAACTACCATTGTTTTGTAAAAACAAAAAAACACCCGGTGTAGTTTAGTGTTGGCGTAAACATATCATTCTTTTTTATTTGTAACCTACCCGACAACACATACTTACAAAGCCTCGATGACGAAATAACATTAGAGGATGGCTAAGCAGGATAAACAACCCGGATAACTTACAAGAAACAGGGCAAGCTATGGCTTATAACGATCCAGGCTTTGGGTTAAATACCGAAGCACAATCCGCGCCAGCAGAGATTGTTTTTATACCGGTTATAAAGGACCTAAAGCAGTTTATGAAATTATACCCATTGATCACGATATAGCTGAAAATATTAAGGCCCAAAATATTGATGAAAATTCCATTGCAGAGATAGCAGACTTTAAAACACTTTCAGGTTCTGCTTTTGAATTATTTAAAGAAGGAAAAACTTCTATCGAGGAGATTTATACTATTTTAATTAATACATACTGATAATCTTTAATAAAATAAAACTTGTTTTAAAATGTAAAAAATATCTATATTTTGCATTATATCGCTTTATTTTTACTTTTCATTACCATTATTCAACCATTCATAACTTAGTTAAAAAGTTAACATTAAATTAATATAATTTTAAGAGAATCAAATTAAGTTTGATTAAGAGAAAAATTACAAAACAAGTGCAAAGCTATTTGTTTTGCACTTGTTTTATTAATGAACCTTTATAAAACAATATCATGCTAAAAAAGGAAGTTATAAAAACGGTTATTTTACTATGTGTAAGTAATATTTTGTTTGCCCAGATTCCAACCGATTATACGGGTTACTGGTCATTTGATGGTGAGTACTCTGACGAAAGCAGTAATAATATAAGCTCTGTATTTACCGGAGGAACCCCGATTTATGGAACTGATCGAAATGGAAACGAAAATTCGGCAATTATTTTAGATGGAATTGATGATTGTATTGTGTTAAACAATAGTCAACCAGTAATTACAGGTTTAGAATTTACGATCGCTTGTTGGGCAAAAATCAACGGGCAAGGGGGAGGAAATTATAACCAAAATACTTTATTTGAGCAAAGAGATGAAGGCGGTAGCTCAACGTTAATTTTAAGTGCAGAAGTAGATAATATTTCAAAGATTGTTGTTCGAACTTCAACGTCAGGTGCATTTACTATCGCTGAAACTACAAGTTTATCCGATGGGGAATGGCACTTTTATGTAGGCGTGTTAAGTGAAAATACTTTAGATTTATATATTGATAAAGTACTAGTACATTCAGTAGCATTTAATTATGATGGTAATCTGACTAATTCGGTCGATCATGTTGATATTGGAAGGCATAGGTGTTGTAATCAAATGTTAGGTTATTTTAACGGATTAATAGATGATTTCTATATTTATAATAGGGCTTTAACACCAAGTGAAATAACAGATTTATATAACCATAATTCATCTGCTGTAGTAACAACGCCAGGCCTATGGTCCGAAAACGGATCAGATATTTACAGGTTAACCGGCAATGTTGGAATAGGAACAACTGATCCGGGTTCATATAAATTAGCAGTGGAAGGTATAATTGGGGCACATGAAATAAAAGTAACTACTGATGGTTGGGCCGATTTTGTTTTTGAAGAGAATTATAGTTTAATGTCACTTAGCGAACTTGATGCATATATCAAAGCTAACAGACATTTACCTGAAATTCCAACCACCGAAGAAGTTGAAGAAAATGGTATTTCGGTAGGTGAAATGAATGCTAAGCTTTTACAAAAAATCGAAGAGTTGACACTTTACCTTATCTATCAAAATAATAAAATGGAAGAATTTCGAAAAGAATTAAACCAGTTAAAAAAAGAAAATGAGATTTTAAAGCAGCAAGTTTTTTAAAAATAGCTAGCTTTAAATAAAACTTACTTATATATGAGAAAATTATTAACCTTATGGTTTAACTTATTTCTGGCCGTAAATATATTTGCTCAGCTACCGCAGGATATTACATTAAGTTCGCCAATAACGGCAGATACCGAGGTGCAAGCAATGAGGAAGATAACTTTAGGTCCTGGATTTCATGTACCGGAAGGTATAACATTTAAAGCAAGAATAGATAACAGTATTTTTCTTGAATTATTAAGAAACGGCAATAATTTAACAGTTTCTGCAGTTGGAGGCGATGGCACTTTTACTTATGAATGGAGTACAGGGGAAACAGGAACTTCCATTTCAACGGATGGTAAAGGGATTTATAGCATAAAGGTTACCGATGGCTTGGGCCAGCAAGCAGTGGAAACATACGATTTTGGTAGTACTACATATAATAATTTTAATCATAACTATGTAAAGACAGAGATTCCCCTTGTTTCGGGAATATCATCAAGCAGTACACTGGCAAGTCTGAATGAAAGCGATAAAGTAACCAGCTACCGGTATCACGATGGTTTGGGCCGGCCTATCCAAATAGTATCTGTACAAACCAGCCCAATGCAAAAAGATATAGTACAACATATTGAGTATGATCAGCTAGGAAGGCAGGTTCGTGAGTATTTACCTTATTCGGTAGGTTCACAAAATGGAGCATTTAGAGAAGAGGCTGGTACGGAACAACGAAACTTTCATTTTGTTGCATCGGATATAGCTAACTCTGTATATCCATATTCCGAAAGAGTTTTTGATGATTCTCCATTAAATCGGGTCATGGAACAAGGATCCCCGGGAGCAGATTGGCAGCCATTAGATGCTTCCATAACTAACTCGGGGCACACAGTAAAATATAATTACCTGGCTAATACAACATCCGATGGGGTTAAAAAGTGGAGTGTTGATAATACGGGAACATGTAATTATGCTGGAACATACACTGCAAACAGTTTATATAAATACGAGACGGTAGATGAAAATGGCAATCCGGTATTACAGTTTATGGATAAACTTGGAAATACCATTTTGAAGAAAACAAACGATGGTGCCAATGATTTATTAACCTATTATGTATACGACGATTTTGACCGGTTAAGATATGTTTTTCCACCTAAAGCAGTAGATGCAATTGGCACATCAACGGTAACCAAAACAGATTTTAGTGAGTTGATTTATTATTACGAGTACGACGAAAAAGGCAGAATGTGCATCAAGAAGATTCCCGGAGCAAAAGAAGTCTACATGATCTATGACAAACGAGATCGCTTGGCTGTAATCCAGGACGGTAATTTGAGAGATAAGGACAGGTGGATGTTCGTAAAATATGACAGTCAGAACAGGCCTGTGATTACAGGTACTTTCAAAGATGCAAGTTCTGGTGTTGATGATTTACAGAGCATATTAGATGCAGAAATAAGCCTGTATGAAGTATTTACATATGTATCTGGCGGCGTACATGGTTACAGTAACAGTTGTTACCCTACACAAAATGCCGATGGCAGCGATTTTGAGGTATTAACGGTAACATATTATGATAGCTATAATTACCAAAGCTTAACGGGTTATCCTGACTTATCCTTTGATAATGTAAACAATGTGGATACATATGAAGACCGTAGCGAAGAAATTAATGGTTATTATGATAATGTGATAGGCCAGGTAACAGGAACAAAAGTATTGGTATTAGATAATTCAGCAGATCCAAATTGGTTGTATAGTGCAAGTTATTACGATGACAGAGGAAGGGTGATACAAAGCGTATCCACAAATTATACCGGAGGTATGGATATTGTGAGTATGGAATATGACTTTGTAGGTAAAATCATGTCAACACGGCATGAGCAGAGTGTAGATTTTGGTTCGGTGGAAACTATGGTAGAATATACCTATAATACATACGACCACGTTGGAAGATTATTAAAAACAGAACATCAACTGGGTGATGATGCAGCGAACAAAACTACCCTGGCTTCCATTGAGTATAACGAAAACGGGCAGGTAAAAGAAAAGAATATTGCCGAAGATGCCAGTGGGAAAGCACAACAATCAATAGATTACACATATAATATTCGAGGATGGTTAACAAGCATGAATAATCCCGGTACGGAGGGAATTGAAGAAGGTGATGATTTTGCGGATATCTTTGGTATGGAACTGTATTTTAATGATCCTTTAACAGAGTTAGGACAAATAGACACAGATAAACATTACAATGGTAATATCGCCGGAGTAAAATGGTCACATGGTGACGGTGATATAAAAGCTTATGCATACCAGTATGATGATATGAACCGGTTATTAGCTGCTGATTATGGAAGTAAGAATAGTAATTGGGTCAACGAAGAATTTGATGTATTAGGTAGAAATGGAGGTGCAGGTATAGAGTACGACAAGAACGGTAACATCATGGGATTGGGAAGAAAGGATGATAAAGGAGATTGGCTGCATAACTTCCAATACCGGTATAATGGCAATAAACTCATGGCATTAGGCTTGGGTGGTGGAACAGCACCGGGAACCGATGATTACGATTACGATGATAATGGTAATATGATTTCTGATAACATCAAAGGGTTGAATGTAAAATACAATTATCTGAACTTGCCACAACAAATAGATTATGGCACAGGCGATTCCATAGTTTATATATACGACGCAGGGGGAAGAAAACTGGCACAGGATGTTTATGTAGGAGGTACTTTAAACCGTACAACCGATTATGTTGGTAATATTATTTATAAAGATGGAAGCCTGCAGTATTTGTTAACAAACGAAGGAAAAGTAAACAAGGTAGGCACCGATATGGTTTATGAATACCATATTAAGGACCATTTGGGAAATGTGAGAGTAGCTTTCGAGGCCAATGTGTCAGGGCCAACAGTAACACAAGAAGCCGACTTTTACCCGTTTGGTTTGCGTTTTGCCGGTAGCTTAAATAACGACAATAAGTATCTTTACAATGGAAAAGAGATACAGGAAGGTATTGATAAAGATGGAGATGGTAATTACGACCTGCAATTAGATTGGTATGATTTTGAGATAAGAATGTATAATCCTGAAATTGCTAGATGGAATGTTATTGATCCAATGGCAGATGAAAGAATTGAGTTAAGTCCATATAATTATTGTAGCTTAAATCCTATTAATAGGATAGATCCCAATGGAATGTTAGATGATTGGATTGAAAGAGAGAATGGAGTTATTGAATGGGACGAAAATGTTACTAGCGCAACTGATAAAGATCTAAAACCAGGAGATAGATACCTTGGAAAAGAAGGATATGGAATTGATCCTGAAACAGGAAAAGCCTTACATTATAAGTCAGATGGAACAATTACTGAAGGTACATTTGAAATTGGAGAAGCAACAATAACTGGGACTATGTCTGATCATGCAAGAACTATGAGTAACCCAGTTGTTATGGGAGTACATAGCGCACAACAGGATTTTATTGATCATCCTGTTACAAAAGGAACTGTAAATACATTAGTTTTTGTGGCAACAGGTGGTATTGAGGGATTAATAGAAATTGGAGGTTTAACTGGCAGATTAATTGCAAAAAAGGCAGTTAAGTCAAGTACAAAAATGGCAAGAACCCTTGGAAAAGAGGGGGAAAAAGCAGTTGGAACGCTTGGAGCTAAAACTCGAATTCCTTCTTTAACAGGAACAGCAAAGTATAGGATACCTGATAAGCTAACATCTACTACTTTAACAGAAGTTAAGAATGTAAAAAGTTTGAGTTTAACAAGGCAACTTAAAGATTTTAATATATACTCAATGCAAAACGGATTGCAATTTCAATTATATACAAGACCAACAACGACTTTCTCAGCGCCTTTGAAAAGTTTAATTGATCAAGGAAGTATAATTGTAAAAACTATTCCTGGTTTGTAAAATTATTATGTATGGAAGAAAATGACAGATTATTAACAGAACTAAATAAAGTAGGTATTATCATAGATGATATTTACGACTTGGTAAATACAAATGTGCCTTATCCAGAGGCTGTACCGATCTTAATAAAGTTTTTAAAGGATGGAATATCACATCAAGGAATTAAGTCAGGAGTAATACGTGCTTTAGCTGTACCAGAAGCAAAAGGTAAAATAGGAACTATTTTATTAAATGAATTTTATAATACACCAACAGATAATATATCTCTTCGTTGGACGATTGGCAATACGATGGAAGTTGTAATATCTGAAGAGGACATAGATGAAGTAATTAAGATTGTTGGAGATAAAGTAAATGGAATGTCTCGCCAAATGTTTGCTTTAGCATTAGGGAAAATACCATCAGAAAAAAGTGAAGATGTTTTAATACAGGTATTAAATGATGATGAAATAGCACCACATGCATTAGAAGCTTTAGGAAAGTTAAAATCCAAAAAGGCTAAAGATAAAATATTAAAACTTACAAGCCATTCCAATTCTCTAATAAAAAAAGAAGCTAAAAAGGCATTAAAAAAAATAGGTTAGATTAAGGCGTCATTTGCTTGCGAAGTTAAATTGTAAGTACAACATTTAATTAAATATAGATTTAAACTAAAATAAAAATATAATGAAAATAAACCGACTCTTAATACCATAATGATATCCATACTAATTTCGAAAATACTTCGGCTATCGAGGGTTATGATATTAAGTGGAAACGTTATTGTAAAATAATTGGTGATACTGAGATTAAAGAAAGAATCCTTTCCCAATGTATTTCATAAATTAATGTCATAAATTACTAATACGGTATAGATTAATAAATTGATTTAGAAATGAAAAACAAGAAAATTATAAATATTCTGATAATAGTTTTAATAAGCAATTGGATTTATGCTCAAGACACTATTGTTGATTTAAGTATTGACAGTTTTATTACAATAAGGTTAAATGATATAAAAAAATCTGATATAAAAGAATTTGCTATAAGGGATAGTTTGAATAGTATTCATTATTATAAATTTACAAATATTAATGGAGAGTGCAATTATTCAAAATTTCGCCCTAATGGTATAATTGAGATTAAAGGAGAATACCAAGGCAGCAATAAAATAGAGTTTTATTCAATTTGGACTCCAAATCCGAAAACAGCATATCTTGAAGAAGAGGAATATTATAGAATTGTTCCTATAAAAATAAATAAATGGCAATATTTTGACAGTTGCGGTAAGCTAATTAAAGTAGAGTTTTACAAAAATGGCAAAGTTATTTATGTGGAATAATAGATATCCAGAGTTAAATACCCGATTATAGTATTAAAAAGTTAGGCTAAACAAACATTGTTTTGAAAAACAAAAATTAGCTGTATTGCTTTTTTGAACGAGGACAACAATAGTTAATTTGAATTAAAAAATAAAATAAAAACTCAGCTAGCGCGGACCTGTCTGCCGATTTATCTGCCGCAGGCATGACAGGCAGGTTTGCAATCCGTGCGAAAGAGCAAAAATAAAAATAATAACACAATGAAAATATTTCGATTATTCTTAGCCATATTTATTTCGGTAATAATAACAGGTACTTTAAGTGCACAGGATGTTAGTTACGATGTTTTATATGATAAGATCCTAAATAACAGCTTACCATCCATATTGTCACCTAATGCTGCAACATTTAGTAACTATGTAAAATATCCAACAGCTTCAAATACAGGGCAGGTATCCATACAGCACCCAATTTATACACTAAAAGAAAGGGATTTAACCCTGGATATCGGATTATTCTATAATCCGAATAGTTTAAAGGTAAATAACAGGGCTTCGTGGGTAGGTGCCGGTTGGGGTTTGCAGGCAGGAGGAGTTATTACGCGTGAAGTAAAACATTTGCCGGATGATATTTATTCTGTTCAACATGACCAGTTTTTGGTAAATTATGGAAACAGCTGGGTAGGAAATTTAGGATGGATCCAAAATTTCAGTACATGGAAAGGAGATAAAAGAATCAGTAATTTTCCTGAAGATTTCGATGATCATGCCTTGGTGGGCCCGGAGTCTGACCGTTATGCCGGTTATGGATTAAAAATGGTAAATGGTACGCAAGAAAACTGGCTCCTAGATATGGAACCGGATATTTTTACGGCTAACATAAATGGACAGTCGTTTAAATTTATCTTTAGTGAAGATGGAGTTCCTAAAATTTTAGAGGATTACAATAACTATAAAATTGAATTTGAAAGAGTTGGTACTATGTCTGGTGCAATCAGTCATGGTGATAGATATTATTATAGAGTTGACCCTAATATTAACAAATTTATAGTTACAGATCCTAATGGTTATAAATACGAGTTTGAAGATATTGAGTATACAATACCTATTAGAAAATACAGGCAGTTTTCTTATAGCTATGATCATTTTACAGTTGTATACCAAGAGGAAGCTCCTCATGCAACAGCCTGGTATTTAAGTAAAATAACAAGTCCCACAGGAAATGTTTTAAGATTTGATTACGCAACTTATCATTATCAGGATACCATACCTATGGCTGCATACGGTGGTTATTGTGAAACTGGTACTTGTAATACTAACGATGCAAATCGTAATTGGTTTTCTTATAATAAAACAGTTGATCTTGATGTTGCATCAATTTTAAGTAGTGAAACAAATGTTAAATTGATAACCAGAAATGGTTCAGGTGAAACAGAACAGGTTATAAACTATACCGAAATAGATCTGAATCCTACGTATAAAATTCAAGCTAAATATTTATCTCGTATTTATTCAGATAATATAAACATAGATTTCACAAAAATCAATAGGGAAGATTATCCGGGAATGCCAAAATTATCAGAAATACTGGTAAATTATTTACCGTATAGTGAACAAGTAAAAAGATTTAAACTAGAACATTTTTACCAGGAAGCAGATGATTATACATTTGATATTCCTGAATTTGATAGAAAGAGATTGTTTCTGGAGTCAGTTACAGAATATGGTGATGGCAACGATGGTTTAATCACTCAGTTTGTTTATAATTCAACTAAATTACCCGGTAGATATAGTACGGAACAAGATGCATGGGGTTACTATAATAACAATAATGCATATAGTTTAATTCCTGCTTTATACGTTTATCCTGCTTTAAGTGGACCTCAGAGGTATAGTATCTATCCTTCAACAAATCAGTCATTAAATGAACATATTTTACCCGGAGCAGATAGAACAGTTAACGAGAATTATATATTGGCAGGAACACTGGAAAAAATTATATTTCCCACAGGAGGTGAGCGTGAATACACTTTTGAATCAAATAAATATGTTGATAATGTATTGGGGAATACATTTAATGGAGGAGGTTTAAGAATAAAAGAAATTAAACATTACGACGGAAAAGATCATAGTAATGATATTGTAAGAACCTATGAATACCAAAACGGCCAGTTATGGGCACACCCTGTTTATGCACACTCAACAGGCTTTTTTAATTTCAATGGACTTACACCGACCATATTTTTTCATACGGATGAACTAAAAGCATATGTACTAAGTAGCCTTGATCCGGATGATTACGTTAGCTCTGAATTCGATAAATGGGATAAATTTACCAAGAGGAGCACACATAGTTTTAATACTTTAACTAATTTAAATGGCGAATCGGTTTTTTATCAGGAAGTAAAGGAGATTATTCAGGGTGGAAACGGGGGTTATAATATTTACGAGTATTCTCCGGCATTAACCTATATAGAGAATACACCGGAAAACTTCGAAACCCGATTGGTAGTACCCAATGAATATTCTCAAATTAGGTACCTGGGCCCGGGAGGAATGGAACATGGGCATGTATCGATACTAGATCATCTTAGTTTTGGGTATGTAAGAAGGGGGGCGGAATCCCTGTTGCCTTTTCCTCCGGTTAGCGCTCATATTACAAGTGATCTTAAAAAAGGTAAACTCATAAAGAAAAGCATATTTGACAAAAATGATAAATTAATAAAAGAACTGGAATATAATTATGAAACGCAGGCAGTGCAGGATTATGAAGAAGTTTACGGACTTCGTTATATGCATAATGATATGAGTCATTGGCAGTATGCTTATAGTTTGTATTATTCTCAGTATAGTTTGTATAAATATTTAACGAACATAAAAGTTGTACAAGAGGAGGTAAGCATAACCAATTATGATTCGGAAAGTACTTCCGGCGATAAATACATAACCGAAACAACTAACTACACATACAACAATTATGGCCAGTTAGCAACCATTAGCAGTACAAATAGTAATGGAGACCTGGCAAAAACACAATATAAATATCCTTTGGATTTTTTAGTTCAAACAGAACCTTGTGATGCTAATTCAGAATCAAATATTTTGATCAATATGGTTAACAATAATATGATTGATTTACCATTAGAGGTTACAAAATATAAAAATAATAAGATTACTCAAAATACTATTTATCAGTATAAAGAAGATGATGGTAATCTTGTTTTAGCAGATGTATATGGTTTAGATATTAATATTCCAATAACAGATCTTGCGAATACCGAATTTGAAGTTGAATTGGATGCAGGTGACGAATATTGTTTAGACGATTTTGTATTTGATTCAAGGCATTCGTTAAAACTTGCCTTTGACGATTATGATGAATTTGGAAATATACTTCAGTATCACAAAGCAAACGATGGCTATTATTCATATCTATGGGGTTATGATGGTTTATATCCGATTGCTGAAATAAAAAATGCGCAGTATAATCAAGTTTATTTTCAGGATTTTGAAGGGAACACATCGGTTTCTCAGCCTTGGTGTAATAATTCTACTGCGAGTACACAGGGAATCTCATCTTTAGCGTACACTGGCATTAGGTCCTTAACTATTAATACAACATCAGTTTCCGGAATAAAAAATGCATCATTGGTGATCCCAAAAAGTGAAATTCCGGATAATGCAGCATATATATTTAAGGCAACCGTAATGGTTGACATGTATGAAGGCGACAACCCTTCAGCTCACATAAGGTTTTATCATTATAAAGATGGAGTACAAAGTTCAACTCCTGCAGTTTCTTATTCCGGTAGTGGTGATTGGGAGCAATTAACATGCGAACTGAATCTGGAAGGTATATCTAAACCGGATAGTATAGAAGCCCGAATTTATACTAATGATGGAACCTGGACCAAATGGGACGATATATTGGTATACCCTTTAGGCTCGCAGGTAACGACATATACCTATGATCCTATGGTTGGAATAAATTCAAAAACAGAAACCAATGGTAGGGCAATGTTTTATGAGTATGATGATTTTGAAAGATTAATTACTATAAAGGATTACGATAAGAACATTCTGGAAAACTATTCATATAATTATCCGCCTGTTGAACCAAATATAGTAATTACTCCCGGAAGTTATACTTTCAATCCTACCGTTGTTGGAATGCAGTCTGATTGGATTACTTTTAAAGTTAGAAATATTGGTTTGAAAAAAGCAAACATAGAATCAATTGATATCACAAATGATGATCAGGAACATTATGTTCTGGCCGGAGATATTACTACGGGTCCTCTTTATTATAATGAAGAAAAGGAAATGAAAATTGCTTTAAAACCTTTAAGCCTAAATATGGACGGACAAGCATATTTAAGTTTACAATACGATGGAATAAACTCAAAAGCAGAACTTATTGGAGAATCTGTAGAATCCATGTTGGAGTTAACTCCTGAATCGTATACATTTCCTGCAACTGTGGTGGAAACTCAGTCGGACTGGGTACCTTTTACTGTAAAAAATGTTGGAGGTAAAACATTGGAAATTCAAAGTGTATATCTATCTAATGACGGAAGAGAGAATTATATAATTCATCCGAGCGATATAGGAGGATTTTATCTTGATCATAATGAACAAAAAAATATAAGGGTAGCTTTCTATCCTTTAGAATTAAATGCTGAAACAGAAGCTCGTTTAAGCTTTGAATGTCAAGAATGTTTGAGCATTGAAAGCGTAAGAATTGATGCAATTGATGTATTGGTATGTCCTGACGAATTATTGTGTAACTGTCCATCACCCTACTTTACAGTAGAATTAACAGATAATTTCCAAAATAAGTTAACTGCCGTAGGAGTTGATTGCACAGATCCAAATGTAAATATTACCTGGGATTTTAGTGTTGGTTCGATTTTTGCTCAAGATAATTGTTCAATAGAAATTGATTTTGGAGTGTATGGCTATTTTGATGTAACAATGAGTGTTTACTATAATGGTTGCCTGGTTAGAACCTATACAGGAACAGTTTATTCAGAAGTAGATTAACAATATATCCCTCCACTGGGCATAATATAATTAAATTAAAAAGTTAGACGCAATTTGTAATTGCGTTTTCTTTTTCGTCGAATTTATAATTTGATATAATGCAAAGCATTATAAATTTTGTAAAATATAATATTTTGTATTACATTTGCAACTATATTTTAGTTGCAAATGTATACTAAAATATAAAACTAAAAGTGGATATGAAATTAAAACCAGAAAAGTAAGTATGAAAAAAAACAGTACATAATATTTAATTTTTAGGCATAATGGGAACATTTGAGAAACTATTAGAGAAGTTTTTGGCCAAACCAAAAGACTTTACTTATGATGAACTAAAAAGATTATTGAAAAAACTAGGTTACTCAGAATCCAATAAAGGGAAAACATCAGGATCAAGGGTTGCATTTGTAGATTACGAAACAAAAGACATTATTAGAGTGCATAAACCACATCCTGGGAATATTTTAAAGGAATACGTAATTAAGGAAGTGATTAAGGCACTCCAAGAACAAGGGAAAATATAGAACAATAAAAAAATGTAATTAAAGAAACAAGAGAAACTTGTACTAAAAAATTACAAATTGTATATAAAACCAATCTAAAATAAAGGAGAAAAAATGGGAGCTTTAAAGTATAAAGATTTTGTTGCAACACTAGAGTATAGTGATGCTGACGATGTATTTTATGGCAAAATTTTAGGTATTAACGATTTAATTTTATTTGAAGGATCTAGTACAGATGAATTAAAAAGTGCATTTAAAGAAGCAGTAGAAGATTATTTAGAATTATGTGAAGAAGTAGGAAAAGATCCTTACAAATCATTTAAAGGTAGTTTTAATGTTCGTATACCTACAGATTTACATAAAAAGATATTCTTCCGAGCTCAAAGAACAGGCGTATCATTAAATCAATACATTAAGAAAGTATTAGAGAAAGATATTGAGCAGTCTGCCGAAGGTTGTTGTTAAATTAAACGTAAATAGGATCAAAAACCCCGGATTTGAAGTCCCTGATAAGCGTAGTGTAATAAAATAGATAGAAGTTCGGCGTAGTTCTTGCCTGTCATGCCTGCGGCAGATAAATCGGCAGACAGGTTTCAACTACGTCGTTCTATTTTTGGTAGTTTTAACTACCATTGTTTTGTAAAAACAAAAAAACACTCGGTGTAGTTTAGTGTTGGCGTAACTATATCGTTCTTTTTTATTTGTAGCCTACCCGACAATACATACTTACAAAGCCTCGATGACGAAATAACATTAGAGGATGGCTACCAGGATAAACAACCCGGATAACTTACAGGAAACAGGACAAGCCAAAGATTTATTTGCCATGGAACTGGCTTATAACGATCCAGGCTTTGGGTTAAATACCGAAGCACAATCCCAGCTCTGCCGGATTTGTTAATCCGGTCGTTAAGAGAAAACACTCAGGTCAGCGAAATATAACGAAATTAAAAACTAAGTGTCAATCCTGCCTGTCCTCCTTCGCCAGCCTGCCTTCGGCAGGGCGGATAAACCGGCAGACAGGTGCAAGGGTGTTTTCTTTATATCCAAAGACTCGCGCCTGTTTATTTTTTACATTTTATCCGCTAAAATGGACATCTTAATACATATAGTTTACATCAGGTTACTTTTTTTAATATCAAAATTTAAATACTTTAAATCAAAGCCATTCTAAATTGCTAACATTTTTGTACTTAGCATTTAAAAGATTTTTCAATTCAAATAAAAATTATAATTTTGAAACTCTTAACTTGTTATTAACAATAAATCGATAATACATTGAAAATTAATATACAATCAATGCAAAAGCTTGTACTTATTGGTTTGCTTATAATATGTGCGGTAGTTGGGCGGGCCCAGGATTCAACCTTAACTTTTCAACAACTGCTTGATCAGAAAGTAAATGAGGTTCCAAAGTTAAATGAGAAAGTAAATATTTCGGTCGGGAATGTACCCATACAGGAATTCTTACGTGGTGTTGCTAACAATTCAGGAGTTAATATCGATGTAGATCCGAATTTACAGATTAATGTGACCAACAATTTTTCGGATGTTCGGGTTGCCGATATTTTACTGTTTTTGCACGATCAGTTTAATCTCGAAATAGGATTTATTGGTAATATCATTACCATAAAAGGAACCGGAGAAATTATTCAGCCAAAAACCAACAAGGTAATTTATGATGCGGAAACGGATCTGATTACCATCGACTATGAAAATGAACCAATAAATAGTGCAGTTCGTGAAATTATAAGAGTGTCAGGTAATAACATCATTCTTTCACCTGGCCTGGAAGCACAACGAATAAAAGGTTACATTCAAAACATGCCATTCGGCCAGGCAATTGAAAAATTGGCATTTACCAACGGTTTAGTTGCCGATAAATCCGGAGATGGAGTTTTTATTTTAAAATCAGCAACAAAACCGGAAGGACAGGAGCAATTAAAAATAAGTAATTACAACAGAGGTAAACAGGTTAATGTGGAATCGTTCAGGCGTTCGGGAATTCAAATTTCAACCGAACGTGCCGATAGTATTTGTATTTATGCCAACAATGCTCAAAAACTGGATATCATAGAAATTATTGCCGGTCAGCTCGGAATAAACTATTTTATTGCATCAAAACTGGAAGGAGATATTTCGTTAAACGTTGCAGGTATAACTTTTGAGGAATTCCTGGATTATGTTTTAAGTGGTTCGGACTATACATATAGAAATGTTAACAATGTGTACATTATTGGTGGCAGAAGCATTAATGAATTAAATGATTATAAGGTAGTTCAATTGCGTCACCGAACAGTTGATTCTTTGTTACACATTCTTCCAAAACCAATGGTTGAGAACATTGAAATTAAAGAATTTGTAGAGTTAAATAGCGTTTTTATAGCAGGGCCATCCAATAAAATTCGTGAGGTTGAAAGCTTTATTAAAGGAATTGATAAGCCTGTCCCTGTAATCCTAATTGAAATCATTATAGTTGATGTAACCAAATCTCATACGGTCTCAACAGGTATACAAGCTGGCCTGGGTGATGCACCGGAAACTTCGCAACGAATCCTGCCAGGCATAGATTATACCATGAGTTCTGAGGCAATTAACAGCTTAATTAATAAATTTGATGGCTTTGGTTGGGTAAATCTTGGTAATGTGTCCGAAGATTTTTATATCAGCTTAAAAGCGTTGGAAGATAATGGATATTTGGATATAAAAAGCACTCCAAAATTATCAACCTTAAATGGACATAAAGCAAATCTTAAGATTGGAGAAACAAAATACTATAGAGAAGAAAGAAGTCAATTATATGGAACTCAGAATCCAACTTCAACTCAAACCTATGAATATAAATCCGTCGATGCGAATCTTGAAATAAGTATCCGGCCTGTAGTTTCAGGAGATAATCAAATTACACTTGAGATAAGTGTTCTTCAGTCTGATTTTGATTTAACCTCATCACTTGGAGAGGGTGCTCCTCCTGATTTACGAAATAAAGAGTTCAAATCAACCATTCGTATAAAAAACGAAGAAGTGATTATTTTAGGAGGACTTGAGCAGGATCAAACAACCGACTCAGGTTCAGGAATACCATGGCTATCAAGGATTCCAATCTTAAAATGGATATTCAGCTCCAAAACAAAGAGCGATTCGAATGCTAAATTAAATGTATTTATAAAACCAACAATTATTGGCTAGTGTTTCAGGATCTTTTAAATAGTAAGTTAGTTAGAGGTTCAAAAGTACTTGGAGTCGATTTATATATTAACTCCGATGGAAGTTACGATATTAATTGCATGCTTTTAAGCCGAAGCAAGAATAAAATACTTATTGAAAATAAATTTACGACATTAGAACACATTAACGAAATTGAGGATAAATCATTAAAAGGATTACCGGTTTGTTTAAGTATTGATGGTAAAGGAATTTTATTTAAACGGGTTGAAAAGAAAAGCAAACAAAAACTCATTCATCAACTATTGCCAAATGCGAAAGAATCCGATTTCTTTTTGCAGTTAACCGAATCAGATAGTAATCATCAATATATTGCAGCCATTCGAAATGAAATTCTGGATACAATTCTGGATTCTTTTGATAAGATCAAGCTATTTATTACCAATCTATATATTGGTCCGTTCGGTGTTAAAAATGTTATTGGTTTACTTGAAAATGTTGAATTTGTAACAAATCGTTATCAGTTTGGATCTGACACCGATAATATTATTTCGGTAAGCAAGATTCAGGAAATAACAACAATTCGTTTCAAAATAGGTGATGATGAATTGTATCAGGATGAATTATTAGTATATGCGACAGGACTTGGTTTTTTTATTGATTACGATGAAGAAAACATAGTTGAGAAAGTTGCTCTATCAAAGAGCGAATTTTTATACAAGCAACTTTTTACAGTTTTAGGTTGGTTTTCATTGGTATTCTTCTTCTCTCTTTTAATATTAAATTATTTTTTCTTTAATCAATATAATAAAAAATTAAATTCGGCCAATTTCAAGAACAGGCAAAACATCGAGATGATCAAGAAACTTGATACTTTAAAAAGCGAATTTGCCTTGAAAGAAGAATATTTTGTTAGCAGTGGATTTTTGGATGCATCGAAACAATCTTATTTTGCAGATAGGATTGCAAATACGGTTCCAAATGAAATTCAATTAACTGAAATGAACATTAATCCATTGGAAGGGAAATTCAAGAATGATAAACCCCTTGAATTTTTAATGGGAAAAATCAGAGTGTCCGGGAATGTGTCGCAAAGCATAATATTAAATAACTGGGTAAAGAGGTTAAAAGATCTGGATTGGATCAGGGAAGTAATAATTATTGATTATATCCATGAGAGCACAGATAGCCCGGCAATCTTTAAGTTAGAAATAGAAATTGAATAGATGTTTAATAATTTAACATATAGAATTAGGTTTATTCTGTTAGGAGTAGGATTTTTTTTATTTCTGATTATTACGTTCAATTTGGCATTTAAAAAGACATTTCGGTTAAAAAAAGATTATAAGCAATTAGAGACCCGATTGGAACAATCGAAAAATGCACCTCAACAGATCGCTCTTATAAAAACAAGGTTAGAAGAAATTGATCAAAAGGTTGGAGGTAAAAGTATTGACCAGATAAACCTGGAAGAGTTAATAATTGAACATATCAGTAGTTTTAGTAAACAAAACAACCTGGTTTTAAAAGAATATCCGGGTATACATACATATAGTCAGCAGGATTACACAACCGAAACATGTAAACTTACTGTTCAGGGTGATTTTATTAAACTTTTGAAACTGGCATACGGAATTGAACAAAACTTTTCTTATGGAAAGGTATCTTCTCTAAACTTCTACACACAAAAGAATTATAGAACGAAAGAAGTTGAGTTATTATTGGAAATTTATGTTCAGAACATTAAAATGAAAAACGATGAATAGATTAATTTATATATTGATTTTATTATTAATTGCTTTTATTGCCTGTGATGATTTTTTCGATGAAGATCTAACCGATAAAACAATTGAATTGATTGGGCCTGCCGATGGATTAAAAACCAGCAATACATCGTTTATTTTTTGGTGGAACGAAGTGGACGGAGCATCCAAATATAATTTGCAGATTGTAAGCCCGACATTCGAACAGGTCGAGAAGTTAGTTCTGGATACTAATTTAACAAAAACTCAATATGAATATCAACTGTATCCGGGAAATTTTCAGTGGCGTGTAAAGGGATTTAATGGTTCAAGTGAAACAGAATATGTTGTATATACTTTCACTGTTGATAGCACGTTGGATTTAACAGGACAGGACCCTGTTCTATCTTCACCTTCGGAAAATTATGCAACCAACGAATCTTCTGTTGATTTCTCATGGCAAGAAAAACCAAATGCTGACTATTATACATTCAAATTAGTTTCCGGAGATTGGTCAACCGGTTCTATAGAGGTTATTGAAACTCCAATCTATAATTTATCATGGTCGCAAACCTTGGGTGAACTTTCCGAAGGAGAGTATTCATGGGGAGTAAGAGCAGAAAACTATATTTCGTCATCAAATTACAGTTTTAGATCATTAATAATAGATACAACATCTCCGGATCAACCAAATTTAAGTTCACCTTCTCAAGGAGAAGAAGTGGAAAGTGGTACTATTATTTCTTTCAGTTGGACCAGGCCAAACGAAACAGGATCAAACATAACAGACAGTTTATATGTTTCAACGGACTCTACTTTTATTGCAAGTCATGAAATCGCTATTGAAAGAACAGAGACCTCATACTCAAAAACTTTTGAAGTAAGTAGCACTCAGAAATACTATTGGAGAGTTCGTTCAATTGATGCAGCCGGAAATAAAAGCGATTACTCTGTAACCAGAAGATTTACAGTGCTGAAATGAAAAATAAAAAATTAACGTACATATTATTTCCTATTGTTATTATAATTTGGGGTTTGGTTATTTATCGGATATTTTTCGAAGGGCGTACCAAGCCGGAAAATATAACACCTGTTGTAAAACCTGTGATTAAAACAGATGCTAAGGAAGAACAGGAAGCATATCGATTAATTGCAAACTATCGTGATCCGTTTTTAAATGAAATTAAAACATCTGTTATTGAAATTAAGCAAGAAGAAAACAAAGAAGAAGTAAATCAAAGATCATCTAATTTGAGAAGAAGAAGAACATCAGTTTCCCGAATTCGTTGGCCCGAAATTAAATATGGAGGTTTTATCGAAGATGGCCAAAATCAAAAATTTACCATTCTGTTAAATATTAAAAATAGGGATTATCTTGCTCATGAAGGTGATACTGTTGATCAGATATTCATCAAAGAATTTCATAAAGATTCTATTATCTTGGTTTATAATAATGAAGAAAAAACCTTAACAAAATGAAAAGAATATTCTTAATAATAATATTATTGTTTTCAGTCCAAATGCTTTTTGGTCAGGATTATGAGTCGAAATATAATACAAGAATAGTAATGATAAACTATCCGGATTCTGTTATAAAGGCAAAAATATTGAATACTCAAAAAGACTTTAAGATGGATGATGAATTGATGTATTACTGGTATAACGATAATAAAATTGGTAGTAATCGCGGAGGATTTATTGGAAAACCTCTACATGGAACGTATATCGTTTGTACCAATGATGGGGTTTTGATTAAACAAGGAGAATTTGAGAATGGATTGAAAACCGGCAAATGGAAAACCTGGTATTTATCCGGCGAACTAAGATCAATTGAAATCTATAAAAGTGGACTAAAGAACGATATTCACTATTATTATTCTGAAGAAGGTGAAATTTTGAAAGAAATAAAATTCAAAAACGGAAAAACCGTAGAATTAAAAGAAGGAAGTTTTTTAAATTCTATTTTTAAAAAGAAAGAAAAAGAACTGTCAGATGATTCAATTAAGACAAAAATTGAAGAGGATAAAATTGATTGAGAATTTTGAATATGCTTCCTAAATCACAAAAGCACTAAATTTTTTCAAAAGAAGTTTGAATCAATCTCAAATGAACTTGAAACTAATGTAAATAGATTGTTGATTTAGAAATTTTGTGGCTAAAATTATATTTAGTGTATAATTTAAAATTAAATAAAAAGACACGAATATTTAAAAAGGTTAATGGAGGTGCTTTATATTATGCAATTTTCATTGCTTTTTTAATATCTGTATTAAGTGGACTACTTCTCTTATATACCTACATACATAATTCATATATAAACCGGCAGATCCTCCAGGAACAAGCATTCTCAAGTGTAAGATCCGGAATCAATTTAGTTTTAATGAATCCGGAACTTGTTGGTTATGAATCAGAAGATGAAATTGAATTATTCGGGAATGATTATGATAAAGTTAAATTAAGAAAAGAGCACTGGGGTGTTTATGATCTAATTTTTGCAGAATCGAATAGGCAAAACTATAAAGCCTCAAAAATCGCCCTTGCGGGTGATCATCTGGGTAAAAAAGACGATGTTGCCTTATATTTAACCGATCAAAAGAAGTATTTGTCCATAAGCGGCAATACGATACTAAAAGGTACCTGTTATTTACCTAAGCTTGGAATTAAAAGGGCATATATTGAAGGTCAGGGTTACCAAAACAGGGAGTTGGTTTTTGGAAAAGTTTTAAACAGTGAAAGTAAACTTCCGGATTTAAATTCCGAGAAAATTAAGTATTTGGAATCTTTAGTAACTAAAACGCTTTCGAAACAAGACAGCGTAGTAGAACTAAAAAGAGTACCAAACAAATTATTATATAATTCGTTTTTCAATAAATCCCTGGTTCTTTACTCTGATCAGATGACAAATCTTTCTGGTGTTAGGCTGGAGGGAAACATTATTTTAAAATTTGATCAGGAAATTATAATTCCTGAAAATTGTTATTTAAAAGATATAATAGTAATTGCCCCTTCTGTTAATATTACTGATGGTTTTAAAGGAAATATCCAGGTATTGGCAACAGAAAGAATAAATGTTGGTAATTCATGTCAGTTGAAATATCCAAGTTTCTTAGGAGTGTTAAAATCAAAAGAAGATAAGCGTTTTGTTATGAATATTGGAGCTGGTTCAACAATTGCAGGTGGAGTAATGCTTTATTCCCCAACAGCAAACACAAGCAACCCCTTAAAAATGAAATTGGAAAATTCTTCGAAAATATATGGAACAGTTTATTGCGATGCTTACATCGAACACAAGGGCAATATTTATGGGTCGCTTTATTGCAATGGTTTTACCCTTAAAACAGCAGCATCTTTATACGAAAATCACCTGTTAAATGCAAAAATAGACTACTCAAAATTACCGAAGGATTTTATTGGAGTCAATTTAATTGGTAATCCTGTAAATGCAAAAATTATTAAGTGGCTGGAATGATTTTCTACTGGGTATTTATTAGAACACCATTTTGCATTTCATACGCTAAAACAAACATTTAATCATAAAAATACTACCATACATTACTTTTATAAATACATGCTGTAAGTAATTGATTATTTGAAAATTACAAAAATTGACCAATGGTAATTTTATGAATATTTGATAAAATCAGATGTTGATAATTTGTTAATAAATTATGCAGATGTTGTAATTACTAATATTCAGATAAACAAGTTAATAAAAACATTTTACGATTTTGT
>JANQHE010000006.1 GCA_028282785.1 Bacteroidales bacterium | reverse complement strand
TATCTTTGATCTTGTTGTCATTAGCACCCTTAAGATCGTAATTTTTAAGGGGACAACAAAATTTAAAGGCTGTCCTTTTACTTTTTGGACAGCCTCTTTCAATTTGTATTATTTTATTTTAAATCAAACCTCTTATTTCTGAAACTTTCGCTACAGTCTTAACAATCTCATCCACTTTAAATTTCTCACAATTAAAAATTAAATCATAATCCACCAGTTCCATTTTCCTACCAGCGAGATCCATCCTTAATTGTGCTCTTTTTTTGTCCATTTCTTCAGCTAATTTTCTAGCCTCATAGTGAGTTATTTCATGGCGTTTGCTTACTCCGTTTACCCTATAATCTAACGGTGCAATTAATTTTACATGTAACGAATTTGGAACATCTTTTAATATAGCTGCTCCACCACGTCCAACAATAATTACCCTTCCTTGCTCTCCAATTGAACTAATCACTTCTTTAATAGTATTTTTAATTTTTCGTTCGCTTTTGTAGTACTTACTTGACAGGGCCTCTAAGATTTCATCCACAGCGCTTCTTTTTTCAAATTTGAAAACAAATTCAATTTTTTCCGGAGTTAATCCCAACTCTTTTGCAGCTTCCTCAAGAATTTCCTTACTAATCACTTTCCAGGGGTTATTCTGTGCTCCTTCCATTTCAGTTAACAAATCCGCCAAATCATTTGCACACATATTGGCCGGACAACCAAAATAACGAGAAATTGTAATAACCGGCCCTGGGTTTTTAACTTCATCTGAAGGAACCTCGTATTTATATCTATCTTCTAAATATTTTAACAAGATATTATTAGCCATAGTTTTAACTTTAGGTTGATTTAATGTAAAGACTCCTTTTACAAGATATTAAATTTTGAGGATATTTCAAAAACCAGATTTTATTGGAAAAGCGAATGCTTTTGTTCGCTTTTTAAAATTTTACATGTTGCTGAATTAATTAACCTTAAACGATTAAACCTATAATTTCACATGCTGCTATAAAGATTTATTAATTTTTTAGCAAATGGTTTTGTAAACTCATTATCATCCCAATACCTTAAATGAGAACCTACGTAAAGCCCAGTATTAATCTCGTGATCTGTAACTATTTTTTTATAAGAATCACTTAATTGTTTAAGCGGCCAACCTAGTACGTCGTCAGAATCATAATAATTATCCCATTTAAAACCGCTATTACGCTTCTTAAAGGCTTGTATTTCATTTTCGGGTGATCCTGAAACAAATAACGGTATATTACAACCTATTGTAGCTAAATAACTTAAATTTTCCAGATTGTTCTTTTTAGTTGCCCCTGCTTTTTCAAAAATACCTTTTTTATGATCCGCATCCCAGATATATGTTGAAAGCACCTGAACACCCATTGAAGCTGCTACAATAACAATACGTGTCTTATCATGTTTTTCCATTTCGGTATTTGCCTGTTCAATTCTCTTTCGTAAATATCGATGGATTCTTTTATATGAGCTATTGTTATCATAAGCATTACGTTCAAAAGCCACTGCATCGCCGAAAGCCTCCAGTACAAACTTGCGTAAACTCAACTTACCGCCCAGCCTATTCATTTCATTAAGTCTTTTGTATAAATCAGCCTGATTTTTGTCAATTTTAGTCTCTTTAAAAGGTAAAGTTTCCATAAATATCATGTTATCAAAAACAGGCTTACCTTTTGTGAATTTTCTAAGCTTTTCTTTTAATCCGTCAGAATATCCGGCTTCTTTTGATCCTATTCCGGGAACAGTTAATATTATTATCTTTTTTGACATAACTTTCAATTTTATTAAGTTAAACTTCTAATTAGAATAAAAACAACCGGTAACAAACAGTTCTATTTTATTATTTGTCTCCTGTTGTACCTCCTTTATTAAAAATCACATTAAACCTCGAAGCAACACTAATTATTCCTCCTACCGATATTAAAACTCCGTATAATTTAGCTACTAAATCTTGTTGGGTTGCAAAAATAAATACTACTATACTCAAGCCAATCAATAATAACGGCAACCTGAACTTAACCCAACCTCCAACACGCTTTGCCTGTATTTCCATATAGATTAATTTATCCTTGTTTGTTTGGTCAAGAATAAAACTCGCAAAACTTTTATTCATTAATTCCAATCCATTAACATTTTTGATTAAACCTTTGCCAATTAATGCTAACAGTTCATCGCGATTTTGAATATTAGCTATTGAGTCTGTAGTTAAATCGTATAAAATAAATTGTTCTTCTAATGTACAGGAGTTCCATAGGTACCTGTAATAATTGACAGCAAGCTCTTTTATTTTAAGTACCTGTTCATTATTTACTTTCTTTTCATTCAATTGCTGTTTCTTATTTTCCAATAATCCTTTTAATCCTAATAAATAGTTTGAAACAGATAATTCTTTTAATAATTCATCATTGTTATACTTTATTGTTTTAGAATTCTTCAAATACATAGAAATATACCCGGCAAAAAACTCTTTTAACTTTGAAATCACAGCGAGATTCTCATCTATATCTTCTTTATTTTTGATAGCTTTAATAATTTGGCTTGGAGTATATTTTGATAGAATTACAACACTTACATCGTGGCTATTTTGAAACTTAGTTATCTGATCTAATTCATTTATAAGTTTGTACGTATTGCCTGATAACCCAAAGTAGAAATATATTTCACCTTTTTTTGTTTTTATACTATTAAAATCAGTATAAATATCTAAAATTTTATATAAATTTTTACTATTGGCATTACCTTCAATTTCTTTCTTAATTTCTTCATAATCAAGAATATTTACAAAAAAACTATTGCTTGAAGTTCTTTTTATGTTTTTAATGGCTTGGTTTAAACTGTATCTTCTAACCGAAGTTTCTTTTCGTTGTAAAAAAATCCTTTTCAGTAATAGTTTTAATATATAGCTAATAACCAATATAGTAATAACTAATGCAAAAATATAAGCCAGTAAATGGTTATTAACTATCCAAACAGGGCTTTTATTATTAAATTCAGATTCAATATATGATGTTTTAATATTTTCTTCATATTTTTCAATATATTTCTGATCAAACCTAAACCTTAGTTTCATGTTTTTGGAGGAATCCTTTTTACTTGAATTATAGAGAATCCATTCCCAATTATTATCAGATGCCTTTACCCCACTTAAGTTAATTTCCCGGACATTTTTCTGTCCTATTATATTATCCAATAGAAAGTAAAATGATGTTAAATTACCAGAACAATTTTCTATATCACTAGAATCTATTTTACCTACATTTTTTAAAGGTTCTGTTTTAGAATAAACGAAACTATAATTTCCTTTTTCCTTTTTATTGGTTTTTATATCATCTAAAAATGATTGCTCTCCATTTGTATATAAATTTCTCTTAAAGTATTCATCAATTCCTAAATTCCTGTGCTCTGTATTTTTTGCAATATGAAACTGTTGATCCATTAAGTTATTTAACTGGCTTTCAATAAATAATGATTTATAAATATAAGAAGGAATTGACATACTTACTAAAACAATGGCTGTTACAAAGTAAGTTCTATAAGTAGATAAATAATCTTTTTTAAATAATCTTGTAATTAATTTATAATTTCTAATTATTAGGATAAAAAGGAGCATCTGAAATAATATTAACCCGATAAATACCCAAAACTTATAATTTAAAATACTAACTAAGAATAAAAACAAAACTAGAATTATACCTAAAACATAAATCAAACTGCTATAACTTGATTTTTTATAATTATCTCCCTTTATTTTTAACAAGTAGTAATTAAGGAAAATATTTAACGCAACCACACTTAATCCATAAATAATAACATTACTCAAATATTCGATTGAGTACAAGCTTATAAATAGTGTAAGAACTAACAAAACGATAATTTGAATAATATTATTCACTGAAAGAATCTTGTAATATTTTGATTTTCTGGCTTTTGGCAACAGCCACCCTAGTGATATTAGAGGTTTATGATTATTTTTATTTGAAGAATAATTTATTCCTAAAAATAAAATTGCTATTAAACTTACGATTAAAAATAAAGTTAAGTAAATTAACAAAGCAACACTGATACGAGTATTTTGAAATATATTTCGACTTTTACTTTCCAATGTAATCAAATGCAAATCCGTAAATTTTATTGGGCTTATATGTGCATAATATTTGCGATTATATAATTTCAGTTTTAAGGGGCCATCATTTCTATTCTTAATATATGAAATAAGTTTCCAATTATTTTTTGTTTCAATAAAAAGATTTTCCTTTAGGTTCTTGTTTTTATTATCGTGAAACCAAACATCGCCATTATCATCAATAATCCTAAACTCAATATTTTTAGGTAATATAGTCTCAATAATTGAATACATAGGTGTTGTAATTGCTGCAACCTTGGCATAGCCATCAATTATGCTATCTTTTAACCTATAATTAATCGAACCTTTATTAGATTTGATAGAAAGTGCAACCAATGCCTCTCCGGATGTATTAGAATAGATTGACTGGAGGTTAAATAACCGGGAATCACCAATAGTCGAATCAGTCAATTTCCATCTACTATATTCATTAAAATAATCCCTTGCGCTTAGGTCAATTAAATTTATAGGATCTTTCCATGAAATTAGTTGGAGTTTTTGCATTCCCGAACTATCCATCCAAAAAGCTGTTTTAAAGAACTTATAAAAACCATTAGAATTTGTATTGGTTAAAGAATCATATTTAGATAAATCCCTATTTTTATCCCAATTTTTTCCAAAGAAATTATTTTGGCTTTTATTTATTTTTTTATTCGTATCTAAACTTATTAAGGTTTTATATGCTTCACCAATTTCTTTCTCAAATGACTTTCTAATAGTATCATTTAGTAATTTAAGAGTTTCCTGTGAACTATCATTTAAATACTTAGTTGATAATAAATGAAGATATAGTATGTTTAAAATTGCAAAGCCTATAATAAATGCAACTCCTGCATAATATAAATTTCTAACCTGGATTCGTTCTATAGCTTTTAATGTAAACAATTTGATTATAGGAAAACTGATTATAACTGCAATGAAGATTAATGTTATTAAAATGATTACTAAAGTTGGGACAGACCTTTTAGCTTTAATAAAATCATTCTTCTCTATTAGTCCTCCAATATACCATTTTGCGCCTGGTACATTTTTTGGTTTTGGCAATATTGGATAGAGAAATAACTTGTACTTTACCTGTGCAATATTAATATCAGTGACATATCCCGACTTAAAGTATTCTCCACTATTAACTGAATTGTCTTCCTTCGATGAAAAAAGTGATTTATTCTTATTGTTTTCTATTAGTACCTTTGTGGAAAATGTATCTAACTTTTCTATATCAAATTCTAGATTAAGCGTTTTAAATAAAATCTCTTCATCCTTTAACAATAAATAATCTGTAAATACCTCATCGCTAAAAATATCTTTCACCATAATTTCCGTAGAAACATTATATAGTAGATCTTTCGCATTTTCATTTTTGATATTTTTAGTAAACTTTATCAGTTTAGTAGTATCTTTTTCTTCCGGGTAACCCATAATTGAATCAAGGCTAAAATTGAAAAATGTTTTCTTTTCCTTATTCTCGTTAATTGCCATTGATTCGTAATTATCAATTCTCTTATTTAAGTTCGTGGAATATTGGTCCAGTATACGAAAACCTCTTTCAGTAATATCATTTTCATTATTTTTTACTGAAACGAAAAAGAACAATATAAAAGCAGAAAGAATTACCACAAGCGTGGTAAAGGTAATTCCCGAATATACGGTGCGTGGAATAATATTGGATCTCATAGTAACTTTTATTCGTTTTCTACTAATTTCTTTATGAACTCATCTAATCCTAACTGATCTTCATGTGCTTCTAAAGCAGCATGTAAAGCTGCTTCTCCAGCTTTTCTTAATGCCTCTATATTTGATGGAGAAGCATCGGCCATATCACTTGAGTAACTTTTTCGTTCATCATCCGGTACATTAATTCTTTTATAGTTTAGTTTGAACTTTCCTCCCATTGCATTAAAAAGATTATCCATTTGGGTATGCACAGTGTCAATACTACCATCCATCATAATTTCAGGAATTGATTTAGCCCAGTTAATTACTCCCCAATCTCCGCTGTTATCTTCATTAGGAATTTGGAATTTTCCACCGCCAGTTCCGATTGACAGTATAAGCATTTCTCCGGCACTAGGATATTCCTTTTTATCGAACTTGGATTTTCTACTTTCTGTGTAAGCGCACATAGCCGGATTATTAGCGAAAACACCACCATCAATATTTACCATTTTTTTTCCTGCCATATTTTTTATTTTTGCCGGAGGAAAATAGGTAGGTGCAGCAGAAGTTGAACGTACCACATCTCTCACAAAAAAGTCCTTATCCTTTAAATTTGAGCTTTCCTTACTAAAAAAAACAGCTGTTTTTGACTTTAAATCGTAAGTGGTTACCAGGCACGGCTTTAGTAATTCGCTCATTTTTAGATTATCAAATTCTTCTTTAAAGATCTTCTCCAGTGTTTTAGGGCTATATCTTGTACTGTTAAAGAGCTGCCTTAAACCAATCCAGCTTGAACGTTTTGATTTATTAAAAATGCTATATCCTTTTTCAGAATAAAATTCAAGAGCCTTTGCTGCAGTGTATTTTGAACTTGGTAAATCATCTCCACTCCCAGGATTAGGAGTGAGATAAAAACAACTTAATATTCCTCCTGTACTTGTACCAACAATAAGATCAAAATAATCAGCTATACGGGCATTCGTATTTTTTGTTATTTCAATAAGTTTCTCTTCTACATACTGAATAACAATGGCAGGAACAATACCTCTTATCCCTCCTCCATCTAATGATAATATGCGAACTTTTTTCATATTTAATAAAGTTTAGATGTTTCTATTATCTGCAGTTTGAATTAATTGGCTTTGATGTGAAAGTTTTCAAACCAACAATTCTAAAAACAGCTAACTATTCGGGATAAATAAAGAGAGCTGATAAAATACTTTATATCCTGAGCTACGTATCCCGGTATTTCAATATTTTACATTTCTCTTTCGACTAAACTATACGTTCTAAAAGGTAAGTAAAACGAAAGTTAAGAAGAATAATTGATAAAGTAAATACTAGCTTTTTATTCTAAAACCTAGGTTTATTTATAATTACCTTAAACAAACAAACTGAAAGAAAAAAGGTTCATTTTTAGTGATTTACCTTTGGGAGATACCACAGTTATTAAAAAATAATATGATATTTAGGCTTTTACCAGCAAAGATTCTTTGCAACGCTCTTGGTTTGTTTATACATTCATTCTCTTTTGGCGAAAAATCAGAAAGTTTATAACAACAAAAAAGGTCTCTTCTTTTGAAGAAACCTTTCCTGTGATCGTGCCAGGATTACTCGCAAGCTCGTGAAATCGCTTCGCTTAGTTCGAACCTGGGTTCTCATCCTGGAAAATATTTCAAAAGTTGATGGCAACAAAAAAAGGCCTCTACTTTGTAGAAACCTTTCATGTGATCCCGCCAGAATTATTTATATATTTATATTGCGCTGTTTATCTGCCTATTATAATATTACTAATAATTTTGTACAGCTTATGTATAGCAAAAAGGTGATATTTCCTTTAAAAATAACAGAAACAAAAAAAGCGGTTATAAAATAACCGCTTTGTGATCGTGCCAGGATTCGAACCTGGGACCCACAGCTTAGAAGGCTGTTGCTCTATCCAACTGAGCTACACGACCAGTATCATTTAGCGATTGCAAAAATATAAAAATATCTTTAATCAGGAAAAATAAAGCGAATTATTTCTTAAAATCTTTTATATAAAGCAAAGATCACTCCAGAAATTGAAAAGGAGCGACCTTTTATTTAAAGAATTGTTTTATGCTTCTTTCATTGCATTTACAAGACCTTTTTTCTCAATGATTTCCATCAATTTACCCGGAAGCGGAGCAAATTTAATCTCTCTTTCTCCTACTTTAACGATACCGTTATTGAAATCAATGTCAACTTTATCTCCGGGATTATAAGTGTCTACTATTTCAGGATTTACAATTAATGCCAATCCCTGGTTAATACATGATCTATAAAAAATTCTATTACTTGATTTAACAATTACTGCTTTTACACCTGCATGAGCTAAACCAACCGCAGGATGTTCTCTTGAACTTCCACAGCCAAAATTCTCGCCGGCAATTACTACATCACCTGCTGCTACATTCTCAGGAAAATTCTCATCAAATCCGGCAAATAAATGTGGCATAATAGCTTCCGGATCCGAACTCAAAATATTATACGTTAAATTTCCCGCAAACATTTGATCCGTATTGATATTGTCCGCATCTACATAATTCCAAACATTACCTATTTTTCTGTTTTCATCAGATGGTATATCAACTGTTGAAGTTGTTTCTTTCTGGTAAGGGAATTTATCATTGTGCCTTTCTCCTCTTGGGTCCGATATTTCTCCACTGACCGCACTGTAAGCAACAGTAGCAGGAGATGCTAAATAAATTTCTGCCTCTTTATTTCCCATTCTCCCTTTGAAGTTTCTATTGGCCGTTGAAATTACGGTAAAACCGTCTGCAGGTATTCCTTGTCCTGTGCCTAAACATGGTCCACATGATGCACTTAATACAGTTGCTCCGGCATTAATTAGTTTGGTAATCAATCCTTCTTCAATCATTTGAAGGTATATCTTTTGCGAAGCAGGTATAACTAATAACTGGAATCCATCTGCAATTTGTTTACCATCCAGTATTTCAGAAGCAATTCGTATATCTTCCAAACGGCCATTTGTACAAGTTCCAATAACTCCCTGGTGCGCCTTCGTTCCTTGTACTTCTGAAACTGCTTTTACATTATCAACATGATGTGGAGCAGCGACCAAAGGATAAATCTCGCCTAAATCAATTTCAATTTCTTTAGCATATTTAGCTCCTTGATCTGCCCAAACACCTTCTATATTATTTTTTCCGTAAAAATCTGCTAATATCTCATCAGGAGGAAAAACAGCATTCTTTGCTCCCATTTCGGATGCCAGGTTAGCCAGTGTCATTCTTTGCGAAATAGTTAAACTTTTAATTCCTTCTCCATGATATTCAATTGACATATAATCAGCGCCATCGGAACCAATCATACCAATGATCCAAAGTGAAATATCTTTAGCATAAACTCCTGGTTTTAGTTTACCTTTTAAAGTAACTTTCATTGTTTCCGGTACACGAAACCAGGTTTCGCCACGTTTCCATAAACCGGCTGCTTCTGTTCTGTCAATGCCTGCTGCCATTGCATTAAATGCACCGGCTGTACAAGTATGGCTATCACTTCCAACGATTACCATTCCAGGCTCTGCATGATACGACATAATTTGATGGCAAATACCCTTTCCTGCATCATAAAATTTATCTACACCTTGATATTTTACAATATCACGAACTTGCTGATATTGAGATGCCAATTTTGCATTAGTTGGTGGTGCATTATGATCTAAAACAATTAGTAATTGATTAGGATCAGCTACTTTATCACCACCCATTTTTTCAAAAGTCTTTTTTATACTAGCCGTGTTGTCATGTGTTAACACAATATTTGGCTTTTTAAAAACGATGCTTCCACATTCAGCATCAAATATTTTTTCAACGAATGTTCTTGCTGCCATAATTTTTAATTTAAATTCGAATTTAATTTTAAAATAAATTGATTTAAGAACACCGATGAACGAATGCTGATTTTAAATTTTAAACATGAAGTTCTTAAACCACAAATTGTTAATCCCTGCCTGCCGGCGGGTAGGATTATCAGATATTCAATTTTTCTATTAACTAATTGAATATACCACCGCGTTGGTAAATATCCATTTGTACTTCAGAAAATGAATTTCCTTGAACTGTTTTACCTTTTGAAACATTTGTAATTTCACCTGTTTCAAAATTTACTTTGATAGAATCAAAATGCTCAAGATCTAATCCTTCTAATGAATCATATGTCATAATCGGGAATGCTGCATTTATTGCATTTCTTTCGTAGATGGCCCCAAATGATTCCGCGATAACAGCTTGTACTCCAAGAGGAATAAAGCAATCAACTGCTTGCTGACGAGAACTTCCACTTCCGAAATTTTTCTGTACCAAAACAATATCTCCTGGTTGTGCTTCTTTTGCAAAATTTTCATAACCTTCCAGGTTATCAAAAGCATACTGTCCCATTTCATTTATGTCAGTAATTGCAAGGTAACGGTTATGGTAAATCATATCTGTGTCTATATTATCTTCCTTGATGTACCAAACACGCCCTTCAACAAGCTTTGGACGTTCTTTTACTTTAGTCCTTTCCATTTTAGATGTAGTCGTCTTCTCTTCTTTTGGCATAAAGATCATTGGTTCTTCCGGTATATCATCGGGAGTTGTTATATATCCTGCAACGGCAGATGCAGCAACAACTGCAGGTGAAGCTAAATAAACCTCCCCTTTACCTTGTTTACCCGGAAAGTTCCTGTTTCCGGTACTAATTGTAATTTCTCCCTGTCCGTTTTGCCCAACCTGCCCCGCGGCACAACCCGCACAACCTGCGTTTGACAGAAGTGCTCCGGCATTTTTAAATACCTGAACCAAACCTTCATTTAATGCTTGATTCCATACCTCATCTGTTGATGGTACAATTTTTAAAACAACACCAGGTGCTACCTGACGCCCCTGTAAAATGGTTGCTGCAGCTCTTAAATCTTCAATTCTTCCATTTGTACAGCTCCCTATAAAAGCAGAATCTATTTTTGTTTTCTTAACATCTCCAACATCAACTGTATCATGCGGAGCTCCCGGACGAGATACTCTTGGTACAAATTCAGCAATATCTATGTCAATTATTTGCTCATAGTTTGCGTCTTCATCAGCTTTAACCAACTCAAGCTTTTTACCTGATTGTTGCTCACTGAATTTCATTATCTCTTCATTTGGAGTAAATAATAAAATAATAGCTCCCATTTCGGTTCCCATGGATGCAATAGTGATTCTTTCGTCTAATGTTAATTTATCGATTGCATCACCATGAAACTCAACTGAGTACCCTAGAAGAGTGTTTGCCCCAAATTTATTTAATAAGTTAAGAACTATGTCTTTTGCTGTAACATTCGCTGGTTTTACTCCGGTAAAATTTAATTTAATTGATTTTGGGACCTTAAACCAAGATTTACCACTATTCCAGGCTGCAGCAATATCCTGATCTCCCATTCCCTGACCAAATGCTCCAACTGCTCCAAGAATATTTGCATGGGAGTCGGTTGTAACTGCAGTTGATCCTGAATAAGCTAAAGCTTCATGAATTAATAAATGTGTTCCAATTCCTGCGTCAATATCATAAATTTTTATACCATGATTTCTTGCATAATCTCTACATATTTGCTGATTTACTGCGTATTTTTGGTCCGATCCTGTAGGATTACAATCGAATGTAAAAAAAGTTTTAGCCGGATCATCAAGACTTAATCCATTATCTAACATATTTTTTACAACGTTAGCACCACCAAAATCCCTGGCAGCTCTAACATCCATATATACATCAGCAATATCTCCCGGCTTAACCAAATCTTTATTTGAATGGCTTGCCAGTATTTTTTCAATTAAAGTCATTCCCATAGTTTAATAGTTTAATAGAATTTAAGGTTAGATTTATATTAACAAATTTAAAATATTTGAGATTCTGAACGGCATGCTGAAGTTAAAATTTGTGAATAAAATGCTATTTTTTAACACTTTATTCTGAAATAATTTATATCACACAAAAAGTTTTATTTCTGAATAAAGGAGATTATTTTTGCATTTCCGAATTTTTAAAATGGTTAACGTAAAACACAACATACCAAAACTGTACATTATTAAGATAGCAAAGTGGTTTATGCTATTTATGCCATTTATGATTCCATTTTACCAGGATAATGGTCTGGACCTCGCTCAAATATCCTTACTTAAAGCCATTTACTCAATCTCAATTGTTGTGTTGGAAATCCCATCCGGTTATTTGGCCGATATTTTAGGCAGAAAAAAAACATTATTAATTGGTTCTCTTTTGGGTTTCTTTGGTTTTGCTACTTACAGTTTCTCATATGGTTTTGTTGGATTTTTAATTGCGGAAATGATACTCGGTTTTGGACAAAGCTTGATTTCAGGTGCTGATTCAGCCATGTTATATGATACGTTAGATGATTTAAAACGAAAAGATGAATATGTAAAGTATGAAGGCAGAGTTATTTCAATTGGCAATATTTCTGAAATGGCGGCTGGTTTAATTGGAGGATTATTGGTAACTATTAGCTTACGGGTACCATATATTGCACAAACTGCGGTAGCTTTTATAGCAATACCAGCTTCTTTAACATTAATTGAACCCAAAAGAAATGCTAAGGTAGTTAAGATGGGTTTTAGCCATATTCTCAATATAGTAAAATATTCATTAGTTGAAAATAAAAACCTTAGATGGAATATTCTACATTCCTCAATAATTGGAGCATGTTCTCTTTCCATGGCAACGCTTGTAGTTCAGCCCTTTTTAAAGGAAATTAACCTTCCCCTTACATATTTTGGAGTTGTATGGGTTGTTTTAAACTTTATTGTGGGTGCCATTGCATTTTATGCTTATAAAATTGAAAGACAGCTAAAGAAAGTAAAATCTCTTATACTAATTTCTGCCATTATGCCATTAGGATATATCTTCTTAAGCCAGATATTTAGCTATTGGGGACTCATAATTTTAATTGTTTTTTATATCTCCCGGGGATTTGCAACACCAGTTTTAAAAGATTACATAAACCAGTTAACAGATTCCAACGTCAGAGCAACTGTACTTTCCGTACGAAATTTTGTAATTCGTATTTTCTTTGCAATTATTGGCCCATTTATTGGCTGGTATACCGATTTATTTAGTTTACAAGGGGCTGTATTTATTACAGGATTAGTATTTTTACTTTTTGCAGGGATTTCTCTTGTAATGCAGTTAAGGATCATTAAAAGTAAAAGTTAATTAAAGATTTCAGATTCCGTCTCTTTTTATTGTTTTTCTAATTACATATTAATCTTTTTACTTTACAATTATGTCTTTTTGCGTTACTCTTACATCTTTTTTAATTACATATGAGTTTCTATTCGTTACTCATAAGTCTTTCTGTGTTTTCATTGTAAATTAGCTTGAAGATGTTGAAACAAAAGTAGATGTTGTAGCAATAATTATAGCTGCCTGAATTTCTCTAAGAGTTTGGTTTACAGCTTCACTGATCTCGATATTTTTGGTAACTTCCTTAATTCTCTTTTTTGCGTCGCGGTATTCTTTTTTATTTGAGAACAAAAACCTTGTTAGTTTACAGCTTTCCATTAAACTCAAAAGCAGAACTACCTCAATATCCGGTTTCCCGTTTTTAACAACTACGTTTATTATTTTTTCTTTTATCTCATTTATTTCTTTTGGATTTTTTATTGGATATCTTTTTATTTTAAATAAGCCACCCAGTGCATTCCTTGTTTCAATTTTCAGGATATTCTTATAATGTAAATCCTTCAAAATAACCTTTTTAAATCCCGAAGATTTATTTCCAATTTTATAAACCCAATGCCTGGGCTTTTTATCCTTTTTTGATTTATTTAATATTTTAATACTGGCATCTATTATTTGATGGTTAGTGAGTTTTTTATCGGAAAGTATGATCCTCTTATTTTTTACGGTAATCTTATTTAGATCAGACAATTCTAGTAAGATGGCTCCTGCTAATGCATAATTTAAAGAAAATGAATCAATTAAAAATTTACCTTTTTTTTGATCCAGAGCAATCAGTATAAATTTCTCGAAAAGATGGAGTGACATAGTATTGATTTTTCTCAGATAAAATTAAGAATTTAGATTTTAATTAAAAAATATCTAAAAATAAGGCTTATCCCGCAAACGTTTTAAATAGTATTTGTCTACATACTACATATAATAAATATTGATTTTAATTAGTTTGGGTATCAAAATATTCCGAAAAAATACTACATTCGATTTATTGTGTAGTATCTTCGTACCAAATTTTAATTCAATTCAATATGAAACTTGCGGTTAGAGATGCAATGCGATGTGTAGGTTGCCAAAGTTGTATGTTTGCCTGTTCAAGAAGAAGTGGAAATGCAGGTTTATCAAATACTTGTATCGGGGTAAAGTCGGCTGGTGGTATTTCAAAAGGATATAATGTTATTGTATGCCGTTCATGTGAAAATCCTCCATGTGCAACAGTTTGTCCAACGGGAGCACTAGTTCCTAAAGAAGGAGGCGGTGTTAGATTAAAGTCCTCTAAATGTATAGGCTGTGGGTTATGTAAAGATGCTTGCATTATTGATGCGGTATTTTGGAATGAAAAAGATAATAAACCGGTAATATGTATTCAATGCGGAATTTGTGCAAAGTATTGCCCTTATGACGTACTTGAACTTCAAAAAGATAAGAAAGGAGTTAGCCATGATGCCGAATGATACATTATCCAAAGTTTTATATATAGACCTTACAAAGAAAAAGTTCGAAGTTAAATATAGAAGAGGACTTTTTGAGAAATATTTGGGTGGTACCGGAGTAGCAACTCAGCTGTTGCACGAAGAATGTCCTGAAGGAATTGATGCTTTTGACCAGGAATCTCCTGTTATTTTTGCTGTAGGTCCTTTAACCGGAGCTTTTCCATTGGCATCAAAAACGTGTGCTATGTTTAAATCACCACTTACGGGTGATTTGGGAGAAAGTCATGCAGGAGGTAGAAGTGCCATAGCAATCAGAATGGCTGGTTATGGAGCAATTGTTATTAAAGGAAAAAGCGAATTGCCTGTATATCTTACAATTACTAAGGGAAAGGTAGAATTTAAAAATGCTACTACACTTTGGGGTATGAAAGATGGTTCCATAGCTGCACGAGTAATGCGTCAAACAGAAGGTGGAGAGGGATTACGTGCAATATTTAGAATCGGACTTGCAGGCGAAAATATGTCGACATTTGCAAATGTTACTACTGAAACTTATCGCCATTTTGGAAGAATGGGGTTAGGTGCTATTTTCGGAAGTAAAATGCTAAAAGGTATTGTTATTTCCGGAAAACAGGAAATCGAAGTAACTAATAAAAAAGAATATAGAAACCTATATGATGAAATTTATACAACGGCAACGGAATCACCCGTAATGAAAAAATACCATGATGTAGGTACGGCAATCAATATTAAATCATTAAACTCTATGAAGGCATTACCCGTTAAGAACCTTCAAATGAGTTCTTCTGATGAAATTGAACAAGTTACCGGTGAGGAAATTGCAAAAAATCACTTAGCACGAAGAATAGGTTGTGCTCATTGTCCTGTAGCTTGTATTCACCTGGCATACTTAAGAGAGGCTTACGACGATGATCCTTATTTCTATAAAACAACACCTGTTTGTTACGATTTTGAGTTAATATACTCACTGGGAACAATGGTTGGAATTAAAGAAGCCAAGGCATTACTAAAACTCATTGATGTTGTTGAGCAAGTTGGAGTTGATGCCATGAGTATGGGTGTAGTTTTATCCTGGATAACAGAAATGCTAGAGAAAAACAAAATTACCCAAGAAGATGTAAATAACATCCCGGTTGCATGGGGAAACGAAGTTGCATACATTGAATTGGTAAAAAATATTGCAAAACCAAGCACTGATTTCTTAAATGCTTGTGCTAAAGGAGTTAGTTATGCATCATCAATTTATGGTGGAAAAGAATTTGCCATGAGCTTTGGTAAAAATGAAATGGCTGGATATCATACAGGACCGGCTGGTTATCTTGGTTTCTTATTAGGTGCTCGACACAGTCATTTGGATAATGGTGGTTATTCAATTGATCAGAAAGAAATGATTAAAACCGAATTAACACCTCAAAATGTTGTGGACAAATTATTGGATGAAGAAGCTATTCGCCAGATACTTTCAAGTATTGCTGTTTGTTTCTTTGCCCGGGGAATATACAATCTGAAACTTGTAAGTGATGCTATTAAGCTTTTAGGATTCGATTTGGATGAAAATCAATTACACGAAATAGGAAGGCAAATTCATTTAAATAAATATAAGTTTAAAATGCGCGAAGGGTTTAGAATTGACAAGCTAGAAGTTCCTGAACGAATTTATGAAACAGCTGATCCTACGGGAAAAATAACAAAAGACTTTATAAAAACCGGATTAGATTACGCTCAAGATCTAATTAATTAGTAGTTTTATTAACTAGGTAAAAACCTGCTAAAGAAAGTAGCAGGTTTTTTTATATGTATATAATAAAGTTATTCTTTTTACGTGTTTAAAAGGTAATCACATTTATCCTCTCTCGTTATATTTTTGCGAAAGCTTATTTAGATTAGTTAAATTTATATATTATGAAAACAAGTGCTCTAGAGAGTTTAATCTTTGCACAAAAAAGTAAAACCGAACTTATTGATGAAACCATTTTGAGTCTACAATGCTTATTGCACGAAACCTTCTCGGATAAAGGAAAACCTGAACTAAAAAAGGAATTCCCTCAAAATACTTCACCGGATGATTTGAGAATAAAGTTAGGTAATGTTATTGTATATATAGAGAGTTTAAATAAGCCCGGATTATCCATTGAAGTTATATTAGATATTTTTATAAACAACACAAATTTTGAATTAGGTACCTATTCTCATATTTTCAATGAAGAAGGTATCCTGGTTGATGAAATGTTAGTTATCAATTAGAGTTTTTAAAATATAAAATTTACCAGCGTAACAAAATTATATTTACTTGCTACTCCGGTATTAAGGAATCAATTATTAAGACTAACCAATCAAATACTTTATTGGATTTCTATATCCAGAACCTCTAAAACCTTATTTTCAAAAATCGGATCATCCAAATCATATTTGAATGTATTTAAATTGTCATACTATCTCTTTATTATTAGTGAGTTCATAGAGCACACCAGTCTCACTTTCACAAATTAATATATTTTCGTTTTCAACAATTGTTTCATCCATCACTTCATCTTTTTCACAAGAGCTTAATAGTACGATACTACAATTAATATTGATAAATATCTTAATTTGTTTTAATTTTTGTAACAAGACCAGTTCGTATTTATCTGACCAAAAAAGGATCAATAAAATCAATATATTTGTCAATATTTCGGTTTTATTTTTAAACTAATCAATTTATTATACGTTCTTCGGTTGAATATTCAATTAACCACGTATAAATACCTGTTTTTTAAGCTAAATTTTGTTGTAACTTGTTTTTATTTGATTGAATATAATGAAAAATCCAAATTTTCAACATCAAGTATATGTTGATAAAGATATGTTTCATACAGTTATTAGAAATTTGGTATCAAATGCTTTAAAATATACTGATGAAGGTGGTCAAATATCTATAGGATACAACAAAACAGATGGAAATTTCATTGAATTTTATGTAAAAGATAATGGTATCGGAATTCCTAAAGAAGACATGAATAAATTGTTTAGGATAGATGAAAATATTACTACCGAAGGTACAAATAGAGAAAGGGGTACCGGACTTGGATTAATATTGTGCAAAGATTTTATTGAAAAACATGGAGTTAATATATGGGTTGAAAGTAAAAAAAATAAGGGAAGTACCTTTTGGTTCACGTTTCCCAAATCTAAAAAAGATTAATTACCGTTAATAATAATTATAATGGATAAAAAATTCACGACACTTATAGTTGAAGATGATATGATAAGTTTTGAACTGTATAAAACCCGGTTGCAAGATCAGGATTTAAATATCATACATGCTATAAATGGGAAAGTAGCCGTAGAAAAAGCTGTTGAAAATCCTGATATTGATCTAATCTTAATGGATATTCGAATGCCAGTTTTAGATGGATATGAAGCAACCAAACAAATAAGGGAATTTAATAAAGATGTTCCGATCATCGCACAAACTGCTTTTGCTGTGATACCTGAACAAAAAGAAGTACTGGAAATGGGTTTTACAGACTTTTTTGCAAAACCACTGGACGACGAAATACTAAATGGTATAATAAAAAAATACAGATATAAAAACTAAAAGATAAGATATATAATTATGAGCACACCATTCACAATGTTGATTGCCGAAGATGATATTATAAGTTTTGAACTTTACAAAGCTCGTTTGGAAGAACTTCATTTAAACTTATTACATGCTAAAAATGGTAAAATTGCAGTAGATATTGTTAAAAATAATCCTCAAATAAACCTGGTTTTAATGGATATAAGAATGCCTGTATTAAATGGTTATGAAGCCACTAAACAAATAAGAGAATTTAATAAAGATGTTCCGATCATCGCACAAACTGCTTTTGCAATGATCCCCGAACAAAAAATAATTATTGAATCAGGGTTTACCGATTTCTTATCAAAACCTGTAGAAGAAGAAAAATTATTCGGATTAATTAAAAAATATATGGAAGCTGATAAATGAAAATTTACAGCCCCAATTCTGATATTTTATTTTCTACTTCCTCAGAAATAGCTTCAAATTTGTCTTTATATTTTTTATCATCTGTGCAATCGATCAATTTCTCCCACTCTTCACTTAATTCAAGTGTTTCCTGCATCAACTCCATGTAATGAGCAGCCGTAGTTTCGTCAGTAGGATTATTGAAGTACTCATCAATTATATGAAGATATTCGTTCATCATATCTTCATATTTTTTCATAAACTCATCGCATATTTTATTTTCAGAGCTCTTTTCCGTTTGAGTTTTTTTCTCATTTTTGGTATTGGAAACACATGAATTAAATCCAAAATAGGATATAATTAAAAATATTATAAATATTTTTTTCATAGTTATGAAATTTATTAGCTTCCAAATTTAAACAATTAACATACAAAAATCATTTACATACCAACTAAAATCCAATAAAATTGTTTCCAATTAATTAACTTATTCCTTTCTCAATAAAGAATTTTGTGTACTTTTTATCAGTACCTTGAATATGATTTATAAGCCAATCTTTTAAGAATTTTGTGATCTCAAATGAAAGTATGATTTCTCCTTTATTAAACCTTTCTTCTAAATCTGACACTTTCTTTATGAACCCATCGTGCTGCTTTTTATGTTGTTCAAAATCAGCATAATTATATTGTTCAAATAATTTTTCTTCTACACTAAAATGAAGTATTGTATAATCTTTCATTTTAGTTATTAAATTAGAAATTAATTCATTATTTGATTTCTCACTAATTTTTTCATAAAATTCGTTAATCATATTGATTAATATTTTGTGTTGCTCATCAATTGAACTAATATTAACACTAAGTTCTGTGGTCCATTTAATTAATGCCATTGTTGTTTTTTTTAAAGTAAATTAATTCTTCAAACGATAATTTATGTGAATTAGTTTCACAAAAAAAGAAAAAGTGAATAAACCTTAAAAAAATATTAGTTTATTGATATTTTTTATAATATAATTTCTAAATATGACTTAATTAATCCTGTAAAAGATTTCTTCATTTTCACTTCATGTTGTCATTTTAGATTTGTTTCCAGAAAATGGGATAAGAAATTTAGTTCTCATTAAAAATTAAAACTGATCAGAAATTAATCGATAAAAATTATTAAATCAAAAATCGACAACCATGAAAACAAAATTATTTAACCAAACGACAAAGTTTTACAAATCCATTGCCTTAATAACTTTGGCAATATTTGGTTTGATCCTGGTTTCTTGTGAAGAAACAGAAAATCTCTCAATTGAAGATCAAAACGCTGATATAATCAATGAATCATATGCTTCTGAACTATTCGACGAAGTTGAAGATTTAGGAGACGAAGCTGTTGATTATTTAGAAGGTCTTTCAACTAAATCCGCAACTGAAACCGATGGAATGAATAAATATCATAGATTAAGTCCATGCGCAACAGTAACCAAAATTTACAAAGAAGATACTGTTGAAGTAACCATCGATTTCGGTGATGAAAACTGTTTATGTAATGATGGACGTTATCGTAGAGGAAGAATTTTGATCACTCATTATGGATATTATTGGGGTGATGGAGAAACAGAAATCGTATATACATTTGATAATTATTTTGTTGATGATAACCAATTATTAGGTACCCGAACAGTGTATCGTTATATCAATGAAGAAGATAATCGTGTAAGTGAAGTTATTGCCGATGGATCAATAATTTTAGCTGAAGATGCGGGTACAATCACGTGGCAAAGAGAACGTGTTCGCGAAGTAGTTGAGGGGTCTGATACACGTTACAAATATGATGATGTAATAGAAGTAACCGGTACTTCAAGTGCTACATTAGCTGATGGAACAGAAATTACAAGTGAAATAACATCTCCATTAGTAAAGAATCATGCAGAGGGATGTTACAGGTACTTTGTTTCAGGTACAAGAGTTATTATGATAGATGAAGAAGAAATAATAATAGATTATGGTGATGGAACTTGCGATAACCTGGCAGAAATCACTCGTGATGGTGTTACTGAAACTATTGAAATTAAAAGAAAACGCCGTTTTGGCTGGTAATGGTTAGTAATTGTTTCGATCCCGGGAAGTATTTTACAACCCGGGATCATTTTAAACTTTTAGGGTCATGTTTAAAACAAGAATTTTCAGTTTAATATCAGGAAAAATGAACGAAAAATGCTCAACAATCAGTTCAAAAAACAACCAAACTTTCTTTGATATGAATAAACCATTTGCAGTTGTTCGTGATGACGGTAAATTAATTCATCAATTCTGCGATTATTATGAAGCTTCCGTATTCTCATTAAAACTTAATATTAGTTACGAAGACAACGGTATTAAGGCTTTTTCTAAGGTAATGAAACTCTCTGATTAGCATTATATAAATTAGCACTTTATATATTCTGAATAATTATTTAATTTTAACAACGAAAACATAGGAGGATTTATGAAAAGAATTGCGATCGTATTTGTTTTTGTTTTTGTTGTGTTAGTTTCTTTTGCACAGGAACCAAAAAAAGTAGAGAAAAAGACTACTGATCCGCCAAAAAAAGAAACAATAAAAACTGTGCCCAGGGCCACACAGAAAAAAGCCCAAATTAAAAAAGCACAGATTAGAAATGCACAAATACAAAATAAGAAGAAAAAACAAGTTGTTCGCAAAGCAAAGGCTATTAGGAGAAAGCGTTAACGGATGATCAACTTTATATGATTCAAATAACCAACAAAAATCTCTGTGGAAGATTTTATTTGAGATTATTTAACCTATTATTACTCTATTTATTAACAACCAGTACATACAGCTTCGGACAAATTATCGAGGCTGATTCTATTTCGACAACAGATTCAATTGACTATTCTGATGTTGAGTTTAGTTTTTTTATGATGGATTTTAATTATACCAATAATAAAATAAAAACCAAAGGTAAAATTTCTGATATTATTATTCCTGCTTATATAACAAATCTTTCTTTTTTACATAAGTCAGGAATCCAAACAGGATTAATGATAACTAATTATTCAGATGCAGATACCTTAAGTTATGATCTTGACTTTTTATTAGGGTATCAAAAAAGTTTCCATAAAGATTTATTTGATGTTGATGCAAGTTACATTTATCATTATTATAAAGGTGAATATAATTATGAAGGCTTAAATTATAATCATGCTTTAAACGTTTCTGCAGGATTTACTTATAAAATGCTCTATTTATATGGTGATGGTTTCTTTCTTCTTGATAATGAAAATTATTTTACAGATGCAGGAGCAACCATAAATGTTGATTTTGAAGATATATTTTTTAAGAATGACTACCTGTATATTATGCCTTCTGTATCTTTTAATTTTGGAACCGACCATTACTTATATGATATATACGAGCCATATATCAATAATGTGCTAATTCCTTATTTAAGGTTTAAAGGGTATCAGACTTTTAATATTTCCACGGAAGAAATCATTAAAAGATATCTTGAAAATCAAGATGTTTCAACAAATACCTTTTCGTATCAGGGAGTTGACTTTCTTGTGCCTGTTACCTTTGGAATTGGAAGTGTTTCTGCTACATTTTCATGGATGTATTATATTCCATCCGAAAAGCTGGAAGTATTTGGTATGAAAGATCAAACAGGTTATATAATCTCTTTATCATTTATTTTCTAATACGAAGTAATATGAGAATATTAATTGTAGAAGATGAAAAAAGTTTAGCATCAGAAATAAAACAATTTCTTGTAAAAGAAGATTATAATATTGATTTGGCACATACCGGTGAAGAAGCGTCAGAACTTATATCCGTAAATCCATATGATTTTATTTTACTTGATATTGGGTTACCCGATTATAATGGTTTAGACCTAATTAAAGAAGCTAAGAAATATAATTCCGAAGCATATTTTATCGTAATTACCGCCCGTGGGGAATTAGAAGATAAAATAAAGGGTTTTGATCTCGGTGCTGATGATTATTTACCTAAACCATTTTCGTTATTAGAACTTTTGTCAAGAATACAAGCTATTACAAGAAGAAAATTCGGGCACCAGGAGTCTGTTATCAAATTTGGAGGTTTTTCGTTAGATACAAATAAGAAGCATTTTCAATTTAAGGATAAATCTATTAGTTTAACAAAGAAAGAGTATAAACTATTAAGCTATTTAGTGCTAAACAAAAATCGTGTATTAGATCGTTTACAGTTAACAGAGCATATTTGGGGCGAGTTTTATGAAGATGATTATGATTCGAATTATATTGATGTTCATATAAAGAATGTTAGAAAAAAACTCGCTGAGTTTGATAATACCAATTGGATAAAAACTGTTCGTGGTATAGGATATAAATTTGAGTTTTAATGAAAATACCAAACCTAAAGCTAAAAAGTCAGTTAGCCCTGTTTAATGCATTTTCCAAAGCATTAATTATCACATTACTTGTTTTTTTGATCCCATGGCTAGTTAGTCGTATATCAATTCAGGATACTGATAAGCTACTAATTCAGAAACTTGATCAGGTAATTGAATTAGTTGACAGTTTGGGAATTGAAACCTATATCGATATGGATGCTGAATTTCAAGCCTTCGGGAGTTATAATATTTTAAAGGAAGAATATATTTCAATTGAACCAATCCGGACAGATACGACCATAAATATTATTCAATATTCGGAAAGAATTATTGAAGATGAATTGGTTGATTACCGTGTGTTAAGTTATTCCATAGAAGAGAATGACAATAATTATCTTATTGAAATAGGTAAAAGTATTTCAGTCATTCTTCGCTTTGAGCATAACCTTAAACAGTTTGCATTTATATTTTTAATCTTTATCATAACCTTAACATTTATTTTTGATTTATCATTTATTCAATATCTACTTCGACCATTCGAAAGAATAGTAAGCAAACTTAAATACACAAAACATCCAACTTCATTCAATTATCAACCGGTAAATACCAATACTTCCGATTTTATTTATCTTGATGAGACCATTCATTCGTTAATGCGTAAAATTGAAGCCGCTTTTAACGACGAACGGGAATATATAAGTAACGTATCTCATGAATTGCTTACTCCCGTTAGTATTATCCAAAGTAAGCTAGACAATATCCTTTATGAAAGTAATCTTTCTGAAGCAGATATGATGAAGATTTTTGAATCTAAAAAAACATTGCGAAGATTAACTAATCTGGTTCGGACACTTTTAATGATGTCCAGAATCGAAAACGAAGAATATATTTTAACCGAAGATGTTAATGTCAATAAAGTTCTACAAAATGTAGTAGAAGAAATCGAGGATAAGGCCATTGCCAAAGAATTGGAAATAAAAATGGAACTGAAAGCAAATAACTTTATTTTTAAAGGAAATGATAATTTGTTATTTACTCTTTTCTACAATTTTGTAAATAATGCAATTCGTTATACAGACAAAGGACACGTTGAAATAGTTTCTAAACAAAAGAACAATCAGTTTTCAATACAAATTAATGATACCGGCGCAGGGATTAAAAAGGAAAAAATTCCTCAAATATTTTCCAGATTTAAAAATTCAAATGAAACTAAGGATAGTTATGGTCTGGGGTTAGCATTATCCAAGAAGATCTGTGATTACCACAAAATAATAGTAGAAGTTAAATCCGAAGTAAATAAAGGATCAAGCTTTATTTTATTGTTTCCTTAACCATGGATTGTTATAATACATCCACCATCTATTACTAATTTTTGATAAATAGTATGTTTTCTAACATTAACACCCAAACCGGTATTTTTTTTCTACGTAAAATGGCATAAATTTGATCTCTTAATTTATGTCCGGTCAATCGATGAATACAAATCAAGAAAATCAGGAAAAAGACCTGGTTATACAACTCACTGACCATCTTCCGGTAGGAATATACCGCACAACTGTTGAAGGAAGGATTCTTTATGCTAATTCTGCTTTAGCAAGGATGCTTGAATATACACTAGATGAAATTCTTAATATGTCTGTATATGACTTCTATTTTAACAGAAAGGAAAGAAATGCAGAAATTGACATGCTTGCTGATAAAGACCAAAACACCACAAAGCAAATAATCCATCTTAAAACTAGGAACAATAAAGAAATTATAGTAGAAGATACAGTTAAAGTTGTTAAAGATAAAAGCAACAAGGTTATTTATTTTGATGGAATATTAGAAGACATCACAGAAAAGAAAAAAGCTGAGGATGCATTAAAAGAAAGCCAGGCGCGATATAAGATACTAACTGACCTTACGATAGAAGGTATCATAATTCATGATAAGGGTGTTGTGATAGATATAAATCCGTCTGCACATAAGTTAACCGGATATAGCTTAGATTTTATTAAAGGAAAAAATGTATTGGAATTTATACATCCGGACTTAAGAAATCTGGCAATGGAGAACATGAGCAATAAAATTCCAGGTCCTTATGAGTTAAAACTAATGAGAAAAAATAATACTGCTTTTATTGCGGAAGTAGAAGCTAAGGATGTGTTTATTGATGGAAAAGAGTTAAGAGTTGTTGCATTTAGAGATATAACAGACAGGAAAAGAATTGAAGAAGAAATTTTATCACTATATACTGCTGTAAAGCAAAGTCCTTCATCTATTGTAATTACAGATACAAATGGCATTATAGAGTATGTTAACCCCAAATTTACAGAGGTTACCGGATATACGTTTGAAGAAGCCGTTGGACAAAATCCCAATATTTTAAAATCTGAACATACAGAATCTGAGGATTATAGAGAACTTTGGGAAACCATCGTAAAAGGAGAAACCTGGAGAGGTGAATTTTTAAATAAGAAGAAAGATGGTACGCTCTACTGGGAATTAGCTTCTATATCTCCTATTATAGACGAAAAGGGAAAAACAATTAAATATCTTGCTGTAAAAGAAGATATTACAGATCGAAAAAATACAGAATCGGCTCTAATAGATTCTGAAAAAGAATTGTCCGAAGCTAACGCTACGAAAAACGTTTTCTTCTCTATAATAGCTCATGACCTAAAAGGGCCTGTTGGAAATATTTCCCAATTACTTAAGTTATTAAAAGATAACTTTAGTGATATTTCAAATGATGAAAAACTGGATTACATTAATATCCTTATGGGTTTATCTTCTAAAACAAACAACCTTTTAGATGACTTGTTATTATGGGCTAGGATTCAGATGAACACTCTTGAATTTGACATAGAAAAAATTAGTCTTAAAGATCTTACGGAAAACACCTTGTTCTTACTCGAAGAAAAAGCCAAAGAAAAAAATATTAAAATAATCTCAAATGTAGGTGACATTGAACTTGAAATAAATAAAAGTTCTATTAAAACCGTTATTAGAAACTTACTTTCTAACGCTCTTAAATTTTCTTACCAGGATAGCAAAATAGAAATTAATTCTAATGTGATAGAGAATAATAAATTTGTTGAAATCTCTGTTAAAGATAACGGTATTGGTATTCCTAAAGAATATATTGACAAGCTGTTTAAAATAGGATCTACATTCTCAACGTACGGAACTGATAAGGAAAAGGGAACAGGCCTTGGGTTAATTTTATGCAAAGAATTAATAGAAAAAAATGGTGGCTCAATAAGAGCTGATAGTGAAGAGGATAAAGGAAGTACATTCTATTTCACAATTCCGTTAAAATAATTTTGTTTAAACTTTTTAATTATTTTTTAAACATTTTTATCTTTTTATTGTTTCATAGTTAAAACTAAAAAACGTGAAGCCATGAAAAGATTAGTTATCATAATACCATTTGTCTTAATTGCTTCCACAAATTTATATTCTTCAGGTATAAGCGAAGCAAGAGAAAAACTTTATGATGCCTACATTGAAGGGAATGACCCTCTTTGGATAGAAGTTATGAACGATTTGGAAAAATCATATAAAAAAACAAAGAATGTATTTACATTGCATGAGTTAACAAAAAGCCAATATGGTTATATAGGGATGTTAATTGATAAAGGTGATTATAAAACCGCCAAATTAATATTACCAAAAGCCAAAAAAAACATTGAAGAATTATTAGATTATAATGAAGATTGGGCCGATGTACGAGGGCTTAGAGCCGGTATATACGGATTTAAAATAATACTTTATCCAAATCAGGTAATATTGAACGGGCCCAAAGGAAAATTATATTTAAATAAAGCTACCTCACTTAAGGAAATTACTCCTTCGGTTTTAATAGAAATGGCAAACTATAAATATCATACCCCTGCTCTTTTAGGTGGTGACATTGATGATGCAATACAATATTATAGATATGCCATTCGATTATTTGAACTTACAAATCAAAGTTCCAATAACTGGCAGTATGTAAATGCAATGGTTTGGTTAGCTATTTCATTAGATAGAAAAGGTGAAAGTACCGAAGCTAAAAATGTTTTACAAAAACTATTAAAACAAGAACCTGAATTCGTTTGGGTAAAGGATAATTTGTATCCTAAGATCTTACAAAACGAATCGATAAGCAAAATATATTATACTTCGAAAGATTAATAAATATCATTCAATTTTACTTCTTTAAAACTAATTTTGTCTCCCGGTTTTAACTGGGCTATATAAGGTAAATCCTCTGAAACTATGTTTCCGATCCTGGTATAACCTCCAATTGTTTGCCTGTCAGCCATCATGATTATAGGGTCGCCATGAGATGGAACCTGTATGGTTCCGAAAGCAATTCCGGAAGAGATTATATCAGCCGATAATCTATGCCTGATTTTTGTTCCGGTAAGCCTATACCCCATTCTATCGCATTGTTCTGTTAGGGTATATTCCGAGTTTAAAAAATCAGCTAATCCTTTTACCGTAAAATGGCCTGCCTCTGGTCCCGGGATTATACGAGCCGTAAAATACTCTTTATAAAAAGGAATTTTATTTTTTGGTACCTTTTTAAAGTCCAGGTTTTTATTAAATGTACCGATTTCAATTTCATCTCCTTTTTGCAATTTTCGTCCTTGAAATCCACCAATTTTACCTCTTAAATAGGTTGATTTACTTCCCATAACCACGGGTACGTTAATCCCGCCAGAAAATGCAATGTAAGTCCTCAATCCTGTTTTTAATCCTTTAAATGATAAATTACTTCCTTTATTAACACGAACTGTCTTATACATTTCAATATCGTTCCCATCTAAAGTAGCTTGCATATCTGCGCCGCAAATAGCTATAAAACCATCGTTAAAAAATTCAATGGTAGGACCATCCATAGTAGCCTCAATACACGCTTCTTTCGACCCATTTCCTACCAGTTCATTTGCCCGCCGTAATGAATAAAGATCCATAGCACCTGATACCGGCATTCCGTATTTCTGAAAACCCCAACGCCCTGCATCCTGAATGGTGCTCAACAATCCCGGTTTTTTGATCGTAATTTTATTCATCTCTTATTTCAGTTTTTATAACAAAACTATTCTGTTCTACTTGCTTTTTAATTGTTTCGAACTCGGATTTTGATATTCCATAAAATTTTAAATAATTCCCCGGTTCAATAAAAAAATACGGTTCACTTTCAGGATTAAAAAGTTCCAATGGAGTTTTGCCAATAATCTGCCACCCACCAGGACTATCAATAGGGTAAATACCAGTTTGTTTTCCGGCAATACCAACCGATCCCGCTTCGATCAAAACTCTTGGGGTTTCCTTTCTGGGAGTAGCAATTTTTTGATCCATACCTCCGAGGTAGCAAAAACCAGGGGTAAATCCCAACATGTAAACTAAATACTCACCAGAAGTATGAATTTTTACTACTTCATTAATTGAAATACTGTTTTCGGAAGCCACTATTTCCATATCCAATGCATATTCTGCTTCATAACAAACCGGTATATAAAGTATACGTTTAGATTCTTTATTTTGAGTTATTTCTTTTTTTTCCAGTTTTTTTAGTTCTCCGATTAACTCTTTATAATTCATAATATCCGGATCATACGAAATCAATATTTCATTGTAGGCCGGCGTAACTTCAATAATTCCTTTTAAGTTTTTATCTTCCAGAAGCTTAGTAAAATACTGAACTTTAAAATGTGTCTCAGTGGAGATATCATTTCCAATTTTAATTAAGAAAGCAGTATCACCTAATGGAAAGTATTTTAGCATATCTTACAAATTCTGATCTTTGAGATTTCTCAGCTCTATCCCTTTATCGTTTAAAAATCTATTGAGGTTTTTCACAAAATCAACTGCATTTTCATTGTCACCATGTACACAAATTGTATCTGCAATAATTTTTATTTCCTTTTTATTTATTGATAATACAGAATTTGATTTGATTAGTTTTTCTATTCTGTTTAAACAAACCTCTGTATCATGAATTACTGAACCCTCAATTGATCTGGACACTAATGTTCCATTGTCATTATAGGCTCGATCCGCAAAAAACTCATTTGCCGTTTTTAGTCCGGTATCTTCAGCCGCTTTAATCATTTCCGATCCTGCAAGGCCAACAAATATTAAATCCGGATCTATTCTTACAATTGCTTCGGCCGCAACTTTTGCTTTGTTATAGTTAAAAGCCATATCGTTATACATTGCTCCGTGTAGCTTAACATGTTGCAATTTTATTCCTAAAGATTCTGTTATTGCTTTCACTGCTCCAACCTGATATTTAATCGTAGAAGATAATTCTTCATCACTTAATTTTAAAGATCGCCTTCCAAAACCAACTAAGTCAGGATATCCCGGATGTGCTCCCGGAGCTACATTATTTTCCATAGCTAACTTTATGGTTTTTTCAATAATTAAGGGATCACCGGCATGAAAACCACAGGCAATATTTGCAGAAGTTATATATTTCATAACCTCTGCATCATCTCCTATTTTATAATTTCCAAAACTTTCTCCCAGGTCCGAATTTAAATCTATAAACATTGCAAATTATATTAAACCAAGTACGCTTAAAATACTTCTTACTCCTAGTCCGACTGCAACTATAACAACGGCAAAGCCAATAATATTTGAAATCAAATTATTTTTAAAATCTCCAAGGATTTTCTTACTGTTCATCACCCAAAGCAAATATATGGCAATTATAGGTAATAATATTCCATTTGTAATTTGTGCAAAAACAATAGCCTGGATAGGTTTAAATCCAAATGCTGAAAAAATAATCCCAATTAAAAGTATAAAGATCCAAACTAATTTAAACTTTTTATCCTTTAAGTTCTTTTTCCAGCCTAAAATTCCTGAAGTTGCATATGCTGCAGCTAGTGGAGCTGTTACAGCTGATGATATACCAGCTGCAAATAAACCAAATGCTAAAAATATTTTGGCCCAGTTTCCTAAAAGTGGTTCAAGCTGGATTGCTAAATCTCCCGCACCTTTTATTTCATGGTTCGATCCCCAAAATGCAACTGCAGATGTCACAACAATAGACATAGAGATTAATCCTCCAATTATGATTGATACAAAAATATCTGTCCTTGCCTCATTCAGCCCTGATTTATCTTTCCATTTCTCCTGAACTGCGGAAGAATGCAGGAATAGATTATAAGGAACAACAGTTGTTCCAATTAATGCTACTATAGTCAAAACAGAACCTTTGGGAACGGATGGAACAAAAATTCCCTTGAATATTTCCTTCCATACCGGCATAATTACAATTGAAGTTGTAATAAAAGCCAGGCTCATTAAAATAACCAGAATTATTAGCATCCTTTCAATCGACTTATAACTGCCTATAATCATCAGAATAAATGCCGATAATCCAATTAATGGCCCCCAAATGTTTATTTTAAATGAATCTGTAATTGATATGGAAGAAATTCCTGAAATAGTTTCGAGGCCCAGTGCACCTCCTAAAATATTACCGGTTTCATATGCAGCGTTTCCTATTAAAATTGCCGATAAGACAAGAAATGCTGTTATGAATTTAGTAATTGGATTGCGTGCCTGTTCGCGTAAAGCTTCGCCTAATCCTTTCCGTGCTACAATCCCCAATCGTGCAGACATTTCCTGTAACACCACGGTTGCAATAATTGAAAATAACAGACCCCATAAAAGGGCGTATCCGAATTTTGCTCCTGCAATGGAACAAGTTGTTATGGTACCAGGTCCGATAAACGCAGCTGTAACTAAAGCCGCCGGACCAATTGATCTGATTTTTTTTAATATGCTTTTGCTTTTCATTATGTTCATTAAAAATGAACCAGAAAATTAGGTATATTAATTTTGCTTAGCAAATACTCTAAGCAAGAAAAAAAGAAAAGAGGTTGCCAAAAAGTAAGTAATACTGATTTCAGAAAAACAAATAGGCTTTAAGGCAGCATACTTCTTATTTATTATTTTGTTCCTACAACAGTTATGCTGTATATTCCAGTACCTAATGATTTATATTTTTTCAAATCATCTTGAGAAATATGTTTTAAAAACATTTCATCCGGAACATCAATTTGTCGTTCTTTTTTAATTTCAACTTGTGTGAATCCTGAGTCTTTAATAATTCCAATGTATTCCTCCATCTGTAAAGCTCCGGAAACACATCCGGCATATAATTCTGCTACCTCTTTGATATTATCAGGCAATTCGCCTTTTAAAACTATATCAGATACACAAAAATGTCCTCCGGACTTCAATACTCGTTTGATTTCTTTAAATGCTTTTACTTTATCAGGTACTAAATTTAAAACGCAATTGCTTATAACGACATCGTATGTTTTATCTTTCAAAGGAATATTTTCTATATCGCCAAGCACAAAATCTATGTTTTTATAACCCAGCGTAAGAAGATTGGCATTTGCTTTTCGAACCATCTCATTTGTAAAGTCAAGCCCTGTTACATGACCTTTTTCCCCAACTATTGACCTGGCTACAAAGCAATCATTTCCTGCTCCGGAACCCAAATCCAAAACTGAATCTCCGGGTTTCATTCCGGCATATTCAGTTGGGACTCCACAACCTAAATTTAAGTCTGCCTCTTTAACATATCCAGGTTGATTTTCGTAGCTCTCATTAAAAACAGTATATTCGGCATGTTCATTTTTACTACCACAACAACATTTATTCTGGTCACGAACTATTTCAGCGTACTTTTCTTTAACTGTTTTTTTTAACTTTTCTGATTTATCCATTTCATCAATAATTAAATTTAACATTATGTATAATTATAGTTAATCGTGAATATACGATGGTTTTAATTAAAAAATTTTAAAAGAACTCTTTAAATAATTCCTTTGCTAATTTCCAGTTTTCTTTATCAATACAATAATAAACTTTAGGTGTTTCAATAGTACCTTGAATTAATCCTGCCTCCTTTAATTCTTTCAAATGTTGAGAAACCGATGACTGTGCTATTGGCAATTCATCCACAATATTACCTGTATAACATCTATCACAGCAACTTAAAAAATTTAGGATATGTAATCTCGCAGGGTGTGAAAGAGCTTTAGCAAACCTGGCTAATTTAAGGTGGTCTTCCTGATATTTAAAATCTTCTTTTTTCATAAATCAATCGTTCATCGCAAATGTACGATAATTATTCTAAAATACAAATAAAAAATAAAGCTCTTAAAAGAGCTTTATTTAATTTTATATCTTAACCCAAAATAAATGTTTCGCCCGGTTACAGGTCCCCAAATCAATGAACTGTCAAAATATTGACTAAACGGATCATTGCTTGCTATAATTGGGTCTTCTTGTTTATAACTCAAGATATTTTCAACACCTACATAAACATCAAACTTTTGTTGCCAGCTTTTACTAATTTGAGCATTCATTAAAAAGAAATTAGGAGAATACTCATCTAACCGGTATTCTACAGGATTTGTCTCTGTTCCAGGAATTCGTTTTTCTCCCTGCCAGTTAATAGTATAATCAAAACTCCAATCTTTCCTTGAACTGTATGCCAGATTAATAAACGCTCTATGGTTTGATGTTAATGGTTTATCTAACAATTCATCATTATACGTTGTTTTTACATCATACCACCGATATGCAATACGTACATCCAAACGGTTAATTAACTCATAATCAACTTGTGCCTGAAAACTATTTGAATATGATTCACCATCCAGATTATAGAATAAAGCCTGTTGTGGGTCCTGATCCAAATCTAATACTATCTGATTTTGGAAATCAGTCCGGTAAAAGTCAACGCTTACACTTCCATTTCTGTAATCCAAAACAAATTTATATGTGAGGTTTAAACCATAATTCCAGGCAATTTCAGGTTCCAGCCCATAAGGCTTTGCGCTTCCATCACCATTAATAATAATTTGGCGCGAACTGGCAAGTATTCCAATGTTTTCGGAAATTATATTTGCTGACCTTAAACCCCGGCCACCAGAAGCTCTTAAAGTTATCTTATCCGTTAACGAGTATCTTATGTGAGCTCTTGGAGTTAAAAAAGAACCATATTCATTATGATAATCTCCTCTTATACCCAAAATAGCATCAAACTTCTCCAAATGTTTATATGTGTACTCAAAAAACACCCCAGGCACATATTCCAATCTGTCATAATTTGAATAATTCAAATCTTCCTTATAATCATCATATTGAAAGCTTAATCCTGTTTTAAACTGATGATTGGTGTTATTAATATGTGATTGAAAAATCAGGTTTGAATAAAAGCTATTTTGTTGTGCATTATAGTTTGTCAATCCAAAATAGGACTCCTGGTCATGAAGTGCTCCTGAAATCTGAAAACCTACACTTTGCCATGGTTTATTTAAATTAACTTTGCCTAATTTCGACCATGCCTCATAACGTTCAGTTTTGATGTTTAATCCCCAGGCGTTTGTTGTTCCCCTATCAACATTTTTATCAAATTCAGATTCTCCTCCATATTTATCAATATAAGTTCCTTTAATTCCCACCTGGAAATGTAGTCCCTGATCACTGTATAACTCCCATCGATTAAGAACTACATACTGTTCACCTGTTGGGTGGTCCAAAAAATTATCGTTATTATGGTCCTCTTCAAAGGAATTATTCATTCCATGCAGCAAGATAGCAGTACCTAAGTTTTTACCAACATCAGCCTGAATATTTGCATTTGCTTCAACTCGCCCACGTTGATTCCCATAAACATTTAAATACAATTTATCCATATTTGTAGGATTTCTTAAATGAACATCAATTTGCCCGGCAATACTTTCAAATCCATTAATTACTGTTCCCGCACCTTTATTTAAATGAATACTTTCTATCCACGTTCCGGGAATATAGGTCAACCCATAAATTGATGATAAGCCACGAATATCAGGCATATTCTCACGTGAAATTTGAGTATACGGCCCTGCCAACCCCAACATTTGAATTTGGCGGGTTCCGGTAACTGCATCTGTAAATGAGACATCAACAGAAGGATTAGTCTCAAAACTTTCACTTAGATTACAACAGGCAGCTTTTAGAAGTTCCTTCTCTCCCATCACTTTTGTGTTTACCGGCTCCAGTAATGAAACTTCGGTTGTATTACGTTTATAGGAAACAACCACTTCATCTAACTCGGTGGAAGTTTTCAACGCAACTTTTAAATAGTCCCGACCGTCCACAATAATCGTGTCGCTTTGGTAGCCCACGTAGCTTATTACTAATCGGTTATTAGTTTTTAGCCTGGTTAACTTGAAATTCCCGTTTGCATCAGTAGTTGTACCGACTGTTGTGTTGCTCCAATAAACATTTGCGCCAATAACAGGAATTTCTGCCTCTTGATTTTGCTCGACAATCTTACCTTTCAAGTAACTAATATTCTGCTGCGCCAGAATAACCTGAAAATTCAAAGCCAGCAAAATCAACAATAAATACCGGTTCATGCTTAATGTTTCTCAACATCGCCCATGTAAGCGCAGCATGCAGGCAACTTATTGTAAGCTTCCATATTACAGTCAACCTTATCGGTAGTATGTCCAACTTCCGCAACTGATTTATGAACATCCAAAATATCAAGCTTGTCTTTACGATAAATAACGGTTAATGTATCGGTTGCTTTATCCCATTCTACCCATTTAACACCCTTTAATAATGCAGCATTTTCGATACGCTCTTTACACATATCACAAACACCTTTTACCTCGAATTTAGTCGTTTCTACCTTTGAAGATCTATCTTGAGAAAATGAAATAAACGTAAAAACTGTAAATATTGATATTAATAATAATGTTTTCATAATTTTAATTGTTACATGTTTTTTGTTAAAAGTTACTGGTTATAACAGATAATCAGAAATGAGTAACCAGAAACTCATTTCCTAATTAGTATTTATAACAATTAAATCTTATCCGTAAAAAATGAAAGTGCAGTTCATAAGCCAAATGGATTCCGGCTTAGGAGGTGGTAAATTATATTTTGCCAGTTGTTCATCTTCAATCTCTACTTCATTTAAAATAAGTAAAGTTAAATTTGAATAAACAACCTGTGAAAAATTCTTAAAAGCTATATCCGAAGAAAAAGCCACATTTTCATCAATGTCAATATCTAACCTAAATTCCTCATTCTCACAGCAGTCTATTGTCATTCCGGAAATACCACAACAGCAAGCTTGAGCTTCAGAATTTAATTTGACACTTTCCAGTTTGCCTCCGCAATAATGCAAAGTAACTATTGCACCCGTTGAGAGTGAAAAGTAAATTAAAACCAATATGATGGAAATAAACTTTTTCATGCAATAAATTTAACACTTTTGATCCGAAAATGTTTAGTTCAATTCGGCTTTAACACTTTGTTAACATTTATAAAGACTTTTTCGAACTGAGATAGTTTAAATTATATCCAATAATTTAAAGTTTATGTTACGTATTTGAAGTAACCATAATTAATAGTATCTTCACTTCACAATTGGAAACTCTTGATTATATGACTTCTTATAACAGAGAACTTAGATACAACCTTAAATTAAATTTCAATTTTAGTATAGGAGTATTTTTATTTATATTATTCTTTCGCCCGTTTGAAGCCAGTTATAACAATTTAAACAGTCTTATTATATTTTTTTCAGGTTTCAGCGGAATCTTATTTATATTTAATAACTTATTTTATGTTGGTATTCCAACTATTTTTTCTAAATCGTTTAGAATTACCGAATGGAAATCCGGGCCACCAATCTTTTTAAGTTCTCTTGCTTTATCCTTTAATTCGGTAGCTTTTACATTTTATTTAAGGTATGTTGGAAAAATAAGTATATCATTTTATGTTGTTTTTAAGATTGTTGTAATCTGCCTTTCTGTTGTTGTTTTAATAAGGTTATTATACAGACTTAGATCACAATACTATCAACTAAAAGAACTAAAGATTAAACCACCCTATTCCGATCTTGATACTGAACAAAATAAAATTCCAAACAAAATTGAGCTTAAATCTGAAAATAAATCTGAAAAAGTTGAACTAAGTTTTAATACTGTTTTTATTATTAAAGCGGCAGACAATTATGTAGAGATAAACTATATGCACAAAGAAGGTTTTCATAAAAAACTTTTACGCAACACTCTGAAAAATATTGAATTACAATTAGAATCTTATCCGAATTTTGTGCGTTGTCACAGGACCTACATCGTAAATCTTAACAATGTTAACAGGTTAGTTAAAAATTATAAAGGAAATATCCTCGAATTAACTAATAATGAGGAAATTCCTGTTTCCAGACATTACTTATTAAAAGTAAAAGAGCAATTAAACAGTGTTTAAAATTAGTGCCACTCACCCCGGAATAAGTTTCATTTACCCATTTTATAACTGATTTATCCCCGGTTTTAGACACTTACACCATTTATTTCATTATTTCCACTTCAGTTTCTATCATTGCTACTAAAAATTAAAATTTACCAGTAATGAATACAAGTAATCAAAGTACTTGTCAAGACTGTGAAACCGGCAAAAAGCTTAGATGGGATATATTAAATAAAATAATGAATCATACAGATACGAAAAAAGCAACCAAATTCATGAATTATGGTTACAAGTCTTTATCGGAACATGAAGAAATTAACCTGTTACATGATGACGAAAAAAACAGATACTTTATCCAGTTATATGACCATGCTATTTCAAAAGTCGATTTGTATTACAAGGATATTTTGGAAGTAGGTTCGGGAAGAGGAGGTGGAGCTTCGTATATAAACCGTTATTACTCTCCTAAAACATATACTGGTTTAGAAAGTGTTAATAACCTTATTAATTTTTGCAATAGTTATTACGATGAACCCGGTTTATCTTTTATAAAAGGAATCGAAGAAAATCTACCATTTAAAAAAGAAAGTTTCGATCTTGTAATAAATATAGGATCAGCAAGATTTTATCATGATTTACCTAAATTTTGCAATGAGGTGTACCGTGTTTTAAGAAAAGATTCTACTTTTATATTTGCCGATATTATCGAAAAAAGAAAACTGGAAACAGTCAAACATCATCTACGAATGGCCGGGTTTACCATAGAGTATAAAAATGATATAACAAAGAATATTACCTCTTTTATAAAAGATACAGATATCCAGCAAATCAGGTCCAGGAAAGAACGAATTCCCGGGTTTATGAAAAAAGCTTTTAGTCCATTTCTAAAAACAAAGGATATAGAAACTTCCGAATCATTGCTTTCGGGTAATTCCATTTATATGAGTTTCGTATTAAAAAAAGTAAATTAAGGTTGTAAGCTTTTTACTTCAATATTATTTTCTTTCAAATATTTGTGAAATGATTTAACAAAATCAAGAGCTTCATAGTTATCAGCATGAATACCAATAGTATCTATACACATTTCAACGGCATTTCCATTTATTGAGGTAACTGATTGTTCCGTTAAAATCTGTTTAACCTGGTTCATACAAGCTTCTCCATCTTCAAAAACTGCACCATATTTATGGCGCGAAACAAGAGAACCATCATCATTATAAGCCCTGTCTGCGAAAACTTCGCACGCGCTTTTTAATCCAATTTCACGAGCTGCATGTTGAATTTCCGAATTTGCCAATCCAACAAAAATCAATTCAGGGTCAATTTTGTACATAGCTTCTGCAACAACTTTTGCTTTTGGTAAGCTATTCGCCAAATCATTATACATTGCGCCATGTGGCTTAACATGTTTTAGATTTCCACCTAATGCTTCGGTCATTGCTTTCAATGCACCTACCTGGTATAAAATCATTGAAAATAGATCATCATCACTAATTTTCATCGAACGTCGCCCAAAACCTACCAAATCGTCATAACTAGGGTGTGCCCCGATTGCTACATTATTCTCTAAAGCTAACTTAATAGTATTTTCAATTGTTAGGGGGTCACCTCCATGATAACCACAAGCAATACTCGCTGACGTAACATATTTTATTATTTCAGCATCGTTCCCTTTAATATGCCTACCAAAACTTTCTCCTAAATCTGCATTAAGATCTATTTTCATATTTTATGATTTTAATTAATAACAAGTATTTATTTAATATCCACAGTTGTATTTAAGACAAAATTTGTTATAAATATGTTCAGTTAAAATGCATCCGTAATATATTAAAATATTTTGATATGTTAATATGTTCGTAGTAAGTTAAACACCGATCATAGAAAATTAAACTTCCAAACCTTAAATTCTTACAATATCTTATTATACGATTATAAACATATGAAACTTAAAAAAATTAAAGAATTAAGCATTAAACTCGCGACTCTTTGTTTAATTTTTTTCAATAAATCTTTCACATTTTGTTTTATAATTAAATATTTTTTCTTATCTTAAATACTCTTTTCTAAATTCAAATCTGGTTGTTACCCAATAACTGGCCCCGAGATTTTGATATATTTAGAATTGAGTTATCAAATTATGAATTATAACTTAAATACCACTCTAATCACTGAATTTTATTCAATTTCTCAATAGAATAAAATTTTAAATTTATTAACCTAACTTATTTTCTATGAAAAAAGAACTATTAAAAAAAAGAATGTTTTTGCTAATCATAAGCATAGTTTTATGTGCTTATAGCTATGGGCAAAAAGAAACTTACACCTTCTCGGATTCCTGGGGAAACCAGGGAATGACTCTGTTAAATTCTAAATCGTCAGGCGTTGATGTGAATTTTTCAATTAATGACTTTGCATTAGTTGACAAAGCCATTGAAAAAAATGTTTTAAAATCGATTGAAATCTATGGCAATTTGCTTCCTAACGATGAAGGAGCTCCTGATTTACCAAGTTATGCAACCTATGTGGCATTACCCGATGGTGCAACAGCAGTGCTGGAAATAGTAAATTTCCGAAAGGAAATTATCAAAAATGTTGATTTGGCTCCTGCTCCCGACATTCCTTTTGTTATTGAGGATAAAGCATTAAAGTATGAAAAAGATCAAAGTATTTATTCTAAAGATGCTTTTTATCCTGAAAAACCTTTTCAAATCTCTAAAAAATCTGTGATAAGAGGAGTTGAAATGGTAACCTTAGGAATTACACCTTTTCAATACAACCCTGTAACCAAGGAATTGATTGTTTATAGAGATATTGAATTGAAAGTTAATTTTTCTGGAGGGAAAGGAACTTATGGCGATGAGCGTTTAAGAAGCCGTTGGTTTGACCCCATTTTGAAAAACACTTTCTTAAACTACAGTTCTCTTCCCGAAGTAGACTATAACCATAAAGCTATAGGTAAAAGTACGGGATATGAGTACCTAATAATTGTTCCGGACGATGCGGATTTTATTGCATGGGCTGATACAATAAAAAAATTCAGGACCCTACAAGGAATCAATACCGGTGTTGTAACAATTACCGATATTGGTGGAAACAATGTTTCAACAATAAAAAATTATATTGATAACGCATATAATAACTGGAGCATCCCTCCTGCTGCTGTATTAATCATGGCTGATTATGGAACTTCAGGAGTAGGAATTACTTCTCAGGAATATTCACACCCTTATTCAGGGACATATATTACCGATAATTATTATGCTGATGTTGTAAATAATGATGGTTTACCTGATATAGCTTTTGCAAGGATGACTGCACAAAATGCCACTCACCTGGAAACAATGGTAACCAAATTCATAAATTATGAAATGACCCCTCCTACAAGCACCAATTTTTACAATAACCCAATAACCGCCTGTGGATGGCAAACAGAAAGATGGTTCCAACTTTGTTCTGAAATTGTTGGTGGTTACTTAAAAGAAGTACATGGTAAAAGTCCTGTTAGAATAAATGAAGTATATAGCGGAACTCCGGGATCAATTTGGTCCACAGCGACCAATACTGATGATGTAGTAAACTATTTTGGACCTAACGGTTTAGGATATATCCCGGCTAGTCCTTCTAGCTTAGGTGGTTGGACAGGAGGTACAACAAATGATGTTGTCAATGCAATTAATAGCGGAGCATTTATGTTACAACACCGTGACCATGGAGCATATTATGGTTGGGGTGAGCCAGATTTTCGGTCTGCAGATATAGACAATTTAACAAATACTGACTTACCATTCGTTTTCTCTATCAATTGTTTAACCGGCCAATTTGATTATACTTCTGAGTGTTTTGCGGAGAAGTTCCATAGATATACTTATAACGGCAATAATTCCGGTGCCTTAGGATTAATAGCTGCAACACAAGTGTCTTATTCATTCGTAAACGATGCATTTACGTGGGGAATGTATGATTATATGTGGTCGGATTTTATGCCTGATTATTCGGAAACAAACTTAAATGTAACACCTGCAACTTTATTGCCAGGTTTTGCAAGTGTTAATGGTAAATATTTCTTATATCAGTCAAGTTGGCCATATAATACGAGTAATAAAGCTATTACTTATGATTTATTCCATTTACATGGCGATGCTTTTACAATGCTATATTCAGAGGTACCTCAGAACTTAAATGTTTCGCACGCCAGTGAACTTCTTACCGGAGAAACTACATTCAGTGTTACTGCGGATAATGGTTCTTTTATAGCGCTAACTGTTGATGGAAATATAATTGGAACCGCGGAAGGTACAGGTTCATCCGTTGCTATTACCATACCTGCTCAAGCAGTTGGAAATAACCTAATTGTTACGATAACGAAACAAAATTATTACAGGTATTCTTCAACCGTTCCTGTTACAGGCACTGTGGTAGCTCCGGTAGCTGATTTCACGGCTAGTTCAACAACTATTTACGAGGGTGAAAGTATTACGTTCACGGACCAATCAACAAACGTTCCAACATCCTGGTCATGGACATTAAACGGTGGAAACCCGGCTACAAGCTCTGATCAAAATCCAGTTATAACATACAATACTGCAGGAACATATGAAGTTTCACTTACCGTTACAAATAGTGCAGGGTCGGATACAGAAACCAAATCAAATTATATTACTGTAAATGTGGCACCACCCAATGCAGCATTCACTGAAAATGCAACTATCGTATATGAAGGTGAAAGTGTTATGTTTACCGACCAATCCACAAACAACCCAACATCCTGGTCATGGATATTTGGAGGAGGTGATCCTTCAACAAGTACTGCCCAGAATCCAAGTGTTGTATATAATACTGCCGGAACATATGATGTATCATTAACCGTTGCTAATAGTGTAGGTAGCGATACTGAAACTAAAACAGCTCATATTACTGTTAATCCTCCGGTTACATGTACTAATTTGCCTTATAACGAAAGTTTTGAAAATACAACCGGAAATTGGGTTCAGGAAACGAATGATGATATTGACTGGACTGTTCAAACCGGTTCTACTACATCTTCTAATACCGGCCCATCCGGAGCTGTAGATGGAAGCTATTATATTTACATTGAAGCCTCAAGTCCAAATTATCCTGGTAAAGTAGCTAATATTACTTCACCATGTTTTGATTTAGTAGGTATTACTAACCCTGTTATAGAATTCCAATATCATATGTATGGTTCCGCTATGGGTACTTTAAATGTTCAAATTAGTACTGATGGTGGTGCAAACTGGACAACCGAATGGACCATGTCTGGAGATCAGGGAAATAGTTGGTATACAGCAAACATTGATATGTCTGCTTACATAGGGCGTTCAAATGTACTGGTACGCTTAAACGGAATTACCGGAAGTAGTTATACAAGTGATATTTGCATTGATGCATTTGAAATTAAAGATAATGTTGTTATAGCACCTGTTGCAGAATTTACTGCTAGCTCAACAACCGTGTACGAAGGTGAGAGTGTGATATTTACAGATGCTTCATTAAATAATCCTACTTCCTGGTCATGGACATTTAGCGGAGGCACCCTTTCTACAAGCACTGATCAAAATCCAACCGTTGTTTATAGTGCAGCGGGAACATATGATGTATCATTAACAGTTACTAACAGCGCCGGGAGTAATTCTATAACTAAAACCGGATATATCACGGTTCAGGAAGGTACTGTAAGCTATTGTACTTCGGAAAGCGGCAACTATAACTATGAATATATTGGAACAGTAGAAATTGGTAGTTATACTAATACATCCGGCGGATCATACTATACAGATTATACCAGCGAAATTGTGTCTGTAGTTGTTGGGAGCAATAGTGTAACACTAACTCCTGTATTCCCAGGTTCAACATATAATGAAAACTGGAGAATATGGATTGACTTTAACAAAGATGGTGATTTTGAAGATGCGGACGAGGAAGTGTTTGCGCCAGCAGCAACTTCTTCTGCTGTAAGTGGTACATTTAATGTTCCATCATCATTCTCAGGGCAAACCCGCATGCGTATAAGCATGAAATGGAATGGAGTGCCAACTCCTTGTGAATCGTTCTCTTATGGTGAAGTGGAAGATTATACGGTTAGCACCGGTACCGATGCGATTGATAATTCAAATTCTTCTACTGATGAAGTTGAGAATATGGAATTAGAACCAATAGCTAAGCAGTTTAATGTATATCCAAATCCTGCAGGAAAGGAACTTAATATTGAGTTAACCGGTTACGGAGATAATACAATTGTTAAGGTTATTGATGTAAATGGACGCGTAATGGATGAATTTTTAATGGAAAGAGATCATAAGAACCTAAGTATAGAACATTATCATTCAGGGGTATACTTAATTGTTGTTCAAAGTAATGATAAAGTTGAAACAAAACGTGTTATCAAAGAATAATAATAAATCCACATTCAAGATAAAAAGGCCTTTTCAAGGCCTTTTTTATTTTTCTAACCTCCTAAACTCTATTTTATCGACAGATTCAATCAATGGAGCTTTTTTATAGAAATTATTAACTGAATAAATTGTAAAATAATCAATTCCATCAGCTTTAAAACCTTTACTTATTATTATAAAATCTTTCTTTATATAAGCTTTCGCTATACAATTCGCAGAATCGTAAAAAAAAATTGAATCCTGATTTTGAATAAGCTGTAAAGTATCCCTATTTGTATCTCCTGTCCACCAATAATCAATTCTTTCCCAGGTTCCAGTAAAATCTTTTGTTACCAAAGAATCCTGATTATTAATGTTTTTTTGAATACTGGTGTCATCAATTGTAAATAAAGCTAAATAAAAAAGACATAATAAAAATTTATACATAGTTTGAGGTATGTAAATATTTAAACAAATTTAAGCTTAATTGTTATAATTTAAAGATATCTATATAGTTTTATCAATTACAGTTTTAACAAAAAAAATATGGAAAGAAGAGATTATATTCTGCGTGAAATTGAGAAAATTACCATACTTATTCAATACTTGTTGGGGAAATACAAACCCTCGAGATCAAAAGAAGAATACCAAACAACCGAAAAACTTATTAGAGAAGAGTTTAAAGAAAAACATGAAAAAGAACTCGAATATTTTTTTAATATTGACCCAAAGGATTTTGAAAAGGAATTAATTAAATCAAATGGATTTAGTTTCGAAAATATTGAACTCCTGGCAGATTTATTTCTTACGCTTGGTAATGATCAATTTTCCGATAGTCAAAAGTATTTGAACAAAGCGTTAGAACTGTATGAATATATTGACAATTCAAGTAAAACATTTTCTCTTGAACGGACAAATAAAATAAACTCCATAAAACTTATTTGAGCACAATTTGTTATGTATAAGTAATTGGTATTTATGCGCAATTGTAATGAAAAATAAGTAATTATGAAAAAAAATGTTTTAATAACAGGAGCAAGTGGTGGTTTTGGAAACCTTACTGTTCGAACTTTACTTGAAAACAATTTTAATGTTGCTGCTTCTATGCGCAATACACAAGGTAAAAATGAAAAGGTTGCGAAGGAGCTAGAATCCCTGGGAGCACATGTCATTGACATTGATGTAACGGATGATCATAGCGTTAATAAGGGTATCCGCGATGCAATTCAATTACTTGGAGGGTTAGATGTAGTTATTAATAATGCAGGTGTAGGTGTAATTGGAATGCAGGAACATTTTACGCCTGAAGATTTTCAAAAGCTATTTGATATAAATGTATTTGGAATTCAAAGAATTAACAGGGCAGCACTTCCTTATCTTCGTGAGAAAAATTCAGGACTAATTATTTATGTTTCAAGCCTGCTTGGAAGAATTTCACTTCCATTTTATGGTCCATACAACGCTTCGAAATGGGCTGTTGAAGCATTAGCAGAAAATTACAGGGTTGAGTTATCCGGATTTGGTATTGATTCATGCATTGTTGAACCAGGTGGTTACCCTACCACATTTATGGAAAACCTAATGACTCCATCAGATTCAACAAGAAATGAAAGTTATGGAGATTTTATGAATGCACCCAAAGCTCTGTTTGAAGGATTCGAAGGGGCACTAGCAGGAAATCCGGAACAAAAACCTCAAAAAGTTGCAGATGCTATTTTAAAATTAATTCAAACTCCTGCAGGGGGAAGACCGGTAAGAACAGTTGTTGATAACATGGGTATGGGTGATCCGATTAATGGATATAATGACCAGTTAAATCAAATAACAAATGGTATATACAATGCCTTTGGAATGGCTGATATGCTTAAATTGAAAGCTTAGAGTTTTGTGTTCTAAGTTAAAAATAAGCTTATAAGCTTTTGAATTTAAACCTACATTATTTAATGCTTGTATAAGATATCAAACACTATCAAAACATGAAAAAGTTATACCTTTTATTAGTTGTACTTGCATTTTTTGTTGCAGGATGTTGCGTTTAAAACCAAGAGGAACCTAAAATAACTGAATTTACACCTCGTGAACAAATAGTTGAAACTGTTAATAAACTTTTTGTTTACACGGATAACTCTGAATGGGATAAATTACAAAATGAAATTTTTGTGCCGGAAGTTTTATTAGATATGAACTTAATGGGACAAAAAACTAAGAAATTATCATTCCTGGCTATATGTATGTGGAATATAGGATTAAAGAATCTTTGCCATCTCTTCCTAAAAAGTAGCAAAGATTCTTTGTTAAAATATTGGTTCCGGAATATTTTCGTAACGCTGTGTTCCTTTTAATGGACTTATTTTAATTAATTGTTTTCTACTTAAATCTATCCATACTTCAAGTAAAGGAGTTGTGCTCAGTGCGTTCATAAGTATATCATTACCTGATTTAACAATAGCTTCATTCTTAAAATTAGCTATGGTATAAATCAATTTATATTTATTTGATTCATATGTATTGTTAAAAACATGACTGGTAGCATTTTCCGGACGTTCCATAGGAATTTCCGATATATACATATCTGCAGGCAATAAATATGTAATTAACTTATCTGTTTTTTGCCTGTTAGATATTAGTCTCTTTATTTTTGAATTGTTCTCAGCTATTAATATTGCATCTTCTATTTCAGAAGGAGATTTTTTCAAAACCGAGATACATACGTTATGGTCTTTATAAACTGTATGAAGATTGTTAACAGAAATCTTTTTAAAGCCCTTACTTATTAATAAAGAGCTTACTATACACAACACATATAGTAACGATATAAATACTACTTTTTCAATTCGATTATTATATAATTTATTTAGTTTATCAAAAACTTGAATTTTAAATGGAATAAAACGGTTAGTTCTCTTCAAATAATCATCATAATCTTTTCCAAACTTACGACTACACTCTTTTTCTTCCGCTTTTGCCAACAAGTAATAGGCAAATAATAATGTGATAAACATAATAAGAACTAAATATCTTGGCCATAAAAGAAGTAACCCAAAACTACAAACTGCAAAAGCAGTATATTGAGGATGCCTTATAAATTTATATAATCCACCTGTTACTGCTCCTCTTTTAAATATCTTAGCATAATAAACCTGAATTGCACAAACTAAGAACACCAATAGTCCTGCTGCTACAAAACTAGCACCGGCTATTTTAACTGAGTTTAAAAAGGATGAATTTGTAGATTCAACTATATGTGGAAGGAAAAATCCTGTTAGCCATGATATGGCAGGAAACTCATTTAAGAAACTTAGTCCCGGCTTGTATACTGAGTAAAAGTATGCTGCAAAAGGGCTTGCCATATAAAAAAACTCAAATGCTATTATAAAATAGAATGCTGCAACTGTCCAAAATGTTCTCTTTGCTATTTTAGAATTCGTTTTCATAATTTAACCTTATTTTGATGATCTATAATTCAATCTTAGTATTTAAAAATTTATCTGATCTCATGTCTAAATTATGTGGTGGAATTTTCAAGTAAAAATTTATTCGATTACTAACACAGGAAAGCTTTAAATACCAATTCCAAGATTATACATAACATATTTGTAGTTTACCTTGTTAAAATTGTAGTTTACCGAAGAAATTAGCAGATTAACCCAATTTGATTATTAATGGTTATATTATTCTTAATTTTATTATGATAAAATAAAAATATGAATAGAATAAATACATTATCAAATTTATTAAGTAAAAGACCAATACAACATATTTTTGTATGGACAGTTGTCATAATCATAGAAGCATTTACATTATCGGAAAGCTATGCTGCCGGTTTTTTAACATCAAATTTTGTTTTGAATCTATTGCTAAAAATATTGATTGTCATATTTACCACTTACATAAACTATTTAATTCTAATTCCAAAATTTCTGAAAAAGCGTAAGTATATTTTATTTACAATAGGAAACATTCTCAATATTGCTATTTTTAGTTTTTTCATATTCCTGGTTACCGTTTCATCTTATGAAAATGTTACAATTCATGGTGGAGAAGGTTTTGAACATCATATCATTTTCACATTTTCCATTTTATATGTTGTGTTTTTTATTATCGTATCTACTTTGATTTATTTTGCTAAAGAGTGGTACAAATTAAAAGATATTGCTAACAAATTAGTTTTATCAGAAAAAGAAAAAATTGTATCTGAACATAATGCCTTAAAAGCACAATTAAACCCCCATTTTTTATTTAATACATTGAACAATATATATTCATTTAGTATAACAAAATCAGATAAAACACCCGAAGTAGTTTTAAAATTATCCGAGCTAATGAGTTATATTCTTTATGAATGTAAAGAGGATTATGTTAATATCCGGAAAGAAATTGACTTTCTAAACAATTATATTGAACTTGAACAGATAAGGTCAAAAAGGATAAATATCGTATTCAATAGAAATATAGATTCGCCCGAATTAATGATTGCTCCTTTACTTTTTATTCCGTTTGTTGAAAACGCATTTAAACATTCTAAAAGTAATTCAAAAGACTCAAATATTAAAATCGATTTAACTACCAATAAGAATTCTGATTTGTATTTTTATTGTAAGAATAACAAAGGACACAAATCAAATTCGGCAAATAAAAAATATAAAGGTGTTGGATTAGGAAATATAAAAAAGCGGCTTTCTTTACTATATAATAAAAAACATGATCTTAAAATTACAGATAATAAAGATATATTTATTGTTGAACTCAAACTGAAATTAAAATAATAAAAATGAAATTTACCTGTATAATAGTTGATGATGAAGATCCGGCTAGACAATTGATTGAATCTTTTCTAAAAGATATAAATTTTATAGAGATTTCTGACAGTTGTAACAGTGCAGTGGAAGCCCTAAACATTCTTAACCATAAGAATATAGATATAATGTTTTTAGACATTAACATGCCAAAGATGGATGGATTAAATTTCTTAAAGACTTTAAAAAATCCACCTAAGGTTATTATTACAACCGCCTATAGAGATTTTGCCGTTGAGGGTTATGAACTTGATGTTACAGACTATTTATGTAAACCTTTTTCTTTTGTACGTTTCTTAGCAGCCATTAATAAAACTATTAACAGAATAAAGCTTGAAAATACTTTGCAAAATTCAAATATAAAGACTAAAACTCCCGAAATAACTAATGTAAACCCTTATGTTTTCATCAAATCAGACAAAAAATCTTATCGTATAGATTTAAATTCAATATTATACATTGAAGCCGTTGGTGATTATGTCAAAGTTATTACTACTGATAAATCATTGATTACATACATGTATTTGAAAGATATTGAAAAACTGTTACCTTCAAATTCGTATCCAAGAGTACATCGGTCATTTTTGGTTTCTATTTCTAAAATAGACTCCATAGAAGGAAATCAAATTATAATTGGAAAAAATCGAATTCCTATTGGAAGAAACTATAAAGGAAATTTTATGAGCTTATTACAGAAAATAACATAATAAAAATGTGTTTTAGCACACAAAAAGGAACTAAAACACATCGTTGCATTTTACATCAATACTCATCCCAACTTTTTAATTCCATATTGTCAATATCAACTTTACAGATTGAGTAAATAAATGCACTTGCCAAACGTGCATTAGTTATAAGCGGGATATTGTAATCAATAGCACTTCTGCGGATAGTATAATCGTTATACAATTCGTTTTTTGAAAGGTCCTTTGGAATATTTATTACCAAATCAATCTCTTTTGCTTTTAAGAAATCCAACACATTGGGCTTTTGGTTTTCATCAGGCCAGTGCAGCATAGTTACCGGAATTCCATGTAACTCTAAAAATTTTTGGCTACCTCCTGTTGCATAAAGGTTATACCCCTTTTTGTATAGCATTTCAGCACTTTTTAATAACTCAACCTTAGAACGTGGCGGTCCGGAAGAAATCAGAATATTCTTTTTGGGAATTTTATAGCCTACCGATAGCATTGCAATAAGTATTGCCTCATAATACCCCTCACCTATGCATCCAACCTCACCTGTTGATGCCATCTCAACTCCCAAAACCGGGTCAGCTTTTAACAAACGTGCGAAAGAAAATTGTGGTGCCTTTACTCCTACATAATCCAAGTCAAAAATTGATTTGTTAGGCTTTTTGACTTGTAAACCCAACATAGCCTTAGTTGCCAAATCAATAAAATTAGTTTTAAGTACTTTTGATACAAAAGGAAAACTTCTTGAAGCTCGTAAATTACATTCAATAACCTTTATATCATTATCTTTTGCCAGAAATTGAATATTAAATGGCCCGGTAATATTGAGCTCTTTTGCAATTTGTCGGGTTATCTTTTTTATACGCTTAATAGTTTCGATATATATCTTTTGTGCCGGAAAAACAATGGTTGCATCGCCCGAATGAACCCCGGCAAATTCTACATGCTCCGAGATTGCATAAGCAATAATATCTCCGTCCTTAGCCACAGCGTCCATTTCAACTTCTTTTGCCTGTTCAATGAACTCAGAAACTACTACCGGGTATTTTTTTGAAACATTGGCTGCTAATGTTAAAAAGTGTTCAAGTTCATCTTTGTTGGAAACAACATTCATGGCTGCTCCTGAAAGTACATAAGAAGGACGAATTAACACCGGAAATCCAACCTCATCAGCAAACTGATGGGTTTCGCCTATCGTTGTTAACTCTTTCCATCGTGGTTGGTCAATCTGCAACCTGTCAAGCATACTTGAAAACTTATGCCTGTCTTCAGCATTATCTATACTGTTTGCCGATGTACCCAAAATACTTACATTGTTTTTGGCTAATCTTATTGCCAGATTGTTCGGAATTTGTCCTCCCATGGATACAATTGTTCCTTTGGGATTTTCAAGTTCAATTATATCCATTGTTCTTTCAAACGTAAGTTCATCAAAATATAACCTGTCACACTCATCGTAATCCGTACTTACAGTTTCGGGGTTATAATTTATCATAACTGACCTTAAACCATTCTTTTTGATGGCATTAATAGCATTTACGCTACACCAGTCAAACTCCACACTGCTACCAATTCGATATGCTCCTGAACCCAGCACTATTATGGATTTTTCATCTTTTTGAAATTCAATATCGTGCCCGGTTCCGTTATAAGTTAAATAAAGGTAATTTGTTTGCGCGGGATATTCTGCAGCCAAAGTATCAATCTGTTTAACAACAGGAGTTATATTATTTTCGATTCTGAATTTCCTTACTTTTAAAAGGTCCGATTCAATATCCTTATCTGCACTATTAAATATCAATCTAGCAACCTGAAAATCTGAAAATCCTGCTTTTTTAGCATTGATCAATAAGTCAAGTGATAGATCCTCCAGGTTATTAAATTTTGACAACTGATCTTCTATATCATAAATATTTTTTAGTTTATATAGAAACCAGTGATCAATCCTGGTTAACTCATGAATTTTTTCGACTGTATAACCACTCCTTATGGCTTTAGCTATAATAAAAATTCTTTTATCCGTAGGTTCTTTAAGTTCTTTATCTATATCATCAATTTGAATATCCTTATTAGCAACAAAACCGTGCATCCCCTGCCCTATCATTCGTAAACCTTTCTGAATTGCTTCTTCAAACGTTCGCCCTATAGACATAATTTCACCGACACTTTTCATGCTGCTCCCAATTTGTTTGGAAACCCCCACGAATTTATTCAAATCCCAACGGGGGATTTTACAAACTACATAATCCAATGCAGGTTCAAAGCACGCTGTTGTTGTCTTGGTTATGGAGTTTTTAAGTTCGTGCAGACCATAACCCAAACCTAACTTAGCAGCTACAAATGCCAGCGGGTAACCTGTAGCTTTTGATGCCAACGCACTTGAACGCGATAACCTTGCATTTACTTCAATAACACGGTAATCTTCGGAATCAGGATCCAAAGCGTATTGAACATTACACTCTCCCACAATTCCAATGTGCCTGATGATCTTTATTGATAAGGCACGCAGTTTATGATACTCTGCATTTGTTAAGGTTTGCGATGGAGCGACAACAATACTCTCTCCGGTATGAACCCCAAGTGGGTCGAAGTTCTCCATATTACACACGGTTATACAGTTATCATATTTATCACGTACAACCTCGTATTCAACCTCTTTCCATCCTTTAATAGATTCTTCTACTAAAATCTGGCTGGTATATGAAAAAGCATTATTTGCTAATTTTTCAAGCTCTTCGTTATTTGAACAAAAACCACTCCCCATTCCTCCTAATGTATAAGCAGCACGGACAATAACGGGGAATCCTATTTCTTTAGCTGCTTCTATTGCGTCTGGTACAGAATTAACAGCTATACTTTTAGGAGTCTTTACATTAATTTCTTTCAGTTTATTGGCGAATAATTCCCTGTCTTCGGTATCCATTATTGCCCTAACAGGAGTTCCCAAAACTTTTACATTATACTTTTCGAGGATACCGGACTTATATAACTCAGTTCCACAGTTTAATGCAGTTTGCCCGCCAAAAGATAACAGAATTCCTTCCGGATTTTCCTTTTTAATAACTTTTTCGACAAAATATGGAGTTACCGGATGAAAATATATTTTATCGGCTATTCCTTCGGATGTTTGTACCGTAGCAATATTAGGGTTAATCAAAACAGTTTCAACACCCTCCTCTTTTAAGGCTTTAAGTGCTTGTGACCCCGAATAATCAAATTCGCCGGCTTCGCCGATTTTTAAAGCTCCGGAACCTAATATTAGTACTTTTTTAATTTTTTCTTGCATATATATTATAGATTTTTATCAAGTAAGTTATTAATTGCTCTTTCTACTTTTTCGAAATTAAATTGATCCTTTATTAACCTCATTTTTTTAATAATTTCATCGTTACATAAATTTCCAATGCTTCCAATATGCGTATGTTCAAGGTTAATTAACGGTTTAAATTTCCCTTCCTCAATTTCTTTTGCTACAATTTTATATGCATCTCTGAAAGGGGTTCGCTGTTTTACCAAAGCATTCACATTTTCAACACTGTATATATATTTATATTTTTTATCTTTTAAAATCTCTTTATTGATGTTCACATCTTTGAATGCAAGCGTTACAATTTCCAAAAGTTGAAGTACTTCATCAAAAGCAGAAATAATTAATTCTTTAATTATTTGATAATCCCTGAAATAACCTGATGTAAGGTTTCCTGTAATTTGTGAAACTTGAATTTGCAGTGTTTTTATTTTATTTGATTTAGCTCTTACCAGCTCAAAAATATCTGGATTCTTTTTATGAGGCATTATGCTCGAGCCAGTTGTAAACTCATCGGGAAAGCTTAAGAACCCAAAATTCTGGCTCATATATAAGCAAACGTCAGAAGATAACTTTAACAATGTTGTTGCAATAGAAGATAATGCGAAAGCAACAGCTTCTTCAATTTTAGACCTACCTAACTGAGCTTTTAAGGAATTATAAACAGGGGTATCAAATCCAAGTAGTTCAGTTGTAAGGTTTCTGTCGATTGGAACCGAAGAACCATAGCCAGCTGCCGATCCTAAAGGATTCTGGTTAATCATTTTATAGGCTAACTGCAACGTAAACATATCATCGGTTAAACATTCGGCATAGGCACCGAACCATAATCCGAATGATGATGGCATAGCCACCTGTAAGTGAGTATAACCGGGCATTAGCACATCCTTATTCTCGTTACTTAAAAAGATGAAAAGATCAAATAAATTTTCAACACTATTTACAATTAGCTTAATCTTATTTCGCGAAAACATAAATATATCAACCAATACCTGATCGTTTCGTGAACGTGCCGTATGTATCTTTTTACCTAAACCACCTAACTTATTTGTCAGCATCAGTTCAATCTGCGAATGTACATCTTCTGTTTCTATCTTAAATGGTGAATCTGGAGATATAACCTCTTTATATATACTTATCAACTCTTTATGCAAAGTTCGATATTCATCATTATTTAAAAACCCAACAGTTAACAGCATCTTTACATGCGCCAGAGAACCAATTATATCGTATTGAGCAAGCTCCATATCAATAACCCTGTCATTGCCAATAGTAAATTTCTCAACCTGTTTATTTAATGTATACCCTTTTTCCCAAAGTTTCATCCGTTTAGGTTATTTTGTTATTTTATTTCTTTGTAATTGTTTACCGAGCTTTAGCTTTCAGTTCAACGTTCCAGGTTTCAAATTTCAAATTTCAGGTTTCATATTGCAATTTTACTGTCAAGTGCCAACTGCATACTGCTGCTTATCAACACTGTTCATAATTATTCCCGGTCATTTTAAGTTTAATCCATCTAATAAATCTAAATACATTTTTATGCCATGTCCAATTTCTTCTGTCTTAATATATTCGTCTGCAGTATGGGACCTTACTGAATCGCCCGGACCTATTTTTATAGTCGGGAAATCCAATAAAGCCTGGTCCGATAATGTGTTTGATCCAACCATATCCAACCCCAGTTCTTTTCCTTTTTTAACTGCAGGGTGATCCAAAGGTATCGAAGATGAGTTCAACCGTAATGACCTTTCTTTTACTTCGGATTTTACTGATCTCTTTATAAAATCAACAATTTCTTCGTTCGTGTATTGATCATTTACTCTTATATCAACAACAAAATGGCATGTATCCGGAACAACATTATGCTGTGTACCCGCATTAATTTGTGTAATGGTTGCTTTTGTTTGCCCCAACAGAGAAGATTCCTTTTCAAATTTGTAATCATTAAACCACTGTAAATCTTCAAGACAATTTGCAATTGCATTATCCTGCCCGGAATGCCCAGCATGCCCCTGATTCCCTTTTGAATAACAATCCAAAACAATTAATCCTTTTTCTGCAACAGCCATTTTCATGCTGGTAGGTTCTCCAATAATTCCCAAATCAATATTTTCAACTTCCGGAATAATTGACTGGATACCATTTTCACCGGAGACTTCTTCCTCGGCTGTTGCAGAAAAGATTAAATTAAAACCTAAATTGTTTTTATTATGAAGAATTTGAAAAACAAAAAACAAACAAACCAAAGATATTCCTGCATCGTTACTTCCTAAACCATAAAGTTTATCATTCTTAATTAAGGGTTTATACGGATCAATTGTCCATCCATCACACGGCTTTATGGTATCAATATGGCTATTTAATAATAACACAGGTAAACCGGGTGCAAAATGTTTGTTCTTAACCCAAATATTGTTTCCCTTTCTAAATGGGTCAAAACCTTTACCTTTAATATAATTAAATAAAAAATCGGCAAGAGCTCCTTCCCTTTTACTTTCAGAGGGAATTGCTATTAATTCTTTAAGTAGTTCCAATGCATCTCTTATCTTTTTCATCATGTTAACTAATGTTCCATTTTATTTACATTATTATAAACTAAAAGCGAATTAGACATGATTTTTGTAAATCCTTTAACGTCTTCGGAACTCCATGCCTTATTCATTTCTCCATATTCGCACACCTCGCTTTGCATTAAATCATTCGGAGAATTTATCCCCACAATAGAAAACCTGTAAGGAGCTAGCTTTATTATTACTTCTCCATTAACCGATTTTTGTGTATCATCCAAAAATTTTTCGATGTTACGCATTACAGGCTCCAGGTAAAACGATTCATGCATAAACATTCCGTACCAGTTAGCCAATTGTTCCTTCCAATGCAACTGCCATTTTGTTAAAGTATGCTTTTCCAAAGCATGGTGTGCCTTGATAATAACTAAAGGAGCCGCAGCCTCAAATGCAACCCTTCCCTTAGTACCTAAAATAGTATCGCCAACATGCACATCGCGCCCAATCGCGAATGAAGATGCTATTTCATTTAATTTTTTGATAAGGTTTACTTTGCTTGTATAAGAGTTTCCGTTCAATCCTGAGATTTCCCCTTTATTAAAATTAAGCCTGATCTCTTTTTCCTCATGAGCCGTAAGCTGGCTTAAATAAGCTTCTCCGGGTAAGGTCTCATTGGATGTTAAGGTTTCTTTTCCTCCTATACTAACTCCCCATAAACCCTTATTAATTGAATAAGCCTTTGTTTTCCAATCTTCATCAACTCCATTATTTTTTAGGTAATTAATTTCCTGTTCCCTACTCAGAAGCAAATCTCTAATTGGAGTTAAGATATTGATCTCCGGTGCAATGATGTTAAAAACATAATCGAAACGTACCTGGTCGTTACCTGCGCCGGTACTTCCATGTGCAATATAACCTGCCTCAATTTCTTTAGCATATTCGGCAATTGCTATTGCCTGAAATGTTCTCTCCGAACTTACAGAAAGCGGGTATGTATTATTCTTTAAAATATTGCCAAAAACTAAATATTTAATGCACTTATTATAATAATCATCCGTGATATCAATCGTTTTATGTTTTTTAACTCCCAAAGCATAAGCCTTTTCTTCAATGGATATTAATTCGTCCATCTCAAAGCCTCCTGTATTAACTATCACAGAATATACTTCCAAGCCCTTTTCAACAGAAAGGTATTTAGCACAAAAACTGGTATCCAAGCCTCCACTATAAGCTAATACAACTTTTCTCTTTTTTTCCATTTTATTAGCTTTTATCAGGGTTAAATATCATTCCGGTACATAAGCATTTCTCCTTTTGGGTTCTTACCAAAATGTCGTAATACTTGCACGTTTCACATCCTTTCCAGAATTGTTCGTCTTTAGTAAGCTCTGAAAAAGTAACAGGAACATATCCAAGTGATGAGTTAATTTTCATAACGGCAAGGCTTGTTGTTAAGCCAAATATCTTTGCATCAGGAAAGTAAACTCTTGCCACCTCAAAAGCGCGCTTTTTTATTTTTTTTGCAATGCCCTGCCCTCTATAAGATGACTCAACAACCAAACCCGAAACCGCAATGTATTTCTTATAGTCCCATGTTTCAATATAACAGAACCCGGCAAGTTTATCTTCACTGAAAGCTAATATTGCTTTTCTTTCTGAAATCTTCTTTTTAATATAATCATAGCTTCTTAAAGCAATTCCTGAATTCTTAGATTCAGCTGCTTTTTCAATTAAATGTACAATTTTATGTATGTATTTTAAGTGCTCTTTTGTTGCTATTGTAATTTTTATAACATCTGTTTCAATTAAATCCATTTTATTACTTATTTACAAGATTCAAAAAATCATCAAATAAAAACTCTGTATCAGTTGGCCCACTGGAAGCCTCAGGATGAAATTGGGCAGAAAAAAAAGGCAACGTTTTGTGCCTTATTCCTTCGTTTGTTCCATCGTTAAGGTTTATGAATAAGGGCTCCCAATTTTCTTGTAAGCTACGCCGTTCTATGGCATACCCATGATTTTGAGATGTTATAAATGACCTGTTTGAATTTGACATTATAACCGGTTGGTTATGGCTTCTATGCCCATATTTAAGTTTATATGTATCTGCTCCTGATGCTAAAGCCATTAACTGGTTCCCCAAGCATATACCCATTATAGGTTTTGTTTGGTGCAGTGCTTTAGCCAAATTATTAATTGCAGCTTCACATTGCTTTGGGTTACCAGGCCCGTTGGAAACTAATATTCCATCGTACTCTTCTTTAAAAAAGTCATAATTCCATGGTACACGTATTACTTTAACATCTCTTTTTAAAAGATTACGTATAATATTGTTTTTTACGCCACAATCGATTAGTACGATCCTGGTTTTGCCATTGCCATATATGATTTTTTCTTTTGTACTAACCTGGTCAACCAGGTTATCCTTATCAGGGTCATAACTTTCAATGTCTTTGTTATTGTAGAGCATTTTCCCAAGCATCGCTCCTTTTTCCCTGATAATTTTAGTTAGCATTCGGGTATCAACACCAAACATACCTGGTATCTTGTGTTCCTTTAACCAATCGCCTAAGCTTTTTTCAGCATTCCAATGATTATAACTTTCGGAATATTCAGAAACGATCAATCCTCCAATCTGCACTTTATCAGATTCAAACGACTGCAACAATTTATCTTTAACGGTATTTTTAGGAACACCATAATTTCCTATAAGCGGATAAGTAAGGACAAGTATTTGCCCTTTATAAGAAGGGTCTGACAAACTCTCAGGGTACCCTGTCATAGCAGTATTAAATACAACTTCGCCAGCTACAGATTTTTCGTAACCGAATGATATACCCTTAATAGTAGTTCCGTCTTCCAAAATTAGTTCCATTTCAATTGTTGTTTTATTTATATTTTACTTTAATTCTCTAAACTTTCCTTTAATTCCGGTATGGCTTTTATAAACGCTTTTTTTATATCCTTAGGGCGGCATCCTTCCCTTGCTACAGCAAAAACAGTATCGTTTCCTGCAATAGTGCCGAGTATTTCATTCATTTCAGCTTTATCAATTGCATCGGCAATTGTATGGGAATAAGCCGGTAAAGTTTTAATTACAACCATATTACCGGAAAACTCAATAGCTAAAAACCCGTAAGCAATAGGAGAAGAAGCCCCGTTATCCTGCAAGCCTACCACATCTTCGGAGATAACATAAGTAAACCCTGATTCCGAAGGAATACGGCCAACTTTTAACTTTTTTAAATCGCGTGATAAAGTAGCCTGGGTTAGTTCAAACCCCAAATCAATAAGCCTTGAAAGAAGCTCTTCCTGCGAACTTATTTTATGATTTGTGATGATTTCCTTTATTGTATCGTGCCTGCCTTCTTTTTTCATAATGTATAAATATGCATTCAAAGATGCAAAAATATGCATTATTTTCATATAAGCAAATAAAAATTATTAACAAGCAGGTTATTTATAATATCAAGAAGTTCATAGATTTTTTTTCGAACCCTTTCCTAAAAATCGCTTTAAGTCAGCCAGACAGGCAGGCTTTGAATATATATTGTTATGCGTTATATTTCATTTTCTCTACTCAAATAATGGTATAATTTCTTCAATTACCATTGGGATTTTCTTAAAAGCCATTCCATTTCCTTCATTATAGTCCGATGATGTCATGGTTATAACCAAATCCAAGTCTTTAACAACAAATATATATTGTCCACCATAGCCCAATGCCAAAAGCATATCATGTTCCATTGATTTTTCAGTGGATTCTTTCCACCATGATTTGTTAGATTTTGACCTGTGCCACCATTGATAACCATAATTGAAGAAATCACTCTCGGCTACATGAGGCTTTATCGATTCTCTTATCCATTGTTCCGGTACAAGTTGTTTCCCTTTCCAATTTCCATTATTTGCAAGTATTAATCCAATTTTTGCCATGTCTCTTGCCTGCATATACAGTCCACTTTCACAATGAGGATTGCCATTTTCTTCTTTCCAGTTGTAGTCTATTATACACATTGGTGCAAATAGGTTTTCCTTTGTAAACTCACTTATTGTTTTTCCTGACAACTCATATACTATTCCTCCTAATAAATAAGGGCTTTCGCTATTGTAACGAAACTGTTCTCCAGGTTTTGCCTCAACTGGCAAACCAAGGATATTACCAACCAATTTTTCCGGTTTTTCCATTTTATATTCTTCACTTTGCACAAAACCTGCTGTCATTGTAAGAATATGCTTCAGTGTAATTCCTTTATTCTTTTCGTTTTGCAGGTTTTTGAACTGATGAAAAATATCGAAAATACGCTGTTCTGTATTTACTATTCCATTTTGTTCCAGTGCTATTCCTGATGCCAATGAAACAATACTTTTGGTACAAGAAAAGATGTTGTGTAAATCTGTGTGAGAATAATCATAAAAATATTCTTCCAACACTAACTTTCCATTTTTTATGATTAAAAACGATTCAAGCCGTCCATATTCCTGGCTGATCACATCCATCATCAATTCATATAATGCGGTTGTGTCGTTGACAAACTTAAATATAGATGCTGTTTCCAATTCATCATTTAATATTTCAGGAGTTTGGTAACTATAACGAATACTTCCATCTTCATTTGGTTTTCTTGGTACAAATAAACGTTCAACATTCAAGTTTGATGCTCTAATAAAATCAAGTTTGTCTTCAGGAACCAATTTACCTCCATCATTAGAGTACATCATTCCCGTTATCTTTTGTTTAGCTTTATCAATTTTTCCAATGTATGTGCTTCCATCTTCGTCCAGAATTGTTATTTGATTTGAACGATCGCAGTATTCAATTTCAGAAAGCCACCAATAATCACGAAATTGCCCATCCCAGGTAAAACAACCTTCAACCGATAATTTGTTTGATATTTCACCTGATATTTTAATAACCGGTTCCAAAGTCAAGTTTTCAAGTTCTAATACTGTTTCAGGCGTACTTTTCCATAAACCGTCTATTGAAACATAATCAACCCTTTTTTGGTCGGTATCTTGCTTAGTAATATTTGGTTCTTTTTTATTGCAAGCAAATAATAACCCTAGCACAATTATTGACAAAAAAATGAGCTTATTTCTATTCATAATTTTCTTGTTTAAATTATCATTGTCGGATTCTTAATATACGGCATAACGGCAAATTGTATGGGTTTTGTGAATCCCGAAAACTTTCGGGAGCGTAGTGCCTTCCTGTCAAATCATGATGAAGTTTGAACGACTGCCTATCGAAACGGCATCATAGGCAGAGGCTACAAACTTTAAATTTACTAATAAACCGGTTATTTGTGTTTACATTGTTATGCCTCATTTTTATTCATTTTCTTTATAAATTCTTCTTTTCCAATAGTTTTAATCAATTCCTGGTTTTGCATTAAATCTTGTCCGTATTTTTTCCAGGTTTCAGCAAATTTCTTAAATCTACTGCACGGATAAATTTTGCATTGATGACAAAACTCCAAACCTTTCTTTTCGATACAGCAAATGTAAATTCCTTTACATTTCCTTGCTTTGCATCCGTTTTCCAAACCTTCGCATTTATTTTTCTCTCGTTTGAAATTTGGACAAGCTCCGCAATAAATACCACAAGGTGGAACAAATCCGGAATATTTTAATTCTATATTATCCATTTGCATATTTAGTCAGGCATTTTTTACAAATTACGGAATATTTCACTTTTTTAATATTTTTATCTACGATTGTAAACAATGGCGAATCGTCATTCGGACAACATAACCTGTTCTTTATCATTTTCAGTTTGTCAAGTGACGGTTTAACCAAAACACCTGTTTGATAACCCAACTTGAATGAACCCTGATTTCCACATTTGCAGTTAAAATTAAATTCAAAATCCTGATACGTTGAGTAAACTAAATATCCAACAGTCTTATTGCAATTGTTGCAATACATCCAACTTCCATTATTTTTTAGAATTCGTCCATTTTCTATTTCTTTTATTAATTCACTCATTTTCTATCCAGTAAATTTTTCGTACCAAATCCTATTCCGGCTCCAAATATAAATGAAAAAAAGAATCATCAGGACGATTGCTTTTTATCTTTTGTTAAACAACTATCTTTGTTGGGATTACTTTCATTGCATATGACCAGGTCTTAACGCCTGCATTATTCACTTTTCGACATTATTTTTTTCATACAAGCGTTTTGTTCCAATTTCACTTATTTGCCCTTTTTTGGCAAAACGTGCCCTATGCGGATTCTCGGGAATAAGTTTGTTGTTTATAGCTTTATCCTTAAGCTGCTTGTATGCTTTCTGATATCTTTTGTCTTCTTTTACTTTATCATAAATCGACAAAATATAGTAGAATAAATTGTATCGCAGAAAAGGATATTCAATTTTCATAAATTATGAACCAATTCCAGAATTGTATGGTCCAACTGACTCTTGAACTTCCCAATGTTGTAATAAGAAATCTACGCCTTTATTCAATTTTTCAAAAAAAAACTTTAAAAATGTCCATTTTAAAAAAGATAGTTCATCTATAGAAATATAAAAACTAAAAGTCAGAATAAAATGAAAAAACAAAAATTGAACAAAAAACTGAATTTGAACAAAAGTACTATTTCAAATTTGTCTTTATCAAAAGTTATGGGCGGTGAAGCTCCCAGAGGTACAAGTGTTAACATTTGTAACAGAACATGTATATGTGCAACTGATGACAACATCCCGAAATGCAAAAATGATCATGAATTAGATTAAATCTAATAATTTTAGGTTGTTCAAGCGTTTATATTTAAACAAACTTATGGATTAACTAGGTTATAATTAAGTTAAATGAAAAATATAAAAACTTGGACAACTTTTTTGTACAACCTGTTAACTCAATAATAATATTCTGTCCCAATCCGGTACTATATCCGAAACAAAAGATATAAGTGCCAATCCAATACCGGATATACCTTCCAGGAACCCAAAATCATTATACATTCCTTTATAACTTTCCGGAGAGTAGACTTTATATCCTGCCAGGCCATCATTATATCTGGCATATTCAATTGTCTTTTTTATCCACATCTCCGATGATTCGAGGAACCTGTCATTTTGGGTATATTGAAATATACGATTATAAATATGGCTATTACCTGCCGAACCATGGCACAAACTTGCATCCTTGGTACGAGCAATGTTTGTTTCTTTTATTTTTGTAGTATTTAACAAAATTTCTTCGCCGGCATTCTTCCATGCCGTATTATTTGTTTTCAATCCTGAAAGATATACTGCCATTCCTATTCCAAGATCGTTATAGCACCATGATAATCTATGCCCTTTGGTTGAATAAGTACCATCAACAATTCTGCTTGGGAAGTAATATGGTTCGATATTATTCTTCATGCTGCCCAATAAAAAGTTAACTGCACCATTTAATAAATCAGAAGCTATTTCAACGGAGATTTTTTTATCAACAATAAAACTTAAAATAGTAATTATACTGGCGATACCATGCGACATACTAAGATTATAACTTATTTTATCCTTATATTTTTCTCTCCATGCAATTTCATTATCAAATCTGATTGCCAGTTTATTAAGCTCTTCAACGGTTTTCTCTATTGCTACTTTGGCATCCGGATTGGGCAACCTGTCAATGTAGTATAACGATAATCCAAGTGCTCCGTGCAAATAATCGTAATTGCCTTCTTTAAAAGATTCCATCATGAATGGATACAGGTATTCATCAATTGACTTCAGAACATTATCAATATCTGCTTCAATAAATTCGTATTTATACAGATGGTTTATAGCCCATCCGATTCCGGCCAACCCGCCTGCAAATGCCGGATAGGTAAATCCTTTTTCAATTTTTTCAAAAAGATCCAATAATAACTCCATTCCCTTTTCCGCATACTTATTATCGTCTTTGTATTTGGCATAATAAAACCAAAACAGTATTTCACCCGTTCGCCCTTCTACCAAACTCGGCAGTTCTGAATTTGATTTTTCCATGTATAATGCAATCTCATCAATTTTTTCTTCAATTTGATCTTTTAGGTCATTTTTCATAATCATATATTTTTTATCATCAAGCCATCGGTAAATAAGGCAAAAATTTCTGTGCCGTTGGTAAACCATCTTGCCAGTATACAGTAATAGGCAAGTTCTGTACAGAATCGTAATTTTCTATTCCAAATTATACACCAGAAGTTTCGTTTTCAGCATTGAGCCGGTTTCCTTAAACGTAAATTTTACCTGGTCCAGGTATTCAAGGTTTGAATTCCCGATAACAATTGCCCGATTATCTACAATACAAAAAGTAAGTGGTTTACTTAAATCAAGATTGTGGCTGTCAATTATTTCTTCCTTAATAATTTTATTTTGCTTTTCATTAAGAATAAGTTTCCTAAAATTGTCGGTAACATCTCCGCTCCCTTTTTGAATACCATATAAATGCCCTTTATAAAACTCCAATCCATCTATCCGCTGAGAATAACCTACAGTATCTATCTCATTCAGTATGGCCCTCTTTTCAATATCTAATGAACGAATACCTTTATAATAGGTAGCTATATATAATTTTGTATTGTCATCTGATATGGCGATTCCATTTGGATATTGAATTTCTGTCGATTTAAAAAATAACTTCAGCGAATTACTTCCTTGTTCTAAAATGTATATTGATGAATCTTTTGAATTAGTCAGATATATGTTTCCGTTCTTGTCCATTACCATATCATTTAAGAAATGCTCACCAGTATCTTCAACGTTGTATCTGTTTATGAGCTGTCCGGAATTTAAATCAAAAGCGAACAAAGACGATAAGGAGTCGCTGAACATATAATAACCTCCTATTGCGTATAAAATACTTTTTTTATTATCAATAAAAACTCCTACTCCAGGTGTATATCCATATTCCCCGGTCCCGATAAAATCTTCTTGCTTGCCTGTCTTTCTGTCAATTTTTATGATTTTGGATTGTGCTATACTTGATAAGTAAAATGCATCTTTGCCAGGAGAATAGTCAATTCCTTCCGGAACAAGGTGTAATTCCCGTATAATATATTCGTCAGGCATTTTCTTTTGGCATCCAAGAATTATTAAAAACACTATTATAAATTTAAAGTATCTCATTATCTTGTCATTTTTAACTCTAATTATCTCGTGAATGTACATTTTTTTTAAGAAAAACATCAAACACAAGTTTATTCATTTATAATCATCTTGTAAATCTTTTTACAATGTCAATTGTTTAAGAAAAAGGGAATTGGCATTGCAAACGCTTTAAGGCCATAATTAAAGATTCTTTCACCCTGACGATAAGTGTCAGGACTCGAAATTGACATAGGACCCCTAACTTATTGACAACAGCCTTCACAGTACAATTGAAACATAATTAAATCCCGATACTGCTAATAATTTGAATTAACTGAATGGGCCCGGCACTTAAGTTGCTATTGAATTATGTTCTAATTTTCCGTAATTTACATACGATTTAAACACCCGGCACTCTAATGATTACATACTCGTATAAAAATGGTATTTTTGAAGTGAAACTTTCAGGTAAGATCGATTTCGAAGAGATCATTAATTACCTGAAAGATTTTACTGAAATAGAAAACCTTCCTTCGGATTTACAATTACTTTACGATTTAGAAAATGTCGAATTTGAATTTACGATGGCTGAAATAAAAATGATCTCTCATGCTGCCGAATTATCCACAAAAAACTACAAATCTGTTAAAACAGCTTTTATTGTAAACAAACCTAAAGTAACCGCATATTCCTCGTTGTTTTCTGAATCAGTACTTAATAAAAGGACAACCCGAAAAATATTTTCTTCAAGAGAGGCTGCTCTAAAATGGTTAGATTCTTAATTTTTTCTTAGCAAATCTCTTCCCGGTTTTAGCTATATTTGTTTTAAGCAAACTCCTTAATGATTATGAAAACAAATTCAATTACCAGAATAGTTATCTTTTATGTAGTTGCAATAACCCTTTCCAACATTTTCAGATTTCATTTATTTGGTTTAAAAGAACTGGAAAATAATATACCTCAATGGGTTCAAATCTTATTAAGACCGCTTCAAGCAATCGGTATATCATTAGGATCCATAATATCACTTCAATTATTAAAAAAACAACGACCAACTAAATATTCTCTTTTTGGAGCTTCAGTAAAATGGAGTTTGATCATGATTGCTACCCCAATTGTTTTATTAACTATAATGGGAGTTTCAGTGTTTCTCTGGGTTCTGATCATCATCAGATGGGATAAAGAAAATAAAATCATTCTGGTTTGAAAGAACTGAGTTTCCATAAAACCAAATACGGAAAAGAACTTCTGATTGATTGTTTGAAAATTTCAGAAACAAAAAATTTTTTAGTTAATCGTAGGCCATTTATTATATCATTTTATGAAATTTTCTTCATTATTAAAGGGAATGGCATATTCCTGCTTGATGATATTAAGATACCCTATGAAAAGGGAACAGTTATGTTCGTTCCCCCCAACAGACGTAGAGAGTGGCTTGCCGAAACAGAAACCGATGCTTATGTAATCTTGTTCGAAGGTGAATTTATCGAACGCTTCTTTAATGATAACTTTTTTGTTTATCGTTTCCACTATTTTCATAATTACACAACACCTTTTCATTTAAAGGCACAGGAAAAAGAATTCGACTCGTATTTGGAAAAAGTTCTTGAAATTAAACATGAAATAAATAACCTGATAAACGATAGTGATCATTTATTGCGTTCAATTTTATATTATCTCTTAATTATTCTTAACCGGCAATATGTAAATCAACACGCTATAAAAGGTGAATTGTTCGAAAATATTGAAGTGCTGAAGTTTATCAGACTATTGGACAGGAATTTTAAAGAAAAACATCATGTAAATAATTATACGGAGATGCTTGGAATAAGTAAAACTTACCTTAATCGGAAACTTAAATCCTTTGGTAGCTCTGCTTCCGAATTGATAAAAGCACGTATTCTTGTTGAAGCAAAAAAAGAACTTCTTTACACTGATCTTACAGTGTCAGAAATTTCATACAATTTAAACTTTTCTGAACCAGCAAATTTTAATCGGTTTTTCAAGCAACAAACATCTGTCACACCTCATCAATTTCGTGTTGAGTTTTCAAAATGACAATTATAAAATCATATTGATTTAAACATCATTCTGCAGATAATGTTTCTTTGTAATCGGTTTTTCAATTACAACATAAAATATGCAAAAGAGACAGTATTAAGCAGTAAAGAATGCATATCAAAATAGAGATATAAAATTTCATATTAATCCCGCAAAATCGGCACTGTTAGTTATCAACAGGCAAGACGAACTGGTAAAATAGTGAAAAAGAAAAACTGAACTTAAAATATGTTGGCAAATAATTGTATTAATTTTAAACATAAAATTATGAAAGTAGCAATAACATCAGTAAGCGGACAATTAGGATCTGCAATAGCAAAAAGGGCAATTGAAGAATTTGGGAAAAAAAATGTTGCTGGAACAGCCAGAACTCCTGAAAAAGTAAAAGAACCGGAGATTGCGGTTTTCAAGGCTGATTACAATGAAAAAGATGGATTTCTTAATGCTTTTCAAGGAATAGATGCTGTACTTCTGGTTTCAGGAATGGATGCTCCCGATAAACGGATCGGACAACACAAAAATGTTATTAATGCTGCAAAAGAAGCAGGTGTAAAAAAAATTGTTTACACAAGCATTATAGGCAAAAAAGGTGAATCAACTTTTGATGCTATTGTAAATTCAAACCGTCAGACTGAAGAAGACATTAAAAATAGCGGATTGAATTATGCCATTGGCAGAAACGGATTATATATTGAACCGGATATCGAGTATCTCGATAATTATGTTAAGGATGGTAAAATCTCCAACTGTGCTGGTGATGGTAAATGCTCCTACACATCAAGGGACGAGCTTGCGATTGCATATGTTTCACTTCTAAAAAACGACTCACTTAATGGTAAGGTATACAATCTTGTGGGTGAAGCCATTACACAAACAGAACTTACAGGATATTTTAATAAATATTTCGACACAAATCTGGTTTATGAATCATTAACGCCTGAAGAATATTTAAAAGTTCAACAAAAAATAAACGGTGAATTTTTGGGAAGTGTTATTGCGGGTATTTATAAAAAAATCAGGAATAATGAATTCAACCTGGAATCAAATTATGAAAAGGTTGTTGGAAGAAAACATAAAACGGTTGCCGAACTATTTAGTGATTATAAAAACAATTAAAACTTATTTAATTGAATTGCGATCATTAAAATCGTAACTTCATAGAAAATCTATTAAATCTCAAAAATTAAATCGCATGCATAACTTTAATGAAATCTCAACACAAGAACTATTTTCCTTATTAAATAACAAAAACTTAAAAATTATTGATGTCCGTTCGGTTAATTCATACAATGGATGGAAAGAACAAAATGAAAAACGCGGTGGTCATATAAAAGGAGCTAAAAGTTTACCCATTAAGTGGAGTAATTATATTGACTGGATTGAAATAGTTCGCTCAAAACACATTGTACCAGAGAATTCATTAGTTATTTATGCATACCGGCTAGAAGATTCTGAAAAAGTAGCAAATGTATTCCAAAAAGCCGGTTATTCGGATATAAAAATATATAATCATTTTATTGATGAATGGTCTGCCAATGAAAAATATCCTATGGAGCAGCTTGCGCGATACAAAAATCTTGTTTCTGCAAAATGGGTGAAAGATTTATTGGATGGTAAAACACCGCCTGAATATAATAATGATAAGTTTGTCATTGTTCATTCACATTATCGCAATCGCGTTGCATACTTAACCGGCCATATTCCCGGAGCCATCGATATGGATACATTGGCATTGGAAGCACCTGAGACCTGGAATCGTCGAAGTGCTGAAGAACTGAAAAAAGCTCTTGAGGAGCATGGAGTAACTTCAGACACAACCGTTATAATGTATGGTAAATATATGTCGCCTGATAATACTGATGAATTTCCCGGTAGTGCTGCCGGGCATATCGGAGCCATTAGAAATTCAATGATAATGATGTATGCCGGTGTTAAAGATGTGCGAGTGCTAAATGGAGGTTTTCAGTCATGGAAAGATGCAGGTTTCGAAATCAGTACAATTGATGAGCCAAAAAATCCGGCAGATAATTTTGGGGCAAATATTCCTTCGAAACCCGAACTAATTGTTGATGTCCCAAAAGCTAAGGAAATGATAAAATCCGATGATGCCAATTTGGTATGCGTTCGTAGCTGGCCGGAATACATTGGTGAAGTAAGCGGATATAATTACATTGAAAAAACAGGCCGTATTCCGGGTGCTGTATTTGGAAATTGCGGATCGGATGCATACCACATGGAAAATTACAGAAATCTGGACCATACCACACGTGAATTTCACGAGCTTAAAGAAATCTGGGATGAAGTAGGAATAACTCCTGATAAACATAATGCATTTTATTGCGGAACAGGATGGCGTGGTAGCGAAGCGTTTTACAACGCATGGCTAATGGGATGGCCGAGAGTTTCAGTTTTCGATGGTGGTTGGTTTGAATGGAGCAACGATGAAAGTAATCCTTTTGAGAAAGGTATTCCGGAGGCGATAGCTAAAGTAAACAACTAAATATTTAACAAAACACTTTATTTGTTGTTATAATTAAAAATAGGCATTATGGCTTACCCTGAAACTGAAGTAACCATTCTTGATCAAATAACAATTTCAAATCATTTACGGGATTTAGGTATTGATAATATTCGCAAAGAAATCATTGATGGATTAACTTCCAAACAAAAACAAATTTCAAGTAAGTTCTTCTATGACGATAAGGGTTCAAAACTATTTGAAGAAATTACAAGATTACCGGAATATTACCCTACCAGAACAGAAAAAAGTATTTTAAAAAAGATTGCTTCGGAATTGATGAAAGACCTCAAATATGTTGATATTGTCGAGTTAGGAAGCGGTGATTGTTCAAAGATCAGTATTTTATTAAAAGCCATAAATCCGGAAAATATTGAAACCATAAATTATTTACCGGTTGATGTTAGTCAATCAGCAATCCAGGAATCAGCCGAAGAATTGGTGAAAAAGTTTCCTGAATTAACCATCAATGGGTTAGTTGCCGATTTCATTAATCAGATTGATCTAATACCGTCTGAAAGTAAAAGAATGTTCTGTTTTTTAGGGAGTACCCTTGGGAATTTTAATGCTGAAGTTGCAAATACCTTCTTAAAAAACTTAAGTCAGAATATGAATCAGGGAGATACTTTTTTACTTGGTTTGGATTTGGTAAAGCCTATACATATTCTTTATGATGCATATAATGATGAACAAGGTGTTACGGCAGAATTTAATAAAAATATATTAAATGCGGTAAATGAAATCATTGAAACCAATTGGGATCCGAATGATTTTGAACATTATGCCTTTTTCAATACCTCAGAATCAAGAATTGAAATGCATCTTAAAGCTAAAAAAGATATTTCAGTTAAATCACCTTTCCATAGTTCCAGTATCTCAATAAAAAAAGGAGAATACATTCACACTGAAAATTCTCATAAATTTTCTTTTGAACAAATTAAGGATTTTGAAAAAACAACTAATCTAACAATCAAAAAAATATATACCGACAGCAAAAAGTGGTTTGCATTGGTGTTATTTGTAAAATAACTCCACTTTAAAAGATAGGTACCTAAATTAAAATCAACCCATACACTTATTCCCCTACGTTGCCGGTAAGTAGGCTTTAAGGCCAGAGTAATAAAGCTGAAAAATCCTATTTCTAGTAATTCATTAGTTTTTCCACACAATTACTTTTAAGCAATAATTAAGTGTAGTCTATCTACGCTTAAAAGTATTATGTCTATATAGTATCATTCTAAATAGTACATTAACTATATTTAAACTTCTAAACGCATGTATTATTCAATATTTGGAATTGATATTTATTTTTAGGTATCTGTAAAAAAACAATCTAAATATGGATAGGGCTTTATAATTTTCTGTAAATTGAGACTCTTTATGTACCTTAATTAAACTTATAATTATGAAAAAAATTAGTTCACTTTTAGTAGCATTATTCATATCTATTTTTTGTTTTTCTCAAAATATTGTCCAGTGGCGTGGCGAAAACCGTGATGGCACCTACAATGAAACTGGTTTATTGAAAGAATGGCCTTCAAATGGCCCCGAATTAATTTGGCATTATGATGGGCTTGGTGTAGGGCATGCATCTGCTGCTGTAACTGAAAAAGCAGTATATACTTCCGGAACCATCGGAGGCACAGGTTTTGTTATAGCTTTCGATCATAATGGAAAACAAATCTGGAAAACAGAATATGGCAAGGAATGGGTTGAAAGTTGGGATGGAGTAAGGACGACTCCCCTAATAATTGATAATAAGTTGTATTTAATGAGTGCCTATGGAGTTATATACTGTATGAATAAAGATAATGGTGAAATTATATGGAAAGTTGATGTTATGAAAAAGTATGGTGGCGTTAATATAAAATGGGGAATAACAGAAAACTTAGCTTTTCATGAAAACAAGCTATTTTGCACAATAGGCGGAAACGAACATAATGTAATTGCACTAAACAAAAACACGGGCGAATTGATTTGGAGTAATAAGGGAAATGCCGAAACAAGTGCCTATTGCTCACCAACTGTTATAAACCACAAAGGCAAAAATATTTTTGTTACACAAACTGCTAACTCAATTCTGGGTTTTGATGTAAATACAGGAGAACTACTTTGGAAACATACGCAAACCAACCGTTATTCTGTTCATGCTAATACCCCAATTTACCGTAATGGTCAAATTTATATTGTTAGTGGATATGGTAAGGGTGGAGTTATGCTTAAATTATCCGATGATGGCAAAAAAGTAACAGAATTATGGAGAAATACAGATATAGACCATAAAAGCGGAAGTTTTGTAGTTGCAAATGGGCGTATTTACGGTTCTGTTGACAGGGGCAATAAATGGAGTTGCATTGATTGGAATACAGGTAAAACATTGTATTCAGCCAATATATTTAAAAGTGGAAACATTATTTATTCAGATGGAATGTTATACTGTTACAGCGAGGCAGGAGAAATTGCATTGCTGGAACCAAAAGAAAACAAGTTTGCAGTTAAGGGGCAATTCCGGGTGCCTTATGGAAGCAATCAACACTGGGCCCACCTTGTTATCGGGAATAAGAGGTTATATGTACGCCATGGAGAATCACTAATGGTTTATAATATTGGAAAATAAGTTAACAAACAACTAGAAAAGCTATGAGATTAAAAATCACTGCACTTGTAATTGTTGCATTTTTTACTCAATGTAATAGGCCATCGAATGAAATAAAACAATGGAGGGGAAATAACAGAGATGGTAAATTTCAGGAAACCAACCTATTAAAAGAATGGCCAGAAAATGGCCCGGAATTATTGTGGTCTACCGAAGAATTATCTATGGGAAATTCATCAATATCTATTGCCCATAATTCAATTTATTTAACAGGAACTAAAGACACTCTTGATGAAGTAATAGCATTGGATTTAAATGGTAATATTATATGGAGGACAAGCTACGGAAGAACCTGGAATCAATCTTTTCCTGAAGCTCGATGTACTCCAACCATTGATGAAGATAGGTTATATGTAACAAGTGGGCTTGGCGATATTGCATGCATTAATGCATTAACAGGAGATATTATTTGGAAAGTTAATGCAGCAGAAAAATATGAAGCTCACCTGGAACTTTGGGGTATAGCTGAATCACCACTAGTAATTGATGATAAAGTAATTCTAACTCCGGTTGGTGAAAAGTCAACCATGGTTGCATTCGATAAACTAACGGGTGATGAAAAATGGGTGTGCGAAACGATCCATGACTCTACGGCTTATGTTTCTCCCATTCTTATCGAATATCCGGATAAAAAGCTTATTGTAAATATTACAGCAAGTAATATCATTGGTGTTAATGCCGATAATGGAAAGCTGGAATGGAGCCATAGTTATTACGATATAAATACTCCGGTATGGCATCCAAACGCACCAATTATTAATTGTGTTACACCGGTTTATAATAATAACCAATTATACGTAACAAGCGGGTATAACCATGTTGGGGCTATGTTTAAGCTAAGCTCAGATGGCTCTAGCATTGAACATTTGTGGACAGATACAATTCTTGACACACACCATGGTGGTGTTGTGGAAGTTGACGGGTATATTTATGGGTCAAACTGGCTAAACAACCGTGAAGGGAACTGGTGCTGCATAAACTGGGAAACCGGGAAAAAGATGTATGAAGCGGAATGGGAAACTAAAGGTTCAATTATTTATGCCGACGGCATGTTATATTGCTACGACGAAATGAAGGGCAATTTGGCATTAGTTGAAGCTAACCCAAATGAATTTAAAATAATAAGCTCTTTTAAAATTCCATTAGGAACCGGCCCACATTGGATGCACCCGGTAATAAACGATGGTATTTTATATATAAGGCATGGGAAAGCTTTAATGGCTTACAATATTTCAAAAACTTAACAATTATTAACATGATTCCAACAAAAATATTTTTAATCGCAATAATATTTTTATCAACCTTATTTAGCACTGATAATCCAACAAAACAAAGCCAGTGGAGAGGTGAAAACAGAGATGGCATTTACAATGAAATTGGCCTTCTGTCAGAATGGCCGGAAGATGGCCCGGAAATGTTATGGTCAGCAGAAGAATTACCTCAGGGTTATTCTACAGTATCAGTTGCGAATGGTTTAATATATTCAACCGGGTTAAAAGATGAAATGGATGTTTTATTTGCTTTAGATAATAATGGTAATAAAAAGTGGGAAGTACCAATCGGTAAAGGTTGGGCACAATCCTTTCCTCCTAGCCGTTGTACTCCAACAGTTGAAGGCGAAAAAGTATGGGTTACCAGTGGTACCGGTGATATTGGATGTTTTAATGCCATTACGGGTGAGAAAATATGGTTATTTAATGCAAGCGAAAAATTCGAAGGCAACTTTGGTGAGTGGGGAATAGCTGAATCTCCTTTAATCATTGGCGATAAAATTATTTTTACGCCATGTGGCAATAAAACAACTATGGTTGCGCTAGATAAAAATACCGGAAAAACTATTTGGCAAAGCAAACCGCTTAATGATAAACCCGGATATGCTTCGCCTATTGTAGCTGAGATCAATAATCAAAAGGTAATAATTAATGTGCTGGCTACAAACCTCATAGGTGTTGATGCTGAAAACGGCGAAATACTATTTCATAAAGATTATGCTTCTATCAGCAATGAAGTTTCCGTAGCAATTTGGGAAGGCGGCCCGTTTACCAACACGAATAACCCAATTTATAAAGACTACAATATCTATGTAACAAGCGGGTATGACCACGTGGGCGTTATGTTCCAATTATCAAAAGACCTTTCTAAAGTTGAGGTAAAATGGATCGACAATACCTTAGATGTACACCATGGTGGAGCCGTTTTAGTTGATGGCTATATTTACGGTTCTAACTGGATTAATAATAGAAAGGGAGATTGGTGTTGTATTGATTGGGAAACTGGTGAAACAAAATATACAGCAAATTGGGAAACCAAAGGGTCCATTATTGCTGCTGATGGAAAACTATATTGTTATGATGAATCAAAAGGAAATATAGCTTTAGTAAACCAAAATTCTGAGAAGTTTGAATTAATTAGTTCATTTAAGGTGCCTTTGGGCTCAGGGCCTCACTGGTCGCATCCTGTTATAAATGACGGTATTTTATATATCAGGCATATGGATGCGATAATGGCTTTTGATATTAAATCGAAATAGCTCATGAAAAGTATGTTGTTCTTAATATCTATTTTATTTTGTCAAGTTTTACTGGGGCAAGAACTTGCTGAATGGCGAGGGCCAGGAAGGACTGGAGTTTTCAACGAAGTTGGTTTATTAGATAAGTGGCCTGAAAAAGGGCCGGAACTAATATGGTCCGTTGAAAACTTGCATAAAGGGTATTCATCCGTTTCTGTTGCAAATAATACCATCTATTTCACAGGAATTAGTGATACACTTGATGTTCTAATTGCTGTTAACCTTGATGGTAAAATTAAATGGCAAACTCCTTATGGGAGAGCTAGGACAAAAGGTTACCCTGACAGCCGGTCGACACCAACTATTGAAGGAGGCAAAGCATATGTTTCAAGTGGGCAAGGCGACATTGCTTGTATAAACGCCATTACCGGTGAAATTATATGGGACTTAAAAGCAATTGAAAAATACGATGGAACTATTGGCAGGTGGGGAATATCTGAATCACTCTTAATACTAGATGATAAGCTTATTTATACAACAGGTGGTGGCAAAACCAATATGATTGCCTTAAATAAAAACACTGGAGAAAATATTTGGTCATCTGAAAGTTTAAACGAAAATCCATCTTATTCATCTCCATTGCTAATAAAAGATGGCGATAAACAATTGATTGTTTCTGTTACGCCAAACCATATTATTGGAGTTTCTCCAGGCAATGGAAAAATAGTTTGGAAATTTGATAACCGGCCTTATGCCGGAGAAAGAAGAAAAAACCAGACTAATACTCCACTATACTATGAAAATAGCTTATACATAACAAATGGGTATAACCATAAAAGTGTAAAGTTAAACCTTAATGAAAATTGGGAGTCTGTATCATTAGCATGGGTTGATACTGTGTTGGATGTTCACCATGGTGGAGTAGTTTTGGTTGATGGGCATATTTATGGAGCTAATTGGATTAATAACGGGCAAGGAAACTGGTGTTGTATAAATTGGGATACTGGAGAAGCCAATTATGAAACCAAATGGAAAACAAAGGGCTCCATAATATCAGCTGACGGGAAGTTATATTGTTATGAGGAAAAAACCGGATATATTGCATTGGTAAATGTAAATCCTGAAAAGTTTGAAATAATTAGCTCTTTTAAAGTCCCGCTAGGAACAGGCCCACACTGGTCACACCCGGTTATACACAATGGTATTTTATATATCAGGCATATGGATGCTTTAATGGCATTTAATATTAAGAAAATTCAATAATTAACTAAATTTACAACATATATAATAATACTCGATTTGTAAGGGAAGCATGTTAAAACAGGGATTTATTAAGGTTATAATATTATTTATTATTTTAATTAGTGTTTCTTCGTTTTTATGGTGGTTTACAAACGACCCGGTAAAAGATTTAACTGCAAGCATACCAGGGTTAGATAACCGCCCTCCTAAAAGCGAAACATCTGATAATGTAATAATTGGCGAACGATTTGATGAATATGTATCGATTAATAGTACACTTACCGGTAAATGGACAAGGTTTAGAGGAGAGGATTTTGATAACATTAATAAAGAAAATATCCCTTTAATTGATAGTTGGGGAGACGGGCCTAAAATCGTTTGGAAAGTTGAACTGGGCGAAGGCCATGCCGCTCCGGTAATCTATAACGGGAAAGTTTATATTCTCGATTATAATGAATTTAAAAAGAGAGATGCATTACGTTGTTTCTCATTAGAATCAGGCGAAGAATTATGGAGGCGTTCTTACAATGTGCATATTAAAAGGAATCATGGAATGTCGCGAACAGTTCCGGCAATAAATGATAAATACTTAATTACTATGGGGCCCAGGTGCCATGTAATGTGTACTGACCCAAATACCGGCGATTTTCTTTGGGGCATTGATTTAGTAAAAGAATACAACACAGAAGTTCCATTCTGGTATACCGGGCAGTGCCCAATAATTGATGGTGATGTAGCAATAATTGCTCCGGGAGGAACATCCTTATTGATAGCCGTTGACTTGGCCTCAGGTGAGGTAATTTGGGAAACTCCAAACCCAGATAACTGGCAAATGTCTCATTCATCAGTTATGCCAATGGAATTAAATGGTAAGAAAATGTATGTTTATGTGGCAGTTGGCGGAATATGCGGAATTTCAGCTGAGGGAGCTGACCGTGGGCAGGTACTATGGAAAACCATTGATTTCGCCCCGACTGTTATAGCACCTTCCCCACTTGTTATGGATAACGGTAAAATATTTATGACTGCTGGTTATGGTGCAGGTGCAATTCTATTTCAAGTCAAAGAGAGTGCTGGTAATTATTCCGTTGATATATTACAAAAATACAAACCAATCGAAGGAGTGGCTAGCGAACAACAAACACCCATTTTATACCAGGGGCGTATGTTTTCTATATTGCCAAAAGATGCCGGTGGAATGCGCAACCAGTTTGTTTGTGTTGACCCTAACGATTGCCAAACAATACTTTGGACAAGTGGAAAAGATGAGCGTTATGGATTAGGCCCTTACACAATTGCAGATGATAAATTCTTTATACTTAACGACGATGGAACATTAACAATTGCAAAAGCTAGTACCGAAAAATTTACTTTGCTTGATAAAGCAAAAATTATTGATGGCGTGGATGCCTGGGGGCCAATTGCAATTGCTGATGGCTATTTGCTAATGAGAGATTCAAAAACAATGGTTTGTTTAGATATAAAAAGAGAATAATCATAGCGTCTTAGCGACTTAGCGGTAAATTAACCTAAATAAAAAACACACCGCAGAGACACAAAGACGCAGAGAATATTAAAAATATTATCTTGATATTTAATACTCAAATCTAAAAAGATGAAACAAAAGGTAATAGTTGGTTTTGCTCTTGTTCTATTAATTGGAATAATAGCGATTATGTGGTTTGATTTTTATAAGAATAAAAATAAATCACAGGAGAATCCTTACGAGTACAATATTGATAAATTAAAAGTTATTGACCCTGATTTGATTAGCCATGAAGAAATTGGCCAAATCGAACCGGAAATTGAAGAATTATTGGCAATTACTATTGATAAGAATGATAATATCTATTTAGCCGGAAAACAAAAGGTAATTATTTATGATAATTCATTAACTGAAATATCTTCATTCCATATAGATACTACGGCTTACAGTATAAATGTAACTAATACCGGTGGCATACTTCTTGGTATGCTTAACCACATTGAGGTTTATTCACAGGAAGGAGTTCAAAAAGCTATTTGGGAAACATTAAATTATGATGTTGTAATAACTAGCATTGCATCAAATGATAATTCTGTTTTTGTTGCTGATGCTGGAAATAAAGTTGTTTACCATTACAACCATAATGGAGAATTACTTAATGAAATTGGCAAGAAAGATACTATAAGAAGCATACCTGGATTCATAATTCCAAGCCCTTATTTTGATTTGTTAATTGACAGTTACGGCAAATTATGGGTTGTAAACCCGGGAAGGCATGCTTTTGAAAACTACGATGCAAAAGGGAATTTAATTTCATCCTGGGAGCGCACTTCAATGCAATTAGAAGGTTTTAGTGGGTGCTGTAACCCTTCAAACATCGCTATATTATCGGATGGTTCATTTGTTACTAGTGAAAAAGGAATAGAAAGAGTTAAGGTTCATTCTCCAAATGGTGACTTTAAATCTGTTGTGGCTGCACCATCCCTATTTGAGGAAGGCACACAAGGAATTGACTTAGCAGTTGATTCGAAAGACAGGATATATGTGCTGGACCCTGTAAAAAAGATTGTTAGAATTTTTAAAATGAAATAATATGGACAGAAGAAAGTTTTTGGCTTCGATAGGCAGGGGAACCATATTAGCTGGATTAGCCTCCATAACAGGAGTATTAATCCATAAACGGGCAAAAGTTACTGAACCTTGTAATTTTGATTTCATTTGTAACAATTGTAATGAATTAAAATCCTGCAAGCAGCCCGAAGCTATTATATTCAAAAGAAATAAGCTTGCCAGCCGAAGATTTTCGCAGGCTGGGAATAAGCAAAAAACAGCTTAGCCATGGCAAAGAAGGAAAAAAAGAAAGGCCTGCCTGCCAGTCTGCCAAACAGGCAGGGCCGAAAGGCGGGATTAAATAGGCGAGATTTTATTGATAAAGGGTTTAGGTTTTCAATTGCTGTTGGTTTAATTGGAATTGTAGGCTCCTTATTTAAAAAATCCCAGGCCAAAGAATATGTTTGGCAGCTCGACCCTTCAAAATGCACTCATTGTGGAAGGTGTGCCACTAGTTGCGTCCTAACGCCTTCTGCCGTTAAATGCTTTCATGTCTATGATATGTGTGGTTATTGCGATTTATGCGGAGGGTATTTTAGACCATCATCTAAAAACTTAACTACAGCAGCAGAAAACCAATTATGCCCTACAAGCGCAATTGAACGAAAATTTATCGAAGAACCTTTTTTTGAATACCATATAATTGAGGATTTATGTATCGGGTGTGCTAAATGTGTTAAAGGGTGTGGTGCTTTTGGAAATGGTTCACTTCAGTTACAGGTAAACCATAGGCTTTGTGTTAATTGCAATGAATGTGCAATAGCACGGGATTGCCCGGCTGATGCATACCAAAGAGTATCGATTGACGATCCGTATTTATTTGCTGGGTTTGAACAAAAAAAGGAAGGCTAAAAACTAAAATTGAATGAAAAAGAAAATTGCAATCATATTTTTACTTACTATAATATCTCTACAGATATATAATTCATTTGCTGTTCAGCGCTTTCCAAAACCTGAATTTGAATCCGGGCATACCCAGCCACCAACAATTACGCCTGATCCAAGGTCTCATGCATTAGCTGTATTAGATGTATTTGTTTTAGCGGCAGCTTTAACTGTTGTTACCTGGTTGGTTCTTAAAAAAAGGTCCAGAAATGGTGTATTCTGGATGTCGGTATTTGCCGTATTGTATTTTGGATTTTTCAGGGAAGGCTGTGTATGTTCTGTTGGTTCACTGCAAAATGTCACATTAGCACTATTTAACCCGGAATATAGCATTCCCATAACAGTTACTGCATTTTTTGTTTTACCCATTGTTTATACATTATTCTTTGGAAGGACGTTCTGTGCAGGAGTTTGCCCGTTAGGAACAATACAGGATATTTTTGCTTTGCGCCCGTTACCAATAAAAACATGGCTCGAAAAAGTGTTAGGTATAATCCCATTTATTTATCTTGGTTTAGCCATATTATACGCAGCAACGAGTACCGATTTTGTTATTTGCCGTTACGACCCTTTTATTGGATTTTTTAGGCTCGATGCTACTTTTATGATGTTTGCCATTGGAGGTATAATGCTTTTAATTGGCGTTTTTATAGCCCGCCCCTACTGCAGGTTTTTATGCCCTTATGGGGCTTTACTAAATTTAGTTAGCAGGTTTTCAAAAAAACATTTAACTATTACTCCTACTGAGTGCATTCAATGCAGGTTATGTGAAAACTCCTGCCCTTTTGAGGCAATCGATAAACCTGTATTATTAAAAGAAAAAGAAGAACGCCCAATCGCGGTTAGAAGGTTTTTAATGTATACCATAATAATACCAGTATTAATATTGATTGGAGGATTTACAGGTTCTCAGTTTCACGAGAATTTAGCATCGGCAAACTCAAAAGTAAGGTTAGCCAATGAATTAATAAACGAAACAAACTTTGGCGAGACAGAAAAAGAAGCTTTTGAAATAACAGCTTTTAAAGCATCGGGGCAAACCAAAACTGAATTATATACAGAAGCAGCAAAAATCACCAAACAATTTTATTATGGAGGTTGGATGCTTGGCGGGTTTATTGGGCTTGTATTTGGATTAACACTTGTAAGCTTAACAATTTTCAGGTATAAAGAAGATTACACCCCTAATAAAGGTTCATGTTTAAGTTGTGCAAGGTGCGTGGATTACTGCCCGGTTTTGCCCGAAAATAAAATTGAATTAAATAAATCGATATAGAATGGAAAAAATCAGAAAGTTGATTATAGCGAATGTACAATTATGGAAAGCAATTTCGTATGTTGCTGCTATATTTTCATTTATAATATGTTTTCTAATTATAGCTAATTACTTTCAGATTAACCGGATTGACCCGGTAAATACTGAAATAATTAACAATTTGGTTGAAAGGCTTAACCAAAACCCAAATGATGAAGCCTTAAGGGAAGAAATACGAGAAATTGACCTGTTAGCTCGCAAAGCATATTTTACAAACCAATGGCAAATTCGCACTGGCGGATATTTTTTGCTTATTGGAGTTATTATATTTGTTATTTCCATTCAATTAATGAATTCAGCAAAAAAAATAACTCCTGAAGTTGGAGATAAAGATGAAAATAACCTGTTTATACAAAAAACTGCCAGAAAATGGGTGTCAATTGGTGGGGCTGGAATTGTTGTGCTTGCATTGCTTTTTGCATTTTTATCACACAATAAATTGGAAGAAACTTTTAACCAGGCAATTATTGCAGAAAACTCAGGTAATGAAGAACTAACAACTAAGGTACCCGCGGTTGAACAGGAAACTGCGAATCCTATAGTACAGGAAGAATCGGAGGAAGTGGATAATGTACAAGAGGCGGTTGAAGAGCCACAAACCGAAGAAATTGAAACAAATGTTCAGGAAATTAAAGATATATACCCGACAGCCGAGATGAAAGCTAATTTTCCATCTTTCAGAGGGCCCGGAGGAAATGGCATTGCTTACCAAAAGAATATCCCTGAAAGTTGGGATGGGCCAAGTGGCAACAATATTTTATGGAAAGCTTCAATCCCGTTGCAAGGTTATAACTCGCCTGTTATCTGGGGCAATAAAGTATTTTTATCAGGTGCTATTGCCAACAAACAAGAAGTTTATTGTTATGATGCAAATACCGGCAACTTAATTTGGACAGCTGTTGCTGACAATATTCCGGGATCGCCAACAACAGCTCCCGCGGTAACTGGAGACACGGGGCACTCTGCACCAACCGTTACAACTGATGGAAAAAAGGTTTTTGCAATTTACTCCACAGGTGATGTTATTGCATTAGACATGAATGGAAAACGAGTATGGGCTAAAAATTTGGGAGTTCCCGAAAATCACTATGGCTATTCATCTTCACTATATATTTATGAAGATAAATTAATAATACAATATGACCACAGGTCCGCTTCAAAAGTTATGGCATTATCTGTAAATACCGGAGAAGCAATATGGACAACAGAAAGAAATGGTAAAATTTCATGGGCATCACCAGTTTTAGTACAAACGAATAATGGAGTAGAAATTTTACTATTAACCGACCCATTTTTAGCCTCATATGACGCTAAAACAGGGAAAGAATTATGGAGAATTGATTGTTTATTTGGAGAAATCGGGCCATCCGTTGCTTATGCTGATGGAATTGTTTTTGCAACAAACGAATATGCGAGCCTGGTAGCTATAAAAGCCGGTGCACAGCCTGAAAAACTTTGGGAACAATATGATTATTTATCTGATGTTCCCAGCCCGGTTGCTACAGATAAATATTTATTTCTTGCCACTAGTTATGGTGTTGTTGTATGCCACGATGCAAAAACCGGAGAGCTTTTATGGGAACAGGAGTTTCAGGAAGGTTTTTACTCATCTCCTATTCTGGTTGACAATAAAATTTACCTTATAGATAAAAAGGGTGTAACGCACATTTTCAAACCAGACAAGGAATATGTTTCTATTGGAAAAGCCAGCCTGGGTGAAGGCGTTGTTAGTACACCGGGATTTGCAGATGGCAGAATATATATCCGTACAGATAAAAATTTGTATTGCATTGGGAAGTGAAAAAAATAACCGCAAAGGCGCTGAGCCGCAAAGAATTGAAAATATAAGAGTGCTTAGTGCCTTTGTGCCGATGTCTGCCGATTTATCTGCCGTAGGCATGACAGGCAGGTCTGCGGTGAATATAAATAATTAAAAATGAACAAAGAACGATATAATAAGTTATCGAAAGAAATATTAGATGCATCAATCCAAGTTCATAAGGAAATGGGCCCAGGTTTGTTAGAATCAGTTTATGAAATGTGTTTACAAAAAGAGATGGGCTTAAGAGGAATAAAAACAGAACAACAAGTCTTTCTACCATTACACTATAGAGGGTATGAATTAAACAAAGATTTTAGAATTGACCTTTTAATTGAAAAAGAGATAATTATTGAAATAAAAGCAGTTGAAGTTTTATTACCAGTACATGAAGCTCAAATTATATCTTATTTAAAACTTGCAGATAAAAGATTAGGATTTTTAATAAATTTCAATGTACCATTATTAAAAAATGGATTTAAACGATTTGTAAATGGTTTTTAAAACTTAGCGCCTTACCGTCTCTGCGGTTAATAAAAAATAAATTGCAGGAGCGCAAAGAATAATAAAAATGAACAGCGAATTAATACAGATAGTTGATAATATAATTGAAGAAAAAGGAAAAACCGTTGATATGGTTATTCCAATTCTTCAGGCAATTCAGGACAATTTTAATTACCTGCCCGAAGAAGCTCTTCAGCGAGTTTGTGATACAACGGATATCACACCTTCAAAGATTTATGGAATATCAACATTTTATTCCCAGTTTAGGCATAAACCAGTTGGTGAACACATTATAAAAGTTTGTGTGGGCACAGCCTGCCATGTAAAAGGCGCAATGTTGGTTTATGATGCTTTTAAAAGGGAATTAAATATTGAGGGCATTGAGGATACCGACAATGATGGTGTCTTTACAGTAGAAAAAATAGCATGTTTAGGTTGTTGTACACTTGCCCCTGTTGTTCAAATCAATGAAACCACTTACGGACATGTAACTCCAGAGAAAGTTTCCGAAGTTATAAAAGATTACCTGGAGAATAAAGACAAACCAAAATCTCAGAGAAACTCAAAACTTGCCGTTGATGAAAAAACCCAGGGCGAAATAAGAATTGGGCTGGGCTCTTGTTGCATTGCAAGTGGAAGTTCAGACATAAAGGAGGAATTAGAGCGAACTTTAGATAGAAACCACATAAAGGTTGATGTTAAACAGGTTGGCTGTGTTGGTGTTTGCAACCAGGTACCTATGCTTGAAATACATAAACCAGACGAAACACCTTCATTTTATACAAAAATCAACTCAGAGGAAGTACGGGATATAGTTTTAAACCACTTTCAACCCACCAGTTTCATCGATAAATTTAAAAGCAAGTTTAACTATTTTGTTGATAGCTTTGTTTTTGAAAACATTCCGAAACTAACCAAGAAATATACTCAAGATGAAGTTGATACTCCAATTTCTCAATTCCTGGACGGGCAAATAAATATTGCAACAGAATACCGAGGAGAATTAAAACCTTTCGATATTGAGGAATATAAAAGGCTTGGTGGCTTTGAAGCCCTTCGTAAATGTTTGAATGATATGCCTCCTCAAGCTGTAATTGATGAAATTAAGAATAGTGGCCTAAAAGGGCGTGGTGGTGGAGGTTTCTTATCTGGCCAAAAATGGCAGCTGGTAAAAGATAATGAATCGGAAACAAAATATATTATCTGTAATGGAGATGAAGGCGACCCTGGTGCTTTTATGGACAGGATGTTGCTGGAATCATACCCATTTAGAATAATCGAGGGCTTAATAATTGCAAGTTATGCAGTTGGTGCAACAGAAGGTATTTTTTACATAAGGGCAGAATACCCTTTGGCTGTAAAAAGAATTCGAGAAGGGATTGAAATTTGC
>JANQHE010000073.1 GCA_028282785.1 Bacteroidales bacterium | reverse complement strand
TATCTTTGATCTTGTTGTCATTAGCACCCTTAAGATCGTAATTTTTAAGGGGACAACAAAATTTAAAGGCTGTCCTTTTACTTTTTGGACAGCCTCTTTTTTAAAACTATACTTTCGCTTTTGGTGGATTAGCGTATTCTGATTTCATATTTCCATCATCATCATAGGGCCATTCGTAATTGTATTCAGGATATTCGCCATCTTCATTAACTCCAGGTTTATATTCATTTTTCCATGCTTTTTCTATTTTTTTTCTTTCCTGATCGTTTGTATTCGGAATTAATTCGAAGCACAACATTTGAATCCAAGGGCCTTGCATGAACTTCTTCAAACCTTCTCCCTCAGGATTTTCAAACACATTTCGAACAGCTTTTCTTAAATTATCAGTTGAAGTAATAAACCTAGGATGTATTGGTGTCTCATGAATAATACCAAAAATACCAAACACAGCTGGTTCTTCTGGTAATTCATCAATATTATCTTTTTTATCTAAATTATAATCTTTATGATAAACTTCTTGTTTAACAACTCTTTCGTTAAATATTGGATTCATTGAATTAAATTTTAATTGTTATTATTATAATCTATTTATCACTCTGAGACATCATCTCTTTATAATAGTCATCGCTAACTGGTTCCAGATAACCTTTACCCTCGCAAGTTGACAAATCTACTTCTGCCACACATTTTACCTTATCATAGTTTAAGGTTAAACCTCCTACTAAATAGACTTTCCCCTTTGCATTTTCAAAATCTGCCTCTTCAAATTTACAATATCTGCGATCTAATTGAATTCCCAGTTCAGTTCCCGTTTCTTTAAACATAACATGAACATAATCTCTGTCAATACATTCTTTCAATGCAGATGCTTTTTTTTCAGGGCGAACACATTCAATTAAATGTTCTTTTGTTAATCTTTCTACTAATTCGTTTAATTGTTTTTCCATTTTTTACAATTTTATTTTACATACTATAATAGTTATAATTCAAAACCTTTATTAAACTCCACTCTCCAGTCTAACTCAGATAATTTCTTATCTTCATTTAACCTGTACTGAAGCATTTTATGAGTTTCCAACTCTTTCCATATCTCATCTAATTGAGAATTGTCTGAAGGTGTTAAAAAGAATATAGCAGCTGTGAGGCGTGTTAAAATATTTTCATAAGGTAATTCCCAATTTGCTATAAGACCTTTTTCTTTTAATTCGTCTAAATGTTTTTTTACTGCTTTAATTTCCGGAACATTTCCTATTTGTACCATAGTAATTTAATTTTTTGAATTAATAAATATTTGATTGTTTTTGGTATTTGCTCTTGATATAAATTTTTACAATTTTCATGCTTCAACAAAATAATCAGACTTTAAAAGTTCCATATAACTCTAACGTTTAGTTAGACTATGACTTTCAACTTCTATGCCATCAAATAACTCTTAAGACCCGTGATATTTTATCATTATAACATTATTGAGATAAGACTCTTAAACTATTTTTCTAAGATAATATGATATATTTCTATTCAGATCCCAATCACGCGGGTAACCCAAAGAAACTTCTTCGTGCCGAATGCCATTAATTGTTTTTGTTGATCGAATATGTAAGTGTCCATATACAACTATTTCTATATTAAAATCATCCAACCATTTCTCAGTTAATGTTGTACCACACCAAATTGAAAATCTGGGAAAAGTATATATTTTTCCTAACTGTTGTAATAATGGGTAATGATTAATAAGAATAATTGATTTATCCTTTGGTATTAATTTAAGTCTTCCATTAGTATATTTATACCTTCTATGACACCAATCAGATATAGAATTAAAGGGATCTACTTTTAATAAAGCCTCATCAGCACATATTATACCTGATTCTGCTGCCCATTCTTTTTCCTTTCCTCTTTTTACATGGCTAGGTTTAAAACTATGATCGTACAACACTAAAGTTGGTACAAGACAATAATCTTTCAAATCATTTTTATATATTATGTACTCATCTTCGGGTGTTGTAATGCCATTTTCCTGACATATTGACACCAAAGAATTGTATTTTTCAACTCCTTTAAGTCCATCTTCTTTAAGAGGGAACGTCCATAAATCATGATTTCCAGGAGTCCATATAATTTTATCAAATTTTTTTTTTAATATTGAAATTGCAAATTTCAAATACTCTTCTGTTTCACCAATATCACCAGCTAAAATTAGCCAATCACCTGGGTATTCAGGTAATTTTTCAAGAGCATTTCTGTTTACTGAATTTGCTAAATGCAAGTCACTTATAGCATAAACACTCATTAATTTTTAATTTAATAGATATTCTTAAGAATTTTACAATGTACTTTTTGATTTCGTTTTATTATTTGGAAACAAGGTTTTGCTACTGACTTTATTGATTTATCGGGGAAATAAGCTATTCCTCCTCCAAAAGGGATACCAAACCCCTCAATATCAGAACTTTCTGCACGCAATTGATTTTTAAACTTTTCCCAATTATCTTCTTCATGAACAGAAATTATATAAGGAACTATACCTAACATATTAGAAAAACTAACATTTTCTGTTTCGTCATAATACAACTTTAATCCTAGCTGAATTGCTCCTGCAGAGATTCCTATTATAACTGCACCTTCCTTATATCTATTAAAAATTATCTTGTCCCAATGGTTTTTTTGAATTGTATCCCAACCTTTTTTTATATCACCTCCAGAAAGTAAAATAATATCCGCTTTTTCCATGAATTCTTTCTCATCCTCAGATGAGCCTGAACAAATCATACAACAATGATTTATATCAATTTGCTTCATAGCAGCTTTAAAAATGTCATAAAATATAGGATTATTACCATTAGAGGCTCCAATATATGCTGCTTTTATATCATTTACCTTCTTAGAGTCATTTAATATTAATTTCTTAATTTTCTCCAAAAAGAGATTCTGGTCTAATTTATAAAACAGTAATTGACTATCAGCAAATAAAAATATGGGTTTAATGTCACTCATTTTTATCCTTATTTTGCTTAAGGCAACAATTTAGTTTAATTCAATTTGTACTTTATCAGAGATTTCATGACTGTATTCATCCACAATCTTTCCACCATCCATTTTAATAATTCTATCTGCTACATTAAAGTAATTATCGTCATGAGTTATTGCTATCACAATCTTTCCATTAGCCTTCATTTCTGGAAGAATCTCATTATAGAAAATTCTCTTATATTCCGGATCTTGGTCAGCTGCCCATTCATCAAATAAATAGATTTGAGAATCTTCTAAAAAGGTTTTCATTAATGATAATCGCTTTCGTTGTCCATTAGACAATTCAATTGTTGTAAATGAATCATTATCAATACCAACCTTTTCATCCAACCTAAAAGTTTTTAGGAGATATTCTATTTCCTTCTTTTTTGAGGATACATCTATACCATATAATTTTTTAAAAATATGATTATTGCTAAAGATTGTTGAGTAATAATTACCTAAGTCATTACTCTTGGTCTTGACACCGTTAATTTCGATAGATCCTTGATCAAAAGTATATAGTCCAGTTAAAAGATTTGCTAATGTTGTTTTACCGCTTCCGTTACCACCTATTATAAATACAATTTCTCCCTTTTCAATATTTAAATTGATCGGTCCGATTTTAAAATTTCTATCTTCGCTATTATTCTGATATTCAAAAACTAAATCTTTAACTAATAACTTATCAACATTTACTTTTTCTTTTCTAAGTGTAAAGATTTCTTTTATATTTAAATCTGGTTTTATTTCATTAATAAATCCTTTAATCCTATTCCACGAAATTTTAATTTGAACTATGTTTGGAATTGAATTAAGAACTCCATTAATTGGTCCAATTAAATATAAAACAATCATTATAAAAGTAAGTAGTTTATAATTAGGTATCTTTGGAAAAAGAAAAGGGATAATAAATCCGATTGTCCCTAAAACCATAATAAGTAGAGCTTCGCCTACCAAGAATGCATTAACGAATTTAATTAATGCTAATCCGGTTTTATTCTTTAATTCAGAACAAGATACCTCAACTTCATCGGTATATTCTTTTTTCTTTAATCCCGATAAACTTAGTTCTTTAAAACCATATAAGAGACCATCAATTAAGCCTGAGAACTTATTGGCAGTATCGCGAGCCTGCTCAAAAAGAATATTAGTTTTACTACTTACAAAGAAATATATTGCAGCAACAAGCAGTATTATGCCTAATATAAAACCTGTTGCTACTAATGATATCGAACCCAAATAAATAAAAACACCAACGATTGTAATCAAATTGGAGATCAAACCAATTAATATATTAACAGAATTTGATATTGTTGCAGTGTCTTGATTTAAAGTTGCATACACTCTTCCATTATCAATCTTTTCAAATTTCTGGAATGTCGACAAGAAGACTTTGCGTATCAGTGTCATTCTTAGATCATAAACAATCAACTGCGAAATCTTAATAAGTTTTGTTTGAACAATTTTTCTACTTGCAATATAAAATATCAGTGCTAATCCAAAATAATATAATATATATATTGTTTTAGTTTCATTACCAATTGCGTTAATTAACAATAAAATAATAATCATATTAGCTAATCCTGACATAATACTAAGAATACTAATCATAGGTAATGATCTGTAATATTGGTTTTTAGTTGGTATCATAATAGAAATAACATTTAATCCCCAAATACCAAATACAGCCATTAAAAATAGTAGACATGCCCAGTAATAACTGTTAGGAGCCCATACTAATGTAGTTTCCCATGTTAATCCCATTAGAGCTTCTGGTAATAAGTAAATTCCATATATAAATGGTAAAGTAAGAATAGCACTTCCAAGGATTCTTAGAAGATACCTAAAACTAAAAGTAGCAAATTTTCTTTGTTTTCGAAATACTCCGTTTAACATCCATATTAGAAGTGATATAATACCAATAATAAAAACAGCTACAATAAAGGTAATTAATGAAAAGACCTTATCAATAGAATAATCTGGTTCTGATATTTCTTTTATGTCTTCATTATTAAGCTGACTTAATAAAATGTCACCTAGATATGCCGTATAGGAACTATTCGAATTAGCCAAAATTGCGATACCAATACTCTTATTAGGGATTAAACCAATATATGATGAAAAGTTTGGATTTAAACCACTATGAAATACCTTCTTGTCACCATAAGGTTCCACCTCCCATCCATAACCATAAGAAATTAATCCTCTTGGATTTACAGTAAAATCAGGTTGATGAGATTTTTCAATAAGGTTTTCAAAAATACAAGAGTCTAATGCAAGTTGAAGCCGTAACCATTTTGCGATATCTTCGGCATTAGAAATAACATAGCCTGCCGGATTATTACCTTTAAATCGTGGAGCATTATATTTCCTGGGATTAAAGAAGCTAATCTTAAACCCATCAGAAAGACTATCATTAATTGGTTTACCAACAGAGGTATATTTTAAACCTAACTGCATGAATAAACTATCTTCGACATATTTTTCAAATGAAAGTTTCGTAAGTTTTTCAATAATCAAGCCTAAAATATCATAATTTATATTTGAGTATTCATACTTACTTCCAGGTATATTATTAAGTTCTATGTTATTAATAATACGAATTGTACTATCTAATAAATTATCTTTATCGCCTTGTGGTATATGTGTCATCGCTTTCCAAGGAATTCCTGATGTATGGCGTAAAAGTTGATTAATTGTAATATCAGTTTTACTTTTTTCATAATATGCATTAAACCAAGGTAAATACTTGGAAATATTATCATTCAAATTTATAAGATCTTGTTTCTCTAAATTCAGAATTGCCAGTGCGGTAAATGCTTTAGATGTTGATCCCAGTTCAAACAATGTTTTTGATGTAACTTTTGCCTCTGATTTTAAATCAGTATACCCCCAGTTTTTAATTGCAATTTCATTCCCGGTCACAAGTATTAAACTTAAACCTGGGATATCCGCTTTATTATATATTTTATTGCAGATACTATCTACATTTTCGGGAATTTTTTCATTATATCCTTGAACCTTTCTTGCATAAATTTGATTGACAAATAAGATAATCAGCAAGCTCTTTATTATTAAGGTTTTCATAATAATCTCAATTTTCGGTTAAATTTATTTTTAATATAGTATTTTAGTCTACTAAGAATATTATGTTTATTCATATCTCAATGAATGTACAGGATTCTTACTAGCTGTAACATAAACTTTACCGCTTACAGTAATTCCAGCCAGAATAAAAATAAAAAATACAGGTAAAATAAAAGTTAATAAATTAATTTGTGTATAATAGGTAAATATACTTTCAATTATTGAAATGCCTAATAAATAACCTAAAATGCATCCTGCAATAGCTGAAATAACAAGGATTCGAATAAAATTCTTATTTATAACTAAAATATTATTTATTACTGTTGCTCCCAGTACAGTTCTTATACCTAATTCTTTTGTCCTACGCAGACAAGTTAACGACACCTGTGCATATAGTCCAATAAGTGAAAGAATTAATGCAATAAGAGCAAAAAACATGAACATTTTCACCAAACTATTATTGAGTCTTTTTTGGTTTAATGCAATATCTTCCTGGTAAGAAGAAGTATATAATATATCAGGTTCAATAAAAGACCATTTTTCTTTTAAATAATGGTTAATAGTACCATCAACAGACCTAACCACTAAGTATCTATATTGATTTTCATCAATAATTTTAAAAGCAACAGGCCTTAAAAGAGTAGCTGTTCCATTAATATAAACATTTTTAATCACTCCAATGATGTTCATCTGAATGGAGTCATTCATGTAAACTCTATTATTAATAACATCAGTTAGTCCAAAGTCTCTAATAAACTTTTCATTTACAATAATTGCATTTTCCTTTATATCAGAATTTCTATTAGATTCAGTAAATGTTCTTCCTTTTAACAACTGAATTCCCATAGTTTCGAGATAATTTTCTCCAACTTCATATACATCAACCTCATTTTTTTGATTTAAGTAAGTAATAACAAAAGATGGGGCATTGTATCCAATGTGTTGTTTGCTTCCAGAAAAGCTTATGACATCATTATTACTGACAATTTCATTCTTTAATAAATTAAAGTTATTTGAGTTATTAAGGTTAACGACTACCAAGTCTTTATCATTATAACCTAAATCAAAATTATCTTGAAAGTATGCGTTTTGAAGAAATATACTACCAATAATGATACTAATTATTGATAATATAAACTGGACTGTTAAAAGTATATTCGAAACTGCCTTTTTCGTACTAAGTTTGTATCTACTATCGAATATATTAACAGGGCTGTACTTACTAACATGTAGTACAGGGTAAATACCAGCAATTATTGAAGTAAATAATATTAACAAAAACAAGAAAATCCATAAAGGAGCATTATCATTAAATGTTAATGTAAAATTAATTGCACCTTCAGTGATAATTGATTCGTAAAGTGGTAGTAGATAGTGTGTAAAAATTAAACCTAATAACAAAGACAAACCGCAAATTATAAAATTCTCTAAAAAGAAATGAAAAATAATCTCTTTTCTATGGCCTCCGAAAATCTTCCTAATCCCGATCTCTTTGATTCTTTTACCTAGTATTGATATAGAGGTATTTACGAAATTAAAACAAGCAATCAAAAGAATAAAAATACTCATTGTTATAGACACTACTATAGCGGCTGGCGAAAAACTAACTTTTAAATAGTTACTTTGTATATATCTACCGGTTTTTGCAATATTTTTAAAAGGCTCAGTATAAAATCCTGATATTTTCCAGTCCTTATAACCTTCATTTTGCTCATTTATGTAGTTATTTAAATGTTTTTCAATATAGGTAAGCCTTTCGGGATTTTTTACTTGTAAAAAAGTAGCAGCGGTAAAATAGTTCCAGCTGGTCATATCAATATCCCAAATATCAAAATAATCTTCAATACTAATTAATGCTTCAAAATTAAAACTAGAATTTAGAGGAATGTTTTCTAATATACCTCTAACAGTAAGAGGATACTTTTTATCGTTTTCGACTAATATTATGACTTCACCAATTGGATTTTTATTTCCAAATGTTAGGTTTGCCATTTTCTCTGAGATTAGTATCCCTCCTTTTTCATATAGCGCGTTTTTGTCTCCATCTCTTAAATGAAAATCAAATACATCAAGAAAATTCTCATCAACATAGCCAATAGGTTGTGAAAACAGTTCATTTTGCACTTTAAATAAGGATAAATTACTTTGAAATCTGATAACATTATCAACACCGGTAATATTATTTTTTATTTTATGTGCGAGGGTTAATGGTGTAATTGAATGTTCCTGCTGGTATCCCTGAACATTATGAGTTACATTAATTTTATAAATTTCATCCGATTTGCTGTGACTTGTATCCCAATCCCAGTGAAATTTACAACTAACATACGCAGTTATAGCAATTGCCATAGCAATGGCTAATCCAACTATATTTATTAATATAAAAAAGGAATTCTGGAATATATTCCTTGTAGCCAGCTTAAAATAACTTTTAATCATATTTGTTAGAATTATATTTTTAAAATGAATTTAGTTCTTGTTCCAAAAATGTTCCTAAAGAATTTCCCCAATCATCCTCTATGTATTCTGTATATAGATCATCTATTTCAGAATTAAAAGATAATGCAGTAGTTGGTTTCGATATATGCATCTGCTTTTTCTGATTTTGATATTCTGCTTCGAGTATCGAGAAAAGCTTATCATCAAGTATTTTATACTTCTTAAAACGTTTTTCCAATTTAATTCTTAATTCATCAAGCGCATCATGTTTGTATGGATCTATTTCTGCTGCTAGCTCTTCTATTATTAACAATAATATATTAACATCCAGTTCCTTAATTAGAATGTAATAATACATTGTATTTTTATATGAGGAGAATATTTTGTTAAACAGCGTTACAATGTGCTTTATTAAAGTATCTTCTTCTTCGCTAATATATTTAGGTTTAAACAAAGTCATATCAGCAGCTTGCCCTTTATTTTCAATATATTTATGTTCTATATGGTCTAAATAATCATTTAAGCTTCTAACCTTTATATCCATATTATAGCTTTCAGGATTAAAGAAGATTAGTGATCCTGGATCTGTAGAAAAATTATCATATGCAACTTCAATATAACCACGATAATTAGCTATAAGATCAACTATAAATTTAAGAGTCTCAATAATTGTCTCTTTAGTTTCTCCAACACAATAATATCCAAAGAACAACTGAAGTTTAACATTAGATTTAGATTTTATATAATCAAGAAAATCAGTCAATTCCTTATTTGAATATGAAATTCTTTTATCTTTATTATTGTATCGTAGTTCTTCAACACCTGATTCAGGAGATATCTCAAAAATAACTTGTTTACAACTCCTTGACAAAGCATCAACCAATCCTTCCGAAGGTAATCTCCAACAACCATATACATAATTTATATCAATTTTTTCCTTATTGATATAATTTAACAAATCAATATACCAATCATCACTATTTTCATCTTCCAAGCAAGAATAAAAAGTTTTAAAGCCCATATTATAAGCTTCTGTTATTGACTTTAAAACGGATTGATGTGATCTGAATTTAGTTCTTCCTCTATTACTAATTTTCTTTTGAGCTAATGTATTTCCACCACAAAAGGTACACCAATACTGACATCCTCGACCAACTTCAAGCAAAAACATTGGTTCACTGCTTGCAGGTTGAAAATGTGACAAAAACGTTGAAGCACTTCTATAATATTCCCAATTTCTAAGTAAATTAAATTCAGTAAAATTAAGGTTATTCATTATATCAACAGAACCTGAATAAGTTATAGGCAAATTAACTACATCGCCATCTGCATTACACCAGGTTATATTTGACACTTGTTTTAACTTATTATCCAGAATATCTTTTTTAAGTTCTCCGTATTTCAATTTTGTTTCGAAAAGAACTTTACAAAGTTCCCTAATTGGAACTTCTCCATCTCCTTTAATAACTGCATCTATATAACTATGTTCGCTTACTAGTTCTTCAGAAAAAAGGCTTGCAGAATATCCTCCAAGAAAACAGAATAGTTCTGGTTTAATTGATTTTAATGTTTTAGCCGTTTCAAGCACGCTTAAACTTTCATTTACCCAGTGTAAATCAAAACCTATCGCATCAAGATGTTCAAAATCAAATATTTCGTTCAACTCCTTACCAAATTCAAGGTCTGAATGTATAATCTCGATATTGATATTGTCTTCTTTTAAAACAGAAGCTAGCGGTAACATTCCCATCGGCATAAAAAATATATTTTTTTGCTCTTGGTCTTTAGGATTTACTAGACTTCTATTACCACAGTGAATAAGATTGACACATAATTTATTATTTTCCATACTAATTAGGTATTTTAATTTAGGATTATTTATTAAAAATCAATTCTAAATTGCAATTAGAATATTTGTTTAAATAATTATTTATTTTTTCATCGGGATTATTCAATAGTTGATTAAGAAAATAAAAAAACATTTCTTCAACTATTATCATTTTTTCTTTGGTATGAATATTTTCACAAAAACTCCATTCAATAACAATTCCATTCTTATATTCATGGCATAAACAAAGAATGTTTTTAATTTCTTCACTTAATTGTGTTGTTCTATTTTTAGGATTTATATTGTATAGCCCTTTATACTCTGATTTGTATTTGTGATGGTTTAAAGTTAAGATTGCCATATCATCTTTTAAATTTTCATAGGGTATCCCAAGATCATTGGCAAGAAGTAAACTTGGGTACATTTGATAATTCATCGCTTCAGTAAAATCAAGACTAACTGTTTCCAAATATGTGGCTCCCGTATATGTATCATCTATATTTCCGGGAAGAAATATCTCATTTGCAATGAATCCGATTATTTTATTAACATCAATATTTTGTCTGCAAGCAACAGGACATCTTACTACAACTTCCTTTTCGTTCTGTAATTTAGACATTACCAGGTTCATTGCAGCTAATAATATTGCATATACATTGTAATTTTTATCTACAGAACAGTTTATTATATGCTTATAAATTTCAACAGGAATAGGACTATGATAAGTGATTAAGTTTCCTTTTTTCTGATCATTATTTGAAGAATTACCTAACTTAAGTTTTAATTTTTCTGTTGCTTTAAATAATCTTTTAATCCAAAATCTCTTTAACTCTTCACCATATTGACTTTTTATTAAATCATATAAGCGTTCAGAGTAGTCTTTATAATTAATCTTTAATTGATTTAAATGTTGATTGTTTTTATTACTAAGACCTTGCTTATATAAACTTTGTAGTTCATTTATAAGTAAATTAGAGGACCATATATCGAATAAAATATGATGTATCACAAAATAAAAAACATAATTATCATTTGGTAAACAGAACAGTTTCATTCTTATTAAACAGTCTTTTTCCAAGTCGAAAGGTTTATTATAATCTGTCGTTATGAGTTGTTTCAATTCTGATATATAGTCCTTTTTATTTTCTATGACAATTTCCTCAAGATTAAAGTTTAGCTCACTTAAGCTTCGTACTTTCTGTTTAAGTTCTTCATCAACTTTTATAAAATTCGTTCTTAAATTTTCGTGTTTATTTAATAAGCTTTTAACTGCATTCTTTAAAGCAGATTTATCAATCTTGCTTAAATTTATTGTTCCCTTCATATTTGGATTCACACCTTCCGTCAACGATTTTATAAAGAAACTTTGTGAGTATGTTAATGGGTAATATTCCTTTTTCTCAATTGGTCTTAATACGTAACTATTTTCACCTTTATTTGCACCCGATCTATTAACCGTTTTAATGAACTTACTTAAATCTGAAATAGTCGGATATTTCATTAAATCAGCCATTGTTATTTTTATATCAGACTTTTGAAGTTCTGCAGAGAGTTGCATTACTTTTAAAGAATCTCCACCTATTTCAAAAAATCTATCGGTACTTTTAATCGTTTTCAAATTTAAAACCTTACTCCATGCATTATAAACCAATTCTGACAGTTCATCTCTTTTTTCATCATTTCCGGAAACATCATCTTTAATAATATCCGGTAATGCATTTACATTAATCTTACCACTAGATGTTAAAGGTAATTTTTCGATAATTTCGACGTAATGTGGAATCATGTAGTAAGGTATTTCTTTTGATAGGTAATTTCTTATTTCATCTTTTGTAATAAACTCGTTAGCAACAACATAAGCACATAATACTTTATCTCCATTATCCTTAATTCTTACTAAAACCGCTGCATCTTTAATTCCATAAATTTTTAACAAGCACGTTTTTACTTCGCCAAGCTCAATCCTAAAACCTCGAATTTTTACTTGTTCATCTTTTCTTCCAGTAAATTCTATATTTCCGTCAGGTAACCATTTTGCCAAATCACCGGTTTTATAAATAATTTGATTTGGAGAATATGGATTTTGTATAAATTTTTCAGCAGTTAATTCTATGTTATTTAAATAGCCATTACTAACACAAGGACCGCCAATATATATTTCTCCAACAATACCAATTGGAAGCATTTTCAGATCTTCATCCAATATATATATATTCTTATTATGTACTGGTTTTCCAATTGGTATTTTTACATCTTTTTTATAATCTTTAATTAAATGACGAGTTGCTGTAACAGTAGTTTCTGTGGGTCCGTATTCATTATAAAAATCCAACTGCTTATACAAACTTTTAACGTGATCTGATTTACATTCATCACCTCCCATAACAATTTTATCCAGATTTTTCAATCCTTTCAATTTCAAATTTTGTAAGTAAGCTGGCACCATATACAAGCAAGTCACTGCCTTTTTATTTATGTAATCTTCAAATTCTATTTTATCGAGCATTAAGGATTTTTCAATCGAAATAAGTTCCCCTCCAGTCAATAATGGTAGCCAAAACTGTTCTACTGATGCATCAAAAGACATTGGAGAAAATAACAATACTTTATCACTACTATTTATATTTATATCATTAATTAATGGTATTAAATGATTTAACACTTTCCCGTGAGTGATAACTACTCCTTTTGGTATACCTGTAGAACCTGAAGTATAAATTATTTGCGATATATCATCGGATGATATCTCACATAACTCATTATATTTTGTAATGTTTTCTGAATAATCATTGTCACATAGATTAACAATATCCAAATCAAGATCTAAGCTATCTTTTAGTTCCTCTGCTGTAAGGATTATCTTAGACGAACTATCTTTGATATAATACTTTATTCTTTCGACAGGAGTTTCAGAATCAATAGGTAGATATGCAGCTCCTGTCTTTAGAATACCTAAAATACCAATTATGATATCCAATGATCTATTGTCTAATATGCATACAATATCTGATTTTTTTACGCCTTTTTTATCTAATTGATTTGCTACAACACAAACGATCTCATATAAACGACCATATGTAATGGATTTGTCTTTAGCTACTAAAGCTATCTTATCGGGAAATTTCTTAACAGTTGTTTCAAAAAAATCAATTAGTGATTTTTGTCGTGTATAATCATTATTTTTATTATTAAAATTTTGAAGTAATTTACGTTTCTTATTTTCTTCTAAAATTTCAATATCTGAAATCAACCGATCTGGGCAATCATTCAATTGATCTACTATTTTTAGAAAAGATTCTATATATCGTTCGATTGTTTCAGGCTTAAATAACTTAGAGCTATACTCTATTGTAATTAATATTTGTTCTCCACAATCACAAACTATTAATCCTAAATCAAATTTTGATATATTATACTCATGAGTATATTCACCTTTCTTCAATAATGATAAATCTATGATTGTTTCGCTTTGATTTTGAACATTAAATATAACGTCAAACAATGGATTTCTACTAGCATCTCTTTCAATTGCTAATTTATTAACCAGTTCTTCGAAATGATATTCTTGATTATCTAAATCTTTTAATGTTTTTAATTTGACCTCTTCAATAAACCTCCTAACTGATCGATTTTTATGAATTTTAGTTCTAAGGGCAAGAGAATTTACAAACATTCCCACAATACTGTTAATATCAGAGTGTTTTCGACCTGCTGCCGGACAACCTACAACAATATCATCTTGACCACTAAGCTTTGATAATAATATATTAAACGCGGAGAAAAAAAACATAAACAATGTGATATCGTATTCTTTCAAAGAAGCTTTCACTTTTTCAGTTTCTTCTTTTGTTAACGCAAAATTTACAATTGCTCCATTAAACTGTTGCTCTGATGTCCGTAAGAAATCAGTTGGTAAGTTTAAAGCATCCGGATTGTCTTTGTATAAGTTTAGCCAGTGCTCTTCTTGTTTTTTAATATTCGCTTTTTGGTTATTGCTTTTTATTATCCACTCTGAGAAGTCTTTAAACTGTAGTGGAATTTTAGGTAAGTTATCCCCATTGTAAAATCGATGGAAATTCTGTAACAGAACATTTTGAGATGTACCATCATTTATAATATGGTGCATATCTAACATTAAAATAGAATTACCATCTTTAACTTTAAACAAATTAGCCCTAAAAAGCGGGGCTTTATTTAAATCAAATGGTTTTACAAATTCTTTTCTAATTTTTTCTATTTCTTTAGCATCAATTTCAAACTCTTCAATATTGAATTCAACAGTATCATGAATTCTTTGTGCAGGTATTCCATCCACTAATTCAAACGAAGTTCTAAGGCTATCATGATGCTCAATAAGTTTTTTAAAAGTATTTTCAAGATGTTTTACGTCAACGTTTTTGTTAAGTGTAATTTCGAACGGTAAATTATATGCAGCACTTTCCGGATTCTTTTTCTGTAAAAGATATAATCCTTTCTGAGCAGAAAAAATATTGTAATAATCTTTCTTTTCAGCGCTTTTAATTTTTTCAAAAATCCTTCTATACTTATTTTGTTCCTTAATAAAATACTCTGTTATTTCATTTTTAAATTTTCTAATCTTACCTGTAAGGTGTATAGGGATATCCTGCTTTTTTAATGAGATCAACTGTATCTTACCATCTTTAAGAGATATTTTGATACCTGCTTCATATAATTCATTTAATAACTCTGAAATTTTCATATTTTAATTATTTATTAATTTTAACAACTTAAAATCTACTTCTTACAACATGGTGTATATTAAAGATCAAGCTCCGGAATCCCAAGTTCCCAGTTAACTTCGCTCTGATTTTTTTTATCTATAAGTTCTAGCTTACTTATCATTTCGATAATTTCATCGCTTGTTTCAGATATGTTTTTATTTAATATTTTCTCTCTTACACCCTCATTAAATGCAATTAGAAATGTTTTTAATTGCTGTTTAGTCATACCCTTATATTGCAATTGAACCAAGAATTCATAATCAAAATAATACTGTGGAACCCTAATTGGATTGTTTATTTCGACTATTAGTTTCTCAATCATATCACAAGCTTTTTCTGAACTGAGAGTTGAATGAGACCATTCAAATCCCTTTCCTTGTATATTATATTTTTCTCTTTCTCTCCATATTGGGGTTATAAACTCATAGTACCATAATTGAGCTCTGTAGAAATCGAGCGCACTACTTTTTATAAAATCATATGTTTCCTGAAATGTTTTTTCGGTCTCTCCTGGAAAACCTATAATAAAACTACCATAAGTTTGGATACCTGCATCAGAAAGTATTTCTATTCCCTTTAAATATTGCTTAGCACTAACCTGTTTATTCATGTTTTTTAAAATTGCATCACTTCCGGATTCAATTCCTAAAAAAACACTTTCGCAACCGCTTTCCTTCATCATTACAGCTATCTCTTTATCAACATATTGTGATCTTATAAATGAATGCCATTTAAACTTATCTTTTCGTTTAATCATCATATTTAAGATCTCTTTAAAACGTTTAGGTGGTACATTAAAGGTATCATCCAGGAAAAATACATTCTTCAAACTATTAATATTTTTTAATGTGTTTAGTTCTTTCTCAATATCATAGGTTTTAATTGCCTGATATTTGCCAGCATGTTCAGGAAAGCCACAAAACGAACATTTAAACGGACAAGAAATACTTGTTCTAATATTAATAAAATTACCTGCGTTATTAGAAACTAAATCCCAATTCACCAAATTATCTTGTAGTTTATTATTTTCTTCACTTGTTTTATTAAAAATATACTCACCATTAGATTTGTAAATAACATTATCAATACTTCCAATATCTTTGTCTGTATTTTTAATCAATGATAGAAGATCAACTAACGCCTTCTCTCCTTGCGAACTATTTACATAATAATCTGCATCTAATTTGTTAAACAAATTCTTTTGCTCTTCAATAGATGAAATTCTCATTTGAGTCGCAATAAAATGACCTCCGATTATAATTTTAGATCCTTTATTATACTTTTTCACAACGTCAAGAACTTCGAATAGAGGTGTTGATATAACATATAAAGTTGTTGAAATTGCGATAGCATTAATCTCACACGTTTGTAGTAATTCAATCAGGTTATCTTTTTCTTCTTGAAAAGAATGGATATACTCGTAAGTAAAACCTCTTTTATTTAAATAAGTCACTAAATAAGAAATAGTTGTACTAAATGTTTCGATATAATTTATATGTTCTAAACTTTGATTAGATTTTACGCAAAAATCATTATATATATCAGTTGCATTATATTTTCTTGATTTACGAGTTAAAAAATTCATGTTTAAATCTCTATATGTAGAAGTATCTTTACCAATACGTTCAATGAGATCTATAAATTCATCATATTTTATTTGATTATGTCCAACAATCAAACAATCAATTTTCTTTTTCATTTTCTATTAAATGGATATTTATTAAGGCCTAGAAAAAGTTTTAGTCTGTTATTTTTAAACTAAATTGTAAAAGAAGATCTAACAGAGTCTTAGATATTATTCATTAAATTTCTATTACTTGCGTTTCTTCTTCAAATTCCTCTAAGTTAAATAACATAACCGCTATATCTTTTACCGTTTGCTTTTCAAATAACTCAGCCAAAGGAATGCTAACTCCAAATTCTTTACTTATTCTAGATTGTAGAAGTATTGCTTTTAGTGAGTGACCGCCAAGGTCGAAAAAGCTTGAACTTGTGCTAATCAGGTTATGAGGAATATTCAATACTTCCGCCCATATTTTTATAATTTTTTCCTCTATTTCATTTCCAGGTAATATAAATTCTGCTTCCGATTTAATTTCAGGATCAGGTAAACGATTATAATCAATTTTCCCGCTTGTATTTAGTGGAATCTCGTCAATTTCAACATAAAAAGAGGGAATCATATACTCCGGTAATTTACTGGATAAGAAATCTTTAAACTCTTTGTCACTACATTTTTCTGAAATTTTTACTTTATCTCCCGGAAATATTTCCTGGTAAAATGGTATCTTTTTGAACGAATCAGGAGTGTTCATTGAAATATATTCAAATTTTTCAATTTTATTGTTATCTAAATATAACTCTCCTTGTATCAAATAATCCGGGTTTAATCCATTTTCAGAAAGCTTTCTTGTTATCTTTGCCTTTAAATAATTTCCTTTACTAACCTTAATTCCTTGGTAAAAAATAGGGAAGTAAACCGGTAACCAAATAGACTTTTCCTCAATAGTATCAATTACTTCTTGTTCGTCGCAATATAAAACTAACCAAACAATCAAACCATTAAACACAGAATCCTTTTTGAATTTTAAATTAATATTATGTTCCGCTTCCAGGTCAATTAGTTGATTAAAATTTAAATCTTCGAATACTCCAATATCAGAGATGATGTTTTTCTTTTTAAATGAAGATAAAACCAATCTTAAATCAAATTTCCGACCTATATTATCAAATATTTTATCTACATAATAAGCAGCTACTTCATCAAAAGAAGCATCAAAATCGTTTTTTGGTAAAGTAACAGCGGCAACCTTTGAAATACTACTTGAAGGAATCATTGAGAAATTTTCATTCATTTTAGGATGTATCTCATTAATAATCTTGGCAGCACCTTCTGCTCCACCTATTGATCCTACAATTTCAGATATACAACAATCAATCTTTTCTGGTAACTCAATTTGCGTTGCATCACCATGTATTACAATAATCTTATCTTCAAGTCCTAAGGTTTTTATTTTATTAAATGCTTTTTGATAGGCTTCTTCTATTATTTCAACTGCATAAATTCTTTTTGCACTTTCTTCCAAACAAATCAGTGATAATATACACTCACTTCCCGGTCCAATTTCTAAAACCACTTTGTCTTTAACAACTTTTTGTATTGCTTTTCTATACTTTTCATTTCTTAATTCATCGTTAGCAAAGTGTTTATATATTCTATCATCATATACATAATACTCGGCAAGAGAAGGCCATAATCCAATTTTCTCCTTTTGCTTAAAATAAGCTATTAATTGATCTTCATTATATATATTATGTTTTCTAATGACTGCATTTTCTATACAATTGTGATTAGTCAGGCATTTTTCAATTTCTTTCAGTTCTATTCTATACCCACGAAGCTCTATTTGATCATCTAAACGACCTTTGAATTCTATTTCACCATTAGACAACCACCTTCCACAATCTCCTGATTTATACATTATTTCTCCGGGATTAAATGGATCCGGAATAAAACTTTTCCGTGTTAATTCGGCTTTCCCGAGATAACCTCTTCCGACACCAATACCAGAAATATAAATATCTCCTATAACACCTATAGCTTGTGGTCTTAATTTTTTATCTAAAATATAAACTTGAGTATTATGAATAGGCTTACCAATTGTTATTATTCCTAAAGAATTATAGTTTTTAGTATCCCATGCTGTTGCACATATAGAAGTTTCAGTGGGACCATATGCATTAATATATGTTATTTCTTGATTATACTTTTTAATTAAAGTTTCACTTGTTTCCGAGCCTGCAGTTATTAATACTTTTAACTTCTTTATTACATAATCTGAAACATTAGATGCAAAAACCGGCGGTAAAGTAACTATTGATATTATTTTTTTTAAAATATCATTCTCAAATGAAATCAAACTTACCTTATTTTCTTTATTAGGAATAAATAGTTTGGCACCATTAAAAAGTGCCATAAAAATTTCGGAAACAGAAGCATCAAATGATGGGCTGGAATAAAACATGATATGATCATCAGGAGTTACCTTAAAAGTATCTATCCATAAATGGTTTTCACTCACAATTCCTTTATGTTCTAATAAAGTTCCTTTCGGTTTTCCTGATGTTCCTGAAGTATAAATAACATATGCAAGATCACTTGGTTGATCACTTAATTCATTTTCGTTAAGGTCAATATTATTACTTTTTGATAATTCAGTTTCATTCAACAAAATTACCTTGCCATCAAACTCAAAATCAATGTCATCTGCATCAGTAGCTACAATACATTTAATTTTACTATCATTAACAATGAATTGTTTTCTTTCCTTCGGGTAATTCATGTCTATTGGTAAATAAGCACCACCAGACTTTAAAATTCCCAATATGCCTATAATAAGTTCAACTGATTTTTCAATTGCAATTCCAACTATTACATCTGATGTTACTCCGTTTTTCCGTAGCAAATTAGCAAGGCAGTTAGATCTTTTATTCAGCTCATTGTAAGTCAAATGTAGATCATCGTTAACAAGAGCAATTTTATAAGGATTCTTTTCTGCCTGAATTTCAAACATCCGATGAATTGTTTTATTATCAGGAATAACAGTTTTAGAATTATTAAATTCATATAATACCAGTTCCTTTTCTTCTTCAGACAGAATTGTAAACTCATCTAATTTTTTGTGAGGGTATTGAAGGCAATCATCAATTAAAGTTTCAAGTTTAGTTGCTATATTACATATATCAGACCGAGTATATTTTACAGAGTTATATTCAATATTAACTGAAATATTATCATTATTATGTTCTACAATTAATAATAGATTATAAGCAATACCAAAAATATATTCCTTTTTATGTAATTTTTTATTCAATACAAAAATGTCGAATAGCTCATTTTTATTTTTATTACATTCAATCCCGGATTTATGAATCAGAGTTTTTAGTGGAAAATTCTGGTTTTCAGTTGAATCTTTTATAGACAGCCCGACTTTTAGTAAAAGATCCTTAAAGCTATCATGTATATCAATATTTACGTGTAGTAACAATAAGGTATTGATAAAATCAACGTCCTGTTTTTGTTTAAAAATCGGAGCTCCAAGCAAAATATTATTATTATTACTCATTTTTTGTAACAATAAAAATATATTAGACAATAATACGGTATAAACTTTCACCTCCGAATTTCCACAAAGCTTAACAATTCTATTTGTAGTTTCCTTTTTCAATTTAATTATGAAATTTTCATATACTATATCATCTGTATAATTTCTATTTTTTTCATATGGAAATGAGGAATATGAAATATTGGATGATAATAACTTTTCCCAATACAGTTTTTTATTTCTTCTAGATTCATCAGTAGAATTCATAATCTATTATGTATTTATTATATTTTAAAAATTCCAATTATTTATATCCAAATCAATATTAGTAACCTCTGCTTCAATAGTCTCCTTAACCAGGTATCTTTCATCAATTGCAATATTATTTTCATCAAAATCCACTAGGCCTGGAACAGCATTTTCGTGAAGGTTTTTCCATCGAATATCTGCCAGATATGTTTCCTTTAAAGAATATGAATTTGGTACTCCAAGTGATTTACAAAATTTAATAAACCTATTTACCCTACTATAAGCTTCTTCTCTACTAGGATAATAGTTCAGTTTCCATTTTTGAATAATTAAGGAATTATTATATTCTTCCGGGTATAATGTTTCCCTATATTTTTCCCATTTATTGGAGTCAACTTGACCTGAAAAATAGTATATAAAAGGATTACAATCTGCTTCATAGATATAATCCTGTAACTCCTCAATTAAATTCAAAGTAGCAAGGAAATCCTCTTCTGTTTCTTCAGGGTGTCCAACCACCCACATAGTTGTAGTCTTAATTCCTGCCTTTGCCAGATTAATAACTGCACTTTTGATTTCCAAAGGAGATATCTTTTTATTCATTAAATCAAGAATCTTCTCTGATCCACTTTCAATACCTAACCTAGCTCTATAGAATCCTCCTTTTCTCCAGAACAATGTATTTTCTATCCTACCCGACTTTTTATCTATTCTAAGATATCCATCAAAATAAACTGCAAGTTTATTCTCAGAAAGTTCTTTTGTTAAATCATCAATCAAAGGATTTAACAATGAATCACACATATAAAAGAGTTGCTTCTTGTTTTTATTGTATAAAGTTTTTAATTCCGTAACTACGTTTTTAATATTTCTTTTCCTGTAATCTCCCCAGAAAACTGTTTCGGAACAAAAACTACATTGGAAGGGACAACTTCTTGACGCAAAGTTCGCTTGATATAAATAATAATTTAAATCAAAATCTGAAAAATCCGGTTTATACTCATTTATTGCATCTACAATGTTAATTAAATCATCTTTTGTATAAACCTTTTGGTTAGATTTTAATTTGCCCTGAATTAGATTCAGCAACAGTTGTTCTCCTTCTCCAACTATTATTTTATCAATATTTTTAGAAACCTTAATAAATCTATTATAGTTCGGAGTATCTACTTTTAAATCTGATGAGAATATTGGCCCTCCAAATATTGTTTCAATATAAGGAAACCTTTCTTTTATTATATTACAAACAAACATAGAGGCCGCAAAGGATCCTTTATTAACTGATAATCCAACTTTTGAAGGATTATATTTTTTAACTAAAGCTAAAACATACTCTAATAGCTTATTAAAAAACTCTCCTATGATTTCATTAAATAGTTCAACATCATTCGCCGATATATCATAATAGAAAGTATTATAAAATATTGTATAAATAATTTTATTCAGTTCTTCTTGAGTTTTACTAAAAGCAAACGCCATCATATGTTCTGAAAGAACATCCATTCCAATATTATAAAGATGTAACCTTTTATCCTCTGGTATTACTTTTTCAATATTGAAGAAGTATCTTTTTTTGTAGTTATAAAAGTCTATATTGGTATTAGCATCAATATTTTTTACCTTAAATAAACTATTTCTCTCAATATAACTCTTAAGGCAAGCAATGCCTAAAGGAGGTATCTGCTGATCCCAATATGGCAACATTATTAAAAGGATAGTTTTATTTTTTTTTAGATTTTCTTTCTCTTTCATTCTATATTGCAAAATCACTTAACTCATTTATAAAAGAATCAGAATCAGCTTGAGTCAAACCTATCTCCAACATTGAATTTTGATTATCCAATAATTCATTAGGATTAACCACTACATATTCAAGGATATTTCTAAAATGATTTAAAACATTAGAAATCAATTCATCATCAAATAAATTTTTATTATACACTGTTATGATCTCAAATTCTTCTCTTGGAGATATAATAATATTGAAGTTATAATTAGTTTGTTCCTCGTTATGTACTTTTTGGACTTTAAAACCAACATCTATATGTGTACTACTTTTATTAAGTTCTTTAAAACCATCATTTATTGCAAAATTTTGAAATAAGAAAACATGGTCAATTAACTCAATTCCTTTATCTGTAAAAGATTGTATATCAGCCAGAGATGAGTATTCATATTTTTTTATTTCTAAGGTTTCATTTTTTATTCTATCTAAGAGTGTATTAAAAGTATCTGTTTCATTACGCTTTATTCTTATTGGAACAGTATTTATAAAAAGCCCCACCATTTCTTCGACATTTTCGATTTCACTGGGTCGACCCGATGTAACTGATCCAAAAATAACATCATCAGTATCATTATACAGTTGTAATATTAATCCCCAAACCGTTTGTAATAAAACATTTGGAGTTACTGCATTTCGGGATGCAAATTGAATTAATCTTTGCTTAACAGAATCTTCAAGTTTTAAAGTTAACTTTCCTTTTTTAAATTCTGGTTCTTCTTTAATTTTCTTAGGCAAGCTATTAGCACCGTTAAAATTCTGTAAGTATTTTTTCCAAAAATCAAGTGACTTATCATTATCCTGAGATTGTAACCAGGTAATATAATTTCTAAATTTATTAGTTGGAGGCATTTTGTACGAAGCCCCATATTTTACATTTCTATAAAATGTTAATAAATCCCTAAAAAGAATTGTTGTACACCATCCATCCATTAAAATATGATGAAAGCTCCAAATAAAAGTAAACTTTTGATCTTCAGTTTTAAATAATGTCAATTTAGTTAAGTTATCCGAATTTAAATCAAAGCCTTTATGTCTTTCTTCTGTTTTATATGTTTCAATACTTTTTTGTTGTTCAACATTATCTAAGTTTCTAATATCTTTAAAGTTTATTTTTACTTCACGTTTTGTTAAAACAATTTGAAGCGGCCTGTCTATATCTTCATAAACAAATTTTGTTCTAAGAGTTTCATATCTATTTAGTACTTCATTAAAGCTTTTTTCTAATATTTTACAATCTATATCTCCTTCAATGATAATCTCAGATTGCTCAAAATATTCTCCCGAATGTCTATCAACTAGTGAATGAAATAACATCCCATATTGCATTGGACTTAATTCATAAATATCCTGAATGTTATTTCGATTAACGCTAACTAATCTATTAAAGTCATTAAGAGTTATGTTTTTTAATCCAAAATCACTAGGTGTTAATTCGTTGTTTTCCTTTAACCTGCAGTGTTCAGTTATTTCAATGAGGCTTTGCTTAAATTGATTTGTTAGTTTTTCTATTGTATTTTCATTATACTCATGTTTGTTATATCTAAAAGTAAAACTTAATTGTCCTCCACTTGCCATTCCATTTACTTCAATTGCGTAAACAGATTCCATCAAATGGCTGATTGAATCACCAGCAGAATACTTTGAAAAACTATATAATTCTTCTTCTTCAAAGGAACTTATTCCACTACCTGTAAATTCTCCCAGGTAGTTAAAGCATATTTCCGGTTTTAAATTGAATAATTCGTTATTTTCATCGTTGCTATATTTTAAGATCCCATATCCTATTCCTTTAAATGGTATATGTCTTAAATTTTCTTTAGTTTCTTTTATAAGTTCTGAAACATCTTCATAATTTTCTAAAACAATGGGATATTGAGTAGTAAACCAACCTATGGTTCGATTAATGTCAACATCATCAAATATTGCTTCTCTACCGTGTCCTTCTAATTCTACTGCAATTTTGCTAAGGTTTCCCCATTTACACACCGACTTTACAAGTGCAGATAATAGAATATCGTTTATTTCTGTATTATAAGCCTTATTTGATTTTTTTAAAATCTGCCCGGTCTGTGACTTATTAAAACTTACTGTTTTAATGATTTGATTTCCAATGTTTTTACAATCACCTTTTACATTAAAATCTTTTGGAATGTTAGGAATTTCTCTTGCAACAACTTTTTGCCAGTACAATTTCTCCTTTAATAGCTTAGAGCTTTTAGAATAATCATTTAATCTCTCTGACCAATATTTATAAGAATCTGTTTTTAAAGGAAAAATAGGCTTTTCATCTTTAAGAATTGAACTATAAGCTATGGAAAAATCCTCAAGTAATATTCGCCAGCTAATTCCGTCAATTATTAAATGATGTATTACAAGTAAAAGATGATCGCCTTCATTTGTGATAAAATGTCCTAATTTAACCAGTGGGCCTTTCTCCAGGTTTATACTTCTCTGAATTATATTAGTTTGTTTTTCTATAAAACTTGAAACTTCATTTTCTCCTTTCAAATTAAAAGTTTCAATCGAATAGTTTTTATTCTCTAATCCATTATTATATTGGAAATATTCATTATTTCTTTTATAAAAGATTGCTCTTAAGATATCATGATGTTCTACTAGCTCTTTAAAAACGTTATTAATTATTGGTAGGTCAAATCCCTCTTTTTTATACAGCATCACAGACTGATTATAATGATGTAAATCCATAAAGCCTGTATTTAGCAACCATGACTGTATAGGGATTAAAGGGATCTTTCCAGTTACCGGACTTTGGCTTATCTCCCTTTCACATTTTAGGATTTTCTTACTTATTTGATCAATTTTTTGATATTTAAATATATCTGCTACAGATAATTTTAAACCATACCTATTTAATCTTGATGCAATTTGAATTGTTTTAATGGAATCGCCACCTAACTCAAAGAAATTCGCATCAGTACTAATTTTATCTTTTGGAATTCCTAAAACCTCCGACCATACCTCAACCATTTTCTCCTCATTATCATTTGCAGGCAACTTACAGCCTACTGCATCTAACTCCGGCTCAGGCAATAATTTTCTATTAACTTTTCCGTTAGCATTTAAAGGAATTGTATCTATTTGAACAAAAAAAGAAGGAATCATATAGTCTGGAAGTGACTTTGAAAGTTTATTCCTTATATTAAGATTTTCACTATCGGTATCAGAAATATAATAAACAACAATATATTTTTGACCTTTTTTATCGTCAAAATCTATAACAACCGATTCTCTGATCCCTTGAATTTTATTTAATATCTTTTCAATCTCGCCTAATTCTACTCTAAATCCTCTAATTTTAACCTGGTGATCTATTCTACCCAAGAATTCAATATTTCCGTCGGGCAACCAGCATCCTTGATCTCCTGTTTTATATAACAAATCGTTCATTGAACCGGCAAGCTTATTTACAATAAACTTACTATGAGTTAACTCTACTTTGTTTAAATATCCTCTGGCCAATCCTTCTCCTGCAATACATATCTCTCCAGGGACTCCTATTGGGCACAGCTCATTATATTTATTTGTAATAAAAATCCTCGTGTTACTTCGCGGTTTTCCAATTAATGAAATCTCATTATCTGATTTTCCTGAGAAATGATATGTGGTAGCTTCAACAGAAGCTTCGGCTGGTCCGTAAGCATTTATTATCTTACCATTCCAATTTAGATATTTTCTGCTATTTTTAACAATTTCGATGGGTATATATTCGCTTCCTAAGGATAGGTGACTAAGATCTGGCAAAATTTCTCTATTTGAATCTAACTCAATTATATTAAAAATTTCTTTCATCACAACTGGTACCTCATCAATATTATTGATATGATTATTTCTAAGATAATTAACATAGCTACTGATATCTAGCCTCAATTCTTTTTTAATAAGATGTAAGGTTCCCCCTGAAATTAAAGGAGGGAATATTTGCTGAATAGCACCATCAGAAGCATAAGAGTTAGATAATAATACTTGAAAATTCTTTTTATGACCAAATTCCTTTATTGCCCATAAATTAAACTCTAAAAATGATTTATGTTCTATCAAAATTCCTTTAGGTACACCTGTAGTTCCAGAAGTGTACATGATATATGCAATGGAGGTTAACCATTCATTATTTCCTTTACAATTAATGCCTTCCGCTGGTAATTCCGTTTTTATAATCTTATTTACATTAATTATCCTCTCCGATGGTAATTCTAATTCCTTGATTGTTAACCTATCAGTAATTAAGTATTTTGAATTACTATCTTTTAATATAAAATTGATTCTCTCAACCGGATTTGAAATATCTATAGGTAAATATGCTGATCCAGCACGTAACACACCTAATATTGCTATAATCATTTCAATAGATGTATTGCAAAGAATCGAAACAATATCATTGGGCTTGATACCTTTTTTACATAAGTCAGAGACAACATTTGAAGATTTCTCAAATAATTCTTTATAAGTAATTTTTTTGTCTTCTAATATTACAGCTACACTATTAGGGGTTCTCGCTACCTGCTCTTCAAAAAGTTGAGGAATTAGTTTAACCTTCGGGAACTCGGTTATTGTATCATTAAATTGTTGTATTATAAGCTTTTGTTCTTCAAAACTTAAACTAGTTACTTCTTTTAATGATCTATTCAAATCATAACAAAAAATCTGCTCAAAAATATGTACTAAGTTTCTTGAAATTCTTTCTATTAAATCCAACGAATAACTAAAAGAATCATAATTGATATTACAATCTATATTTAAACCATCATTATTAAAATTAAATATTAAACCACAATTGAAATCTGCAATAGATTCTGAATGATGGAAATCATTTAACATAACAACAACATCAAATAAAGAGCCTTGATTTCTATTATTGAATTTACCTATTTGTTTTATCAGTATATCAATAGGATAATTCTGGTTACTTGTTGCTTCAATAATTGAATTTCTAATATTTGATAAAAAAGATCGTACGGAAAGACTTTTGCTAATCTCGATATATATTGGTAATATCGTATTTATCACATTCTTGGTATAACTTTCATTTTTTATAGGAATTCCAATAACCGTATCTTTATTACCAGTATATGCCTGAAGTAGAAGAAAAATGCCAGATGTTAACATTACATGAAGCCTTTCTTTGTTACCTCTACTTAACTTTCTTATTGGCTCAGATATTTCTGTACTGAATTTAATATTATATGCATCATATTTGCAAACATGCCCACTATTTACCCTATTTTCTCTTTTATCAAAAGGAATACAACTAACAGATTCAATATCAGAAAGTTTATTTAACCAATAAGATCTTTCCCTGAACTGCTGATAGGCCCAGACTCTTTTATCCAGATCAGAAACACTCATGCTAATCAATAATTAAAAGCTATTATTATACTTCTTAATTGCTTATCTTACTATGATGGTTAGTTTGAAACGAAACTCTCTAATAAATCAATTGCTTCATTGAATTTAATAGATTCTATTCCGTAATTTATTCTAAAGTGATTATTTTCACCAAAAACATTACCAGGGAGTAACGAAACATTTTTACTTTTTAAGAGTTTTTGGCAAAATTCATTTGAATTGATGTTACCTTTAATTTTTGGAAAAGCAACTAGTCCTCCCTGAGGCTCCACATACTCAAAAATATGACGATATTTATGCATAAAGCTATTTAATGTAGCTACATTACTTAATATTTGTTTTTTAATATGCAGTAATAACTTAGCTCTATTTCTCAAAATAATTAAAGCCAGATAATCACTAATAGGTGAGGTTACATGTGTTAAATAATGCTTATATTCTCTGCATTCTTCTATAATTTCCTGATCTGAAATTAACCAGCCTATTCTTAAACCATTTACACCAAAACATTTTGTAATTGATCCGGTTGCTGCAACTTTTTTATGAATTTTATAACATATATCAAATCCTGACAATATCAAATCAGTACCAGACTGCAATGGTAAAAACTTATAATGTTCGTCAAATAATAAATAAATATCATGCTTCTTAGCCATATAAGAAATAGCTTTTACTGATTCAATATCAAGTTTAGAGCCAGTTGGATTGTGTGGATTATTGATTATTAACAACTTTGTTTTAGGAGTAATTATTGATTCAAGGGTTTCTAAACAGGGTATATAATTTGATTTCTGTTTTAAATCCAAATATTTAATTTCACAGCCTATGGCTTTTGGCAGTTCCGATAAGGTCTGAAACTCCGGATACTCTACTATTACTTCATCACCAGGATTTAATATTGAATTAAAAAAAGTAAATAATGCTTCAGTAACGCCAGTAGTTACTAATACGTTTTCCACATTGACATTTTCATAACAAGAAATTATTTCTTTTCTAAGTTCAATAGATCCTCTAGTGTCAGGATTCATTAAATTAATTTTTTTGAGATTATTAATATCTTCATTACAAAGTTCCAATATTTCATTTAATGTAAAATCAACATACCCACTTTCTGCCAAATTGTATCTAATAAATTGATTATCAGCTAGCCATTCTTCCATAATTAATTTGTCAATTTTCATACAAGTGCTCCTTTCTTTTTACCGATCAAATCTTTACACTCACAGAATAATCCTTTTAAACCTGATACATCTTGTGTCTTATTAAAAAATTCGATTTCCCGGCGAATATTTTCATCACATTTTGGACAAGAATTAGGCATTCTATCTTTAGAAAGGTTTTCATCGCTTAAACCAACAAAAATACAACCTTCCTGATGCGTTTTTAATATTACCTCAACAACACTCCAAAGATTTAGCATTCTATATTCGGATTGTAAATATAATTTCTCAAGGTTTGAATCTTCCGATATGAAAACCGGCTCAAATGCTACTCGCGCATTTATCTCATACTTTTTAGCAACTGAAAATACATATTTTGCACTTTGAACCGCATCATCGACAGCTTCACTTTCTGTTAGAGTTGGTGGTTTAATTAAAAGATAAACCAACAATGTACAACCTGATTCTTTAAGCATCATAACGGTTTTCTCAAAGTCCTCTTTTGATAAATTTTTATTTATTACTGTATTTCTTACATAATCGTTAGCACTTTCAAGTCCAATTCCAAAATCTAATATTTTATTTTTTAGAACTTTTTTACACTCAGCTAATTTTTCAATGGTAACATACTCAGCTCTCGACTCAATAGAAACTCTCTTTATATGAGGAATATCTGCAATCATTTTAAGCAAAGTTACTCTTGTCCGGGGATTAACTTCACTATCATTCAAAAAAGATCCAAGTGTTAGTAAATCAATTTCACCAACATCGTTAAGATCATGCGTTTTTAATGTTCTTTCAAATTGCATTATAATATCATCTTGGGATATGTTGTTAACTGCATTCTTTATAAATCCACAAACAGTACAACCACCATGATTTTGTCGTGCATATTCACATCCTGTAGTTTTCAACACTACCATAAGTCTATTGGTATTTATACCATTTATGTTAACAGGACTTATTCTACTAAAAGCTGGTTCCATAATTTCTTAATTTATTAAATTATATATTATTAGAAGTTACCAAAGGAATCACCATACTGTGAGTCTATAAGGGAAACATTTTCTTTTGCCACGATTATTTCACTAATGCGAATACTAGTATTATTAATGACTTGATTGACAATCTCTTTAAAATATGTTATTATTTTATCAATTGTTTCAGACTTAAATAATCTGATACAGTAAACAAAGCTTATAACTATATTATCTTTTGTTTCGACTACGTCTAATATCAAATCAAATTTCGCTACACTTTTAACATGAACTAAATCGTTCTGAGAATTTTGGAAATTATCTTGTAAATCACCTACATTCAAGACATTAAACATGGTATCAAAAATTGGATTTCTGCTAAAATCTCTAGTTATATTTAATTTCTCAACTAAGTCTTCAAACTGATAATCTTGATTCTCGTAAGCTGATAATGTTCTACCTACTAAATCCTTAAGAAAATCGTTAAAGCATAAGTCGTACTTTGGATAATTCCTTAATGGTATTGTATTTACGAATATTCCTATAATTTTTTCCATATCCGGATGACTTCGTCCTGCTATAGGTAATCCAACGACTATATCTTGCTGTCCGCTTATTTTTGAAAGTAAGATATTGTATAAGGCTAATAATGTCATGCTAATTGTTGAATTAGACTTTTTACATAATTCTCTGATTTTGGATGTAATAGATTTACCTAATAAAAAACTTACAGTGGCTCCCTCATAACTCTGTGTTTCTGGTCTAGGAAAGTCATACGGCAAATCAAGTGCAGGAATATTATTGCTAAAAATTTCTAGCCAGTAATCTTCCTGCTTTTTCGTTTCTATATCATTCAGTTTACTATTTTGCCATTCTGAATAATCTTTATATTGTAACCTGGAATATTTAATACTTTTTCTATTTAAAAGATTTATTAAATCTTTCCTTAAGAGCTCCATTGATATTCCATCTGATATGATGTGATGCATATCAACTAATAAATAACATTTACCTTCCTTTTCTTTTATTAAGGCAACTCGAAACAATGGAGCTTCATTTAATTTAAATGGCTTAACAAATTGTACGAAAACAGAATCAATTTCCTTGGTATTCTTAATTTCAAATAGATCTATGTCATAAGAAAGATTCTTTACAATTTTTTGCTTTGGATTATCATTAAACAATTCAAATGAAATTCTAAAACTTTCGTGATTTTGTATAATCTTTTCTACAACAACTTTTAATTCATCAATATTTATATCATTAATTGGAAGTAATTGAGGCATATTATAAGCAGTACTTGATATATCCATCTGTTGAAGAATATATATTCTCTTTTGTGAAGAAGATAAATTATAATATTCCTTTTTCTCAGCACAGGGAATACCCTTATGAACCTTTTTTACTACTTTCTTACTAAGAAAATTTAAAAGATCTCTTTTATTATATTTTATTTCTTCTAAAATATCCGCGCTTAAAACACCTTTTGGAGCATTAATTTTTAACTGGCCATTTACATTTTCTATGTATACACCCAAATTATTAAGCTTAGTTACTAAACCTATTACATTATCAATATCTGTTTTCATGTATATATTCTAGCAGGAATTACTTGCCAAACGATTAAAATGCTACTAATAAGATAACTAGATAATTACTATGTTTTATTATAAGAAAGTATTTTAGTTTAAAATTTTAACTGAGTTTGATACTATATAATCACATTTTCGTACTCTAAATCTTCCAATAAATTATCAGAAGTTTTCATGTTACTTATAATTACTGCAATCTCTTCAATTGTTGAAACTTGAAAAATATCCTTTAATGAAAAAGTAATATTAAATGTCTCATTAATCTTATTTATTAACATTGCCGCTTTAAGAGAATGCCCCCCTATTTCAAAGAAACTTACATTTACACCAATTTCTGTAGTGTTTAAATTTAATATTTCAGCCCAGATTTCGGTAAGTTTCCTTTCTGTATCATTTCTAGGATTAACCAACTTATTTTTAGATTCTATCGTTATGTTAGGTAGTTGTGCTTTATCAACTTTCCCATTTTTTGTTAAAGGAATATGATCCACTTCCATATAATATGAAGGAACCATATAATCTGGCAACTTATTTAATAAAAATTCTCTTAAATGTAAATCAGTATCAACCTCCTGAGATTCTTTAACGTAATATGCACATAAAAACTTATCATCATCAATCTCCGCATCAACCACTACTGTATCTTTTATCGAGTCATGTTTTAACAAGTTATTCTCTATTTCTCTCAACTCTATTCTAAAACCTCTCAATTGAACCTGTGAATCTACCCTCCCAAGGTATTCTACTTCTCCATTAAAAAGTACTCTACCTATATCTCCTGTCTTATACATTCTTTCACCTGAATTGAAAGGATTTATAATGAATTTTTCATTGGTTAAATCTTCCCTTCCGATATATCCTAAACTAACACCATTTCCAGCTACATATATTTCACCAGGAATTCCGAATGGTTGAACATGCATGTCTCGATTTAAAATATACATTCTTAATCCGGGAATTGGTTTTCCAATATTACATATTCCATTTTTAACATCTTTAGAAGAAATCTTCTTAAATGTTACGTGAACTGTTGTTTCTGTTATCCCATACATATTAACTAATGAAGTACAAGGATATTTTTCCATCCAAGATTCAAGCTTAGAGAAATGTAATTTATCACCCCCAAAGATCACGTAACGTAGACTTTTCAGATTGTTTACCTGAGTTTTATCTTCATCGATTAAATTATAAAATACAGGTGGGACCTGGCTTAAAACGGTAACACGCTCTTTTTGTAGTAGTCTATAAAAATTACTCATATCTACAGAATTCATTTTATCAACTATAACTAGCTTGCAACCATTAAGTAATGTTCCAAATATTTCCCATACTGAAAAATCAAACGTATGTGAATGAAACAATGTCCATATATCGCTACTATTAAATTCAAATAATGTTTTACAACTTTCTAATAAACTTATAACATTCTTTTGTTGTACTTTAACTCCTTTAGGTTTACCTGTTGACCCGGATGTGTAAATGATATAAGCTACATCGGATGCAGACCAATCTTTCGTATAAACCTGATTTGATTCGTTTTCAGGAAAATTATCAATTGTAATTAATTTCTTATTGAAAACAATATTATGAGAATATTTAGATCTTGTAATAACCATATCAACATTACTATCTTCAAGTATAGTCTGTGTTCGTTCATTAGAGTAAGTGGCATCCAAAGGTAAATAAGTAGCTCCTGATTTTAGAACAGCTAAAATTGCGATTATAACATCAATAGATTTTTCTAAGTAAACACCAACGATATTTCCTTTACCAACTCCAGATGTAGAAATACTAACTGCCCACTTCTCAGCTTTTGCATTTAACTCTTTATATGTAAGTTGTTGATCTAAATAGGAAACTGCAATTTTATTAGGTGCTTTAGTTACTTGCTTTTCAAATAGATTCTGTAAAGTATCCTCTTTTAAGTTTATATTTTTATAATTATTCAGTTTGTTTAAAATTGAAGTTTTCTCATCATCAGAAATTAATTCTATAGAAGAAATTTTCTTATTTGGATCATCTAATAGTTTATCTAATAAACTTATATAATGACCAATAAATAAGCTTATTGTATTTTCATTAAAATAAAGTTCATTGTATACCAGGATTGCATTTAGACTATTACCTTCTTTTCTAATTTTTATATTAATATCATACTTTCCTAGACCTAAATTTAAATCCCTAATTTCAATTTTTAATCCTTCAACTTTTGGACTTTCCAGAGCTTCTTCGTTAAACTGAAATAAAATGTCGAATAAAGCTGTTCTGCTCATATCCTTTTCCGGATTGAGTTCATTTACCAGTTGTTCAAAAGGTAAGATCTTATACTTATTAGTTTCATTTAAGGTTTTTTTTACATGTTTACAATATTCTGTAAAATTTACACCTTCGTTTAAATAAGTTCTTATTGCAACTAAGTTCGATATAGGTCCTATAATATCTTTTAAAGGTTGGATGTCACGATTATTAAAACTTGTTCCTACAACCATTTCATCATTATTACAGTATTTGCTTAATAAAATGTTAAAAGCAGACAATAAAACAGATTTAATATCTCTCTCATTATCAAAATAAAAGCTCATGATTTTTTTACATATATAATCTGGAATTTTAAAATTACAACCAGCACTTTTATAAACATGTACATTAGCTCTTTTTCTATCTTCTGGCAGCTCCATTACAGGTAATTTACCTTTAAGCTGGTTTTTCCAGTATGGTAGAGATTGTTCTTTAATTTCTTGTATAGAATCTATTTGCCAATTAGTATAATCACAATAATTAATTTTTTTAGCTCCGTAAGTGTCAGTCTTGTCATTAATAGTTTTATTATAATTATTAAATATTTGTTGAGCAAGTAGTTTTAAAGAATAAGTATCAATAATTAAGTGATGTGCAACGATTACAAGAATATACTCAGTATCTGATAAATTATAAACTTTGCTACGAACTAATAAATCTTCTTCCAGATCGAAAGGTTTTTCAAGATATTCTTCAAATAATTTACCAAAATCATATTCTGAAATTGATTCTTGTTCTAAAATAAATTCAATTTCATTTTTTATGTATTGAAATGGTTTATTATTTTCAATCAGTAGTCCTGTTCTTAATATTTTATTTCCCTGTATTTCATTTCGAATACTGTTACATAAAGCTTCATAATTAAGCTTACCATTAATATTAATTATAATTGGAATATTATGGTAAATTGGACCGGAGCTATATAATGTTCCTTTTTCAAAATTATCAATAAACCAGATTCTTTCTTGATGAAAGGATGCTGGAAATATATTTTCTTTATTTATCTCCATAACTAAAGAGTCTGTTTGTAATTTCTATCACTGCTTTTTCATTTAAAAAATCTATATCAGAAATCTTACAGTTTTTATTGTGCTTGATAGTAGATATTATTTGTTTAAAATAATTTGCAAATCTTTTAATTGTTTTGGCTTTAAATATTTCGGCATAATACTGAAAACTTAGATAAATTACATTCTTATATTCTTTTACATTCAGTGTAATATCAAATCTTCGTGCATTATCTTCCTCAAAATTGACGTAGAGATCATCATTTACACTTAGATATTCAGATTCCGACATATTTAACATATTCACTAATACATCAAAAACCGGATTTCTACCGGCTTCTCTTTTTACCTTTAGTTTATCAACTAAATCGTTAAACTGATATTCTTGATTATCTTGAAGTTCAAGAACAGAATTCTTTACTTCATTTATGAATTCCAACAGAGGTTTATCATTATGAAGTTCGGTAATTACAGGTAACGTATTAACGAACATCCCTACTATATTTTCTAAATCGTTATGATTTCTACCTGCTATTGACAATCCAACAATTATTTTATTCTGTCCGGAAAGTTTAGAAATCAAAACACTAAAAATTGATAGGATAGACATACTTAATGTAACATTCTCCTGGGCACTTAATTTCCTAAGAAACTGAGTATCTTCTTCATTTAAAATTACTCCAACAAATCCTCCTTTGTTACTTTCAATTATTGGCCTTTCATAATCAGTAGGAAGTTCCAATTTAACAATATTATTCTTCAGTTTATTTAACCAGTATATTTCCTGATCTTGTAGCTGCTTTTTAACCAGGTTACTATTTTGCCATTCTGAGTAATCATGATATTGTAGATTTAATTTCTTTAATTTTTTATCATTAGTTAATTGTTCGAATTCTCTTTTTAATATTTCGCTTGTGGTACCATCACCAATTATGTGATGCAAATCTGTAAATAAGTAGGATTTATTACTGGTTTTTATATATGCTACTCTAATTAATGGTGCTTTGCCAAGATCAAAAGGTTTTATTAAACTTTTCTGAATTTTATTGATTTCTCCCTCTGCAACTTCATAACTATCAATTTTAATTTCTAATTCATCGTAAGTTTTTAATACCGGTTCGTTATTTACAAGTTGAAAACTACATCGAAAATTTTCATGTCTTTTTACTATTTCATTTAAAATATTCTCAAGTTTTTCTTGATTTATACTATTTGAGATTGGAATTAAGCTTGAAATATTATATGAAGTAGTTTCCTCATTCATTTTCTGTAACAGGAACATCCTTTTTTGTTGAGCAGAAAGTACATAATATTCTTTCTTTTCGGCAACAGGGATAGAATAATATTGCTGTAAATTTGATTGTTTAATTAAACTAGATATTTGTCTAATTGAACCTGAAGTATATATATCCCTTATATTCAGTTTAACATTAAAATCTTTAAACAATCTAGATATTAAAATTGATGCTTTTAAAGAATGGCCCCCCAGGTCTAAAAAGTTTGAGTTCATGCCGATTTCTTCTTTTGGCACACTTAAAATAACACTCCAGATATTTAATAAATTAAACTCTATGTCATTTTGAGGTTTGGAATTATCACTATTTCTGTTAATATCATATTCCTTTAACTGCTTTCTTTCAATCTTTCCTGTGTTTGTTAAAGGGAATTTTTCAAGCTGGATAATTCTCTTAGGGATCATATAGTCAGGCATCTGACGACTAATCTTCTGCAATAATTCTGTTTCATTTAATTGTGTTCCAGGCTTAACCATATAAAATGCTACAATTTCTCCTTCGGGTAAATTTGTGTTATAATACTCAACAACACTTTTGTAAACCTCTTTTTGCTTGTCGATAATACTTTCAATTTCGCCAAGCTCTACTCTATAACCACGAACTTTAATTTGTGAATCTTTTCGACCAATAAATTCGATAGAACCATCAGCTAACATTCTACCAATATCACCGGTGAAGTAACATCTCTCATTATTATTGGCACTTACTTTGAAAGATGAATGAGTTTTCTCAACATTATTTAAATAACCATTAGCCAGATATTCGCTTTGAAAAACTATTTCTCCTTCAATAAATGGTAATGATCTTTTATCATCATCTAAGTTTATAAAAACTTGTGTTTCATCAACCGGATATCCAACTGGAATTGTTTCTCTTGTTTGGTCGGTTTCTTTATTTAGAAAGTTCTGAACTGTAACAGTTGATTCAGTAGGACCTAATCCATTTATAAAGATGCAATCATCAGGTAAGAAGTTTTTAAAGTTTATAAAATCATTTAAAAGAACAGCTTCACCTCCTAAAACAACTAAACGTAAATTTAAATCACTTTCTTTATCAAATAGCGAAATAAAATATCTATAAACCGTTGGTGTAGAATGATAAATTGTTATTTCAGATTTTTTTACCCAATCTAATAAATTAGTTTTTTCGCCTTCCTTTTTCATATCATAGATATATAAGGACGCTCCATTTAATAATGCTCCATAGATACTCATAACAGCAGCATCAAAACCATAATATGACAACTCGGTAAGTTTATCATGGCTATTTATATGTAATCTGTTTGTGTAAGTTCGAATAAAATGTAATACATTTCTTTGGCTTTGTATTACTCCTTTTGGATTACCTGTTGAACCCGATGTATAAAGAATATATGCTAGTTCATTTTTATACTCCTGACATTCATCACTACTAAAATTATAATCAAATGTATCTAAATATATATCAGACAGATTAATAATTGTTATTTTCTGAGACAAAGAATTATAAATCCTATTTGCGACATCAATATTTTCATTATTTGTAAGTATAACATTTACTGAGGAATCTTTAATTATGTATTCAATTCTATTTAGCGGAAACTCGGGATCTATAGGTATATAGTAATTTTCTGATTTAAGCACTCCCAGCAAACCAATTATCATATCAATACCATGTTCGAATAACAAAGCTATACCTGTACCTTTTTCAAAATAGTTATACCGAATAATTTCAGAAGTTTTTTTAATATCTTGTTTTACTTCACTATAAGTACGTTTTTCGCCATAAAAATCAATTGCAGTATTCTTAGAATATTTATCTGCAATGTCTTCAAACCTTTGAATTATATTATCTTGCTTTTCATTTTTTCTAAAAGGTTCAAATTCTATATTTGGTTTAGGTCTTTCAAGTTTTACTTGCTTTATACCTTTTTTAAGGTCTAAAATCTTAATTGAATTTTTCTGTTCTTCATTTGAAAATGCTAAAAAGTTAAGTAAATCTGAAAATGCTTTCCCCATATTTTCAATAGTGGAACTTTTATAAATTGAACTGGCATATACCCAGTTTATTTCTACACAATCTTCATATTCAGTAACAAATAATTCAACTTGAAATTTAATAGATTCATTATCATTACTATGAGTTCCATTATTACCAACATTCATTGTTGTTTGAGAATTATGAATCATATTAAAAGCAAAAGGTAAATCGGGATATTGCAAATTCTTTTCTTCAAAAATAGACTCAACCGGATAATTCTGATGCTTAAGTGTTTCGAACAGATTACTATGTACAGTTTTTATAAAATCCTCAAAAGAATCTAAGTTAGATACATTTATCTTAGAAATAAGTGCATTAACAAAATGACCTGCAACATTTTCAAGTTGGCCATTATCACGTCCGGAGCTTATTATGTTTGATATTATTTCGGTGCTACCTGTAAAATAAGATAGAATAATATTAAATACTGAATATAACAAAGTAAATAAAGTTGTTTCGTATTTAATAGCTATATTTTGTAATTGAGCTTTTGTTTTTTTATCAAGAATTGAGATAAAACTTCTACCAGAATTCTCATCAAACGCACTTACATAATCCTTCACTAATTCACTAATGTTAAATCCATTATCGAATTTATTATTCCAAAAACTATATGAACTTTTTTGAAATTCTTTTACACGTTTACTATTTGCCTGCCACTCTGAATAATCTTTATATTGCAATGATAGTTTAGCTAAATTCTCATTTTTCATTAATTGATTAAACTCTGATTTTAGTAAATCATAAGTGCCACCATCACAAATAATATGATGCATATCGATCAATAAAAAATTTTGTTTCTTCTCAGTTTCAATTAGCTTAATTCGAATTAATGGTTCACCTTCTAAGTTAAATGGTTGGATAAATTCTTTCTTTACTTTATGTAATTCGTTTTCTAAAACCTTAACCTGATCTATATTTATTACTAAATCCTTATCTACTATTTGAGCTGGCTCATCATTAATCATTTTAAACCTTGTTCTAAATATCTCGTGTCTATTTATAAGTTTCTTTAGATTTTTTTGAACATTATTTATATTAGCATCATAGCCTAAATTAATAACATCAGAAATATTATACGAAGTACTATCCAGGTTTAATTGTTGTAATAAATACATTCTTTTTTGAGCAAAGGATAATTTATAATATTCCCTTTTTTCACAAGCATAAATTAGATCATCTTTTTTATCCGAATCTTTGTCCAAGATGCTAATTATCTGCTGTTTATATTCTTTCAATTCCAATAAGATAGAGTTAGGAATTTTATTCTTAGTTAGTTTTAAAACCAGTTCCCCATTATCAGTTGATAGAAAAACTCCCAGTTTTTTTAATTCTATCAATAATTCATTTAATTCCATATACTTATGAACTAAATTTATAATGAATAATAAATTACAAAGCGAATTTTGTTTCTTTTCTGACCTTTAGGCACAAACGTGAATTATCAAATGATTAAATTCTTATTTCTTCAGCCCCTTCTTCTTCAATCAATTCACTATCTGTTAGATTGTTTATTTCTATATAGATTGCTTGGTCTTTAATAGTAGGACGAATAAAGATCTCATTAGCAGGAATTCTAATATTAAAGTTCTTAAAAATCTCTGAAAGCAAGATATTTAATTTTAATGAGTGTCCTCCTAACTCAAAAAAGTTATCTTCCGCACCTATTTTATCTGAATCAATTTTTAAAATATTTCCCCAAACTTTTGCCAATGTTTCTTCAATTAAACCTTCAGGTTTAACATAATTTTTGTTTTCATAATGAACAGAATTTTCGAATAATTCTCTATCAACTTTTCCATTCTGATTTAGTGGTATCTCTTCTAATTGCATATATGTTGATGGAATCATATAATGAGGCAAGCTTTGTGATAATAACACTTTAATCTGAGGTAATATTTCTTTTAGCTTTACATTATTTAATACCAAAAATGCTCTTAGGATCTTTTCTCCAAAGCTATCGTTAATTGCAACAACTAAAGTTTTTTCAACATCTTGGTGTTTTAGGATACAACTTTCAATCTCGCCTAATTCAATTCTAAAACCTCTAATTTTTACTTGATTATCTTCTCGCCCTTGAAACTCAATATTGGTATCATTTAATAATCTAACACGATCGCCTGTTTTATACAATTTTTCATTTTTTACAAATGGATTTTCAATGAAGCTATCGTTTGTTAATTCAACTTTATTTATGTAACCTATACCAACACCTTCGCCTCCTATATATAAATCACCAACAGTGCCAAATGGAACCAAATTAAGTTTTTCATCTAAGATATAAATACTTGTGTTGCCAATTGGTCTTCCGATAGGTAAGCTTGAATAATCTTTATTAATTTTTTTAACCAACATTTCAATTGAAGTAACTGTTGTTTCAGTTGGGCCATATTCATTATAAAAATCATATTCCTTATTGAATTTCTCAGCTAATCCAACTCTACATACATCACCACCTGCAATAATTCTGTTAAGGTAATATTTTGATTCATTAAGTCCTTCTAAGAAAGAAGGAACAGCATGCAAATGAGTTATATTTTTTCTTAATAAGAACCTGGTAAATTCATCTTTATTCAAAATAGATTCTTTACTAACTAAATTAAGATTTGCACCACTAAAGAATGCCAACCATATTTGTTCAACCGAAGCATCAAAACACACTGATGAAAACTGACAAATTTTCTCAGTACTATTTATTTTGAATTCATCTTTTTGGCTTTGTATTAAATTAACAACATTTCTATTATTTATCAACACTCCTTTTGGCACACCGGAACTGCCTGAAGTGTATATGGTATATACTATATCTTCAGTACTACTTGATATATTTATCTTTTCATTATTATAATCTTCCAGATTAATCTCATCAACTACAATAACTTCTCTTTGAGTAACACCATTAGGAATACCATCTGTTTTTATGGCTAAACCTTCTATTTTTAGTAATGATTCAGTGTTAGGTAATATCCCATTATTAGCTATGATCTCTTTTACTATCTCATAAAAAGTAACTTCACCCTCACCCATACATACCATATCTATATTGGTATCATTTAATAAATTATCATAATTACTTGTTGCATATGGACCACCTGCTATAATTGGAGCTTCATATCCCCATAAGCGAATCAATGAAATCATTTTATGAAAGAAATCCTTATAAAAACTTAAAGTTCTAGTACCAATAACATTAGGTTCAAACTCTTTAATTATTCGCTTTAATTCTAAATTACTATCAAAATCAACTCGAGATTTTATAATCTTGCATTCAACTTGTTTTCCTAGCTTGTTTTTAAGGTATGTTGAAATATACATTAATCCTAAAGGAGGCTCTACAACGTCATATAATATATCGCTATCGTTAGAATAAAACTGGGACAAATCAATGAGTAAAATTTTAAGCGCATCATTATTAGCTGGTTCTTCAGGCACAAAGATTTTCTTTATTTTTTCATTTAAATTATTTACATAAGAATAATCTTCATTTATAAAATTATAATCTTCCAGCTCTTCTATATTGATATTCACAAATTCCAGAAACTCTTGTAATGTATCTATTTTTACAGGTAAGTAACTTCGGTATTTTTGTAATAACTCATCTTCTGTAAGAACTCTCATTTGATATGGAAGAACTTTAAGAAGACGTTCCTTTAGCAAGAAATAATTATTTAAAAACTCTGTTTGATATGTTAGTGTAAATTCATCTTCAAAAGGCAAAGTTTCAGGTAATTCGTGATATGCTAAATTTATTGATCTATTGATTACATCTTTAGATATCCCATTTTTTAATGCGATCTTTTCCATATCGGTGTTCGGGTATATTTTTAATATGTGAACATATGGAAAGTGTAACCATTTAATACTTTTAATAAAATTTAAAGTGTCTAACGCTTCTGCTGTTGTTTCGCCAGGAAATCCATGCATAGTAAAAAGTTCAAGAATAACTTCAGGATACTTTGAACTAATATATTCTACATTCTCTTTAAATCGTTCAACATTTAAATTTTTTCCAATAAGTTTTTGTAATCTTTTCGATGTAGTTTCTAGAGCAAGTGCAAAACTAACTGTACCTGCTGCTACCATTAAATCAATATATTCTTTGGTTAGAATATCTCCTCTTAACCCATTTGGAAAATACAGTTGTAGCTTTAAATTGTTATCGACAATTAATTGGAAAAATCTTTTACTATTCTTTATATCTAAATTGAATATATCATCAACAATTACAAATCTTCGTACCCCGATTTCATAATAAAGTATTAATTCATTAAAAATATGCTCTGCTGATCTTGTAATATGACCTTTTGGCCATATTTTATGACAATATGCACATTTGTATGGACAACCTCTTGAACATTGCAATACTATACTATTTTTAACCATTGCTTGTCCAATATGTTGATTATACTTTTCATAATCAACTAAAGATCTATTTGGAATCGGATGATTATCCAAATCTTCAATTTGCTTTCTTACAGAACTTTTACAAATTTCCACAGGAGCATAATTATCTCCTTTTAATAAAGCAAATGATTTATCTTCTAAAGATTTATTGTCAGTTAATAAAATTGATGTCTGTGTATCGTTTAACACATTTCTAATTCTTTGGATTGGATACTCTGGTTCGATTGGTAAATATGCTGCTCCAGACTTTAAAACTCCTAAAATACTTATGATCTGATTTAACGATCTATCTTGCATTACTCCTACAAAATGATTTTCTCGTATCCCTTTTTCATACAAATATCTTGATAATCGATTCGCACTATCATTTAGCTGCTTATATGTTATATTCTGATCATTTAAGGTAATGGCTATTCTATTCTGACTCTTAATTACTGTTTCTTCAAATATATTTATTAGACTTTTGTCATCACTGAATTTTCTATTTGTATTATTAATCTTATTCAGTAATTCTTTCTTATCAGCCTCATCTAAGATATCTATTTCACTAATTAAACCATCCGGATTAGTACATATTTGCTCTATTATATGTTTGTAATATTTTACAATTCTTTCAATTGTTTGGGGTGCAAATAAATTTGTATTATATTCCAATATTACCAGAATATCACTTCCTTTATCAATTGCATTCCACACCATGTCAAATTTTATTTCACCTTTTTCATGATCCATTAGATCAGCCTTAGGTAAAAACTCTGCCGAAACATATTCATCGATAGTCCAAGCAAACATGATATCAAAAACAGGATTTCTTCCTGCATTTCTTTCTACCGAAAGTTCTTCAATTAAATTTTCGAACTGGTAATCCTGATTCACAAAAGCTGATATAGTAGATGATTTAATTTCTGATAAATACTCTTTTATAGTCTTATTTTTATCCGGATAACTTCTTATCGCTAGTGTATTAACAAAATTACCTACAATATTTTCTAAATCTACATGTCTTCTGCCGGCAACGGGAGTACCTACTATAATATCATTTTGATTACTTAATCTGGATAACAATATTTTTAGTGCGGCTAGTAACAACATATACAATGTCATATCCTGTTGCACAGCTATTTTTCTAACATCATTGGTATTTGCTTCACCTAAAAGAAATTTAACGGAAGCACCATCAAATGTTTGTACTAAAGGTCTTTTATAATCTGTTGGTAATTGCAAAACAGGAAGTTCTCCTGAAAGAACATTTAACCAATAGCTCTCCTGCAATTTAGCCTTTTTAATTTGCTTATCGCTATTTTGCCAATCTGAGTAATCTTTATACTGCAATTTTAATTCGGGCAACTCTATTCCAGAGTATAAATTGATGAACTCCGACTCTAATATTTCTTGTGATATTCCATCACAAATTATATGATGCATATCTAAAAGTACCAGGTTTTCGTTATTTTCAGATTTTACAACAACTCCTCTTATTAACGGTGGTGAATTTAACTTAAATGGTTTTATAAAATCCTTCTTTATTTCATCAATATTTGCTCTGTTAAGATATTTACAATCAGTATATTGAATATTAAAATCAACATTTTCATAAATCTTTTGCACAGGTTCTTCATTCAATAATTCAAATCCAGTGCGCAGTACTTCATGTCTTTTAATAATTTTTTTAAATATTGATTCAATCCTCTCAATTTTAAAGTCACTATTCATTCTAAACTCCTGTGTCATATTGTATGTAATACTTTCAGGATTCATATTATGAATGATAAATAACCTTTTTTGGGCAGATGACAAGGTGTAAAATTCTTTTTTATTTGTTCTATTTATGGAGTAATAATCTTCTTTCTTAGCTCTGGTTATCAACTCCACCTGATCCTTAATTTTTTGATTTTCAAAAATATCACGAAGCGAGATACTTACACCAAATTTCTTTTGAATATTTGCTATTAAAACTGTAGCACTCAAGGAATGACCTCCAAGTTCGAAGAAGGATTTTCTACTGCTAATTTCTTTCTGAGATATACCTAAAACTTCAGCCCATATATTGGCAAGTAACCTTTCTTTATAACTTAGTGCTTCATTTTGCTTTTCTTCAATTATTTTTGGTTCAGGTAAACGATTTCTATCAATTTTACCACTTGTCGTTATTGGTATATTATTAATTCCCACAAAGTAATCCGGAATCATGTATTTGGGAAGACTTAACATTAGTTCTTCCTTAATATGATTTAAATTTGTTCTATCAAACGTACCTTCTGCTTTGTGTGTAATCCATACGGCAGTATCATAATACTCTCCGATATTTTTATCTATATTAATCTTTAATGGTGTATGTCCATCTTTGATTATATATATGTCTGAAGATGAAAATGTCTCTCCGGTCCATTTTTCCCAATCTTCAACAGTTCCTTTAATATATTGCGAGCTTTCACAAAATCCAACAACTTCTCCACCCATTTTTTTATGTACCCTAAACCACGGATCAAATACATCACCTTTGTCATTTAATTTTTTGTAATAATTTTTCAGGTCTAGTAAAGGGAATTTAGATTTCAAAGTTGGTCTTACAGGAATTAAAACTCTTTCATAATTACAAGTTTTAGCAATATTTTGCATACATTTAATTATCTCATAACTTAGTCCTACATTTCTGTACTTTTCACTCACAACTCCAACAAGAGTCAACAAAGTATTCGCATTGTTATTTGGTTCCAATCCCATTTCCAAAGCCTTACTCCAACTGGAAGGTAAATTGTGTTTTGTTTTATCCCAGTAAATCGGGATTGTATTTCCTGCAGCAACTAATTCTCCATTACTGCTTAAAATACCAAACTGAAATGAACTATATTCTTTATATAATCTTTTCCAGTATTTTTTTAAGTATATATCTTTATTTAAAAAAATCGGCCATGTCGAAGAGTGTAATTGTTCAATGGAATCTTCCAGAGGAGGGCATTGCTCAACTGTACTTATATAATACTTATTGCCCTTTAATATGAATTCTTTTCCAATCTTTTGAACATAAGTAATTAATTGCTCTATATTGTTAATTTCTCTTTTTACTACTAAACATTTTTTTACATTTTGAAATTTATTGATAGCTACTTCTATCTCTTTAATCTCAATTCTTTGCCCCCTAATTTTAACCTGATCATCAATACGACCTGCAAATTCAATATTTCCGTCCGGAAGCCACCTGGCTATATCTCCGGTTTTATAAGCTATTTTCGTATTATCAAGTATATTTACAAATTTTGTATTAGTTAACTCCGGATCATTTAAATATCCATCTGAAATCCCATCACCAGTGATACATAGTTCTCCATATACTCCAATTGGCACAACCTGATCGTTCTTTAAAATATAGATTTGCGTATTTTCAATTGGCTTTCCAATTGGCACTTTGGTCTGATCTTTCTTAATCTGTTCTAATAAAAATTTAGTTGAAGTAATTGTAGTTTCCGTAGGTCCATACAAATTATATAATTTATATTCATTAAAATATTGTGTAGCTAATGCAATATCACATTCTTCTCCACCTACTATTAAGCGTTTAAGCTCCTTACAACCATGTACATCGACACTTTTCAAATATGCAGGTACTGTATCTAAATGAGAAATAGAGTTTTTTATAATATATTTTTTAAACCTAATAGGATCAAACAAAATTTCCTTTTCAACTAATACTAAACTAAGGCCATTTAAAATGGGTAATAAAATTTGCTCAATCGAAGCATCAAAGCTTGAATTAGAAAACTGAAGAATGCGTTCATCTTTTGAAAAACTAAACTCATTGCTTTGACTTAATATTAGGTTTATGATACTATTTTGTTTAACTATTACTCCTTTGGGATTACCTGTGGTACCTGATGTATAAACAATGTAAGCATATTTATTTACTAATGGTGCTACATTTTTATAATTACTTGACTTCCCGGCAAGTTCTTTATTTATATGGATACTTTCTATCTCTAAATTATCAGTAAAATGATACTGATCAGCAATTAAAAGAGACATTCCGGTATCTTTGATAATATATGAAACTCTCTTTTTAGGAAGCTCTGGATCAATTGGTACATAAACAAATCCAGATTTAAGAATTGCTAACATTGATATTACTAATTCGGCTGATCTTTCAACCTTTACTCCAATTACACCTTCTTTAACTTTAGTTTTACTATTAATAACATAAGATAAATTAGCCACTAAAGAATGTAATTTTTTAAATGTAATATATTCGTCATTTAATATCAGGGCAATACGATCCGGATACTTTTTGCATTCATTTTCAAACAACTGATATATACCTTCCTTTTCATATTCGGTTTGTTTAGAACAATTAAACTCATATAATATCTTATGCTTTTCTTTTTTTCCTAACAGATCTATTTGTGATATAAATTTATTCAAATCCATTAGTTGATTTACTATGTTTTTAAAATAACTAATATATCGTTCTATTGTCTTAGGGGTAAAAAGATTAGTTTTATATTCGATATTAATTAGTATTTGTTCGTTCAAATCAAATACAGTAAATGTAATGTCAAATGGAGCAATAGTTTGCTCGTGTATATATTTATCTTCACTAACAATTTCGGATACTTCTATGTCATAATCCTTTTGATTAAGAACATTCAGCATAACATTAAACAAGGGATTTCTAGTTGTTTCTCTATGATCTGTAACTTTCTCAACCAGGTGTTCAAATTGGTATTCCTTATTATCAAAAGCATTAATTACGTTTATTTTTACTTGTTCAATAAATTCATTTAATGAAAATTCATTCGGTATTTTATTTCTTATAGCCAGCGTGTTAATAAAATTCCCTACAACCGTTTCAAAGTCTACATGATCCCTTGTAATAACCGGAGTTCCGATTACAATATCATTTTGACCGGACAGTTTTGCAAGTAAAATATTAAAAATGGATAACATACTCATAAATAGAGTAATTTCCTTTTCTTGAATTATATTCTTAATAATTCCGGTTTCATTTTGATCTAAACTAAAGAAAACTTTTGCTCCGCCTTGAGAGTCTTGAAGATTGTATGAAAAGTCATATGGTAATATTAATTCTGCAGGTGCTACATCAAACCTTTTTAACCAATAATTTTCTTGCTTTTTTATTTGTTGTTGGTACTCCGTAGTACTCTGCCATTTCGCGAAATCCTTATATTGAATTTTTAAAGGTTTTAATGAATTTTTATTTAAAAGGTTAAAAAAATCATTTATTAAGATATTATTTGTTACTCCATCGCTTATAATATGATGCATATCTATAAAAAGAATGGAGTCCATATCTTCGATTCTAAATATGGTAGCTCTTAAAAGTGGTGCTTTTGATAAATTAAATGTTTCTGTGTTTTCCTTTTTAATATTTTCTACTTCATCAAATGTTATATATTTTTCTTTGACTTCAAACTCTAATTCATTATGAATTAGTTGCACAATTTCGTTATTGATTATTCTAAAACTTGTTTTTAAGCTTTCGTGATGTGATATAAGATCTTTAAAAATATCTTCTATATCAGATGTCTTTAATTTACCCGAAACATTAAAAGTTGCAGGCATATTCTGTGATGTACTCTCTGAATTAATTTGTTGAATTAAAAACATTCGCTTCTGAGCTGAAGAGACAGGATAGTATTCTCTTTTTTCAACGTTCTTTATATTAAAATCATTAGCTTTTTCCTTAACATCGTTTAAAAACAAAATGATTTCTCTT
>JANQHE010000033.1 GCA_028282785.1 Bacteroidales bacterium | reverse complement strand
TGATTATATCAGGCAAGATTCTGTTAACGAACTTAAGCATTATTATTCTTTGAACTTTGAGTCTCCACAAACTCTTTCTCCTGATATTTATTCAGGACGGATCAAAGCCCCTGAAGTTGAAAATAAATATGAATTATTAAAAAACTATCTTAAAAAGGTTGTTGAACAACATACTACTCCAAATGTAGTTGATGAGTTTTTCTTTTTTGCCGGAAGTGGTTATAATTCGGAATCTATGGTTGCAAGACTGGATGAGCAATACGCTTTGGAACAGCAGCTTCCCGGATATCCCAAAATATCATTTCTGGATCATAGCATGGAAAGGTTCATAAAATTTCCATACATGACTGAACTTCAAAGAAATGAACTAGATATAGGTTTGCTACACCATCACGGAGGTGAAGATACGGAATATCTTAGCGGATGGGAAAAAGTAGATAGCTACCAAAATCAAATAAAACAAGTTCAAAGGTATTTAAGAAATCGTATTTATCGTGCAAAAAAGAAAGGAGATGCTGAAGTTAACCAGGTAAAAAAGGATTTAATGAAAAAATACAAGGTCTCCGAAGATTGGTTTGAAGGTGCATTTGATCCACAAATAATAAAAGAAGACAGTATTTATAATGCCGATCTGGATCTTACACTTGAGGATTTTGCATATTATACACCAAATGCCCGTTTTGTTATTTTTGATGCGTGTTATAATGGCTCTTTTCATGAAAATGAATACCTTTCCGGAGCTTATATTTTTGGCAAAGGAAAAACCGTTGCAGCACAAGGAAATACGGTTAATTCCATCCAGGATAAATGGCCCCAGGAAATGATCGGTTTACTATCATTAGGAATGAGAGTTGGTGAGTGGAACAGAAGATTATGTTACCTGGAGACCCATATCATTGGAGATCCGACATTTCGCTTTACTTCCATCGATCCCGGTTTTGATATTCATAAACTTTCCGTAACGGAAACAAAAAATATAAAGCTTTGGAAAAAACTATTAAAGTCTGATTATCCTGATGTTCAATGTTTAGCATTAAGAATGCTTTATGAAAATTACGAAACAAAAGAAATTTCACAATTACTTCTTGATACTTATAAAAACTCCAATTTCTGGAGCGTTAGAGTTAAGTGCTTAAAGTTACTCTCCAAAATTAATGATGCTAATTACATAGAACTGTTAAAGCTTGCATTATTTGATGAATATGAATTAATTCAAAGATTTGCTGTTAATATGGCGGGCGATAATGGCAGTGAAGATCTTATTCCTTCACTGGTTAAATTAGCATTTTTGAATATTCCGGAAAGAGTAAATTTCAATTACATCAATAATATTCAATTTTTCGATTCGGAAAAGCTTGTAGAAGAATTTGACAAACAAGCAAAAAGTGTTAATTTCCTTGTGAAACCGGAAGAAACAAAACCACAAATAAGAAAAATTCTGGAAAGTTCAGGCAATCGTTTTCATGATGTTCTAAAAACCATAACCAATCCCGAAAGTACTGACAAATACAGATATTTTGAAATAAGGACTTTACGCAACTACAATTACCATTTAGGTGTAGATGAGTTTCTTAATTTTGTTGAAAACAGTACTAATCAGGTACATCGAAAAATGATGGTTGAGGCTCTTGGCTGGTTTACTAACTCGATTGAAAAACAAAAAATAATTGATTTTTGCAACAACTTGTCAAATAATAATGCAGAACCTGAAGATATAAGGCAAGAAGCAAAAAAAACGGTATTAAGATTAAGTTAAATAAAATTGAACTGACTTTTTCATGGGTTAATTTTAGGTGTTAATGTAAAAGTGCTGCTTTGAATAATACAGAGCAGTATTTTTACAATATAACCTGAGTTCGATATAAAATCTTATAAGTTATTTAAGTTGATTTTTCGTTTTACCCCGTCCCTAAAGGGAGCCGAAAAATCAATTCTCCCGTTTGGGTTGGGGTAAAAATTGATTTTTCAAAGTTTTAATTACTTACATCGAACTCACGTTAATATACCATATTTCGCAATAATAAACCCATTTTAGCTACTTAATTCGTTCATTAGGAAACTATCATAAAACTTGTTAAGAAAGGTATTAAGTAGTTAATCCATATAAATTCATACTTCTTGGAAACAGGCTGCATATTCAGGAAAACAATCTTTACAATTTTCGCAGAAAGAGTAATGAATTTTAAATCTTTAGAATTTTATTTAATAAAACATAATAAACTTAGTGTTTAATCGTTTTCGGCATTCCGATCATTTTATTTCAGTTATTGTTAATCTGTTTTAACACGACTCTGTTCATTGGTATTCCCGGATTTCGTACGGTTAATCTTTGCTGATTTATTACCCCATTTCAAGGTATAACTTGC
>JANQHE010000013.1 GCA_028282785.1 Bacteroidales bacterium | reverse complement strand
ATTAATCAACATTCTTAAATTATACCTTAAAATAATGAATGTCGATTAATCAATCATAAATGATGAAATTAGAATTGCTTATCTTATTGACATTGGCCTGACGGACAGGGTTTTGTCTAGATTTTTCTTTGATTCGTTTCTTTTCTTTTCATCAATGGAAAAGAAATGAATTTAGTATTTGTTATGATTTTTTAATAATAAAAAAACTGTCCAAGAATTAACTATGGACAGTTTCATAATTTTTAATATATATTAAAATTAAACAGCTTCAACACACATTGAAATTCCCATACCACCACCTATACAAAGAGTAGCAAGTCCTTTTTTAGAATCTCTCTTTTTCATTTCATGAACTAACGTAGTAAGAACTCTTGTTCCGCTGGCACCAATTGGGTGACCTAAGGCAATAGCACCACCGTTAACATTTACAATTTCAGTGTTCAATTCTAATTCTTTAATTACTGATAATGCTTGTGCAGCAAAAGCTTCATTTGCTTCAATAAGATCTAAGTCTTCTTTAGCCCAACTGGCTTTATCTAATGCTTTTTTAACAGCTTCAACAGGCCCGATTCCCATAATAGAAGGGTCAGTACCGTGGTAAGCATACGAAACAATCTTAGCCATTGGCTTAAGGTTATATTTCTCAACAGCTTCTTTACCGGCAACAAGTACAGCAGCAGCACCGTCGTTAATTCCGGATGCGTTAGCAGCAGTTACCGTACCATCTTTTTTAAATGCAGGCCTTACTTTAGCTAACCCTTCAACAGTTACACCTTTTCTTACAAATTCATCCGTATCAAAAATGATAGGATCCTTTTTACGTTGTGGAATTTCAACAGCTACAATCTCGTCAGCAAATTTACCTTCGGCAATCGCTTTTTCTGCTTTATTTTGAGAAGCAGTAGCCAATTCGTCTTGTTCTTCCCGAGTTAAATTATATTTTTCAACAAGGTTTTCTGCCGTGATCCCCATGTGATAATCATTGAAAACATCCCATAAGCCGTCGTTTATCATTGAATCAACTAAAGAACCATTACCCATTTTATAACCTGTACGAGCTTTAGGAAGTAGGTAAGGAGCCATAGACATATTTTCAGCACCGCCAGCAATTATAAGATCTGCATCACCGGCTTTAATTGCTTGAGCAGCCATTGTAACAGTTCTTAAACCGGAACCACAAACCATGTTGATCGTCATAGCTGTTTTTTCTTTTGGAATACCTGCTCCCATAGCAATCTGGCGAGCTATGTTTTGCCCTTGTCCAGCTGTTAATACAGATCCGATAAGTACATCGTCAACTTCTTTACCTTCTAATCCGTTTCTTTTAAGTAGTTCTTTAACTACTACGGTTCCTAGATTTGCGGCAGGTGTGTTAGCAAGAGTTCCTCCAAAATTACCTATTGCAGTTCTTGCTGCATCAATAATATAAACTTCTTTCATGTCTTGATATTTTTATTTTAAATTTAATCTAATTTGTTAATTTGATCGTATTTCTTTTTTTGTATTCGAAAACAGGAATAATGGATTAATTGAATGATAATGAGGAGCTGGAAATATGCATTAAGCCAGTTTTCCAGTATTCCAATTATCCATCTTTAATTATTTTATTCCTCTTTCATGCAGTTTTTCAGCAATAAATGAAGCAACATTCTCAGGATAAGTACCACGCCCAAAGCCGGCATCATAACCAAGCTCAACTGCTAATTTGTTACCGATTCTGGGTCCGCCTGCTATAACAACCATTTTAGATCTCAGTCCTTCAGCTTCAAGTAACTCAATAAAATCAGTTAAATTTTGAATATGAACTTCTTTCTGCGTTACAATCTGGGAAATTAAGATTGCATCTGCTTTCAATTCAACAGCCTTTTTAATAAGATCTTCGTTTGGAATTTGTGCTCCAAGATTGTAAGCGTCAATCTGTGGATATCTTTCCAGTCCATAATGTTGATCAAATCCCTTCATGTTCATAATTGCATCAATACCTACAGTGTGAGCATCAGTACCGGAACAAGCACCAACTACCACTATTTTTCTTCCGATATTATTCTTGATATAATCGTTAACTTCATAGTAATCCATTGATTTTTCTACTTCTTCGACCTCTACCTTATCGTAGTCTAAACTAATATCAGTTTTTCCATAAACAACGAAAAAAGTGAAATCGTCAGAAAGTGGGTGGGAGTGAACTATTTCAACTTCTTTGAAACCTAATTTTTTAATGTATAATAGAGCTGCTTCATCCGCCTTTGCAGAATGTGCTACAGGTAAAGTAAATGACATTTGTATTGCACCGTCATTTAATGTGTCTCCATATGGCTTTATCATCATAACTAGTTTCCTCCTTTTTCAATATTTAATTCCTTTTCAAGATAAGTGTAGAAAGGATTGTAGTAATCATCAGCTTTTTCTGCTACACCTTCCAATCCCTTACCACCGTTTTTAGGCCTGCTTACTTCAGCAAACTTTTTATTTTCAATAGCAGTGAACAGGTCATTTTCATTGATTTCTTCAAGGAACTCAATGGTTTGGTCCAATACTTCCTGTGCTCTTGTTTGCATAATACCATCCTTTTTAAATTCGATATCATTAGCAAAATCAGCAATATTATTTAATACATATTTAGCATTATCAACACCAAGATACCTGTCTTGCATAAAAGGAGTATGGATAGCTTCAGTTAACATTCCAAGCAATAGAATACCCTGGTTGGTTGCTTTTGCAATAAAATTGAAAAGTGTATTCATTGCAACACCTTTGAAAATATCACCAGTCATGTACTTTGTTGGTGGCATGTATTTTAAAGGTGCTTCAGGGAAAATCTCACTTGCCATTTGGGCTTGTGCTAATTCGAAAAGAAATCCGTTTTTGATTTGTGGGTTCATTTCAAAAGCATGGCCCAATCCCATTAATCTTTGTGGTAATCCTGAATCGAAAGCAAATCGTTCATTAATAAATTGAGATGCAGTAACAGTGTATGCTTTTTCATATGCATCGGATGTTGTTAAATAATTATCTTCTCCTGAGTTGATAACGATTCCTGCAAATGAGTTAATCATACGTGAAAACTTTTGGTCAACAAAAGTTCTGTACATATTTATATCACGGAAAAGAATACCATACATCGAGTCATTTAACATCATGTCGAGCCTTTCAAGAGCACCCATAACAGCAATTTCCGGCATACATAAACCGGAACAATAGTTTACCAGGCGAATATATTTCCCAATCTCTTCTCCAACTTCGTCTAGTGCTTTACGCATTATTTTAAAGTTTTCCTGGGTTGCATAAGTGCCACCAAAACCTTCGGTGGTTGGCCCGAAAGGCACAAAATCAAGCAAACTTTGACCCGTTGTACGTATTACGGCAATAATATCAGCGCCTTGTTTTGCTGCTGCCTGAGCTTGCTTAACATCTTCATAAATATTACCGGTTGCAACAATTAAGTAAAGTAGGGGAGAATTTTGTTTCTCCTTATATTTATTTACTTTTTCATTGCGATAAGCAACATTTGCTTTTACTCTTGAAGCAAATTGCTCAACAAGTTCCTGTGATTTTTCTTCGATATAAGAAAAGTCAACAAAATCGAGTTTAGTAATATCTAAACCATTACCAATTTCTTTATTTAGTTCATCCGGAGTTAATCCTTTTTTTAATAAAGCGTTAACATAGTATTTTGTTGCTCCGTAACTAATATTTTTGCCTAGTTGATCAACAATCTTGTTTGGAACGGGCACACCTTCGTTATCAACTCCATCGGCACCTATCATTCTTAAAGTAGTACGCTCAATAGCAACCGTTGTGTGCTTATCGATATACTCCGAAACCGGAGCAGCGATTTGTTTTGAAAGTTCTCGTGCTCTTGCAATCTTAGAAACATCGAGATTTAATTTTGAATTAGACATAAATTCCATAAGTTTAATTGAAACTAAGTGATTGAAATTTAATGACTCCAAAAATCGAAGTTATTAAGCTTCATACCTGCCTGTCATGCCTTCGGCAGATAAATCGGCAGACAGGATTAATCACTCATTGAGTGTTTCCTAAAAATTCCTTTGTATATTTAATTATTTCTTCGTTTAACCCTAATGTATCAGCAATTTTTATTGCGTCATATGATTTGTCTTTACTATCGGTTTTTACAATCTCATATCGCATAAAAGAATTGATTAACTTAATTCTTTCACTTAATGAATATTGCTTTTCCTTAGTATAATATTTTTGATATTCAGTGTAATCCAATCCTTTCATTTTATAGAATGATACTTCATCGAACTGAGGTAATTCCATAAAATGAGTAGATAAGAAACACAAAATAGTTTCTTTCTGAGAAAAACTTTTTAGCATTGCTGCTATGATTGCTTTTGCCTCAACCGAATTTGTTGTTTTTGCAAACTCATCAATTAAAAGAAGTGATTTTTTCTTTTTATCTTTTAATGTTTCAGAAAGATTATATATTTCAAAACCAAAACTACTTAATCCTTCAACTTTTGTTGAGAGATCTTCGCCAATATAGCTTATATTTTCAAATACAGAAGTTTTATATTCATCAGCTGGTACCCAAAAACCCATTTGTGTAAGAACTTGTAAAAAACCAATTGTTTTTAGCAACATTGTTTTGCCACCCATATTTGAGCCTGTAATAACTATTGTTCTTTTATCAAACTCCGCATTTAACGGGGTGTAAACCGTTTCCAGTTTTTCGCACTTATTTGCAAGTAAAATATATCGCCCGTTTAACAGTTTTATATTTGTTTTGTTGCTTAAAATCGGCTTATTCATGTTATATTTTATAGCCAATCTTGATTTAGCAAATAAGATATCAATTCGTTCGATCTTTTGAATATACGATAGAATAAGTTCTTTTTCCGCCAATATTTTAACAGATATTGTTTTTAATACTTCCTGTTCATATTTCTGTTCTTCTATTAATAAATCGTCCTTTTCCTTATGAATATCAAAATATTCCTTTGGTAATACAGGTTTTATGATTAGGGATGTTTTATCATAAACTTCTTTATAAACCAGATCAGTATGAATAGTATTAGCATGATTTTCTTCAACTACAATAAAATCACGAAACCTAAAATCGAGATTATATTTAGTTAAGATCTCGTTTAATCTTTCTTTTTTGATCTGAGAAAGCAATTTATGTTTCTCAGATATCACTTCCCTTAATTTTGCAAGCTCATCATTATATATTGAACTTAAATAAAATGTTTCCTTGTTTTCTCCATCAGGAGATAAAAATAAAAGTAGATTATCCGAATTAAATTCAAATTCCAGATTTTCTATCATTTCACGGTTTAATAAACTTGCAATATTCTTAAAGTTTATTAACAACTTTTTTACAAGAAAAATATCAGATGTATCATAGTTTTTCTTGTTTAAAGTGTTTAAAAGGGCAATACGCTTTAACCTGTTTTCGATTTTATCAGCATCAAACGGATGGCCATTAATAAAATCAATAGTTTCTCTTAGCAGATTGTGCTGATTTTGAAGTTCATCAATTTGATCAAATACAATATACCTGTTTTTGTTCATTAACCCATACGGAGTTAATGGATTATATTCCGCATAAAACGACTCAAAATCGATAAATTTTAATGTATTTTTAATATTCATACGGATTAAATAAAACAGGTTCTTTTATACTATTTTTCTCAATTAAACTTTCAATATCTTTTTTCAGGACATCTTTAAATATCAAAACAAATGAAGCTAGTTCGTATTTAGTCTCATATACAACTTCCATTCGCTTTGATAAATCGGATATCCTGTTGTAATCCAAAAATATCTTTGTGAAATCATCCAGTTTCAATATTTCACAATTATCCGGTATTTCCAGTACTTTTGATTCAGTTAAAGCTCCTTTAATTTCAAAAACATTTTTGGCTTCCATGTCACTGATTTCTTCAGTTGACTTGAATTTGTTTATTAATGAAACCGTTCTGAATTTATTAAAGTCAGAATTAAATGTTTTTTGATCGATTACCATGATATAATAGAACTGGCAGCTTTTGGCAGTTGCCACTTGTGTAGTTCTGCTTGCTGCACCATCTACTAATATTGTTTCAATATTCTCTTTTTCTCTAAGATGATTTAATATTTCGGTTAATTGTGAATTATCTTCACTTCCAACCAATTCGACATTCCCAGCTCTTAAAGTAGTAGCTAAAACAAGCCTTCCTAACACCGTTTTATAAGGAAAAACATGAATGATTTCAAATAAAGCATCACTTTTATTTATCATCATATCCGATGTTATAACGAAATCGCCAATTTCAGTACAAATTTTTGGTTTAGGAGTTTCAAATATTAAATCATTTGTTTCTCCGTCAATTCCAATTGTTAAGAAGGCGGGCCTGGCAATTTCCCTAACATGTTTTAATGCATAATTAAGAAAAGTCGTTTTGCCTGCATTCTTTTTGTTTCCTACTAAGAATGTAGTTTTATTGATTAATTGTTCTTTTATACTAACCATCTTAATAGAAAAGGAACGTATTATTTTTTGGTTCTGTCCTTTCTTCTTAAATTCTCAGGGAGAATAGATATTTCACCATTACTAAGTAACTTTGCAACACCATCTTTAGCCCTTAATCTCTCATTCTGACAGTACTCACAAGTTTCCGTATCGTGATCTTCTACATAATGCGGTTGATCATATGCTGCAACTACACTTTCGTAATTCCTTAGAATAACCCTTTTCTTGTTTTGTGAAATCAGGTAGTTAGGCATTACAGGTATTTTACCGCCTCCACCTGGTGCATCTACTACAAAAGTAGGTACTGCTAACCCGGAAGTATGCCCTCTAAGATTTTCTATAATTTCGATACCTTTTGATACTTTAGTTCTAAAGTGAGAAATACCTTCGGAAAGATCACACTGGTAGATATAATATGGGCGAACACGAATTCTTAATAATTCGTGCATTAAACTTTTCATAATATTAGGACAATCATTAACTCCTTTAAGTAATACCGCCTGATTACCTAAATTTACTCCGGCGTTAGCTAATTTTTCACATGCTATTTTAGCTTCGGCAGTAACCTCTTTAGGATGATTAAAATGCGTATTAATAAAAACAGGATGATGTTTCTTGACCATTTCACAAAATTCATCCGTGATTCTTTGAGGAAGAACTACCGGCATTCTACTACCTATACGAATGATCTCTACATGGTCAATTTTCCTTAATTCACTCAGAATATAGTCTAATTTATCATCGCTTAAAATTAACGGATCACCACCTGAAACAACAACATCGCGAATTTCCGGGGTCTTTCTAATATAGTCGAAAGCCAGTTCCAGTTTGTTTTTACCCATGTTTTCGTTTGCCTCTTCACCTACAAGTCTTCTCCTTGTACAATGACGACAATACATTGAACATTCAGGAGTAACCAATAATAAAGCTCTATCCGGATAACGATGTGTTAATCCCGGAGCAGGAGAGTCCACGTCTTCGTGTAATGGATCATCCAAATCTGTTGGAGAAACAAATAACTCATCAAGAGAAGGAACTGCAAGCATTCTTACCGGACAATCTTTTCTTTCCTTATCCATTAAAGCTGCATAGTATGGTGTAATTGCCATTTTAAACTTCTCTAATGTTTTAGAAAGATTTTCCTTTTCTTCATGGTTTAGTTCAATAACTTTCTCTAAAGTAGGAATATCTCTAATAGCATGTCTTAATTGCCATTTCCAATCGTTCCATTCTTCTTCTGTAACATCCTTAAATAAAGGAATGTTTTTATATTCTACTTTTTTATATTCGTGTTTCATATCAATAAAATTTAACTACACAGATTACTATAGATAAAGTTTCTCAAATAATTCTCTTATACCTTTTGATTTTCTAACAATATTCAAAGTTAGGTCCGCATGGCCAATAGCATAACCATTTCCAACAATCATATCAACATCTTTACCAACACCTTCAGCACCCAAAGCTGCTTTGGTAAATGAAGTAGCCATAGAGAAGAAATAAACACATCCTCTATCTTTGGTAATTAAAATTGATGACATTTCCGTTGATTCAACGTTTACATTATTAATAACTACATCACAGCCGTCTTCACCGGTAATTTTAGTTACTTCATCGTAAATAAACATTACGTCCGTAGCATCACCAATAATGATTTCATCCGCAAGATCAAGGTCTTTTATACGTTGTGCATTTTCAGCTGAATATTCCACAACAATTACTTTACCATTAGGTCCGACCTTTTCTTTTGCCTGGTAGCAGCAAAGTACGCCTGATTTACCACCACCGCCGATGATACATACAGTGTCACCTTCTTTTACCAAACGATCAACCTGAGCAGGAGCACCAGCTACGTCAAGAGCTGCTAATGCTAATTTTTCAGGAATATCCGTTGGTAAAACAGCATAAATACCACTGGCAAATAAAATAGCCTGAGCATCCACATCTACCTGATCATTTGAAATATTAATGTTATTGATTTTATTGATTTTTAATGGAGTTAGCGATAATGAAACTAAGGTTGCAATGGTATCGCCAACTTTTAAGTTTTTATCAGGAAAGTTTGGTCCTATCTCTTTCACTTCACCAATCAACATTCCGCCTGATCCTGTAACAGGATTTTGCATTTTACCTCTTTCTCCAACAATTGAAAGAATCATCTCTTCCATTTTTGCAGTATCTGCATTACAAACAGCCTTAATTTGCGTAAAACTTGCCGAGTCAATATTTAATGTTTTAACATCGATAAGTATCTCATTATCGTATATTGACATTGTATTATCCAGTTTTTTGGCGGGTTGTGGAAGAGTTCCCTTCGGTTCTATAACTCTATGCGTACCGTATTTATTTCCTTTTTGCATCATGTATTATAAGTATTTTATTTTTTCTTTAATCCTAGAATCTCTCTTGCTTCGTCAGGAGTTGCAATTTCCCGGCCGAATTCTTTTGCCAAACGAACAACTTTTTCAACTAATTCTGCATTTGATTTGGCCAACACACCTTTTGAAATGTATGTATTATCTTCCAAGCCAACGCGAACATGTCCGCCATCGATAATAGCAGCAACTGCTAACGGAAACTCAAAACGTCCAACACCTGCCACAGTATAAGTTGCATCAGCAGGGATACTACCACGCATAAATACAAAATCACGTAAAGTTCCTGATATACCACCATTTACACCCATTACAAAGTCAAAGTGCATAGGCTTTTGGATATATCCTTTTTTGTGAAGGCGCAATGCCATATCTATCATAGATTTATCAAATACTTCTAATTCAGGTTTGATTCCTCTTTCGATCATTCTTTCTCCAAAATACTTAATTGTATTTTCTGTATTTTCGAATATTTCATCACCACCAAAGTTTAGTGTACCACAATCCAATGTAGCCATTTCAGGATTTAATTCCGTTGGCTGTAATCTTTCGTCGTTGCTCATTCCAACAGCTCCACCTGTTGATGGTTGAATAATTACATCCGGAATTTCAGCTTTGATAGCATCCATTACTTCTTTGAAACGATTTTTATCCTGAGTTGGAGTACCGTCATCAGTGCGAACGTGTAAATGTATAATACTGGCACCGGCTTCATATGCCATCTTAGCTTCACGTACACATTCTTCAACAGTATATGGTACGGCAGGATTATGTTCTTTTGTTACTTCTGCACCTGATATTGCGGCTGTGATTATTAATTTTTCCATTTTATTTTTTTTTTACGATTAATAAATTATCCTCTTCCAATTATTAATTTTAAAGGATCCACTTTTTCACGAAGAATTCTTAATTCTTCATCAGTTGGTTCCATGGTCGTTTCATAGCTATCCGGAATTAAAACTTCGAATTCAGCATTGTCTTTTACGTCCTGAATGGTTTTCCCGGGGTGAAGTGACAATAGCATCATTTCTTTCGTTTCAGAATGATATCCGTAAACACCTATATCTGTAATTACTTTATATGGGCCGGTTCCTTTAGGAAGACCGGCATCTTCCCGAGATGTTCCACCTTTAAGGTAACCGGGAGTTGTTATGAAATCAACTTTGTTAGCAAATCTTTGCTTGTTTTGTGGAGTTACCACCATTGTTCTCCACGTTAGAGAAGCAAGGTCGTTTGCGCCACCACTTCCGGGAAACCTTGTTTTAGGTTTGCTATAATCATCGCCAATTATTGTTGAGTTTAGGTTACCGTATTTGTCAATTTGTGCTCCGCCTAAGAAACAATAATCAACAATACCAGCCTGGCATAATTCCATGATTTCTGCCATCGAAGTGGCCTTTAAACCTTTATGTGTTGTTCTTGAATCACCAACTGAAATTGGCATAGTTGGTAATTGCGGAGCGATGCCTCCGGCTTCGAATAATATTGTTAAATTTGGAGACTGGGTCATTTGAGCTAACATCGCAGCAGCACAAGGAACTCCTGTTCCTACAACTACCACAGCTCCGTCTTCAAGATTACGGGCAGCTATTGCAATCATCAACTCCATGCTATTATATTTATCACTCATAATTTATTCTGTTTTAATATAAGTGTTCAATTTTTCTTAATTCTTTGATTTTTTCCAAACCACCGTTTAATTCCAGGTATTCATAGAAGTCTTTAGTGTTATGGATATTTTTATCGATAAAAGCCTTAAAAGCTTCCGGGTCTTTTTCAGTTTTTAGCCATTCGGTAATATGGGCTTCATCCGAATAATATTCACCCGGCATGTTACCCGGGTACGAACCAAACGGGACTTCGATTACGGCATCAACGCACCAGTATGGAATAACCGTTTTACTCGGTTCTCTTCTGATTTCTTCATTTGAAATAACCTTTTCTGTTGTGATCACAACTCTTTTAGAAGCTTTAGCCATATCATCATCAGCTACCAGAATACCATCAATTTGACAGTTACCATAAATATCGGCACGGTGAACGTGAATAAGTGCAACATCAGGATATAAAGCCGGTAAAAGAGCTAACTTCTGGCCTGTAAATGGGCATAAACCTTCTTTTGCACCTGAATATTTAAATGTATCGGTTCCCAACATTACACGGCTGGGAATGTATGGTAATCCCATTGCCGCAGCTTTAAATCTCCAGGAAAGTGCACCGTTCGACCATTCGGTAACTTTTACCTTACCTGATTCAAACATTCTACGGGAATTTTTAGACAGACCACGAGCTTCAAGTCCTACAACGTAAGCTGCATCAACTCTATCGAAACATTCACCTGCACTTAAAATTTGGCAATCATGCGTAGAAACATGGCCTGAAAATCCAAGGTTTTTCTTTTTCCGACGTACAACTTCGTGTATTAAAGCAGTTGGAATACGAACACCTCCGAAACCACCTACTGCAAGGTAATCACCATCGTTGATATATTTTTCAATAGCATCTTTAACCGTAGTCAGTTTATTTTCTAAAAGCTTCTTTTTATTACGGAAAAAAGCTCTCATTTCATCGCTGTTTGGAGAAGCATAGACTTCCCCAACACCTTCTTTCAAAATATCTTTATCCATATTCAAATTCAATTAGAGATTATTGATATTTATCTTTTATATAAGCTAAAGCCTCATCAATTGTATTAATCGTATAATCCAGGTCTTCCTGTGTATGCCTGTAGCATATATAACCATGATGGAATGGTTGTAAGAATACACCTTTTCTGATTAACTGAGTGTAAAATTCCGTACGCTTAGCTTTATAAGTTTTATTGGCATCTTTGTCGAAAGTAATAAACATCATTGGAGCAATACCTGTGATACGTGCGCCAACATCGTGCTTTTCAATCAAAGCCTGTACTTTTTCAATAAAATAATTTCCTTTTTCCCAGATTGTATCAAGAACTTTATCTCTTTCAAGAATTTCGATTGTTTTAAGAGCCGCTACAAAACTTAAGCTGTTAGGGAAGAAAGTAGATGATATAAATACATTTGCTTCACCTTCTTTCATAATTTCTGCTTTACCTGTAACAGCACCAATTGGGTAACCATTTGCCATAGCTTTGCCAAATACAGCCATGTCCGGAGTAACACCATAATATTTCTGAGCACCACCTATTGATACGCGGAAACCACTTCTGATTTCGTCGAAAATAAGAACAGCGCCATATTTGTGAGCTAATTCTTTACAACCTTCAAGGAAACCTGGTTTAGGTTCTTCCATTTCAGCAGCAAGTGGGTGACCAACCGGAGTTACAATAACCGCAGCCGTATCATCGCCATATTCTTTTAATAAATTCTCTAAACTTTCCAGGTTATTATAGTGAAATTCATGTACATCTTCGTATAACTTTTCCGGCACACCACCTTTTACTTCGACACACCAATCGTGCCATCCGTGATAGCCGCAACGCATTACTTTTTTCTTTCCCGTATATGAACGTGACAAACGAATTGCAGTTGTTGTAGCATCAGAACCAGTGCAAACGAATAAACTCATCTCAGCACACGGGATAAGTTCTTTCATTTTTTCTGCAAGCTGATTTTGGTATTTCTGAGTTAATGAAAAACAAAAACCTTTTTCCCGGATTTGATTAATTACTGCATTATCAATTTCCTCTTCACGGTTACCAATGATCATTGGTCCGTAAGCACATAAATAATCTATATACTCGTTACCATCAATATCGGTAACTCTGCCTCCTTTTCCACTGTCGAAGTAAACAGGAAACTCGCCTTCAACAAAATTGTAAGGCCTGCGGATACCGAGTACACCACCCGGAATTAAGGATTTACCGTGATCAAATTCTTTTAACGAATTTTCTAAGTTCAATTTTTTTGCTTCCATATGTATATAAAAATTAGGATTTAACTAAAATCTTGTATAATAAATTATGAGATGTTTCCCTAAATAGAAAATAGCTACTTTACAGCTACAAAGAGAATGTGAATAAGTAAAATAATTTACTTAGCACATAATGTAGTATCTGTTACTTCTATACGTTGTATTTTTTTATATAGTAACTTGTGAATGTTCATTATAACATTAAATTTTGCCAAAAATACAATTTTTAAAGAATTAGCTGAAAAAAAGAATAGAAAAATTCGGAGTTAAAAACATCAAGTTGAATATGTTATTCAGCATGCTGTGATTGCATAAGGTTTTATTATCCGGATTTTTTACGAAAAGTAGAATTTAAGCTTGTAATAGTTAAGCATTTTGATAGTAAATTTTATACAATAATTAAATTTTCAGACTATAGCATTTACATCAATTTTTGATCCACAGTTTGATTATTTAAAGAAATTAAAATAAAATCTATAGAGTTTTTATAGGAGATGTATTTTAAGGCTGCATCAGCACAATAAATATTTGGAATAATTTAAATAAATTAAAATTAAATTATTAACTTCGGCACGTTTTTAATGAATAATGAGAAAAATTAATTACACCTTGTTTGATGATTGCTTCAAATGTATTTGTCTAATTAATGTTAATCAGACTTTGTACTCCGCAAGATTTAAAAGTCATTCCAGGTAAGTTTTCTTACTTTTTTACTCATTAAAGATAGAGTAAGAAATAGTTATTAGTATTTTTTGTTGTAATAAACTGTTTAAATTTTAAATAATAATGGTAAGACTTAATTTACAATCAATTTTAAGCTGCATTTTTATAGTAGTGATATGTGCAGTAAATTCTTATGGTCAAAATCCTATTCCGGAATTCAACTCACCCGAACCAAATGCTGTTGCTGTAATGCAGTCAATTGAAACACCAGCTTCGTATTATACAGGAGCAGTAAATGTTTCAATACCTTTGTATAGTTTTAAGGCAGGTGGCACAACAATTCCTATAGAGCTTAATTACCAAACATCCGGTATTAAAGTAGCCCAGGAAGCAACCTGGGTAGGCTTGGGATGGAATCTTACTACCGGTGGAAAAATTACCCGGATAGTTCGTGGTGTTGAAGATTTTGGACGTGATGATATTCCATATTATATGGATAATAAGGGGTACTTCTACAGCCCGGATATTATTAACATAGAAAATGAAACGGAATATATAAATCATAGTTATCAATACGATACAGAACCGGATCTATTTTATTATAGTTTCCCTGGTTATTCAGGAAAATTTCTTACAAGCCCTGGAAAAAAAGGACAAACGCTTGATCAAAATCCACTCGATATAAACATTGAAGAAGATAGTATTGTTATTGTTGATGATAAAGGGATTCGTTACTTATTTGAACCCGGTACAAAAGTTAGATCATATAACGATAGTTATGAAAACAGGATAAATTATGAATTAACCATTGATCCGAACAAATATTCACCGGATTATATTTCAACATGGAATTTGACAAACATTTTATTTCCTAATGGTGAAATTGTTGAATACAATTATTCACATAGTTTTCCATATAATTATAAGAGTCCCGTAAATGTGTCTGTTAATGTTTTTACTAATCAATCCAGGGATGGGTTTACAGAAGAACAATTAATGATGTTAGATAATCCGCCCGGATCTGCACCTAACACTTATGACTATAAGTACAATTTTCAGGAATATTCGGAAAAAACCCTGGAATCTATCAATTTTCCCGGAGGAAGCATAAACTTTGTTACAACTGAAGATAGAAATGATTGTAAAGGGCAATACCCGGCAAAAAGGCTCACGGATATAAAAATATACAATAGCTTTGATGAAACAACCCCTGTTCAAGAATGGGAATTTAGCTATTCTTATTTTAATGAAAGCTATTTAGGTGACAATGAAGAAGAACTTTATTTAAGGTTGAAATTGGATACTTTACAAAAAAGTGGTATGCCTCCTTATATATTTTCTTATGATGAAAGCATCGCCCTGCCTCGTAAAAATTCACCTTCCTTCGATCATTGGGGATACTATAACGGTGAACCAAATACCTATATAGAGAATGATATAACCTATGATATGATTCTACCTGAACATTTACCGACATCACCTAATTTACATTTATTAGATACTAATTCTATAAACATATATCCATTTATATATTTTGATGGGGCTATCAGGAATGCAAATGAGAATTATGCAAAGGCTGCAATATTAAAGCAGCTTACCTTTCCTACAGGAGATACGAGGTATTTTACATTTGAATCAAATAAATATAATGGGGATGGTTTTTACGATAACATTTCTGAAAATATTCAAGCAGTATGTGTACCTGATGTTATAGGACAAAGTAAAACGAGCGAAGTATTAATGAACATTAATATGAAACAAAAAGTAAACTTTCAATCTTCTTTTATGTTTCCTCCTGATGTAACCATTCCGGATTATAGTGTAAACGGATTTATTTACTTTCAGTTATATAAACGTGGGGAAATGGATACAACCATCTTTTCTTTGATCAATTCTTACAAGTATTATTCTCCTGCGGATAATAATATTAGGTGGGATGTTATGTTAGAGGCAGGAACTTATAAATTAGAGCTACACTCTGATGGTTATATAATTCCATCAGTAAATGCTGATTATGTCCATATGGAATTTAATCTTGGAAAGAATATTACAGGTCCTGGATTGCGTATAGCATCAGTAAGCGACAAACAAAAAACGACTCATTTTTATTATGAAGAAAATGGCTTAACAACAGGAAAACTAATATCTAACCCCAGATACATAATGTTTTACTGGACAGGAGAACTAATTGTGGACGAAAATGGGCTAGCGCAACCCGATCTATCTGCCACTCCAACTGATTTTGATATAATGGTTGTAAGAAGTTCTTCAAGCACTCATCCTGTAGCAGGCTTCAGCAGTACGATAGGTTATGATAAAGTATCATCTTATTCTATAGTTGACCATGATACAATAACAACAACTAAATATTTTTACAATGAACAAGAAAATATGTTTACTTACGGGTTGCCTAACTTACCCAATACACCGGTGCATTCTAATGGATTAACAAAGAGAGTTGAATATAAAAGCAACCAAAAACTGGTTAAAAGCCAGGATTTTAATTATGGAATGAAAGCGCAGGAAGATATTTATGCTTTTCGAAAGGATGTAGCTCATTGGGATACTGATTTTTATCTGTTAACTTCCGAATGGTGGGCTTTAAACTCCAAATCAGATACTTTGTTTGAGGAAAATGGTATGGTTGTTTCTCAGGAATCGTATGAATATAATCCGGATAACCATGCTGTAAAAAAATCCACTACAACAAACAGTAATGGAGATGTTATTAAGAACCAAACACTTTATTCGGTAGATTTTCAAACAACAGGACCAAACAATACCATTACGCTGGTAGAAAAAAATATGATTACCTTGCCTTACCGGTCAGAAACCCTTGTAAATGAAAAACTAACTGATGGTACTGTATTTTATTATAATGAATTAGGTCAACTTACCAATATATACAAATTGGAAAACGAAGGTACATTAACTGGATTTTCTCCATCGGAATTATTGTTTCATACGTATTATGTGCCTGAAAACGAATTTACGTATAACAGTGCTCATAAACTTGTCCAAAGCCAGAAAGAAAATGATATACCGGTGGCATATTATTGGGGATATAACAATCAATACCCGGTTGCCAAAATTGAGAACATGCTATCAGATAACATTTCAGTAAGTCAGGCTCAACTATTAAATAATATTGAGAATTATACAGATTTTGAGGATTCCTACTCTTATGAAAACTGGGAAAACCTGAATAAACAAATCAGGGATTCTTTCCCGGAAAATACAAGGATTACCACTTATGCTTACCATCCACTGGTAGGGATGACGGCTTCAACAGATGTCAACGGTAAATCTTCGTATTATGGATACGATGCTAACGGAAGATTGAATGAAGTTAAGGATAATGAAGAAAAAATTCTGAAACAGTATGAATATCATTACGCAGAAGTTATACCTCAAAATCCGTCGGCCCCAACCAATGTTACGGTAACAGCTTTATCAGATACAGAAACGGAGATCAGTTGGGAAAATACAGATAGTGAAGCTTCTCACAATATCTATTGGGCCAACGTTCCGGGTGGGCCATTTAATGGCCCGATAGCAGTAGCCCAAAATGAAACCAGCTATTTGCACACACAATTAACTCCGGATACTCCCTATTATTATATGGTAAAAGCCCTAAAAGGAGGTTTGGAATCCGGAGAGTCGGAAACTGTTGCAGTAACTACAAAGCAGGGTCGTCCCGAAGTTTCATTAATTACTACGATTACAAGTAATTCGTCAAGCACCGTTAATTTGGTTTGGAGCGAATCATTACATGCAACGGGTTATAAAGTTTACCGGGGAACTACTTCAGGTAATGTAACAACATTGCTGGCAACCAAAGGAATATCGGAATTAAGCTTTAATGACTCCGGGTTATCAGCCGGAACGGAATATTTTTACAGGGTTGATGCATATAATAATGATTATACAACATCATCTATTGTACATTCTGTATTTACAATCCCTCCGCAAACCGGTCTTGTTAGTGGTGTTACACAAACCTGTCCGGGAGAAACAAAAACATTTAGCGTAGATCCTGTAAACGGTGCAAACAGTTATACCTGGAACCTGCCATCAGGATATACTGTTATATCAGGAGAAAATTCCAATTCTATTACCGTAATAACCGGTAACAATACAGGAGATGTACAAGTAGCAGGAGTTAATAATTCAGGTGTAGGAATTTATAGAACTCATAATGTAAAAATATTGGAAACACCGGCAGATCCTTTAATTACAGAGAACTGTGGTTCCACCTTGTTAGAAGTTTCAACCACGGTACCAAACGTAAGCTATAACTGGTACGAACCCGTTTCAGGCGTAGATAATACAGCATTATCTCATACAGTATTACAAGATAATACAAATGTACATTTAAGGGTTATAAATACCGAAGATGGCTGTATAATGTCAAAGGAGATTAATGTACATGTAAAAGAAATGCCAGTTACACCAAGTATTAATGCTTCGTTGACAAATGAACAATGTGGCAGTACAACAATCACACGAAATGAACCGGTTGATGGTTCCACCTGGTACTGGCAGACATCAGCAACAAGCACTAGTACAAGTAATTCTGGTACAACGTATAGCACAACTACAGGTACTGCTTATTTAAGGGCATTAAGCAGTGAAGGATGCTGGGGTAGTGCAAATACAATAAATGTAAATGTAAGGCAAATACCCGGAGCGCCCGATGAACCATCTTCTTCAGGGTATTGTGGTAGTGTAACATTAAACCTTTCAACACCTCCGGCAGGTGAAAATTGGTACTGGCAAACATCAATTACAGGTACAAGCACTTCGGACCAATCCGGTCAAAAACAATTTACTGCGGACCAAACCACTTATTTGCGTGCAAAGAGTACAGGTGGTTGCTGGGGAATGGTTAGGGCCGTGAACGTTGATGTAGGCGAAGTGCCATCTGATCCTGCCCAGCCAACACAAACAAAAATTTGTGGATCAACAGAAGTATCATTGTCAGTTCCTTCGGGAAATACCTGGTACTGGCAAACAAACTCAACAAATAAAAGTACCTCTTCTCCAGCCACAACATCTACCTATAGTGCGGATGAAAACCGTTATCTTCGGTCAAGGCACAATAATTCAGGTTGTTGGAGTTCTTCCATTCTTGTTCCAATAGATGTAAATGAGATACCGGCAACTCCGCAAATAGGTACAGCCACACCTGTTTCTAACAGCCAAATAAGAATAACCTGGACAGACCAATCGAACAACGAAACAGGATTTAATATATATAGGAGTGCAGGGCTTGGTTTACCATATACGAGTGCCGGCTCTACTAATGCGGGGATTACGAACTTTACTGATAATGGACTTGAACCTGCGACTCCGTACATATATAAAGTACATTCAAAAAAAGGCGCTTGTGAATCTGAAGGATCCGGTATAATCAGTACAACAACATTACCGGATTTGCCTGCGACACCAGGTACTATAAGCGGACAAACTTCAGACATATGTAAAAATGAAGTTTTAACCTACTCTGTTGCTTCCGTATCAGGAGCTACTGGTTACGACTGGGTGATACCATCAGGCTGGAGTATACAGTCAGGACAAAACACAAGAACACTCACGGTAAAAGCAGGTACTAACGGAGGAACTCTTAAAGTAAGGGCAAAAAACTCAGCAGGAGCTTCTTCTTACAGAACAGCAAGTTTAAGTATAAGGCCTTTACCGGTACAACCGGGAATCATATCCGGCCTTTCAACAATTGGATATAATACGGTGACTACGTATAGTATATCAGCTATTTCAGGGACTTTGTCATATAATTGGACAGTTCCTACCGGGGTTACTATTTTAAGCGGGCAGGGATCTACTTCTATTTCTGTCAGGTGGGGGTTACATTCGGGAAATATAACAGTTGATGCAGTTAATTGTACCGGAACAGGTGCACAGAGAACAAAGTATGTAGAATATTCATCAGGAGGTGGAATTGTTGATCCTTGGGAGTAATATTTTTTATTTAGAGAACTAATTAATTAATATTTGATTATGAGAAACATATATTTACTAATAATAATATTAGGTTTACAGTTCAAGGTTTTAGCCCAGCTCCCTGCTAACAGTTTAGTAGGTTCCTGGAGTTTTAATGATGGCACAGCCAATGATTTTAGCGGTGCTGGCAATCATGGCGTTGTAAACGGAGCCACCTTAATCACCGACCGTTTTGGCAATCAAAACTCAGCATACATTTTTGATGGAGTAGATGATTACATCAGCTTAACAGGTTGCGAAAACTTTTCAAGTCAAAAAGGGACCATTGCCTATTGGATAAAAGCTGAAAAATATCCCAACGGAATTTTTAATTTTTATTCAACTGCCCCG
>JANQHE010000055.1 GCA_028282785.1 Bacteroidales bacterium | reverse complement strand
ATATTGACTATGTAAAAGGAGCAAACATTGCAGGTTTCTTAAAAGTAGCTAATGCAATGCTAGATCAAGGAGTTATTTAATTCGTTATATAACTTGTAGTTTTTTAGTTTGTAATTTATGTAAGGAGGTGCTTTTAGTACCTCCTTCTTTATACAAAAAAAGCTGTTGCAAATTTTAGTAATGCAACAGCCTATCATGTTATTTCATAATTCTTAGATTTCTTTTATCAATACTGCTTTAGCTTTATCATGCTTAGCAATCTTTTCTAGAAATTCAACAAATTCATTGTATTTTTCTTTCGGGTATTGTCCATTCCAAATTTTAACTGAGCGCTCATAATAGATCTTGTTGCCCTCTGATTTAGCCTGACTACTGTACTCACCAAACTCTGATTTTAACTCAATTGGTTTAGGTAAAGCTTCCATTTTATATCCCTGTGGCAAAGAATAAACTATGGAATCAGCTTCACTAAAAGGTCTAAATATAAGTACTGGAGAGATTCTATTACGCGAATAAGGAAGAGTAACACTCGATTGGTTCATCATATTTAAATTAAAAAACATTCGGTCGCCCATTTTGTTTGCAAAGCGGGTAACAGAAATAGATAATTCCTTATTTAATGATGGTTTACGGTCGTTGTTAGTAGTAACTTTATAGTTTAAAAGATTGAAATCTGGTATATCAATAGATTGTATAATTTTTTTCTTTTTGTCTATTTCATCCAATAACAATAAACCATATTGATCTGAGTACATGGTTCCACAATAAGTAATATTTATATCAACATCAACTAAACCATCCGGAGAAATAATTGCTTCTCCATTTGAATTCTGCTTATTATCAATGAGTGAGTATGAAGGTGTTTTAGCTAATTCCCCACCGTCTTCTTTAATTAAAAGAACATTTCTGTTATCTGTAGAACTTCCCAGGTAACCACAAGGATAGTAAGAATTGGTGCATTCTAACCAAATAGTATCGTTATTATTTATAGGTACACAAGCAATTACATGATTAAAATAATCTTTAACAAACTCCTTGTCTGTATAAATATAATCTCCTGAGTATACCAGGGTATAATATGCTTCAAAACCAAATTTCCTTAGAAGGGTTACAACATAGTTTGATAGTGCTTTGCAATCACCATATGACAACCTATCAACTGTTTTTGCATCAAAGGGTTGTTGTCCACCAATACCTTCTTGAATACTAACATATCTGTTTTTATCTTGCGAGAATTTATATATAGTAGCTATTTTATCATAGTCGGTCATTTCTTCATTAAGAAGTGTGCCAACATAATCGATTGTTTCTTGCGGAATATTATCCTTTCCACTATTTAAACGAGCAAAGAATTTGCCAAATTCTTTCCAGGACTTTAAACTGCCTGCATAGCCACCTAAATTAAATTTGTCTGGAGCTATTTTCACTAAAGGTACCCATTTATGCAGATAGTCGCTTAAAGGTTCGTACTGTAATGCTTTAAATCCTTTAAATTCCCATGATAATACTTTCTTCTGATCAACTAATTGTTGTTCTGCAGCCTTTTCGCTCAAGTTAAATTCTTTATAATGAAAATTATAACTTGCTGGACTGATAATCTTAAAAGATAGCTTTTCGACAGAAGTATTGTAACCCAAAAAAGCACTCCAACCATGGAGATAATATGCAGAATTATATCTTTTGTCAAATGTGTATTCAACAGTATAAGGATATATAGCATATTTTGGATCTATAATTTTTTTTCTTGAATCATCGTATAGGGAGAAACCAGATACTGCAGTTAAATCAATAATATCATCAGATCTAATTACTTTTATTTTCTTTCCATCTTTGTCGTATACTGTAGCTGAAATATTTCTTATACTGCTTAGTTTATCGTAATACTCTTCAAAAAAGGCTTTTTCTTTACCACTTTCTTTTAATATTGTTATTACATACTTTTCACGGCATTCTATTCTACTTTCTGAAATTACTTCAAGTACAGTGCTTTTTTCTCTTACAACAGCATCTGCACCTATAAGAAGTTCACTGGGAATATTTTTAACAGGGTACTTGGGAGTTTTCTTCGCAAAAGAAATATTTCCGTAAAATAATGTTATAAATAATATAAAATAACCTGATTTCATTTTACAGCTTTTTAATAATTACTGGCTCTGAATGTTTCTCGATAACCAATGCATAAAGTTGTTTTAGATATGCATACTCATCAACACTAAATCTATCCTTATTTAATATGAACTTGTATATTACATTTAAACTGTTGCCATTAGCTGAATAATTAATTAATATAGATCCGGCTTTTTCGGGTAGCGAGATTCTTGCTGGTTTTGGTATAGTATTAAATGTATACCCTTCTGGGATAACAATATTTGATATAATTAATTTTTCTTTTTTATATGCAAAATCAATAGGGTACTTTCTTTCCTCTAATTTGAACGGATTATAATTTTCTTTACTAAAGACGAAAGGATTGATCATAATTAGATCACCAGTCTCTTGTGCAAAGTTTACAACCTTAATTTCATACTTTTCTTTAATGGGTTTGTATATTGAATCTAAATCAGATAATGAAAAAGATTTTACCCTTAAACCTGCATTTTCAAACTCCAGATCTGTTAAATACTCCTCTTTACTTGCATAATCTTTGTATGTTTTTCTAAAGTTAAATGCAGCATAATCGAACCTAGAGCACTCCATAGTTCCCTCAGCCTCTAACTCATCAGTAATTGTTAAGTTATACACTATGATTACCTTATCTTTTTTGTCTGTTCTAAGATCAATCCATTTTCCATTTTCGTTATTTACTAACCTGCCTGATTGATTTAAACACCTTTTAGGTAACATGCCCAAAGGCAGCATTTCTTCGGTTGCATCTAAAAGATATTCTTTGTCGTCTATTTTAGCCCATATAAACATATAGTTTAACCTCTCTAAACTTGGATAAACAGGGTCTAATCGCCCTTTGTCTCTTGTGCTTATTGCTACGGGCAAAGAGTAAATGTCAAGTTTTTGTAGAAGCTGATATAGCATCATATTAATTTCTGCAGAATTAGCTTTTTTATCTTTAAAAACACCTCCCAGGTGAGTTGAAGATGAATACAAAGACTCAATCCCATTCCATTTTACTTGTTTGATTGCTTCATAAGCAGCTTTTAATTTATCGTAAGGATCAGAGTATTTTTGTTCAATATCTTTTTTAATATCTGATAAATAAAGAGAGCCAGTGGTTAATACACCTCCAAAATCCTTATAAGATCTTAACCGTCTATTTACTGATTTCCATGAAGTTGTATAATTTCTATAATAGAGTTGCTCGGGAATACTAACGTTAAGAATATCAAATTCGAATTTAGATAAGTAATTTTCTTTAGAATCAATAAAAGGTTCTGATTTAAATGCAGGCATATTTTCAACATAGAATCTATTTCCATCAGATCTAATGTACTCAAAACCTTTAAATCTTTTTCGATAGTCTAAATATTCCGATTCTTCTAAAACTAGCTCACAATACTTAATAGGAATTTCTCTTTGAAAAGCAAATTCTACTGGTAAAAGAGTTTGTGCGGTTTGAATTTCATAAACACTACCTACTTTTACATTTGGTAAAGCAATTCTTATTCTGTAAACATCATCAGTAATTTTTAACTTAAAAATGGACTCTCTTTTAAGTTTTTCTTTTATAATTTCCCCATTTTCAAGATTGTAAACAATACCTTTAACAATCATACTTTCTTTGCCCGGAAAAGTAAACTCAGATAATGACACACCAGATTTTTTTAAGATCTTTACTCGTGTTATTTCTGTATAAGTGTAACTAGTCCCGTTGAAATATCCATATTTACATAGTACTACTGCTGCTGCACTTGTATCATGTTCATAACTGGTCATTTCAAGTTCTGCAATATCAATTTTTCCAAATTTTATCGGGGCTTTTGCCGTAATTAATTGGGTTGTAACAACAAGAATTGTTGTTAAAAAGAAAAGTCTTTTCATAATCATTTATTTAGGGTTTAATAAGTATAATAATAGAAAATAAATTTTAAATAAAAAAAACTAACATGATTTTTGTAGTTTGATTTATACTTTAGTTGCTTGAATTTTAAACAATAAGGATAGAAAGATTTTTTTTAGCTTTGTGTAAGCGATTGTATTTTTATTATTTAGGTAATAATTAAATAACAGCTATAAAAGAAAAATAAGGTTTTATTTAGTTTGAGATTTTTTCATTAATTTCATGTAAAAATTTTCTTGTTATTGATGAAAGATGATCTAAAATATAAAATAGCCCTTAGTCTTATTCCTAAAGTTGGTCATATAACAGCAAAGAAATTAGTTTCTTATATTGGAAGTTTCGAAGGAGTCTTTACCGAAAAGAAAAATTCATTAATTAAAATTCCGGGAATTGGAAATACTCTGGCAGATTTAATTATAAATTCTGATGTTTTGCCAAAAGCTGAAGAGGAGTTAGTATTTATTAAAGAAAATGAAATTTCCACAATTTTTTATTTAGACAAAAATTATCCGGAAAGATTAAAATATTGCGAAGATGCGCCAATCCTTTTATATACAAAGGGTAGTGCCAATTTAAATTCACGTAAGATAATAAGTATCATTGGAACAAGAAAAGCAACAACAGAAGGAATAGCCTTTTGCAGGAAATTGGTTAAAGATTTAAAAACACGAAATCATAATCCTATAATAGTAAGCGGATTAGCATATGGAATAGATGCTGCTGCGCACCGTGCGGCATTAGATAATAATCTAGATACCATCGCGGTGCTCGGCCATGGATTGGATATTATATATCCGGCATCACATAAAAAGTTAGCAACGGAAATTAAAACACAAGGTATGTTAATTACGGATTTCCCAAGTAAGTCAATTCGAGATAAAAATAATTTTATTAAAAGAAATAGAATAATAGCAGGTTTATCCGATGCTACAATTGTGATTGAATCTGGGAGCAAAGGAGGATCTTTAGTTACTGCCGATATTGCTAACTCTTATAATCGGGATGTATTTGCTGTGCCTGGACGTGTTTCCGATGAATACTCTATAGGTTGCAATAATTTAATCAAATCAAATAAAGCAGCAATGCTTACTTCAATAGATGATTTGGAATATATTTTAGGTTGGGAGCCAACACAACCTGAAAAGGCAAATATTCAAGGTAGTTTATTTGCAAACCTTAATGAAGAGGAGAAATTGATAGCAGATATTTTAAAAACTGAAGATGAAATACCGATCGACACAATTTGTTTAAAATCAAATATGCCTACAAGTAAGGTTTCTCCAATATTATTAAACCTCGAATTTATGGGGGTAGTAAAGACTTTACCAGGCAAAACATACAAGCTGATTTCATCGATTTATCTATGATAAAAATCAGGAAATGTTTTTAAACATATTGCATCATTTCAACTGTTGAAATTCCCATCCAATGTAATGTTCAGACTTGTAGGAAGTTTTAAAACATACGCAAATTAAGACGTATTGTGTTTTGCGTTATTTTCTTTAAATTTTTTTTTACATATGTTTGTTAGTATTAAACCATAAATTACAAACTAAAAAACTAATAAAAATTATGGATCCACGTGTAGAACAATTTATGGCTCAGATTATTGCCAAGAATCCAAATGAAAATGAATTCCATCAGGCAGTACAGGAAGTAGCCGAATCTCTTATTCCTTATATCGAGGAAAATCCTAAGTACAAACATGCAAAGATTCTTGATAGAATTGCTGAACCCGAACGAGTGATACTTTTTAGAATTCCATGGTTAGACGATAAGGGAGAAATTCAAATTAACAAAGGTTATCGTATTGAAATGAACAGTGCGATAGGTCCATACAAAGGAGGGTTAAGATTCCATCCAACAGTAAACTTAAGTATTCTTAAATTCTTAGCATTCGAACAAGTATTTAAAAATAGTTTAACAACGCTCCCTATGGGTGGTGGTAAAGGTGGTTCTGATTTCGATCCTAAAGGAAAATCAGATAACGAAGTAATGCGTTTTTGTCAAAGTTTTATGACAGAACTTTGTAAGCACATTGGTCATAATACTGACGTACCTGCTGGTGATATCGGAGTTGGCGGCCGTGAAATAGGGTACATGTTCGGCCAATACAAACGTATTCGTAATGAGTTTGTTGGTGTATTAACAGGTAAAGGAACAATGTATGGTGGTAGTTTAATTCGTCCTGAAGCTACAGGTTATGGAGCTGTTTATTTTGCTGAAGAAATGCTAAAAACCAAAGGTGATAGTTTCAAAGGTAAAGTTGTTACAGTTTCTGGTTCCGGCAATGTAGCTCAATTTGCTACTGAAAAAGTTAACGAGCTAGGAGGTAAAGTTGTTACATTATCAGATTCTGCTGGGTTTATTCACGATCCAAACGGAATTGATGCTGAAAAATTAGCTTATGTAATGGAGCTTAAGAATGTTAAGCGTGGACGTATTAAAGAATATGCTGACAAGTATGGCTGCGAATATTATGAAGGTAAACGCCCTTGGGGAATTAAGTGTGATGTTGCTCTTCCGTCGGCAACTCAAAATGAAATTAATGAAGAAGAAGCAAAAACACTTGTTTCAAACGGATGTTTCGTAATTTCTGAAGGAGCTAACATGCCTTCTACTCCGGAAGCTGTAGAAGTATACTTACAAAACAAGATCCTTTATGGTCCTGGTAAAGCTGCTAATGCAGGTGGTGTTGCTGTTTCAGGCCTTGAAATGTCGCAAAATAGTTTACGTTTAAGCTGGACAAGAGAAGAAGTTGACCAAAGATTACATCAAATAATGAAAGATATTCATGCTACTTGCGAAAAGTATGGTAAAGACTCTGAAGGATTTATCGACTATGTAAAAGGAGCAAATATTGGTGGATTTGTTAAAGTCGCAGAAGCTATGCTTGCTCAAGGAGCTGTATAAATAATTTATCGACAAAAAATTCGGGGAGACTTATGTCTCCCTTTTTTTGTTTTAGGGTTTTTCATTAAATGGTAATCTATTTAAATTAACAAATGTTTTAAGACATACAGAATTAAATGCTGATCATAAGTTTTCATTAAGAAATTTTTTATGTTTGCAGCGTTTAAATTTTATGCAACTAATAGATACACATAGCCATATTTTTCTTCCGGAATTTGATTCTGATCGTGATGAAGTTATATTCAATGCGAAAGAGAATGGTGTTGAAAAAATTCTTCTTCCAAATGTGGATGATTCTACTACTGAACGATTGATGGAACTAGTTTCTAAATACCCTGATTATTGTTTACCTATGATGGGTTTACATCCTACATCAGTTAAGGAGAATTTCAAGGAAGAATTGGAAAAAGTTGAGAACTGGTTAACTAAACGAAAATTTTATGCAATCGGTGAAATCGGTATTGATCTTTACTGGGATAAATCATTTAAACAAAAGCAAGAAGAGGCTTTTAGGAGTCAAATTGAATTAGCAAAAAAGTATAACTTGCCAATTGTTATTCACGCTCGTGAATCTTTTGATGAGATTTTTTTAATAATGAATGATGTAATGGATGAAAAATTGAATGGAGTTTTTCATGCCTTTACAGGTAATGGCGAGCAGGCAAAACAAATAATAAGCTGGGGATTTAAAATTGGAATAGGAGGAATCGTTACGTTTAAAAATTCCGGTTTAGATAAGGTAGTGAATAATATTGACATTAATCATATGGTTTTAGAAACAGATTCGCCATATTTGGCACCTGTTCCAAAAAGGGGAAAAAGGAACGAAAGCGCATATATACTTTATATTGCTCAAAAAATTGCAGAAATAAAAAATATAACAATTGAAGAAGTTGCTATGATTACAACAAATAATGCAAAGCAACTTTTTGGGATTTAATTATATGGAAAATAGATCAAAGTCTATATTAATTATTTATACAGGCGGTACTATCGGAATGAAAAAAGATCCGGAAACCGGAGTGCTTGCACCTTTTGATTTTGATCAAATCCTCGAAGAAGTTCCTGAATTAAAACGATTTGGTTTTAATCTTTCAACCATTTCATTTGATCCTGTTATTGATTCATCTAACCTAAATCCTGAGGTTTGGATAAAACTTGTTGAAATAATTAAGGAAAATTACAACAATTTCGATGGATTTGTTGTTCTCCATGGAACTGACACAATGGCCTTTTCTGCATCAGCATTAAGTTTTATGCTGGAGAATCTTGATAAACCGGTAATTTTTACAGGATCACAGTTGCCTATTGGCACCTTAAGAACAGATGGTAAAGAAAACCTTATTTCTGCTATAGAAATAGCTGCAACGGAGAAAAACGGGCAACCATTAGCTCCTGAAGTTTGCGTTTATTTCGAAAATAAATTAATGCGTGGAAACAGAACCACTAAATATAATTCGGAACATTTTAACGCATTTGAATCTCCTAATTATCCCAATCTTGCCGATGCGGGAATAAATTTAAAATTTAATTATGGGGCAATTCATTATTCAACTTCTGTAAAGGAATTAGTTATTCATGTTGATTTGGATACAAATATTGCAATCTTAAAAATTTTTCCCGGGATTAGTAAAGAAGTTATGAGTGCTATTTTAAATATTGAGAATTTAAAAGCAGTGGTTTTGGAATCGTATGGAGCAGGAAATGCTCCCACTGAAAAGTGGTTTTTAAGTGAACTAAAAAAGGCAATTAATAAGGATATTATAATATTAAATGTAACGCAGTGCTCTGCAGGTAGCATTGATATGACCAAATATGAAACCGGTAATGAATTACAGAAACTGGGAGTGGTAAGTGGTTACGATATCACTACGGAAGCTGCGGTAGCTAAGTTAATGCATTTACTGGGGAAAAAATATGATATGGGCAAAACCAAATTATTGTTAAATCAGTCTATAAGTGGTGAAATAACAAAATAAATTATTTGATTTTGCTTATTTTTTTGTATTTTGTGCCCCTAAATTGGGGAGAAATATGTGAAGGAGAAATGGCCGAGTGGTCGAAGGCGCACGCCTGGAAAGTGTGTATACCGTGTGGAGCGGTATCGAGGGTTCGAATCCCTCTTTCTCCGCAATTATTTTTAATTAGTTATTTTTTTAATAATTTTACAAACATAAAAATCGTTAATAATTTAAACAGAAAACAAACCATGAAAAAATTATTTGCATTTATAGCAGTTTTTGGGATGCTTTTAGGAGTGTCATTCTATGCAGTTGCTCAAGATGAGACTGAAGAAACAGCTGTTGAACAAGCTGATACCACGGGAATGGGAGAAGCTATGGAAGAATCGGCAGTTGTTGAAGAAGAAGCTGCTGAGGAAGTTGCTGAAGTTGAAGTTGAAGAAACTCAGACTTTGCATAAACAAATTAAACTTAAGTTCATCGAAGGTGGTCCTGGATTTATGGGAGTTGTGCTTCTTTGTTTAATCTTAGGTTTAGCAATTGCAATTGAAAGAATTATTTACCTTAACCTTGCATCAACTAACACAAACAAGCTTTTATTAGCTGTTGAAGAAGCGTTGAACCAAGGTGGTGTTGAAGCTGCAAAAGAAGTTTGTCGTAATACTAAAGGTCCTGTTGCTAGTATTTTCTATCAAGGTCTTGACAGAATGGAAGAAGGAATCGAAGTTGTTGAAAAATCGGTAGTTTCTTACGGGTCGGTTCAAATGGGACTATTAGAAAAAGGCATCACTTGGATTTCATTATTCATTGCTACAGCTCCTATGTTAGGTTTCATGGGTACAGTAATTGGTATGATCGGTGCATTCGACTCTATCGAAAAAGCTGGTGATATTTCTCCAACATTAGTAGCTGGAGGTATTAAAGTTGCATTGATTACTACCGTATCTGGTTTGATCGTTGCGGTTATCTTACAAGTATTTTATAATTATATTGTTTCAAAGATCGATAGCATCGTTAATGATATGGAAGATGCTTCAATTTCTTTAATTGATATATTAGTAAAATACAACCTTAAAAAATAATTATAACTATGGCTAAAATATTAAGGATACTATTAATAGTCCTACTTGCCATATCTGCATTATTAACAGTTTTATTTTACGCAGGTGGTGAGGATATTACCGGCGATCCAGCATATACCAATATATTTATTTTATGGGCGTATGTATTAACTGGAATTGCTGTTGGATTCACAATTATATTTCCAATTATTCAAATGATAACAAACCCTAAAAATGCAAAGAAAGGTTTATTAGGAATCCTTGTATTGATTATTGTAGTGGGTATTGCATATATGTTATCATCAACAGAACAATTGGGAATAACAAATGTTGATTTAGTTCAATATGACGTTCCTTCAACATTAAAGTATGCAGGAACAATGATACATTCAATATATGTATTGGCAATAGTTGCTATTGTTTCAATGATATATACTGAAGTAGCTAAGATATTTAAATAAAATTTAAGTAAGGTTATACACCTTGCTTGCTCAAACATTTAAAAAATAGTTTATGGCAAGAAAGTCAAGAGAAACTCCCGAAATTAACGGTGGTTCTATGGCCGACATAGCTTTCCTTTTATTGATCTTCTTCCTTGTAGCAACTACAATGGATATCGACACCGGATTATCTAGGAAATTACCTCCGTATAATCCTGATCAGGTTGATAATAATGATCAGATTAAAGAACGTAATGTATACGTTGTTCTTATTAATTCTAATGATCAGCTTTTAGTTGAAGGTCAACAAATGAATGTTTATAATCTTAGAGAAGCTGCTAAAGAATTTATTGTTAATCCTGAGAATAAAGAGAATTTACCGGAAAAAACTCCAAGAGAAATTGATTTCCTGGGTGAAAGAATGATTTCTAAAGGAATAATATCGTTACAAAACGACCGTGGAACTTCATATGGAATGTATATTAAGGTGCAGAATGAGCTAATTGCAGCTTATAATGAAGTTCGTGATGAGGTTTCAATGCGCGAATTTGGTAAATTTTATGATGATCTTACTGAAGATAAGCAGGATGCAATAAAGGAATATTATCCTCAGATTATTTCTGAAGCAGAACCTAAAAACATCGGAGGAGGGAAATAGTATGGCTAAATTTCAACGAAAAGGAAAAGGCGGAATGCCTGCAGTTTCAACCGCTTCGTTACCAGATATCGTTTTTATGTTATTATTCTTCTTTATGGTAAGTACCGTAATGAGGGAGCAAACATTGAAAATTTCACAAAAACTGCCTGGTGCAACCGAAGTAAAAAAACTGGAAAGAAAATCATTGGTTAGTTATATCAATATTGGTAAACCGAAAAAGACTTTCCAGAAAATGTATGGAACAGAGCCTAGGATTCAACTTAACGATGCTTTCGCCAAAGTTGCAGATATCAGAGATTATGTTGCAGCCGAAAGAGAAAAGATGGATGAAAAAGAACGTCCTCTTATGACAGTTTCACTAAAAGTTGATGAAACTACAAAAATGGGCATTATTGTTGATGTTAAACAAGAGTTGAGAAAAGCAAGTGCTCTTAAAATTAACTATTCTACCAGAAAAGTTGAAGCTATTGAATAAAACCTAATTATATATAGATAAAAGGAGGTGTATTTTACACCTCCTTTTTTGTAATCTTAATTTAGTATTGTGAAAAGTTTAAACATTATGTAATAAAACTTATATTTGTAATAATTATCTTAGAATTATAAAAAGATAATTTAGAACGAAATAGAGAATTTTCTATTTTTGTTATTAATAAAACTACTATGAAAAAGATTCTTTATCTCTTCATTACAATTGTTTCGTTACAATTAATCTCTACGAGTTCATTTGCACAAAAAGATATATTCATCAAAGAGTTTCAATTCGAATTAAAAAAGTTAAGTGCAAATCAATATGAAAATGAGTATTTTCTAACGATTACATTAAATAAGAATTCATTATATAAATTTACTGTGTTAAATCATATTGGTGATTTTCCCGGAGAAGCGGTTGTTGAGATTCTGGAGAATGATAAAGTTGTTGCAACAAACTATGTAAATGGAAAATATTATGAAAAGTTTATGTTTAAGTGTACAAAGACAGGCTTTTATGATATATTAATTCATTACGAAAACAATAAACTGGGATCGTCGTTGATAAAATTATTCTTAGTGCAATAGAAAATTTAAAATGTAAAAGGCTGGAGGTAATCCAGCCTTTTTTGCTTGTGACCCAGGGAGGACTCGAACCCCCAACCCTCAGAGCCGAAATCTGATATTCTATCCATTGAACTACTGGGCCCTTTTGTTGTGCTGCAAATTTATAAAAATAATTTACAACTTCCTTCTATTGGGCTTTTTCAATTCATGTATTAATCAAATATGATAGCTAATTTTTAGTAAACTTTTTCTAATTTCGCAGTTTGAATATAAAATCTTTTAATAACCAAATATTATGGAATATAATTTCAGAGAAATAGAAAAGAAGTGGCAAAAATATTGGGATGAAAATAAAACTTTTAAAGCAGAAGTAGATAATTCAAAACCTAAATATTATGTTTTAGATATGTTTCCTTATCCTTCGGGGGCAGGACTACATGTTGGTCACCCTTTAGGATATATTGCTTCAGATATATATTCCAGGTATAAAAGATTAAAAGGATTCAATGTATTACACCCTATGGGCTACGACGCGTTTGGTTTGCCCGCGGAACAATACGCAATTCAGACAGGTCAGCATCCTGCCATTACAACGGATAATAATATTAAACGATATAGAGAGCAATTGAATAAAATAGGTTTTTCCTATGATTGGGATAGAGAAGTTAGAACATGCGATCCTGAGTATTATAAATGGACTCAATGGGCTTTTATTCAAATGTTTAATCACTATTATGATAATGTTACCGAAAAAGCTGAGCCAATAGGAAAGCTTATAAACAGGTTCGAGAAACAAGGATCGAAAAGTTTAAATGTTGCTTTTACAGAGGAACTGGAATTTACAGCCGAGGATTGGAATGGGTATGATGAGGCCAAAAAACAAGAAATTCTTCTAAATTACAGAATAGCATACTTAGCTGATACTATGGTTAACTGGTGTCCGGCATTAGGAACTGTTTTGGCAAACGATGAAGTTAAAGATGGTCTTTCTGAAAGAGGAGGTTATCCTGTTGAACAAAAAATGATGAAACAATGGTCTTTGCGTGTATCTGCATATGCAGAAAGATTATTAGAGGGATTATCCGATATAGAATGGTCAGAATCTCTTACTGAAATGCAAAAGAACTGGATTGGAAAGTCAGAAGGCGCTGAAGTCTATTTTAAAACTGTTGAGGGAGGAGTGGATATATTAATATTTACTACTCGGGCAGATACAATGTTTGGTGCAACATTCATGGTATTGGCACCGGAAAGTCATTATGTTCCTCTGGTTGCAAGTGCTGAGCAGCAAGATGAGGTTGAAGCTTATCTTGAAGCTACTAAAAAACGTACAGAAAGGGAACGCATGGCTGAAACCGGTAAAATTACAGGAGTATTTACAGGTTCTTTTGCAATAAATCCTTTTACGGGAAAAGAAATTCCAATTTGGATTAGTGATTATGTTTTAGCAGGTTATGGAACCGGAGCAATAATGGCCGTTCCTGCACATGATAGTCGCGATTATGCTTTTGCTAAACATTTCGATTTACCTATAATACCTATTATTAAAGGTTGTGATATTTCTGAGGAATCGTATGATGCTAAGGAAGGAAAAATGGTAAATTCCGGATTCTTAGATGGATTGGATGTAAAACAGGCAATACCTACAGCCATAGAAGAAGTAGAGAAAAGACAATTAGGTAATCGTAAAGTAAACTTTAGATTACGCGATGCGATTTTTGGACGACAAAGATATTGGGGAGAACCATTCCCAATTTATTATAAAGATGGAATTGCTTATCCATTAGAAGACGAGGATCTTCCACTTGAATTACCGGAGGTTGATAAATATTTACCTACGGAAGATGGACAACCGCCATTAGGAAGAGCTGAAAATTGGAAAACAAAAGATGGTTATCCAATTGAGCTAAGTACTATGCCGGGATTTGCAGGTTCATCAGCTTATTATCTTCGCTATATGGATCCGCGAAATAACAACGAACTTGTTTCTAAAGAAGCAAACGAATATTGGCGTGATGTGGATTTATATATAGGCGGTACGGAGCATGCTACAGGTCACTTGATTTATTCACGATTCTGGAATAAGTTTTTATATGACCTTGGAATAGTATGCGAAAAAGAACCGTTTAAAAAACTGGTTAATCAAGGGATGATTCAGGGACGTTCCAATTATGTTTACAGAATAAATGGAACCAATAAATTTATTTCGTTGAACCTAAAAGATAAGCATGAAACTACTGAACTTCATGTTGATGTGAATATTGTAAACAATGATATGCTGGATATTGAAGCTTTCAAAAAATGGAGGCCTGAATTCAATGATGCGGAATTTATTCTGGAAGACGGTAAATATATTTGTGGATGGGGAATCGAAAAAATGTCTAAGAGATATTATAATGTTGTAAATCCGGATGATATTGCAGAAAAATACGGAGCTGATACTTTACGTATGTATGAAATGTTTTTAGGCCCGTTAGAAATGTCAAAACCATGGGATACTAATGGTATTGATGGTGTGCATAAATTCTTGCGTAAATTCTGGAGGTTATTCCATGATGAGCAAAATAATTTTGCTATATCTGAAGAAAAAGCAAACAACGATGAATTAAAAGTTTTACACAAAACTATCAAAAAGGTACAAGAGGATATTGAGCGTTTCTCTTTTAATACTTCTGTAAGTGCATTTATGATCTGCGTAAATGAATTAAATGATTTGAAATGTAATAAAAGAGAGATTCTTGAACCATTAACCATTCTTTTAACATCTTTTGCCCCGCATATTACAGAAGAGATATGGCATTTGTGTGGAAATACTGAAAGTATTACTTACGCAGAATTTCCAAGGTGTGAAGAAAAATATTTGGTTGAAAGCACATTCGAATATCCTGTTTCATTCAATGGCAAAATGAGATTTAAAATTAAATTGCCTATGGATATTGATGCGAAAACTGCGGAGCAACAAGTTCTGGAACATGAAATGGCGCAGAAATGGATCGATGGAAAAACACCTAAGAAAGTTATTTTTGTTCCGAAAAAGATTATTAATATTGTGATATAATCAACACAACAGAAATGAGTAAATTTCTAAAAAGTTTAAAGGCCTATTCGATTATAACGTTGGGCCTTTTTATTAATGCTTTAGGTTGGACAGCTTTTTTAATTCCGGCTGAAATTACCGGCGGTGGTGTTACCGGTGTAGCAACATTAATTTTCTATGCAACTGATGTACCCCTTTGGATACCTTATCTTACTATCAATGCAATTCTTATACTGATAAGCCTTAAAGTATTAGGTAAAAGTTTTGGTGTAAAAACAGTTTATTCTATTGTGGTCTTGACACTCTTTTTCTCTGTACTTCAAAATATTATTAAAGAACCAATTGTTGATGAAAATTTTATGTCTGCAGTTGTTGGCGGTATAATGGCTGGTGTTGGTGTTGGAATTGTTTTTAGCCAGGGAGGAAGTACAGGAGGAACGGATATCATTGCAATGATGATTAATAAGTATCGAAATATCAGTCCCGGTAAAATTATATTATATGCAGATGTTATAATTATATCATCATCATTTTTAATTTTTAAATCCATAGAAAAAATTGTTTATGGTTATGTAACAATGGCGGTTACTGCTTACGCAATAGATCTTGTCTTAACCGGAGCAAAAAGAACAGTTCAGTTATTTATATTTTCGAAAATGTATGAAAAGATTGCAGAAAAAATTGCAATTGATGTGAATAGAGGTATTACAATGATTGATGGCAAAGGATGGTATTCCAAAAAGGAGTCGAAGATATTGATAGTTTTAGTTAAAAAGCAGGAATCCAATAACATATTGAGAATTATTAAGGAGATCGACCCCGATGCATTTATATCGGTTAACAGTGTAATGGGGGTTTATGGAAGAGGTTTTGATAGAATAAAAGTGTAATTATTTGAAATTAAGCAATTTATTTTTTACATTCGACGTAAATATCTAGTAGTATGTATATTAAAAAAATATCAGTAGTAAGTATAATTGGTGTAATTGTAATTTTAATATCTCTTATTAAATCATCAGAAAGTAGGATAATTAGTAGAAATAAGAATATTTATGCTGTAGGAATTGACCAGAATATAATTTACCATGATATTAAAAAGGAATTTGATATTACCTTAGACTCGTTTAATGTTGTTCAAAATCGAATACGGCGTAATTATAATTTGGCAAAATTGCTTTCTGACGCAGGATTGGAAAGTGATATTGTAAATAAAGCTACATTCAGGGCATCGGCAGTTTTTGATATTAGAAAAATTAAAGCTGGAAATCATTACCGCTTATATTTTACTAAGGATAGTTCTGAAACATTAAATTATTTTGTGTACACGCATAGTCCGACTGAATATTTAAAGATATCGCTAGGTGGCGAACCATATGCTATTAAAGGAGAAAAAGAGATTACAAATGTCAGGAAATCATGCTCGGGTACGGTTTCATCATCTTTATGGTCAACCATGATTGAAAATAACATAGATCCTATGATGGCAATAAGGTTATCTGAAATATATGCCTGGACTGTTGATTTTTTTGGTTTGGAAGAAGGCGATAAATTTAAAGTTGTGTACGATGAACAATTTGTAGATAGCATTCCTATTGGTATTGGTAATATTTATGCGGCAAGCTTTACTCATCGGGGAGAGGAGCTACTTGCCTATGAATATGAACAAGATGGCGTAAACAGCTTTTTTGATGAAAATGGAAAGAGTCTTAGGAGACAATTCTTAAAAGCACCTTTAAGGTTCTCAAGAATTAGTTCAGGCTATTCAAATAGCAGAATGCATCCGATTTTAAAAATTAGAAGACCTCACAGGGGAGTAGACTACGCAGCGCCTGCCGGTACTCCAATCTATTCTATTGGTGATGGAACGGTAATAGCAAAAGGTTATGGAAAGGCCGCAGGTTACTATATTAAAGTAAAACATAATAGTGTTTATACATCAGGTTATAATCATTTATCTAAATATCCAAAAGGGATAAAGGTTGGTCAACGTGTAAAACAGGGACAAGTTGTAGGTTATGTGGGAAGTACAGGATATTCAACCGGACCTCACCTTGATTTTAGAATTTGGAAAAACGGACATCTTGTTAATCCACTTTCAATTAAAGCTCCTCCGGTAAAACCAATTGCAGAAGAGGATTTGGAAGAATATCAAATTGCAATCAACGATTTAAAAAAGGAACTTGAAACAGTTTCATTTTAATTTGGCTTGGTATTTGCATTCGGTTCCCCGAACATTCTATCACTAAAATCTTAACAACATGAAAACAAGAAAATTAATTTTCTTCATTGGATTGGCATTTATAATTTCTTCGTGTAGTCCGGAGTACGTACCTAATATGGTAAATTCTCCAATGTTTACAAATGCAGGGGAATTTCAAGCAACTATTGCTACCGGAAATAGTGATTTTGATGCGCAAACTGCAGTTGCAATTACAGATAATATTGGAATTATGGTAAACGGAAGTTATGGAAACAATACCAGTGATACAACTGATGATTTTCATAAACATTCATTTATTGAGGCCGGAATTGGATATTATGATAAAATAGGTGATAAAGGGCGCTTTGAAGTATATGGAGGATATGGCTTTGGAAAAGCCGAGGGTTTTTTTGAAAATGCATTATTTGATGAAGAAATTACAGATGCAAAGTATAATCGTTTTTTTATTCAACCTGGGATCGGAATAGCCACGGGGATATATGATGGAAGCTTTTCTCCTCGTTTTGTATTAGTGCAAATGGATCCTAAAGGAGCAAACTTTCAAACAGGCAATTACAATGTATTTTTTGAGCCTGTTATCACTTCAAAAATTGGATATAAATATGTAAAATTTATTGCGCAGTTTGGAGTATCAGTGCCAATGGGAGATGAACCTCTTAATTACGATCATCAGCATTTTATATTTAATTTCGGACTTAATTTTAATATTGGTCGTAAATACTATGATTTTTGATCTAAAAGAATATTTTCAATTATAACAGGAAAGTGTGCGTACTCAAGTTCGTGCACTTTTTTTGCAATATCTTCCGGGGTGTCACTTTTATTAATTGGACATTTAGCTTGAAAAATAATACTTCCTTTGTCGTATTCCTTATTTACATAATGTATCGTAATTCCTGTTTCTATTTCTTTATTTTCAATTACCGCATTATGTACATTCATTCCGTACATTCCTTTTCCTCCATATTTTGGCAGTAAAGCAGGGTGAATATTGATAATTTTGTTTGGGTATTCATTAATTAAATATTCGGGAATCAACAATAAGAAACCAGCTAAAACAATGAAATCTATTTTATTTTCTTTTAAAATTTTAAGGATATTTTTACTTTCATAGAATTCCGGTCGAGAAAAAATATGATATTTAATATTTTGATTTTTAGCTCTTTCAACTACATATGCGTTTTTATTGTTCGAAAAAATGAATGAGATTTCAATTTTTTTATTTTCTTTGAAAAACTTTATAATGTTTTCGGCATTTGTGCCAGAACCGGAAGCAAAGATTGCTATTTTGTTCATTTTTATGATGTTATAAATTTGTAAGCCTTGTAAAATGGACTTTATAATATAAAAATTTAACACAAAAATGGCTTTTAAAAATCAAAAAAAGCTATTTTTACAACAAAAAAATTAAGAAATATTTTTGATTTATCACAGTTAATTATATTTCTTTGCACTGTTAAAAAATAAACTTAATTATTAATTAAAATTAAAAATTATGTCTGATACTGCATCAAGAGTAAAAGCTATTATCGTTGATAAATTAGGAGTTGACGAAAACGAAGTTACACCAGAAGCTAGTTTTACTAACGACTTAGGTGCTGACTCTCTTGACACTGTTGAATTAATTATGGAATTCGAAAAGGAATTCAATATCTCTATTCCGGATGATCAAGCTGAGACTATTAGCACTGTTGGTGATGCTATTAATTACATTGAAGAGCACGCTAAGTAAATTTTAATATCATTAAATCTTGTTTTAAATTTTATTTGTTATGGAATTCAAACGTGTAGTTATTACGGGAATTGGAGCAATTACGCCTCTTGGAAACAATGTTGAGGAATATTGGAAGAACTTAATGGATGGAGTAAGTGGTTCTGTGCCAATAACTCATTTTGATGCTTCAAAATTTAAAACAAGATTTGCTTGTGAAGTTAAAAACTTCGATCCACAAGAACACTTTGATAGAAAAGAAGCCAGGAAATTGGACCGTTTTGCACAGTTTGCCATGGTAGCTGCTGAGGAAGCTATGCAAGATTCTAAGCTGGATTTGGAAGCTATAGATCATGATAGCGCTGGTGTTATTTGGGGATCAGGTATTGGTGGTATTAATACCTTTTTGGAAGAAGTAAGAAACTATGTCAGTGGTGATGGAACACCACGATATAGTCCTTTCTTTATTCCCAAAATGATTTCGGATATTGCTTCAGGTCATATTTCTATGAAGTATAATTTTCGAGGGCCTAATTTTACTACAGTTTCCGCATGTGCATCATCAACTAATGCAATGATCGATGCATTAAATTACATTCGCTTAGGAAAAGCAAGTATCATTTTAACCGGAGGATCGGAAGCATCAATTAATGAGGCCGGAATGGGTGGATTTATTTCTATGCAAGCAGTTTCTACCAGGAATGATGAATATGAAACAGCATCCCGCCCTTTCTGTAATACCCGTGACGGTTTTGTTATGGGCGAAGGAGGAGCAGCTTTAATTTTCGAAGAATTAGAACATGCCAAAAAGCGTGGTGCTAAAATTTATGCTGAAGTTGCCGGAGGTGGTTTATCAGCCGACGCACATCACTTAACGGCACCTCATCCGGAAGGATTAGGAGCTATGAATGTAATGAAAAATGCATTAAGTGATGCAAACATGCAGCCTGAAGAAATTGATTATATCAATGTTCATGGTACGGCAACTCCACTTGGAGACGTTGCTGAATTAAAAGGAATTAAAGAAGTTTTTGGTGAGCATGCATACAAATTGAATGTTAGCTCAACCAAATCGATGACAGGACACTTGTTAGGTGCTGCCGGAGCTATTGAAACTTTGGCCGCATTATGTGCTGTTGTTAATGGAGTAATTCCTCCAACAATTAACCATCACGAAACAGATCCAAATATTGATCCTAAGTTTAAGTTAACCTTCCACAATGCTGAAAAGCGAGAAGTTAAAGCTGCGCTTAGCAATACGTTTGGATTTGGAGGGCATAATGCTTCTGTAATTGTGAAAAAATACTCAGAATAACATTTTGTTAAAAAGTTTACCTCCTGTAAAATATTATTATTCAAAGGATAAGAGATTTTATAAACTGATTTATCAGCTTACGGGGTTATATCCTTCAAATTTACAGGTCTTTAAGGTTGCTTTTATTCATAAGTCTGCCTCAAGAAGTTTAGATAGAAAAAGGCTTAATAACGAACGTTTGGAGTTTTTAGGTGATGCAATTCTTGCTTCTGTAGTTGCAGATTTCCTCTATGCATATTTCCCATTTAAAAAAGAAGGTTTTTTAACCAAAATGAGGGCTAGAATTGTTAGTCGGGATCAATTAAATGAAATTGCCTTAAAAATGGGTTTGCAGTTTCATATTGTAGCTCAAAACAAAATAAATGGTACAAAGAATATTTATGGTAATGCGTTAGAAGCATTAATTGGGGCTGTTTATGTTGATAAAGGTTATAAAAAGACCAAGAATTTTGTTTTAAGGAAAATTATCGAAAATAATATCGATTTATATAAACTGGCATTAACTGATTCTGATTATAAAAGCCAGGTAATTGAATGGGCTCAAAAAAATAAATTCGATATTATATATGAGGATGAGGAAGTGGAAAGCACGGAGCAAAATAGCCTATACTTTACATCTACAATTAAATTGGATGACCAAATTCTGGGAAAAGGCAAAGGAGCGTCCAAAAAAGAAGCGCAACAAAAAGCATCTAAACAAGCTTTAGATAATACAGAAGAATTTACAATGCTTTCTTCGTAACTTATTGTTATTTCATTATTATAACTTATTATTTATTTCTATTTTTAGTTCACCTAAAGATTATAAAGGTGGCAAAGAAAAAAGTTCATAAACTGGCATTCGAATTTGAAAGCGATTTTAATTTAATAGGAATAGCTTCACACGAAAATGATTATCGATTGAGTTGGGCTATTAATAAATCACTGAACTTTGGCCTTACCAAATGCGATAACCTTAGAATTAACCATCCAAAACATAAAATTGAACTTAGTTATTCGATGTACGATTTTTCCGATTCGAATAATTATCTTAATTATCAACTAATCTCAAATAAGTCGGAACAAGGTTTTTTACTACCGGAATTTAAAAATATTGATTTTTTACTTCGTGTATCCGGACATTCAGATTTAAACCATATTAATGAATTGTTAACGCAAATAAAAAAAATTGATATTGTTATCACAGCATTTCCTATTGATGATCTATTGGAGAGGCAAAAAAGGTTTTTTGCATTTTAATAACTTTATAAAATCGAAAAGAGAGACTGGCGTCTCTCTTCCCTTAACCCTAAAATATAAACCTATGTGACAATCTTTCTTGCATTCTCAATTGTCATGGACAAAAGTATTTCATACATTGGTTAAGTTTTTTAAACCTATGTTAAATAATGTTAAATAATTCATTTAGAATAGTTCAAGCACATATATTTGTACTGCTATGCAAAAAAGACTACTTTGGATCATTACAATTATATTATCGGTTACCTTAATTTGTTTGATATTTGTTCAGGTTTACTGGATTAAAAATGCAGTTAAAATAAAAGAAGAACAGTTTTATCAATTGGTAAATAATGGAATGGATAATATTGTAAAGGAAATTGAAAACCGGGAGATGATTTCTCAGGTTGTAAACGAAATGGAGCCATTTCAGGATGTCTCGCCTTACGGTAGTCCATCTATAAATTACAGATCAAACCGAATGTCTCAAAGCACTTATGGATTATCTTCAACAAGCCAGGAAAAGGAAGTTTTTGTCCTTCAGAATACAGATTCATTAAGTGTAAGTTCACAACTCAAACTTTTGGGAAAAAATGTTATCCAGATCAATAATCAATCAGCTTTAGGAATAGATAATATACAAAAACAAGAATCATTTGGAAATTTAAGACTAAATATAAATTTTAACGAAAAACTTAATAATCGGACTGTCTTTGTTGAGAATGTAGTGAATAAGCTAATTCAGATCGATGTTGATATTGAGGACAGAATTAATAAAGAAACTGTTGAGCAGATAATTCGAAATTCATTTCTTGATTTAGGAATTGATATTGGGTATGAGTATGTAGTAACTAAGAATAAGTATAAAGCAGTCTATAGCTCAGATAATTACGATGCCAGGGCTAAATCCAAAAAATTCTCAACGAAACTATATCCAAATGATGTACAGGATAAAAGCAATTATTTATTCTTATACTTTCCAACTGAAAAGAATTTTATTTTTCAGTCAACAAGTTTTATGGTATTTTCTTCAACTATCCTTACAATAATTATCATGCTTGGATTTTCACTTTCAATTCATATAATGTTCAAGCAAAAAAGATTATCACAAATTAAAAATGATTTTGTGAATAATATGACTCATGAGTTAAAAACACCGATTTCGACGATATCTCTGGCGTCTCAAATGTTAAAGGATGATTCAATACCTATGGAGGCTAAAAACCTGGGATATATTTCAAATATTATTGATGATGAAAGTAAAAGATTAAGTTACCAGGTTGAAAAGGTACTTAAAACAGCTCTTTTTGAGCAAGGGCAGATTAAACTTAAACGTAGAGAAATTAATGTTCATAAACTAATCGAAAATGTAATTAAGAATTTTGATATACACGTAAAATCCAGAAATGGTGATGTAATTAAAAAACTGGAAGCTGAAAACCCTGTTTTAAATGTTGATGAAGTTCATTTTACAAATATTATCTTTAACTTGCTTGATAATGCAGTAAAATATAGTGATGAAGAACCCAATATTACGGTATCTACAAAACAAAATGGCAAAGGTGTATTAGTTTCCGTTACTGATCAGGGAATCGGGATAAGAAAACAAGATCAGAAAAGGATTTTCGATCAGTTTTACAGAGTTTCTACAGGTAATTTGCATGATGTTAAGGGATTTGGACTGGGTTTAAGTTATGTAAAAAAAATTGTAGATGCTCATCATGGAGACATTAGATTAAAATCTGAATATAGAAAAGGAACAACTTTTGAGATATTTATTCCAAATAATCATATAAACAATGGATGAAAATAATGTAAAAATAATGTTGGCCGAAGACGATGAAAATCTTGGCACTTTATTACGAGAATACTTAATAGCCAAAGGCCTGAATACAGATTTATTTGTAAATGGCGAACTGGCTTTGGACGGATTTAAAAATAACAAATATGATCTGTGCATTTTAGATGTTATGATGCCTAAAATGGATGGATTTACCTTGGCAAAAGAGATTAGAAAAACCAATTCACAGGTACCATTTATATTTTTAACTGCAAAATCGCTTAAAGATGACGTGATTGAGGGATTTACAGTGGGTGCAGATGATTATATTACCAAACCTTTTAGTATGGAAGAATTGCTTTTCAGAATTAAAGCAATTTTAAGAAGAACAAGCTCTAATCATATTTCTGAAAAGAATGAAGAATTTACAATAGGAGACTATACATTTGATTCTCAAAAACAAATTCTCAAAATTGGAGAAAAGGAACAAAAATTAACTACAAAAGAATCTGATTTATTAAAGCTTCTTTGTAATAATATGAATAATGTTCTGGAGCGTAATTTTGCTTTAAGGACCATCTGGCAGGAAGATAGTTATTTCAATGCCAGAAGCATGGATGTTTACATAACTAAATTAAGAAAGTATTTAAAAGAAGATCCTTCTATACAAATCTTAAATATTCACGGAAAAGGCTATAAACTGATTGTATAAAATGATCGATCAGCAAAAGAAAGAAATACGTAAGCAAATAAGAGAAAAGAAGAAGAAATATTCTTTATTGGAGAAGAAGGCAAATTCTAAAATTATATTTGAGAAGATAGAACGTTTGGATGATTTCATGAGAGCTAAAACTATTCTGGTATACTGGTCAATGCCTGATGAAGTTTTTACTCATGATTTTGTGTTAAGATGGTACCATAAAAAGAAGGTACTTTTACCGGTTGTCAAAGGAGATGAATTAGAACTAAAAGTTTTTAGCGGCCTGGAAGATATGATAAAGGGAGAGCAATATGGAATTGAAGAACCTGTTGGAGAGTCGTTTTATCAATTTAAAGAAATAGATTTAATTATTGTTCCGGGTGTAGCCTTTGATAAGAAAAATAATAGGTTGGGAAGAGGAAAAGCTTATTACGATAAACTTTTAAAAGAGTCTAAAGCAATTAAAGTTGGAGTATGTTTTGATTTTCAATATCTGGATGAAGTGCCAACAGATAAGCACGATATTAAGATGGATACGATAATATATAATTAAATCCATGGAAGAAAAAACGACTCATTCAAAATATCTTTTCAAAAATAAATCGCTACCCAAAGATTATTTTCCTCCCATTATTGTTGGATATAAAATTAAAACCCCTGAAAATATTGGTAATATTATTCGTATAGCTGATAATATTGGATGTAAGGAAGTTTTTTTTATAAAAGATAAAGAGGAAATCAGAGAATCAAAGATAAAAAAGACAGCCTCCTCTAGTTATAATTCAATTAAATGGAATTTTTATAGTAATGAAGAATTAGAAAAAATAATTCCAAAAGATTACGCTTGGATTGCCATTGAAACTTCAAACGATTCTGAGAACATATACCAATCAAAATTACCAGCAAAATGTGCTTTTTTCGTTGGGAACGAAATAAATGGAATAGATTTGGACGTTCTGAATAAATGTGATAAAACCGTTCATATTCCTTTAGTCGGAAAAAATACTTCAATGAATGTATCTCATGCTCTGGCTGTTGCAGTATTTGAATGGCAACGGCAAATTCTTCATTGTAAATTCCCAATTAACGTTTCGCGTGATCATACCTCTTATTGATTTTCAATAGTATAGGGTATTTTTATTAATAAATTATTGCATGAATTGATTTTTATATTAACTTTAATATGTATTAACTAATTATGAGCTTAATATAAATAAAACCTAGGCACTTTTTATCACGTATTATAGTATTAACTTTAAAAAACCAATGACATGAAACAAGAAAAAATTAATTCATGGGCTATTGCCTTAAACAAAATGCCAGAAGGCGAAGGTGATGACGGTAATGGCTCAGCAGGTCAAGGTAGTGGTAGTCAACCCGGATAAGGGATAATGCACGAACCTAGCAGCTTCTTAAGTTGTTAGGTTTTGCAATCTGTTAATACTAAATTTCGGCAAAAAATTAGTTTAAGACGTATAATAAATTGCAAAATGTAACAATTCCTATGAAAAAAATAATCAGGATTATTATTTGCATTGTTTTGGTAATGGGTGTGAAGTCAGGAAAGGGGACAATAATTAATAATTTAGATAGCTTAAAATCAGAAATTAGAAAGTTGCCTAATGATACAATTAAAGTTTTGGAGTTAGCAAAACTATCTAAGAAGTATTCAAAATACAAAGCTGATACATCAGTGAAATTGGGAATTGAAGCATTGGAACTTTCAAGAAAGTTAACTTACAAGTATGGAGAAGCTTACAGTTTATTTATTTTAGGAATTGACTATTACTATTTGGGAGAAGATTATGATTTATCGATAGAATATCTAAAAGATGCTTACAAAATTTTTAATTTGATAAATAATGAGCCATATAAAGCAAGAGTTTTAAATTCTATGGGCGAATCATATCGGGAAAAGGGAAATTTTGATAAAGCCATTGAAAATTATACTTTATCCTTAGATATATCTAAAAGAATTCAGGATTCTATTATGCTTTCTGCATTATATAACAATATCGCTTTGCTCTATTTCGAAATTGGTAACAGATATGAACAATCGCTTGAATACCATAAATTAAACCTGGAATTGCTAAAAAAAATGGGAAATAGTGGAAGTGTTTTTAGTTGTTATATAAATCTTGGTTTAGTATATAGTAAAATGAAGGATTATGATCAAGCATTAGATTATTATCGACAATCGACAAACTATTTAGAAGAAAATAACCTATATGACAGGCTCTTGTTGGTTCATAATCTTGGGTTGATATATGAGAAATTGGGTAAACTTGATTTAGCCCTTCATAATTATAATGAAGCAGTCAGTCTCGCTAAAGCAATTGGAAATAAAAACAAACTTATATATTCATTGATGAATATTGGTAATGTACTCATTGCAAAGGGTAGCTTTTTAGAGGGAGAAAAATATTTATTAAAAAGTTATGCGCTAGCTAAAGAAATAGATGACTTGACTAAACAAAAAAGGTTAGTTAGTAATCTTAAAAAAGTATATGAAAATCAGGGAAATTATAAAGAAAGTTTAAAATACCTGGAAATATATGATGATTTGGAAGATAGTATTTACAATATTAATTATATTAAACAAGTAACCTTATTAGAGCAAAGGTTTGAAACTGAAAAAAAGCAGCAGCAAATAGCTTTTCTTGAAAAAGAAAATGAGATACATAAATTGGAAATTAAAAATAAAGAAATTGAGAACAAACAAAAAAGCTTCCAACGAAATGTTCTGATAATAGCGGTTTTTATTGCTATACTATTGACTTTTTATTTTGCATTAAACAATAAAAAAAGGAAAAAAATAAATATGCTTCTCATAAAACAAAATAGAAAAATAATTGACCAAAGAGAAGAAATTAGTAAGCAAAATGAGGAGCTTATAGATTCGAATAAAACCAAGGATAAACTTTTTCAGATTATTGCACACGATTTAAGAAGTCCTTTGGTTTCAATGGATAGCATAACACAACTAATTCCATATTGGATTGAAGAACAAGATTATGAATCGTTAAAAAAATTATCGCAAACTTTAGAGCTTTCTGTAAATAATGTGCTCTCTCTAATAGATAATTTATTGAATTGGGCACTTAATCAGCAGGGGAAATTTCCTTACCAACCTGAGAATCTTAAGCTTAAAGAAAATATAATTGAAACGATTGAAGTTTATAAGCCCATAGCTGAAATAAAAAACATTGACCTGAAATTTACTTATACAAAAGATGTTCGCGTATTTGCCGACAAGGATATGTTATTTACAGTCATGCGAAATTTATTAAACAATGCTATTAAGTTTACTCCGGAATATGGACAAATCACGGTTGGAATTGATAGCAATGTTCAATTCGCGAAGGTTTGGGTAAAAGATTCCGGGGTTGGAATTCCAAAGGAAAAAAAGGAAGAAGTTTTTGAATTGGCAAATGGACTTTATAAAGGAACTTCCGGCGAAACAGGTAAAGGATTGGGATTATTTTTCTGCAAAGAATTTGTTACCATGAATAATGGCGATATTTTTATTGAAAGCCAGGAAGGGCAAGGTACTACAATAACATTTACACTTCCACTATTTAATTTAGCAGAGAATTAAAATACAATTATCTGCAAATTCATATCTTTATAATCGCATTTTAAACTTTATAAAACAAAAACATTATGGCTAAACGTGATAATGCAATAAAGGATATTGTTGAATTAGATAAACTGGAAGATATTATTAAAAAATGTCAGATTTGCAGAGTAGGCATGGTAGATGGTGATTCACCTTATGTACTGGCAATGAATTTTGGTTATGAGGATCAAACCATTTGGTTACATTGTGCCAAGGAAGGTAAGAAGATCGATATTTTAAAACGTAACAATAAGGTATGTGTCGAATTTGATACTGATCATAAACTTTTCTTTAGGCATGAACATGTAGCTTGTTCTTGGAGATATGCATATAGAGGAGTGTTGATTCATGGACACGCCATATTTGTTGACGATTATGATGAAAAGATAAAGGGTTTAAATATTTTTATGAAAAATTATTCCGATCGGGATTTTGAGTATTCAAAACCGGCTGTAGATAATATCCAGATCATAAAAATACCTATTGAATCAATTACGGGACGTTCATTCGAATATTAAATAAATTATATGAGAAAAATTATAAATCCATATGCACAGACTGAAGGATATAAATGTTTTGGCTGTTCACCAAACAATAAATTAGGTTTACAAATGGAGTTTTTTGAGGATGATGATTATGTTATTAGTAAATGGATGCCAAAAGATCATTTAGCTGGTTACGGTAATATTTTACACGGAGGAATTCAATCAACGTTAATGGATGAGATTGCCAGTTGGGTTGTTTATGTAAAGGCAAAAACGGCAGGAGTTACAGCGATATTAAATGTGAAATATAAAAATGCCGTATATACCGATAAAGGTGAACTTTTAATAAGAGCAAAACTTATGGACCAAAATAAAAGACTGGCTACGATTCATGTTGAATTGTTGGATAACAATGGAAAAGTTTGCTCGGAAGCAGAAGCAAAATACTTTCTGTTCCCATTAGAAATAGCTAAAACGAGGTATAACTATCCTGGCGAGGATGCTTTTTTCGAGAATTAGTCTTTGGCTTCGTTAAGAATGACGCGGTATGAAAATAATGTATTATTCAGGCTCTTATTAATTTGCCGGAAAATTACCTGTAAGATTCTTCCTGAGCGGAGTCGAAGGAAGTAATTAGTTGATCAGTATATATCAAGATTTAGCGTTACAGCATCAGTAAATCCGGATTCCTGGTTGCTTTTACAAATCGGGAATTGTTTTTTTAGATCGGAAGGAGCATTGTTAACTACATACTTTTTAGCTGTAAATTCAAGCATATCAATATCGTTATAGTCATTTCCAACACTAATTGTTTTATAAGGGCTGATATTTAATTTATTGCAAAGCCAATCGATTCCATGCCCTTTGGATACGGCTTCAGGAAAAATCTCCATCCAAATAGAGTCGCCGTCCAGAGGAGACGTTGTTCTAATAATTTTTATATCATTGAATTTTTGCTTTATTTCGTCAAAAAAATCAACATCATTTGGAAATACTGCCAGTATTTGGCAGGCGTGTTTATATTCCTCCGTTTTGAGATCTAATTCAACTGCAAAATCTTTATATACACTAATTCTTCTTTCAAAATCCGGATTTTCAGTACCTGTTTTATAATAAACGAATTTATGATTTTCCGGGATCATTTCGTGGATCATAAAATCAATTCTATGATCAATAAGTATTTCAGAGATTAATTTTACTTCAAAATCCGGAATGTAATGCGAATGCATTAATTTTTTACTTTTCCAGTTATAAATTCCGGCACCGGAAGAAAAAATAAGATAATCGATGGGAAAATTGCTTTTTAATACCTTGTTAAGCGAAAAGAAATTTCGGCCGGTAGCAATTACGCGTACGATATTTTGTTCGCCAAGCCGGAAAAGTGTTTTCATATCTTCAAGGCTTACTTCCCGGTTATTATTTAACAGGGTTCCATCTAAGTCGGTTATTACCATTTTCCAATCAAAATCTGTCATATTAAAAGTCTATTGCTTTGGTATTAAAGTATGTTTTATTATTATCGTGATAAGCCATTTTGGAATTAAATTTTCATTGCCATTGTTGCGCAAAATTTCCTTCAGGCAAATCTACATGAATAAAAGGATTAACTCCAATAACATTGTTTTTTTTATCCGAAATTTCTTCTTCAATATCAGTAATAAGGCATGTTCTGTTTTTTTGGTAGTATATTTAAATGCGATGGTTGATTATCTTTTTCGTTTAAGTATCGATTTAAAATACCAGGTTGATCCTTCACAAATCCCATCTTGTGCAATTTAATATTCTCTTTTATGATTTGTACGGTATTTTCAAAAATCATGTGAAAAAATCTTAATTCGGTTCAATTTATAAAGTATTAAATTTACACCTCAAATTCTTAAACGAATAAATAAATTTATAATTAACAAAAACAACTATTTATTAAAAAGCTTGTTTTCTAAGTTAAAGTAATATAATTAAACTCAATATACGATGAATAATCCTCTGTTAACTGATAATAATCAAATTATAGATTTCAATAGATTATCTAAAAAGCATATCAATAACGCAACTTCTTACATTATTGAAAGATCAAAGGAAAATTTGAGCAAAATATATAAAATCGATCACGATGAAAGAACATTTGAAAACACGGTAAGATTTTTAGATGATATTTTTAATGATTTAATGAAAGTAAGTGAAATTGTTTCCTTATTGGCATATGTACATCCTGATGATGATATAAGAAATAATTGCTTGGAATGTACCGCTGAATTTGGGAAATTCTTCAATGAAATATCTTTAAGTGAAAATTTATATAAAGCTGTTAAAAACTATTCTGAAACTCCGGAAGCTAAGAACCTGCATGGACCAAATAAAAAATACTTAAAAGAAACGATCGAAGAATTCGAAAGGAATGGATTTGCATTATCCAAGGAAAAGAGAGAGGAATTAAAAATATATAAAGACAAACTTTCTGATTTAGGAATTCAGTTTGATTCTAATATTAGCTCTTACGAAGATTTCTTGATTATAAACGAAGATCAAATAGAAGGACTACCGGAGGATTATAAAAAATCTCATCTTCAGGATAACCTGCCTGCCCAACAGGCAGGCGAGGCAGGTGGAACGTATAAGATTGGCCTGGATTATCCGTCTTATATACCGTTCATGAAGTATTCAAAATCGGATGAATGCAGGAAAGAACTGGCACGGAAGTATAAGAATACTGCGGCAGATAAAAATCTTGATGTCTTGAAACAGATTTTGATTGAAAGAGAAAAGATGGTAAAACTTTTGGGATATAAAACTTTTGCTGAATACAGAACCGAAGATAGAATGGCCAGGAATCCTGAAAATGTATGGAATTTTGAAAATAAACTTAAAGAAAAGGTACGTTTAAAGGCAGAAAAGGATTATCAGGAATTACTGGAAATTAAACAAGAGTACTTAGGCGATAAATCAATTCAAACGATCGAATCGTGGGAATCAATGTTTTATAATAATATTTTATTAAAAGAAAAGTATGAATTAGATAATCAGAAGTTAAAAGAATATTTTCAGGTTGGTTATGTGATTGACGGTTTATTCCGAATAGCGCAGCATTTATACGGTGTAAAATTTGAAGAAGTAGTAAATCCTTCGGTATGGAATGATGACGTAAGGTTTTTCGAAGTAAAAGAAGAAAATAGATTAATTGCTCGTTTTTACCTGGACTTATACCCTCGTAAGAATAAATACAATCATGCAGCTATGTTCGGCATGACAACAGGTAAGAAATTGAATAACGGATATCAAATACCAACAGCAAGTCTGGTATGTAATTTCCCGAAGGCTACGGAAGAGATGCCGGCGTTAATGCTGCATAATGATGTTGTTACTTTTTTTCATGAGTTTGGACATTTAATGCATGACCTTTTAACAAAAGCAGAATTAGCTTCTCAGGCTGGAACTAATGTTGCAAGAGACTTTGTAGAAATGCCCTCTCAAATATTTGAAAATTGGGCCTGGGATTACGAATCTCTTTCTCTTTTCGCTAAACATTATAAAACCGGTGAGGTTTTGCCAAAAGAATTACATGATAAAATGATTGCTGCCAGGAATGTTGGTTCAGGGCTACATGTTTTACAGCAAATCTTTTACGGAACACTTGATATGACATTTCATGATAAGTTCGATCCAAATGGAGAAAAAACTACAACGGAATTAGTAGAGGAACTACAAAATGAAATAACACTATATAAATTTCAGGAAGGTACTCACTTTGAAGCGGGATTTGGTCATTTAAACGGTTACGCCGCCGGATATTATAGTTATTTATGGGCACTGGTATTTGCTGAAGATATGTTCTTCGAATTTAAGGAGCATGGAATTATGGATCAGGAGACAGGCATGAAATTGAGAAAATTAGTTCTGGAAAGGGGATCAACCATTGAAGAAATGGAGATTGTTAAACAATTTCTTGGAAGAGAACCAAACGAAGAAGCTTTTATAAAATCGATTGGTTTATAGTTGATTATTGTCAATTTTAAAATTGTGTTAAGATTTTAAAAATCGTTTTATACTTTAAAACTATGTCGTATGTTTGCGTCATTAGACATAAAAAATGGATCATATGAAGTCAAAAGGAGTTTTAATCGTAGTAATTAGTATTTTACTTGGCAATTTATCATGTAAAAACCAAACTAATAATTATCTTAAGTTAACTCAAGGTTTGGATAGTTATATAAAAACCTTAGAGAGTGAATTTGAACAGATATCATTGGAAAGAAAAGCACAATTGGAAGAACTTTCAATGTATATTACCAAAGAAAAGAAATCGGATAATACAGGTAACATTATTTTCATTTGTACCCATAACTCTAGACGAAGCCATATGAGCCAGCTTTGGGCTCAGGTAGCAGCATATTATTATAATATAGAAGATATTTACTGTTATTCGGGAGGGACTGAGATAACCGCCTTTAATCCCAGAGCTGTTAGAGCCTTAGAAAAAGCTGGATTTGAGATTGAGCAAGCAGATTCAACTTTTAATCCTGTTTATAAAGTTAAATATGCTAAAGATGCTGATATAGTTAAAAATTTTTCAAAAAAGTTTAGTAGTGAATTTAATCCTCAAAAGGAATTTATCGCAGTTATGACATGTTCTGATGCTGATGAGTCTTGCCCATTAGTTCCCGGTGCGCAATACAGAGTGGCAATCCCATATAAAGATCCAAAAGTATCGGATAATACCCCAAATGAAGAACAGATATATGGTGAACGATGCAGACAAATTGCAAGGGAAATGTTTTACGTATTTTCAAAGGTGGAGAGTACGTTAAATTAATAAAGTAGTAGTCATGACCACAGCAAAATCAGAATTATTTGATGAGGATTTACAAAAATTGGCTGAAATAGCCAGAGTCATGAGTCATCCCGCACGGTTGGCCATTCTCAGATATTTAGCAAAATGTAAAACATGTATATCAGGAGATATAAGTAATGAAATTCCTCTTAGTAGGACTACAGTTTCTCAACATTTAAAAGAACTAAAAAGGGTAGGGTTAATAAAAGGGGAGATTAATGGCCTAAAAGTAAACTATTGTTTATGCAATACATGCATTGAGGATATAAATTCGAATTTTAAATCATTCTTTGATGAAATAATTAAAGGATCAGATATTAACTGTAAAATTTAACTAAATGAAAATTTTAATACTTTGTACAGGAAATTCATGTCGTAGCCAAATGGCTCATGGATTTCTGGAATCGTTCGATAAAAAACTTACTGTAAGGTCAGGAGGTACTGAAGCTTCAGGAAAACTAAATGAAAAAGCAGTCGCCGTAATGAAAAAAATAGGAATTGATATTAGTCATCATACCTCAGATTCTGTTGATATTTATTTGAATGATGAATGGGACTATGTAATTACTGTTTGTGGCGGAGCAAATGAAAATTGCCCGGCGTTTTTTGGTAAAGTTAAAAACCGGCTTCATATTGGCTTTGATGATCCTACGTATGCGGAAGGTTCGGAAGAATTTATCTGGAGCGAATACCGTAGGGTAAGAGACGAGATCAAAGAAGCCTTTTTTGATTTATATGAAAAGGAATTAAAACAACAAAAATAACTTTCAATTTAATTAAAGGTTAAATAATCAATATCATGCCTTCACAACCTGGATTAAAATTCTTAGATCGTTATCTGACACTCTGGATATTTTTAGCAATGGCTATGGGTGTTTTGTCAGGATATTTTTTTCCGTCTATTGCGGATTTTTGGGAATCATTAAAAGCTTCACCGGAAAGTACAACAAATATCCCAATTGCCATTGGCTTAATATTAATGATGTATCCTCCACTTGCCAAAGTCAAGTATGAGGAATTGGGCGATGTATTCAAAAACTATAAAATTCTTTCATTATCGCTTGTACAAAATTGGATTATAGGCCCTGTGCTAATGTTTGCATTGGGAATTTTATTTTTTAAACTATTTCCGGGTGAAAATAATGCTAATTTGCCTTACATGTACGGAATTATAATGATCGGACTTGCAAGATGTATTGCAATGGTAATTGTTTGGAACGATTTAGCAAAGGGAGATACGCAATATGCAGCAGGATTGGTGGCGTTTAACTCGATATTTCAGGTTTTATTTTTTTCTATATACGCGTACTTTTTTATTGCAATTTTACCGGGATGGTTTGGTATACCAACGAATAATGCCGTGGAAAATATTACAATCGGGCAAATTGCCGAGAGTGTTTTTATTTATCTTGGTATTCCTTTTATAGCCGGATTTTTAACACGCGCTATTCTTACCAGGATTAAATCAAAAGAATGGTATCACACTAAATTTATACCAAAGATCAGCCCGGTTACATTAATTGCATTATTGTTTACAATCATTGTAATGTTTTCTTTAAAAGGAGAATATATAATTAAAATTCCGCTGGATGTAGTTTTAATTGCCATTCCATTATTACTTTATTTTCTTCTTATGTTCTTCCTGTCATTTGCAATGAGCAAGAAATTCGGTGCAAATTACAAACAGTCAACAACTTTATCATTTACAGCCGCAAGTAATAATTTCGAACTGGCTATAGCAGTTGCTATTGCTATTTTTGGGATGAATTCCGGCGAAGCTTTTGCAGCCGTTATTGGACCTTTAGTTGAAGTGCCGGTTATGATTGCTTTGGTTAATGTAGCCCTATCTTTTAAAAAGAAATTCTTTACCGAATAAAAATCCTATTTTGTTTTAAAATAGCCTATAATATTATTTAAAACATCAGCCTGATTCGATAAATTTTCGGCATTATCAGCAAGCGATTGAAATAATGCTGCATTTTGCTGCGTAATTTGATTTAATGCCTGTAAGGTACTATTTACTTGGTTTGCTCCGGTATTTTGTTCATTGCTTGCAGCAGTAATTTCCTGTACCAGTTTCGATGTTTTTTCGATTTCCGGAATTACTTTACTTACTAACTCTTGAGCTCTTTCAGTGGCATTGACACTCGATTTTGAAAGTTCCTCAATTTCTTCAGCAGATATTTTACTTCTTTCGGCTAGTTTCCTTACCTCTGCTGCTACAACGGCAAAACCTTTTCCATGCTCACCGGCACGGGCAGCTTCAACAGCATCATTCAGGGCTAAAATATTAGTTTGGAATGCTATATTTATAATAAGAGCCAATAAAATAACACCAAAGCCGATTATTAATTTCTTCCCAATTGTTAATTTCATGATACCCCTTAATTCTTAATGTGTTTTAGTAGCCATTTCAGAAACCTTAGAGTGGAACTTAAGGCCATGTTTAAGAGCATTTGTTTTACTAAACTCGTAAATTAACCTCTCACCTTCAAGCACAAATTTTATAATAGAACCATTTTCAATTGCAACAACGCTATTACTAATTATTAAGCAGTGTATTCCTGTTTTTGTATGGATATTACTAATAAATTTGGATTTTAATGCATCGATATAAATTACATGACATTTTGTTACGTCTTTTTCGTTGCTAAAATATTTTACCACTATATTTTGAGTAACATTCTTTTTACCCTTTGTAACTTTAGTTAGTTCATTAGCTAATGTTCTGGATCCCAAAACACCTATAACAAAATCACCAGTCTTCTCTGATTGAGGCCAATCAAAGAACTTAGTAAAATTATAAATAAAATTAGCTTGAGCTCTAGGAATTTCCGTTTGCCCGACCGATATCTTTACAAGACTAATTATTAAAATCGATAAAATTAATTTTTTCATAACTTGAATTTTTGATGATTTAAGTTTTGCAAAATTTGCTTGTATAATTGAAATTGACAATTGTTTTTTAATGATATATGCCTCTGCATTTTGTTGATTCAGATCACTTTAACTTAAATGAACCAGCTACCAAAGTAATTATCTCATTATCTTTTTTTTATAAAAAATTTTTTAATCAGATTACTACATTCATATTCTAATATGCCTTTAGTAATAACAGTTTTGGGATGAATAATATCTTCATTAATAATATTATAACCTCTTTTTTTATCGTCAGCACCATACACAATTTTTCCAACTTGTGCCCAATATGCAGCGCCTGCACACATTACACATGGTTCCAGTGTTACATATAGTATGCAATCATTTAAGTATTTTCCTCCCAAGTAATTTTCCGCTGCTGTAAAGGCTTGCATTTCTGCATGTGCAGTCACATCATTTAATGATTCGGTTAAATTATGAGCTCTGGCAATTACTGTATTGTTATGAACAATAACGGCCCCGATAGGAACTTCATCTTTATCTAGGGCTCTTTTTGCTTCTTTCAAAGCCTCCTTCATAAAGAATTCATCATTAAATAAATCCATGATTAACAAATTAAGCGATTCAAATATAACTCTTTATTGTCAGATTTGTTTAATAATTCGTAATATCAGATTTTTAAAAAGGAAATAAAATCCTATTTTCGCAATTCAATTAGATTATAAATTTTGCTAAATTTTAAAATAATGTATAGGACACATAATTGCGGTGAACTAAGAATTAATAATGTTAATCAGGATGTTATACTTAGTGGATGGATTCAAACAATTAGAAAGCTTGGCGGTATGACATTTATTACTTTAAGAGATCGTTATGGATTAACTCAATTAGTTTTCGATGAGAACATTTCGGATGAATTAAAGCAAAAAGTGGAATCACTAGGAAGAGAGTTTGTTGTGCAAGTGAATGGAAAGGTGATTGAACGTAGTAGTAAGAATCCAAAAATGCCTACCGGTGAGATTGAAATTGTGGTTAACGGGTTAAGCATTTTAAATAAATCAGAAATACCTCCTTTTACTATTGAGGACGAAACAGACGGTGGAGATGAACTTCGAATGAAATATAGATACCTGGACCTCAGGAGAAATCCGGTTCGTAAAAATTTAGAATTGCGCCATAGAATGGGACAAGAGATTCGAAAGTTTTTGGATGGTGAAAACTTTATGGAAATAGAAACACCTTATTTAATTAAATCTACACCTGAAGGAGCTCGGGATTTTGTTGTGCCCTCAAGAATGAATTTAGGAGAATTCTATGCATTACCACAGTCTCCTCAAACATTTAAACAGTTGTTGATGATATCCGGATTTGATAAATATTTTCAGATTGTAAAATGTTTTAGGGATGAAGATTTAAGAGCTGACCGACAGCCCGAATTTACACAGATTGATTGTGAAATGTCTTTTGTAGATCAAGAGGATATCCTTAACACATTTGAGAAATTAGCAAAGCACTTATTTTATGAGGTAAAGGGAATCACCTACAATGAAAAATTTCCAAGAATTTCATATCAGGATGCTATGAAATATTATGGTTCGGATAAGCCGGATTTAAGGTTTGATATGAAATTTGTTGAAATTACGGAAAATGTCCAGGGCAAGGGATTTAAAGTTTTTGATGATGCCGAATACATTGGGGGAATAAATGCGAAGGAATGTGCTAATTATTCCAGAAAGCAATTAGATGAATTAACAAAATTTGTGCAAAGACCACAAGTTGGAGCAAAAGGCTTGGTTTATGTTAAATGTAATGAAGATGGATCTTATAAATCATCTGTTGATAAATTTTTCTCGCAAGAAGATTTAAAAATGTGGACCGATTTATTTAATGCTAAGCAAGGAGATCTTTTATTAATATTAGCAGGAAGTAAAAACTCTACTTTAAATGCATTAAATGAATTGAGATTAGAAATGGGTAACAGGCTGGATCTTAGAGATAAAGATAAATTTGCACCTTGTTGGGTAATGGACTTTCCACTTTTGGAATGGGATGAGGAAGAGCAAAGATATTTTGCTAAGCATCATCCGTTTACATCACCAAAAGATGAAGATATAGAACTGTTCGGAACGGATCCTGGTAAAATGAGAGCAAATGCGTATGACTTTGTTATTAATGGTGTTGAAATTGGCGGTGGCTCGATAAGAATTTATAACTCGGATCTACAGAAAAAAATGTTTGAAGCGCTTGGAATTTCAAAAGAGGAGTCAGAAGATAAATTTGGATTTTTATTAGATGCATTTAAGTTTGGTGCGCCTCCTCATGGAGGAATTGCTTTTGGATTTGATAGGTGGTGTTCTGTGTTTGGCGGATCGGAATCAATTAGAGATTACATTGCATTCCCTAAAAATAATTCGGGCCGGGATGTAATGATTGATTCTCCATCTCAAATTGATAAAAAACAATTGGATGAACTAATGTTGATTTTGAAAAAATGAAAAAAAAGTTCCATGTTGGAACTCTTTTTAGTTAATAAAGCATTATTGTGATGATTAGATCTTAGTATCAGTTGTGAATTTATATTGACCTTTAATTTCCCATTGACTGGTTGCTCTATTCCAAATGTATTCACTTTTCTCTGTCATGTAACCTTTTTCATTATAGGCTGCTGTGTATCTATTGAAATTTACCCAATTTTTATTAGCATAGTCATATTTCATTTCTATATACTCAGTCTGATTTCCTTTTTTATCATAGTACATTTCAAGCATAATTCCTTCTAACCATGTTTCCATACTCTTGTTCCATGTGTACCTAGTTTCAAGGGTTTTATCGCCTCTCCAGTTATATTCGATAGTGTATTTGCCTTCTTTGTTCCATTCGTGGCTAATCCAAGATTTTGCTACAACAACAGATGGAGGAGAGTAAGGAGTGTCAAATTCCATTAAATATTTCTTATGGTTATCCCAGCCTTTAGTAACACCGTTGTAAAGCTTAATAATAATACTATTTTTATCTCCATTATCATTGTATTTAATTAAATACTTCATAATATTAAACCATTCATTAGTAGGCTTTTTCCATTGTTGAAATAAAACTTCTTCTTTGTGCCTACCTTTATAAGTAGTGGTTTTTAAACGAGCATTAACCCAATTATTAGTAGCATTATCCCATTGTTGAGTAATTTCTTCAATTTCGTTTCCTTTTTCATCATAAGCGTAATTAACTCTTAAATAATTGGCCCAATTCTGAGCTTGATTATTCCATACCTGAACAAAATTTTCGGTTGGATTATTGTTATTATCAAATCTTCTTATTTCCCTTTGGAAATAGTCCCAGGAATTAGTAGCAGAGCTGAACTGGAATGTATACAGAGTATCTGCACCGGACCAATTCATTTTTGGTTTATTATCATCAGGTATTTCTGATTTTGGTTGAGCATTTGCATTTATACATATAAATGTTGTCAACACGATTCCGATCATTAATTTAATTATTGTTTTCATAATCTTTGTATTTTAATTTAACTTATTTTTTGGTTTTAATCGTTTTCTATACCTAAGATGAATAATATGTAAAATACCCTATTCCAAATAAAAATATCAGAAAATTAGTTATTTAGACAGGTAAGTTCTTCGTTTTTATAATTTGAATATTCTTGGAACGAACTTTGTATACTCTTTTTAAGAAGTAATGTTAACTTCACTTTTGAGTTGAAAACTTCAACTTATATTGTTGAAAACTTAAAATTCAATTAAATATTTAATTAAGCTATAGATCGTATTTTCACAACGTTAAACAACACAAAAATTTTATGATAACAGTTGATCACATAGAGAACACTTATTTAGCTTCTTTCTTTAATATGACGAGGCTGAATATCTTGAATTCGAAAGAAGTAGAACAACAATTATTGCCATTAGTTAGTCAATCAGGATCAATTCTTACATTAAACCTTAATGGTATTAAATTTGTTGATAGTGCAGGGTTTGAAACATTATTAAGCTTGTACAAGACAGCTAAAATGAATAATTCAAGCTTAAAGCTAATCAATCTTTCTGATGAATTGGTTGAGTTAATAAAACTAGTAGAGCTTGATCACGTATTTCAACTAAACTAAATATACAGGGCTGACACTTCAGCCCTTTTTTATTTTAATTTACAGGAATACCAATTAGCGTTGCCGAAGTACATTCTGTTATCTCAACAAAAACATAATCTCCAGCTTTGAAATTATGTTTTGGAAATACAACAACCTTATTTTGGGAATTTCTGCCAAATAAATGATCCGAAGATTTCTTTGATACACCTTCAACAAGTACTTCAAAAACCTTACCTAAATCAGCTTTTTTACTTTTTTCCGATAATTTGTTTTGAAGATCAATTATTTCGGTAAGTCTTCTGGTTTTGGTACCTTCAGAAATATCATCCTTTAAATGTCGGGCAGCGTATGTTTTAGGTCGTTCCGAATACTTAAACATATATGCAAAATCATATTTTGATTCCTCCATTAAACTTAAAGTCTCCTGGTGATCTTCTTCAGTTTCTCCGGGAAATCCGCACATGATATCGGTAGATATTGCGCAATCCGGTAAAATTCTTCTTATAGCTTCAATTCTATCTAAATACCACTCACGCGTATAACCTCGCTTCATCTGTTCCAATACTCTTGTACTTCCGGATTGGGCCGGTAAATGAATATGATTACAAATATTGTTATACATTGCCATGGTATAAAGAACCTCATCCGACATGTCTTTTGGATGAGATGTTGAAAAACGTATTCTTAATTCCGGATTTACCTTAGCAGTCAATTCAAGAAGTTGAGCAAATTTTACCTGTTCTTTATTTTCGTTTTCCCATAAATAGGAATCAACATTTTGTCCAATTAATGTAACTTCCTTATAGCCTTTTTTATAAAGATCTTCAACCTCTTTTATTATGGATTCCGGATTACGGCTTCTTTCACCACCTCTTACATATGGCACAATACAATACGAACACATATTGTTACAACCTCTCATAATTGAAACAAATGCCGAAATTCTGTTTTTATCTAATCTGACAGGACTTATGTCAGCATAAGTTTCTTCTTTTGAGAGAATTACATTTACAGCTTTTTGTCCGGATTCAGCAGTTTCTAATAAATTAGGAAGATCTCTGTATGCATCCGGACCAACAACTATATCTACTGTTTTTTCTTTTTCAATAAGTTGTTCTTTTAGCCTTTCTGCCATACAACCAATTACACCAACAGTAAGCTCTGGTTTTTTCTTTTTTATTTGCTTAAAAACATTTAATCTGCCCCAAACTCTTTGCTCCGCATTTTCTCTAATAGAGCATGTATTAACTAAAATAATATCCGCTTCGTTTATATCTTCGGTTACGTCATATCCCTTCTCTTTCAAAACAGAAGCCACAACCTCACTATCTGCCACATTCATTTGGCATCCATATGTTTCTATATATAAATTTTGAGACTTGCCCATAAATTTCTTAATATTAAATTCAGTGCAAATTTATTAAAAATTATAAGGAAGGGTTAAAATTCCGTATATCATTATAGTAAAAAAGGACTTTTTTATCTGATTTATTTTCTAATTCGCGATTTATGTATATTTCTAAAATTTAGTAATTTTATGTCCGTTAAAAATTTTAATAACATTAATTTATTATCGATATGTCAGGTCACAGTAAATGGTCAACCATTAAAAGGAAGAAGGGTGCAGCAGACGCTAAAAGGTCAAAGATGTTCTCAAAAATAGTTAAGGAAATAGCTGTTGCGGTAAAAGAAAGTGGCCCAGATCCGGAGGCAAATCCGCGATTGAGATTGGCAATGAATAATGCTAAGGGTGTTAACATGCCTAAAGATAATGTAGAGCGTGCAATTAGTAAAGCCGATAAAGAAGGAGATAATCTGGAGGAAATGTCTTTTGAAGGATATGCTATGAATGGTATTGCCGTGTTTGTTGACTGTTTGACGGATAATAAAAACAGAACAGTAAGTAATGTAAGAGCAATCTTTACCAAGTATGGTGGAAATTTAGGGAAAAATGGTTCATTGACGTTCTTATTTGATACGAAGGGTATTTTCACTTTTCCGGTTCCTGAAGGAATGGATATAGAAGAACTGGAACTTGAAATGATTGACGCTGGTGCGGAGGATATTGAGGTTGATGAAGGATTAATTACAATAACTACAGCAAAAGAAGATTTCGGTAGCGCGCAGAAAAAATTAGATTCCATGAATATCGAGGTTGAAAATGCAGGCTTACAACGTATTCCTAATGATACAAAAGCTTTAGATGTTGACTCTGCATTGAAAGTTCTAAAAATGATCGATGCATTTGAAGATGACGATGATGTTCAAAATGTATATCATAGCTTAGAGCTTACTGATGAGGTAGCTGCTGCAATGGAATAATACGAAATTATGATAAAATATTAGGTCATTTCTTATTAGAAATGACCTTTTTTATTTTATCAAATTCACAATTTATTATTTGTATTTTTACCATCCCAAATTTTATAAAATGGAGAAAAAATACATATTATCTTTAGATCAGGGAACCTCTAGTTCAAGGTCATTGTTGTTTGACTCCAAGTTCAATGTTGTATCATTGGAACAAAAAGAATTTGACCAGTATTACCCTAAAGCTGGTTGGGTGGAACATGAGCCATTAGAGATTTGGGATTCTCAAATATATACTGCAAAACAACTTATTGAAAAAGCAAAAATAAATGCCTCAGATGTAGGCGCAATTGGAATTGCAAATCAGAGAGAAACAATTGTTGTTTGGGATAAAAAAACAGGTATACCCGTATATAGAGCAATAGTTTGGCAAGATAAAAGAACTGCAGATTTATGCAAGAAACTTCAGGATGAAGGTTGGAGTGATTATATTCGGGAGAATACAGGATTAATAATTGATTCATATTTTTCTGCGACTAAAATTCATTGGATCGTAAATGTAGTTCCGGGAGTTAAGGAGAAAGCTAAAAAGGGTGAAATCCTGGTCGGCACAATTGATACCTGGCTGGTTTGGAAATTGACAGGAGGTAAAGTACATGTTACAGATTATTCTAATGCTTCCAGAACAATGCTTTTCAATATAAAAGAATTACAATGGGATAAGAACCTGTTGGAGCTTTTTGAAATTCCTGAAAATATTCTACCGCAAGTAAAAAGTTCATCTGAAATTTACGGTTATACAGAAAAGGAAATTTTTGGAACGGAAATTCCAATAGCAGGAATAGCCGGAGATCAACAAGCAGCTTTATTTGGCCAGGCTTGTGTCGAGAAAGGTATGGCTAAAAATACATATGGAACAGGTTGTTTCATGTTAATGAACACTGGTGATCAGATTATAAATTCAAAATCAGGACTATTAACAACCATAGCATGGGGATTAAATGGAGAAATCAGTTATGCTCTTGAAGGAAGTGTATTTATTGCTGGTGCAGCCATAAAATGGCTCCGTGATGCACTAAACCTGATTAAAAGTGCAAAACAATCCGAAGAAATTGCTATGGAGGTTGAAGATACTGAAGAAGTTTACGTTGTTCCGGCTTTTACCGGATTAGGCGCTCCGTATTGGGATATGTATGCAAGGGGAGCAATTCTTGGACTTACTCAAGGTGTAACAGATAAGCATATTGTTCGTTCTACATTAGAGTCTTTAGCCTATCAAACTATGGATGTGTTAAAAGCAATGGAAAAGGATTCAGGTATCGATTTAAAATCATTAAATGTTGATGGTGGGGCCAGTACTAATAATTTTTTAATGCAATTTCAGGCTGATATTTTAGATTCTGAGGTAAATCGACCTAAAAATGTAGAAACTACAGCTTTAGGAGCTGCATTATTTGCAGGTTTGGCAATAGATTTGTGGACAATAAAAGATATGATTAAAAATCGCGAAATAGATTGTGCATTTAAACCGTTTATGAAAGAAGAAAAACGTAAAAAACTTTATTCAGGCTGGTTAAAAGCGGTAGAAAAAGCCATGAACTGGCAACAATAGTATAATAAAATAGAAAAGAAATAAAACAATGAAAATAAAACATTTATTAGGATTAATAGCAATTGTTACATTACTAAGTAGTTGTAATGCATTTAAAGCTGTTAATATTGGAGATGTGAATAATGTAAATTTCAAAGGAATGGTTGATAATAAGATCAGCCTTGAATTAGAAGTTCCGGTTTCTAACCCTAATGGGTATAAAATAAAAATTAAATCTATGGATCTGGATGTTTCTATTAATGGAAATTACTTGGGAAAGATGAAAAATTCAAAAGAAGTGGTTATTCCTGCCAAATCTGATGAGATTCATAATTTAGTAGTTGACATATACTTAAAAAATGCAGTTGCTGGTTTAACAACTTTTTATCGGCTGCGTAAAGCAAAAAAAATTGATATGGAAATATCAGGTACCATAAAAGTAAAAGCATTGTTGAGAGGAAAAACTATAGAAGTATCAGAAAAACAAAGTGTTAGCATTTAGTTCTTAACAAGTGATAATTATCTATTATTAGAAAAAAATATTATTTTTGTAGCGTAATTTAGAAAAATATGACAAAATCCAAATTTCTATTAACTATTATAATTTCTGTAATATTTAATTTGTCTCTTTTTGCACAGATCGAAACTGAGTCGAATTCGTCGCAAAATGTATTTGTTAAGCTACAAGAAACAGGAAATGGCGAGGTTGTCATATTTCAGGATATAAGAATAAATGATCTTGTTTATAATCATGTAGAACGAAATAAGCGTGAGGGAGGAATTTCGGGATATAGAATTAGAATATATGCTGATTTAGGAAGTGGAGCAAGAGAACAGTCACAATCCACTAAGGCTAGGTTTTATGAACTTTTTCCGGAAATCCCGATTTATCGCGAATATGTTAGCCCTTATTTTAGAGTGTTAGTTGGAGATTACAGAAATAGAGTAGATGCTTTAAAGGATTTTAATCAAATCAAAAAGTATTTTCGTTCAGCGTTTATTGTTCCGGATAAAATTAACTATCCGGAATTAGATGAATAAATTTTAAATTATGTCAGGTTTATCATATAAAAGAGAAGTAGTTAAAATAGATAAGCACATTGACATACAGAACGAAGATTTATTAAGACAAATAATTTATATTTATAATATACTAAAAACAAGAATTTTGTTGATGATTCGTAACAAAGCTTGTTTTTTTGTGTTTAATATACCTAGCAAATTCAATTATAATGAGTGATCAAATAAAACATGAGTGTGGAATTGCCTTAATCCGGTTGTTAAAACCATTAGAATATTACCAATCCAAATATGGATCGTGGATGTATGGGTTGCAGAAGCTATATTTATTGATGGAAAAGCAGCATAACCGGGGACAGGATGGTGCCGGTTTGGCAACACTTAAGTTTGATCTTGATCCCGGAAAAAAATACATACATCGATTCAGATCGAATGGACAGGCTCCTATTAAAGAGGTGTTTGCAGAGGTAAACGGGCATCATGAAAAAGTGCAGGACAAAAGTCCGGATTTATTGAACGACCCATTATGGGCAAAAGAGAACTTGCCATCGGCTTCGGAAGTTTATTTGGGTCATTTACGTTACGGAACTTTTGGTGGAGACGATGTTGAGTTAGTTCAACCATTAATGCGTGAGAATAATTGGAAATCAAGAACGCTTATGTTAGCGGGGAATTTCAATATGACCAATGTGGATGAGCTTTTTAAAGTTTTGATAGAACTGGGTCAGCATCCGAAGGAATATTCAGATACGGTAACTGTTCTGGAAAAGGTGGGACACTTTTTAGATGAAGAAAATCAAATGCTTTTCCGTCAGTATAAAAACGACGGTTTTAAAAATAAAGAGATTTCATCTTTAATAGCAAAAGATTTGGATGTTAAGAAAATATTGCGAGAAGCAAGTAAAGATTGGGACGGAGGTTATGCTATTGCAGGTGTTATTGGCCATGGAGATACATTTGTAACTCGTGATCCAAATGGTATTCGCCCAGCCTTTTATTATAAAGATGATGAAATTGTTGTGGTTGCATCAGAACGACCGGTTATTCAAACAGTAATGAACGTAGATGCTGATTCGGTAAACGAAATAAAACCAGGCGAGGCATTAATTATTAAAAAAGATGGAAAAATTACCTCGGAGGAGATAAGAATACCTCAGAAAAGAACATCCTGTTCTTTTGAAAGAATATATTTTTCCCGGGGTAGCGACAAAGATATTTACCAGGAGAGAAAGCAGCTGGGAAGATTACTTGTTCCGCAAATCATGGAAGCCATTGACCATGATATAGAAAATACAGTTTTTTCATTTATTCCGAATACATCAGAAACTGCATTCTATGGAATGGTTGATGAGTTAAAAACTTATTTGCTGGAAGAACAGAAAAAGGAGATGTTAGCGTTAGGAGATAAATTGGATAATAAGGCTATCGATCAAATCATGGCTAGGAAGATCAGGGTTGAAAAAATAGCTATCAAGGATATAAAGCTTAGAACATTTATTGCTCAGGATAAAGGAAGAAAAGACCTAGTTGGCCATGTTTACGATATTACTTATGGAACTGTTCGTGAGGGAATTGATAATTTAGTGGTAATTGATGACTCAATAGTTCGTGGTACAACTCTTCGGGAAAGTATTCTAAAAATACTGGATCGCCTAAAACCGAAGAAAATTATAGTGGTTTCTTCATCTCCACAGATCAGATATCCTGATTGTTATGGAATTGATATGGCCAAATTAGGAGATTTTGTTGCTTTTAGAGCCGCTATCGATTTGCTAAACGAAACAGGACGAGAGTCGATTATAAATGAAGTTTACAAAAAGTCAAAGGCACAAGAAAATCTACCAAAAGAAGAGATCGTAAACTATGTGAAAGAAATTTTTAAGCCTTTTACTCCTGAAGAAATATCGGCGAAAATTTCTGAATTGTTACAGTCAAAAGAGGTAAATGCAGATGTTGAAATTGTGTTTCAAACAATTGAAAATCTACACGCTGCTTGCCCAAATGATACCGGCGACTGGTATTTTACAGGAAAATATCCAACTCCGGGAGGAAATAAAGTGGTTAATAAATCTTTTATCAATTTTATTGAAGGGAAAAATCAGAGAGCTTATTAATTATTAACTTTCTAAAATATAAAAGCTTTCGAATTCTCGAAGGCTTTCTTTTTAATGTTTTCTACGTTTAAAAGTTCGTAATAATTTATTTCGAATATACGTTTCAATATGTCTCTGCTTTTTTGTAGGGAATATATCATTTATGGTAATCATAATTCCCGATTCTTCAACACCTCCAAAAGCTTCATTAATAGCAGTGCCAAAGAATTTCATGGTCGGAGAAAGATTCATGTAAGCATTAATTAAAGGAGGGATATTTAATCCAAATTCCCGAACTCCTTTTTGAAGAATTTTATAATTTTCTGTATAATCTTTACCGGTAAACAAAGAATCCATTTTGCTGTAATTCATTCCTAATTCCAATGGTTTTCTGGGTGTAACCATATTTTTCTCATCAGGAAACTCGGTTTTTAAGAAAAACAAGATCATATTTCTTGCCTCCTGGTTAAAATGAGGATACATAGTAACTTTTCCAAAAAAGTGATGTATCTGTGGATTTTCAACAACCAAAGCACCTAATCCGTCCCAAAGATTATCCAATGCATAAAGCGCTTTTCTTCCAGCTGCAGCTGATTGGTATTTTGGCTGAACAAATGACCTGCCGAGTTCAATCATGTAAGGAAGGTACTCTTTGTTAAATTCATCTGAAAATGAAAAAAGCTTTGAAGTTGCCAAATTATCAGCATTACTTTCACGGCTGCAAACATGAAATCTGTATCCCCCGGATATTTCTTTTTCTTCCGGATCCCAGGTAATTAATTGTTCATATGGTTCTTCCTGAGTATCAAATTTATCTATATCAATATCTTTTCCGGTTCCTCCACCGGCATTTCTAAATGTTAATTCCCTCAATCGACCTACTTCCCGCATCAAGTTTGGTGAATTATGGTGGTTAATAATATAAAGTTCATTACCACCATTATTGGTTTTTCTTAAAAATCTTTCGGGAACCAATTCTTTCTCCAATAGATACTTGTCAACAGCTTCTATTACTTCTTTCATTGTAGTTTTTAGTAGTTTAGGAATGTAAATTTACAACTTTTATTTAACCTGATGAATTCATAAATATTATTATCTTCCAATATTTATGAATAGTACCAGTTAATCATAACAAGAAATAATTAAAAATATAATATTAACAAACCATTTATTATTTCTTCGTTATAAAACTAATTACTCCTTCCTGTAGTGAATGAGGTTAGAAAATTATGAATTAATCCGGTTAAAAAGCCTGGTGTTGTCTTCCGGAAGTGTATAAATGTAATTCCGAACTTTTTTTGCCCAATCTTTTGCGTTTAAAGACTTGTCGAATGTTGTAAATGGAATTGGCTTCCCAAAAGTGACCGTGATATTTTTATTTTTTTGCTTAAATGCTTCATCTACAAGATAGAACATTTCAAAATTAGTTTTGATTCCTAGTTTCGTCCTGAAGTTTGACAGGTTATAAAAGAAATTTGAATTTCTTCCTGAAATGTGAGCCGGGACTATATCTCTTTTGTGTTCGACAGCTTTACTTATAAAGCTTTTTCTCCATTCCAGATCAACAATTTTCCCTTTTACCTTTCTTGAACATAATCCTGCCGGAAAATTCAATACTTGCTGATCGGATTTATAGGTCTCCTCAATTTTCCGCACATATTGTATCGATTGCCTGCCATGTTTATTTACCGGAATAAAAATTGATTCAAAGTTCTTAAGGTTCATTAAAATATCATTTACTAAAAACTGAATATTGGGGTTTTTTTGTCCTACCACATGGGCAAAAACAATTCCGTCAAACCCACCTAATGGATGATTGGCAACAAAGATATTTCTTCCATCAGTAGGAATAAGCTCTTCTCCTTTTACCTGAATATTTAAGTCAAAATAGTCGATAATCCCTTTTGCATAATCAAGCCCATGTAAATGGTTGATTTTTTCTCTAACCTCGTTAACCTCTTTTTGGTGAATGATTTTCTCAATATACTTATAAATAAATCCAGGGATGAGCTTTGCTATTTTAGGGTTTTTTTGCTTAAATACCTCTCTAACATTTATTTTCTCCATAATATGTTCCAATTAACAGGTCAAAATTAAAACAATATTCTTATAATTTACCTTTTAATTCAAAAGTATAGTTTATATTTTTTATTACTATTTCATAAATTATTCAAGGTACTTTATGAAATAAAAAGGCCCCGAAAAATCGAAGCCTCAATTGTTTGCTTAAAGAATGTTTTATGGTTCCTTTCTTTTAACCACCTACCGCTTTCACTAATTCAGTTTTGTTCATACCTCCTTTAATACTCTTCTTTTGAGTATTGGTAAGTTCAAATTTTTTTAATTTTTCTAACATAATAGTTTAATTTTAATTGTTAATAATCAGATTTATACAATTAACTTGAGTTAATTCGTAACTACATCATTCGGCTATTCATAATGCAAACACTGTGTAGGATTTATCATGGAAATTTTCAATACTTTATAACTAACTGTTAAAAAAGCTATAATTAGTGAAATAAGGCCACTTAATATAAAACTCTTAATTTCAATATTGATTTTATATGAGTAATTTTCTAGCCAACTTAACATTATATAAAAGGCTATTGGCCATGCAATAGCATTTGATATTATGACGTGTTTTAATAGATCCTTTAGCATTATATTTAATATTTTAGCCTGTGTAGCACCTAATACTTTTCTTATGCCAACTTCTTTTACACGTGAGTTAGTTGTGTAAGAAGCCATTCCAAATAATCCAAGACTGGCAATAAACACGGAGAGTACCGCAAATATCAAAAGAACCTTTCCGGATTGATCTTCATTTTTATAATGGGTTTTAATGTGATCTTCCAGTATTTTATAATCTAAAACATCTCCTGGTAAAAATCCTTTCCATTTATTTTGAATAAATTCAATTACCTCCTTTGTTTTGTTTTCACGATATTTAACAATATAGTACATTGGTGGACGGTCTCTATTAATATTAATTATTGTTGGTTTTATGGGATTTTGAAGGGGGCCTGTATGAAAATCTTCAACAATCCCGACAATTTTTAAAGGTAATTCCTTTTCGTATGAATAATAAATTTCTTTTTCTAATGGATTTGTTAATCCCATTACACGGACTGCTGTTTCATTTAAAACAACAGCAACGGAATCCATCGAAAATGATTTATCTAATTTCCTTCCTTTTATAAGTCTTAGGTTATAAGTATCAATAAAATCAAAGTCAGAAGGAAAACGAGAGACGGTATAACTTTCTTCAATATTTTTCTCTTTTGAATAGTATACCATTGCTTCAACAACCATTTGCGGTGCTCCATATGAAAATGTTGAATTTATTATGTTAGGATTTTTATCTATGATTTCCTTAAATGCTTGTGTGTTATTTTTAAGTTTATGGGGACGTTGAATAATGAGTAAGTTTTCAGTATCAAAACCTAATGGTTTTTTGTGCAAATAATTAAGTTGTAAAAAGATTATTAAGGTTGATATAATTAGTAAAACAGAAACCGAATTTTGAACTATAACTAAAACAGATCTTGTGTATTTACCACTTTTACCTGCCGTAAACTTACCTTTTATAACATCTACGGAGCGGAACGATGACAAGATCAAAGATGGATAACCTCCAGCCAGAAAACTTATAACAATTAACATAGATACCACAACTGGAATGTTATACCAATTACTGAAAAGAGAAAACTGCAACTTTAGATTTAATAGATTGTTAAAAAAAGGAAGGCAAAACTTAACAGCTATTAGGCTTATTATTAACGAAATACATGTTACAAATAGAGTCTCTATTAAAAATTGGTTTATAATCAATCGTTTCGAGGCACCTAGTATTTTTTTTACCCCGACTTCTTTGGCTCTTTGAACTGAAAAGGCAGTGGTTAGGTTAATAAAATTAATGCAAGCAATTAACAAAATAATAAAACCAATAATTGTAAATATTCTTACTTTTCTAATATCTGATTGTTGTTCAGTATTTCCCTCAAAAATTGTTTTTAAATGAATATCTGTAATCGGCTCAAATAAGAAGTTAAATTCATTGCCTTTTTCTTTAAATTCATTGTAACTTAATTTAGTAATGTATTTTACTTCTGGCTCTAAATACTTTTTTTGGAACTTCTCAATTTTATTTGTTATTTGATTTATTGTAGCTCCCTTTTTTAGTAGTATATAAACATAGTTTTTTACATCGATCCAATCGGGATGTTTTACTAACTTTTGGTTGGTATGAATGGATGCTAAAAGGTCAAAATGTAAATGCGAATTTTCCGGAAATGGCTCTGCGATTCCAGTTACATGGTAAACTTTCGCATCATCAAATTTTAAGATTTTACCCAATGGATTTTCATTTCCAAAATACTTTTCAGCAACCTTTGGTGTAATAACAACAGAATTGGTATTTTTCAATGCAATTTTAGGATTTCCTTGAAGTAAATTGATTCCTAACACTTCAAATACTGTTGAATCGGCCCAATATAGTTTTTCTTCTTTGTATTGTCGATCTTCATATGTTACAAAAGTGTATCCACCGGAAAAATACCTATTATATAATCTAGTTACGTTTTCGATTTCAGGAAAATCCTCTTTTAAGCCTTGTGCCAGAGGAACAGGATTTAAAGCAGAATAGTATTGAACCCCATCAATATTGTATTTCAATCCAACTCTATATAATCGTTCTGAATTTTTAAAGAATTTATCATAACTTAACTCATGTTTTACGTAAATAGATAATAAAATAAAACTTGTTATACCAATAGTTAATCCAATAATATTTATTAAACTAAATACTTTATTTTTAATTAAGTTTCTAAAGGTTGTTTTTAGAAAAAATGATATCATTTTTATTAAATATTCTATAAAATAGGTACTTATTGAAAAGTAATTTTTTAATAATATGATGTTTATAGTATCTGCAAATATTTAACAATTACCTAAATTTAAACCTTAAATTAATTATTTTGATTCTTCCATAGCTAGTAAAAATGCTTTGTAAGCGTTAATAACTCCGCCGGTTTTTGATAAATTCTTAAACAGTATATTTTTGTTTTCTGCAGATGGTTGATTTACTCCCAAATCACCATAATAATCAATAGATTCTAATAAGATTTTTTTGATTTGTTGGGCAGTAAGCCCGGGAAAGTACGACCAAACAAGTGCTGCTACTCCGGAAACCATTGGAGCTGAAATACTTGTCCCCTCGGACAATATTATTTTATTTTCAGGATATAGAGTCGTAATATTATTTCCGGGAGCCATTAAGTCTGTATTATTTTTTCCATAGTTTGAAAAGGAACAAACAAATTCGGAATCTAACTTCCAGGATGTTGCTCCAACATTGATCCAGGTTTTACATTCTGTTCCATCTGAATAATATTTATTAGGATATCTTGGAAATGAATCAATATTTTCTCCGTCGTTCCCGGACCCTGTAATTAACAACACACACTTCTCCTCCGCATATCTTATAGCTTTTTCAACATGCTCTTTAAATGGGCTAATTGGTTTTCCAAAACTCATATTTAAAATTTTTGCACCATTATCAACGGCATAATAAATTGCGTTAGCCACATCTTTATCGCGTTCATCTCCCGAAGGAATAACTCTTACAGGCATAATCAACACGTCATTGGCAATTCCATCAATTCCCATCTTATTACCCCGGATAGCCCCGATAATACCTGCAACTGATGTCCCGTGAAAAGGATCCGGCCCAGCTACATCAGGATTCCCATAATATCTTTCGTTTAGATCTTCGGTATTATCTCCAATTATATATCTATTATCAAAATCAGGATTTAACTTGTATTTATACTTATTTTTATAGCTGTTATATATAAGGTCAGTAAATTGTTTAGTATAGTCTACCTCATAGCTTTTTATTAATCTAACTTTAGCTTTTTCAGCGGTAGTATCGTTTTTTGTATCAATCGATTTTAAGAGTTCAATGGTTAGTTCTTTATTTTTAGAATATGGTTTAACGATTTCAATGTTTTTATAAAGTTCTTCTCGAAAAGCAGTTAAGCGATCAAACATTTTTTTTGCTTCTGATCTTTGATTAAATATATCTGCTTCGAGCCTTTTAAAATCATAAAAATCTTTTTTTTGTAATTCGGTTAAATCCGTAGTATCTATTATGGAATACTTATCACGAAGCTTTTGATATTTACGAGTGATTTCCCATGTATCATAATGTAGATTTTCACCATTCTTATTTCCCAGAAAATTCCAGCCATGTACATCATCAATATATCCATTTTTATCATCATCAATTCCGTTATTTGGAATTTCATCTTTGTTTACCCAAATATTTTCTTTTAAATCTTCATGCATAATGTCAACTCCGGCATCTAAAACAGCAACTATTATCTTTGTTGAAGTTTTCTCCTTTAATAATTCATTATATAGCCTGTTTGTACTAATTCCAGGAATCGAATTTAAATCATAACTTAGGTGATGCCAGTTTATTGGTAAATCTTTACTTTTATTCGGTTGACAAAATATGTGAATATTGAGAAAACAAGTGATTATTAAAACGAGATTTATTTTTTTCATAATGAATTTTGTTTCAAAGGATATTATCTTAAGATTTCGTATTCAATTGTATATAATAAAATCCTTTTAGAAATTTTCTGAAGAATCTTTTCGTAAGTTAACATTTTAATGCTAAGTAAATTAATTTACATCTTGTTATGAAAAGAAATCAGTCAATTAAGAAAAATAATCAGTAACTGAAACGAATCAAATTTTCCAGGAAGTTCTTACTTGTTCAGTATTAAGTAAAAAGCATCTTTATAAGTATTGCTTACAGGGATTAGTTTTTCTCCAATCTTAATTCTGTTTTTTTCTACGCTGTCAATTTTGTTTATGGCAACCATATACGATTTATGCACACGAACAAAATTGTTTTTAGGTAAGATATCTTCTAGGGATTTAAAGTTTTGAAGAGTCATTATTTTTTCTTTGGTTGTATTAATTCTTAAGTATTCATTCATTCCTTCAATAAATAAAATATCTTTAAAATCAACTCTTTGCATTCTAAACTCAGTTTTAACAAAAAAATAATCCCGCTTATAAACCGGTTCGTTTGAGGTTTTTATATTAGTTTCCGTGTAAGAGTCAAAGATTTTATCAATAGCTTTTATAAAACGCTCGAATGAAATTGGTTTTAATAAATAATCAGAAACATTTAAGTCAAAAGCTTCGATTGCATATTGGTCATAGGCTGTGGTTAAAACAATCTTAGGTTTATGTTGTAAAGTTTTAATCAATTGAAGCCCGGTAAACCCCTCCATTTCTATGTCAAGAAAAATCAGATCAACAGAGTTTGATTTCAAAAAATTAATGGGCTCGATAGCATTATCGAAACTTCCAAGTAAATTCAAGAATGGAATTCTTGTTATATATTCTTCCATTTGTTCTATAGCAGGAAGTTCATCATCTATAACTATACAATTAATTTTCATGAATGCTTATGGTTAAGTTAACTTTATACGTTGTTTTTTTTGATTCAATAATCAACTGATGGTTTTCGGGAAAGAGCAACTTTAATCTTCGTTTGATATTTCCTATTCCAAAACCACCATATTTATTTTTTTCAGTATCATTAAGTTTTCTAATTGTATTAATACATTCGAATATTACTATACTTTTTAAAACAGTTAACCGGATTATAATTTTATTTCCATTCCCTTTTCTCCCGTGTTTAAAAGCATTTTCAATAAACGGAATGAATAACATCGGAGGAATCAAAATATTTGCATTTCCGCAGTCACATATAAACTCAACAAAATCTTGCGATTTATACCTCATTTTTTGCAGTGCCAGGTAATTTTCAATATGCTTAATTTCCTTTTCTATAAGAACTTTTTCTTCTTTAGCTTCATAAAGCATATACCGCATTATCTCCGATAACTTTATTATTGCAAATGAAGTTTTTTCAGAGTTTTTTGTAGCAAATGAATTTATATTATTTAAGACATTAAATAAAAAATGAGGATTAACTTGGGAGCGAAGCAGTGCAAGTTCAGTTTTAATATTTTGCTGTTCAAGTTCTTTTCTTTTTTCACGGTTTTCGAACCAGTCAATTGCAAACCTGAAAACAATACCATAAAAACCATTAAGTAAAGAATGCCCGATACTTGAAAAGTAATATAACTTTAATTGATTGATATCAGTAATGCCCAGACTATAATATACATACGACCATACAAAACTATAGGCATGAATATAACATATGATTAAAAAAATATAAAAACTCAAACGTTCTTTTTTATACAAATGCGGAGCAAAATAGAAATAAAATACAAGGAATGTAATAATATCTAAAGGATAAGTCACTTTTATCGGATTGAGAATGGTAATAAAAGAGTTATCCATTATAATGTATATATTCCGTATGATATGAACAATAAATTGAAATACCCAGAATATAACCGGAGCAAATATTCTTATTTTTTTAATATTCATTCCATTGTTTTTACAAAAATAGTACGGTACAATTTAATTATTATTCAAATGAATGAATAATAAATGAAACTTAATTTTTATTCAGTAAAATGCAAAGTTTTTTCAGTAAATAGAAAAAGAAATATTTATTAACCTTTTTTCATATTTTGCTGATTGTTTTGTGTTTAAGTAATTATATTAACTTACTTTATCAGAAATTCTAAAGGTTTTTTGATTAAAATATAGAAATCATGATAAAAAACTACTTAGTAATTGCAAAACGCATCTTATTAAATAAAACAATTTTTACCGTATTAAACATACTTGGATTGGCAATTGGGATCGCATCTTCAGCTTTAATTTTTCATTATATCAGTTACGAAAAAAGTTTCGATACTTATCACTTTAATAGCGAAAATGTATATCGTTTAACTTATGGTAGGTTAAAAGATAATGGCGATGATGTGGAATTTGCATCTGCTTGCCCGGTAATCGCTCCATTACTTAAAGAAAATTTTCCGGAAATAAAAAAAATAGCCAGGATGGCGGTGCGGGAAGCAATCTTTTCGTATGGAGAAAATAAATTTATCGAAAAAAAAATATACTACGCTGAACAGGAAATTTTTGATATTCTAAAATTTGACATCCTTGATGGAGATATTGAAAATGCATTAAGCCAACCTAATCAAATAGTTATAAATAAATTAGTTGCTAAAAAGTATTTTGGAGATAAAAATCCTGTTGGTAAAAGTTTAAGATTAAATAAAAAGGAAGATTACAAGGTGGTTGCAGTTTTTGAGAATGTTCTTCCAAACTCTCATTTGAAACCTGAAATATTAATGTCTTTTCCTAATTTAATCAGGTGGCGTGGAGAATCATATTTACAATCCTGGGGGCATACCGGGGCATTCACCTACCTGGTTTTAGATGAGAAAGCAGACCCGCGAAAAATGGAAGAAGAATTTATTGAATATACTAAATCACAAATTGGAGAGATTTTAACAAAATGGGGCGTTACCATGTATTTTAATTTACAGGCAATTGAAGATATTCATTTAACATCGCACTTATTGCAAGAGCAGGAAGTAAATGGGGATCTGCGTTCTGTAAACTTTATGTACATTATTGGATTATTTATATTAATAATTGCCTGGGTAAATTATATAAACCTCACAACATCCCGGTCGGTGGAACGTGCACAGGAAGTAGGTGTTCGGAAGGTTGTTGGGGCTGCGAGAAAAAACCTGTTAGGTCAATTCTACACGGAAGCCGCCGTTGTTAATATTATTGGATTGTTTATTGCCATTGCAATAATAGAATTATTTATGCCCGTATTTTCAAAATTAACAGGAATCCCCACTGATATAAACGTTTGGGGAAATCAGTGGTTTCTTATCTTTTTGTTTGGAACATTCCTGTTTGGAACATTTATTACGGGAATGTATCCGGCCTTTTCGTTAAGTTCTTTTAGGCCTGTTCAAATTTTAAAAGGTAAATTTTTTTCAACGCCAAAAGGTATAGGCCTGCGTAAGGTGATGGTAATTTTTCAATTAATAATTTCCATTATTTTGATTACAGGAACTTACACTGTTTTCAATCAATTGCAATTTCTTAAAAATCAAAACCCGGGTTTTGATATGGAACAAACATTAGTGGTTAAAATGCCAAAGGCAACTGATTCAACCATTGTTCAAAAGAAAGAAACATTTAAACAGGAGATATCCAAGCTATCCGGAATAAAAGGAGTTGCATTTTCAACCGAAGTACCCGGAAGAAAAATATGGTGGGATAATGGTGGAATATTTAAAGTTGGTCTGGATCAATCACAGGGTAAAAATTACATGATTATGGGCGTTGATGATAGATTTATTGATTTATACGATATGGTATTTGTTAATGGCAGGAACTTTTCAAGAGAATTTCCTTCGGATAAAGACGCATTAATTATTAATGAAACAGCTGTAAAACACCTGGAATTTGAAAGCCCGGAAGATGCACTAAATAATGAAGTTAATTATTGGGGGAGAATTTACAAAGTAATTGGAGTACTAAAAGATTACCGCCACGAATCACCAAAAGCAGTTCCTGAGCCTCAAATATTCAGATATCTCCCTGATGAAAGCAGGTTCGGAAATTTTTCAGTCAAATTAGAAGAATCTGATATACCAAAAAATCTAAAAAACATTGAGATCTTGTGGAATAACTTATTTAAAGGAAATCCTTTTGACTTTTTCTTCCTCGACATTTATTACGACGAACAATTTAATGCGGACAGAAAATTTGGTAGTGTGTTTGGTATCTTTTCATCATTAGCAATTTTCATTACCTGCTTAGGTTTATTCGGATTATCCCTTTATACTGTTCAACTTAAAACAAAAGAAATTGGTGTAAGAAAAGTTCATGGAGCTAATTTTTTTGATATCGTGAAACATATTCTTAAAGAATACCTGGCTCTGATATTTATAGCTTTATTAATTGCTATTCCTATCTTGTTTTGGGGTATTATGTTTTGGTTAAATAATTTCCCTGTAAAAATGTCAATTACAGTTTGGTTATTTATTATTCCCGTAATTATTGTTATGTTAATTACAATGTTATCGGTTGCTTCTCATACACTAAAAGCTGCCAGGTTAAACCCCGTTGATTCTATTAAATACGAGTAAAATTATCTGTAATGTTTAAAAACTATATAAAAGTTACTATACGTAATTATTGGAAGAACAGAATCTATACTTTAATAAATATTTTAGGTTTATCAATTGGTTTAGCTTGTTTTATTGGAATAATGGCCTATACAAATAATGAGTTAAGTTATGATCAACATCATGATAACTCCGAAAATATTTATCGTATAAAACTTACTGGAGAAATGTCAGGAACTTCGTTTGAAGCTGCGGTATGTGGTGGCCCTGTTGGAGAAATAATTCATAGAGAAGTACCGGAAGTTAATATGTTCAGCAGGTTCATCCAACTCCCACGAGCGGTTTTGTTCAACTATAATGAAAATAAAATATACCAGGAAGGAATTTTATATGCAGACTCGTCTTTTTTAAAGATGTTTACATATAATGTAGTTGGTGATGTAAATATTGCATTGAACGAGCCTTATTCATTAGTATTGTTAGAAAGTATAGCAAAAAAGTACTTTGGAAACGAAAATCCGATAGGTAAAATTATAAAATGGGATAATAAGGTAGATTACACAGTTACGGCAATCATAAAAGAACCATTACAAAATTCTCATATAGGTTTTGATGTTCTTGTTAGCAGGGCAAGTTTGTATTCAAACCCACGATACGAGCGTTTATTTAATAATTTATTCGCATTTACAAATCTGAATTATATAAAAACTAACACTAAGAATATTAGCGACTTAGAATCAAAAATAAACGAAGTATTCCAAAAACATGTAGGAGATGCACTTAAAGAATCCGGTTCAAAGCTTGAACTTAAATTACAACCCATAACAGATATTCACCTAAAATCAAATATCACACATGAAATTAAACAAAATGGCAATATTACTACGGTTTATATTTTTATTGTAATTGCAGTTTTAATTATTGTTATTTCATCCATAAATTATATTAATTTATCCATTGCAAATTCATCAACACGCCAGCTTGAAATAGGAATTCGAAAGATTTTTGGGGCAAAAAAAACTTCACTTTTTAATCAGTTTTTAGCCGACTCGGTATTTTTAGTTATTGTGAGTTTTATTTTGGGCTTATTAATTCTAAAACTTATAGCCCCGCTATTCAACTCAATATCGAATTATCCCTTTGATTACATTCTTAAAAATAATATAAACTGGTTGATTATAATCATTTTTATTCCTGTTATCAGTTTAATGGCCGGCTCGTATCCTGCATTATATTTGTCTTCTTTAAAGCCTATAAGAATTTTAAAAGGAAACCGTAAATCCGGTAAAGAAAAAAACCTTTTCAGGAATACTATGATAGTAATTCAGTTTGTGATATCCATATTCCTGCTTAGCAGTACTTGGTTAATCAAAATCCAGCTGGATTTTATAAACGATAAGGACTTAGGGTTCAGCAAGGAAAATGTGATTGTGATGTCCTTACGAAATAGCGATATGAGATCTAAATTTCCTTCATTTAAAAATGAATTGCTTAATATTACAGGTGTTTCAGATGTGTCTGCATCATCAAACCGTATCGGCAGTTTTAATCAGCGGAGAGGATTTTATCGAGATGGTTTTACACGAAAAGATATGATGATGATTTTGAATTTGCAATGCGAGGATAATTTTTTGCAAATAATGAATATCGATATTTTGGAAGGTCGCCATTTTTTACCTGATTCCCAGGCTGACGAAAATAAAATTATTGTAAATGAAACATTAGTGCACGAATTTGGAATTAAAAATCCGATTGGTAAATCATTTAGGTTGCCAATTGGCAAAACAGAACCGGAAGATTTAAAACTTGAAATAGTTGGTGTGTGTAAAGATTTTCACTATGCATCATTACACAATAAAGTAAAACCAATAATCATATGGAAAGACAAAACATTAAGGCGTTTTACATCCATCAAACTAAATAGTACCTATTCAAAGAATACACTAGATGCCATTTCAAAAAAGTGGGATGAAATATATCCTGATTACCCGTTTGAATACTTTTTTTTAGATGAAAAATATGAATCACAATATAAATCAGATATAAATGTAAATCGTATATTTTTCATATTTACGTTAATTGCAATTGTTATTGCGTGTTTGGGAGTATATGGCTTAACAGCTTATTCAACAGAAAAGAGAACAAAGGAAATCGGTATTAGAAAAGTCTTGGGAGCAAGCGTAAATAGAATAATGTTTTTAATTTCAAAAGATTATTTTATATCTATCATAATATCTTCGGTTATTTCTGCTCCTGCTTCCTGGTATTTTATAAATAATTGGCTTCAAAACTTTGCGTATCGTAATACTATAAAATGGTTTGTGTTTGTAACTACACCTTTTATAGCATTATTAATAGCATTAATCGCAACTAATATTATTGCGTTTATTGCTGCACGTAAAAACCCTGTTGATTCAATTAGATATGAATAAACTGAACACTATTAAATTTAACTATTATGAAACAAAAATCAATTAATACATTACTATTACTAGCAATACTAACAATTAATACTTATAGCCAATCGATAAATAATAAAAACATTGAAAATAAAGAATGGGATGTAAGTACCGAAGAACGAATTAGAGGGTTAATCACAATCTGGTCAGAAGTGAAATTTGGATTTCCATACCCCGAAAAATTGGAAACTTTGGATTGGGATAATCTTATTACGGATTATATATCGAAGGTAAGCGAAGCTACAAACGAAGAATCTTATTATAAGGTTCTTATGGAATTTACAACTCTTTTGCAGGATTCACATACCAATATTATTCCTCCCTGGGGTTATTTTAGACCAAACTATGACATTCCTCCTTTTGAAATAACTATTATTAACGATAAGTTTTATATTTCAAGAGTAGGAATTGCGGATGATTTAGAACAAAACAGGATTGTTCCGGGTATTGAGATACTTAAGGTCGAAGATATTCCTGTGAAAAAATATTTTGAAAACAATGTTTTAAGATATTATACTTTTGGTTCAAAACATTCAAATGAAGCTGCTTTTGTTTTTTATTTATTATATGGCCCAAATGATAAAAAAGTAAATTTAAATATTAAAGATGTAAATGGGAAAATAAGAAATGTAGCCCTGGAAAGAAAATCTGCTATCGAAGGAGGTTCTGCATTTATGTATGAATTTATATCAGATATGATGGCATCAAACATTGAAATACAATGGCATCAAAAAAATATTTTATATGTAAAAATTCCTACTTTAAATAATGATGATATAGCAAATCAGTTTCAAGGTGTGATTGACACACTTGATTTAGATAATGTAAAAGGAATGGTTTTGGATCTCAGAAATAACAACGGTGGAAGTGACAGGAATAGTAAAAAAATTGTAGAAACTTTAATTAGTGAGCCTGTCAGTTCTCCATTAATGTACTATTTTCATCACATCGCCGCCCACAAAGCATGGGGAAAAAATAAGGATAATTGGAATGTAAGTAAACATATTATTCAACCAAGAAATGGTAAAAGATATTTAGGCAAGTTAATTGTTTTAATAAATGCAATTACTAGTAGTTCTGCCGAAGATGCAGTTATTGAACTTAAAACAGCAGGGAGGGCAACTATTATAGGTAGGAATTCCGAAGGAGGTGCAGGAAATACATATAAATTTAACCTTCCGGGTGGAGGCACCTTCCGTATGGCAACGTTTAAGGCTACTTTTCCGGATGGAACTGAATATATAGGAAAGGGTATAACGCCTGATGTTGTTATACCACAAAATATAAATGATATAATAAATGGAAGAGATAAGGCTTTGGAAATGGCAGTTGAATTGATTACTGAAGAGTGAGATTTTTACTCAAAGCAGCTTAGGCCTAATGTGGGATGGTGAAGATTAGCTTGAAATATCCTATACGGATAATTAATATGTAAAATGAATTAAATAATTGAAAATGAGATGATAATCAAGTGGATAATATAATTGTTTTGGTATCAGAATATAAAAAATGATACTATCGATTACCTATGTAGCTGTAATTTGTTATCATGGTATTTCGTACGAAAGAATTTAGGTGGATTAAACCTTTTAATCGTACATAAACATTTAAAATAAAAAAACTGGCATTAATTGTTTCGAGTTTTCCTTTTTTTAGAAGGTAACAGGATGGATTTTAATGTGTAAATAGCATATTTTAAATAATCAAATGCTAATCCACTATTTTTCACTTCTGCCTGCCTTTTTCTTGTCTTAATGCTCATTCTTCACCGTGCTGCTGTCACATTTTCCTCAGGCAAATAATGCAGGTGCACCTACTCTTGCAAAATTTGTAATGCAATCCTAAATGTAGATTAAGATCTGATGAAATACCATTATCATATTTCTCAGCAAAACAAGCAATATAATTTTCGGGTTCTTTATCCATAGCCTATTTAAGAGTTTTTTATCTAAAACTTTACTTCTGGAAAATAAACAAATGGTAAAAGTTATTAACAAAGTGGTAAAAAGTGGAGAAATGTGGTAGATTATGGGAAATTTTTGTATATTTTTACAAATTAAAGAGGGTTAAACCACAGTGTAAGCTGGGTTCTCTTTTATAGGGACAAGCCCCGAGATTAAGCCATGCCTTCTAGTCCGCCGAAGCGGAAAGCGAAGGAGAATTAAAGTATTTACTTGAATGACAACATTTATAGGCGATTATAATTGTAAAGTTGATGAAAAGGGAAGAATTACTTTTCCCTCAATGCTTAAGAAGCAGATGGGTGCTGCTTCCGAAAGCCGTTTTGTTGTCAAAAAAGACATCTTTGAGCAGTGCCTTATTCTCTTTCCAATTGAAGAATGGGAAAGGCAGAATAAGATTATTCGAAGTAAGATCAATCCTTACAACAAGGAACACAATAAATTTTTAAGAAACTTTTACAGGGGATCAGCAGAAATTGTACTAGATGGCAATAATAGAATGTTGATTCCTAAACGATTACTAGATTTGGCAGATATTTCGAAAGAGGCAATTTTAGCGGGGCAAGACGGAAAAATCGAAATATGGGCTAAAGGCCTTTATGAAACAGCTGAAGAAAGTTACGATGATTTTGCAGCTTTGGCTGAGAAAATTATGGGAGGAGATTTAAACCTGGAAAATGATTAATAAATGGGATATCATACGCCGGTTTTACTTAAGGAAAGTGTTAACGGCCTGCAAATTAAGCCAGATGGGGTTTATGTCGATGTAACTTTCGGAGGTGGTGGTCACTCAAGAGAAATCATTAAAAATATTATAAACGGCAAACTGGTAGCATTTGACCAGGATGATGACGCCATGCCAAATTTAATTGATGATGAGCGATTTATATTCGTGAATCACAATTTTAGGTTCTTAAAAAATTTTTTGAAATACCATAAAATCGAAAGGATTGATGGTTTGTTAGCTGACCTTGGAGTTTCATCACATCATTTTGATGACCCTAACCGTGGTTTTTCTTTTAGGTTCGAAGGAGAGTTGGATATGCGAATGAATCAAAGTGCGAAAGTATCAGCTAAGAATGTTGTGAATGAATACCAGGAAGAAAAATTAGCAAAAATCTTTTGGGAATATGGAGAGTTAAAAAACAGCAGAAAATTAGCAAAAGCGATCATAGAGCAAAGAGGTAACAAGACATTAGAGACAATAAGAGATTTTACTGAACTATTGATACCTTATTTGCCAAAGCATGCAGAGAATAAGTTTTTAGCAAAAGTTTTTCAGGCATTGCGAATTGAAGTAAACCGCGAAATGGATTTTTTAAAGGAAATGTTGCTTCAAACTATTGATGTAATAAAACCTGGAGGGAGATTGGCAGTGATAACGTATCATTCATTGGAAGATAGAATAGTTAAGAACTTTATAAGAGATGGGCGGTTCGAAGGAGAAGTTGAAAAGGATTTTTTTGGAAACAAAGAAGTTCCCTTTAAAGCAGTGAACAGGAAAGTAATTGTTCCGAATGAGAGTGAAATAAAAGAAAACAACCGGGCGCGAAGTGCAAAATTAAGAATAGCTGAAAGATTATGATAGGTGATAAAAAAGATAATGTAGAATTCATTGAAGAAAAGCAGGAGCCTAAAGTTTCCAGGTTTGGATCAATCAAAGATTTGCTGGATGGTTCTTTAATTGCTAATGACTTTATTGTTAAGCAGCTTCCCTACATAGTTTTCTTAGTTGCTTTAGCATTTATCTACATAGCTAATCGCTATCATGCAGAAAAGGTTGTTCGAACTAGCATAGAACTGTCAAAAGAAATAAATGAGTTAAGAGCCGAAGCAATTACCACATCTTCTGAGCTGATGTTTATTAGCAAACAGTCGGAAGTTGCTAAATTGATCGAAGAGCGTGGACTTGGGTTAAAAGAATCTGTTGAACCTCCCAGGAAAATTGTAATTGAAAAGTAAGACAAGAGATGTCGTTAAAAAAAGAAATAGTATGGAGAGTTGGCGTGATTTATATTTTCATGCTGGCTTTTGCTATTCTTATTGTTGGTAAGATTCTTTATTTGCAATTAATTGAAGGAGGCAAATGGAGAGAAAAAGCACAAACCTTAACCTTAAAGGATATAACTATTGAATCAAACCGGGGAGATATTCTGGCTACTGATGGAAGGCTTTTGGCAAGTTCGGTTCCTTATTATGAAATCCGTATGGATACTCGTAGTACAGGAATGGATGCTCAAATTTTTAACGATAATATTGATTCACTATCTATTAGGCTTTCAGAACTATTTAGAGATAAAACGGCTGTACAATATAAGCAAGAATTAACAACGGCTAGGAAAAGTGGTGAGCGGTTTCATTTAATAAAAAGGCGTGTAAATTATAATCAACTTAAAGAGTTAAAGAAATTACCATTATTCCGTTTGGGCCAATACAAAGGTGGATTTATAGCTCTTCAAACTAATTTAAGGATTCAACCGCATGTTAGCTTAGCTTCAAGGACAATAGGATATACTACTAAGGGCGAAGGAGGAAATGTAGTTGGAATAGAAGGTGCTTTTGATAAAGAATTAAAGGGTGTTGAAGGTGTAAGATTAATGCAGCGTTTAAATGGTAATGTTTGGATGCCGGTTCACGACGGTAATGAAGTGGAGCCAAAAGACGGGATGGATGTGGTTACTACAATCGATGTAGATATCCAGGATGTTGCGGAAAGTGCTTTGTTGAAACAATTAATGAGGCATGAAGCTCATCATGGAACAGCAGTTTTGATGGAGGTTTCGACAGGTGAGATCAAAGCAATTGTTAATCTTGAGAGAAATAGCAAAGGGCAATATAAGGAGTCATATAATTATGCAATCGGAGAAAGCCGTGCCCCGGGATCAACATTCAAGTTGGCATCAATGGTTGCATTGCTCGAAGATGGTTATGTTGAGCTAGAAGATACAGTTGATACAGGGGAAGGAGAAATACTGTACTATGATAAAAAAATTACTGATACTAAAGAAGGTGGGTATGGAACTATAACCGTTAAAGAAATGTTTGAAGTTTCTTCTAATGTTGGGATCTCAAAACTGCTAACAAAATATTATACAGGTAAGGAAGAAAAATTCATCAATAGGCTTTATAGCATGAACCTGAATAACAGGTTGGGAATTGCTATAAAAGGTGAAGGCGAACCTCAAATAAAATATCCTGGTGATAAATTGTGGTCAGGAGTAACATTGCCACAAATGTCAATTGGTTATGAAGTGAGATTGACACCATTACAAATGCTTACATTATATAATGCAATTGCTAATGATGGAAAAATGGTTAAGCCAAAGTTTACAAAAGGTTTAATGTATCATGGTGATTGGGTCAAAACCTTCGATTCAGAAGTATTGAAACAATCAATATGTTCAAGGTCAACCCTAAGAAAACTAAGAGTTATGCTCGAAGGAGTAGTGGAGAGGGGAACTGCAAAGAACATTCGCAATAACAATTATAAAATTGCTGGCAAAACTGGTACAGCACAGATTGCAAGTAAAGAGTCAGGTTATGCTGATAAATCTAAAATTAGTTACCAGGCTTCGTTTGCAGGCTATTTCCCGGCAGATAACCCGAAATATTCTTGTATTGTGGTGGTTAACGCCCCTTCAAGAAATGTGTATTATGGTAATTTGGTTGCAGGGCCGGTTTTTAAAGAAATTGCCGATAAGGTTTATGCTACCAATTTTGAAATGCACGAGGGATTGAACCTTTCTATGTCCGAAGAAATGGAGCCAAAAATTCCTTATACAAAGAATAGTGATAAGAATGAACTGAAATTTGCACTGACAGAGTTAGGCATAAAAGTAAATGATGAGGAAGTTAATTCTGACTGGGTTATGACAACAAAACTAGATTCAGCTGTAAAATTGAATAATAGAACTATAACGCAAAATTTAATGCCCAATGTAAAAGGAATGGGAGCTAAAGATGCAGTGTTCATTCTGGAAAATATGGGGTTAAGCGTGGAATTACAAGGTAGGGGAACAATATTAAAGCAATCAATTGCTCCTGGAAGTAGAATATCGAAAGGAGGCATAGTTGTACTTGAAATGTCATTCAATTAAATGAAACCTTCATCACAAAGTAATGCAAAATTGAGAAGGAGAATAGATAATAAAAAATATAGAAAACCCATTAGAAGAGCAGAAATGATGAAGGTTTGCCGACCGGTTTGTGGATTGGGTGTGCGAGGGAGGCAGCAAGAAAGCTAAAGGTTGAGAATACATAGAAAAATTAGGAAAAGATAAATTTTGTGAAGATTTTAAGCGACATATTAGTAAATACTAAAACAATTCAAGTGATTGGAAATGTTGAAATACCAATTACTGCAATTGTATTTGATTCGCGAAAGGTGGTGAACGGAAGTTTATTCGTTGCTACAAAAGGTACACAAGTCGATGGCCACAATTTCATTGAAATAGCAATCGAAAAAGGGGCAAAGGCAGTTGTTTGCGAAAACCTTCCTGGAAAAAATATTGATGAAGTTGCATTAATACAAGTGAAAAACTCATCAGTTACACTAGGAAAATTAGCTTCAGCTTTTTATGATTATCCTTCTTCAAACTTGAAATTAGTGGGTGTAACTGGAACGAATGGAAAAACAACAACAGTTACTTTACTATATAATTTGATTCGCAAACTTGGATATAAAGCCGGTTTACTTTCAACAGTCCGAAATTATATCAATGATGAAATCATAGAGGCAACACACACAACCCCAGATGCTGTTCAAATGAATAAACTCATGAAGCAAATGGTTGCTGCAGGTTGCGAGTATTGCTTTATGGAAGTAAGTTCTCATGCTATTCACCAGGAAAGAACTGCCGGGTTGGAATTTTCCGGAGGCTTGTTCACAAATATTACTCATGACCATTTAGATTATCATAAAACATTTGCAGATTACATAAAGGCTAAAAAGAAATTCTTTGATGACTTGGGCCCTGAAAGTTTTGCACTGATAAACACGGATGATAAAAATGGCAATGTGATGGTTCAGAATACCAGGGCGCAGGTTAAGTCATATGCCGTGAGATCAGGTGCTGATTTTAAAGCTAAAATTATTGAAAGCCATTTCGAAGGTTCTATGTTGAATATAGATGGTATGGATGTTTGGACCTATTTTGTTGGCAAGTTTAATGCATACAATATTCTTGCTGTTTACTCATGCGCAGTAATGCTTGGGTTTGAAAAGGATGAAATTTTAACAGCTTTAAGCGAAATGAAACCCGTAGAAGGTAGGTTCGAGACTTTACGTTCTCAAAATGGAATAACAGCGATTGTTGATTATGCACATACTCCTGATGCTTTATTAAATGTCATAAATGCAATCAACCAAATTTGCAATGACGATCAGGAACTTATTACAGTGGTTGGAGCTGGTGGTGACCGAGATAAAACAAAGCGCCCGGAGATGGCAAAAATTGCAACAAAGCATAGCAATAAAGTGATTTTAACTTCTGATAACCCAAGGTCTGAAGACCCTAACCAGATTTTGGAAGATATGAAAGAAGGAGTCGAAATTGAAAACAAAAAGAAAGTTTTATCCATAGTTGATCGAAAAGAAGGCATAAGAACAGCTTGTTTATTGGCAAAAAAAGGAGATATCATATTAGTAGCTGGTAAAGGACACGAAACGTACCAGGAAATAAAAGGAGTGAAACATCATTTTGATGACAAGGAAGTAATACAACAGATTTTTAACGAATTATATAATTAGCCAACACCATGCTTTATTACTTATTTGCATATTTAGACCAATTTGATTTCCCAGGGGCCGGAATGTTCCAGTACATTTCATTTCGTTCTGCAATAACTGTGATTACTTCATTGATCATTTCGATGATATTTGGTAAACGAATTATTAATTATTTGCGAAAACAACAAATTGGTGAGGAAATTCGAGACCTTGGCCTTGAAGGGCAAATGAGCAAAAAAGGTACTCCAACAATGGGAGGAGTTATCATTCTTGGTTCCATTATCATTCCTACTTTATTATTTGCAGATGTATTAAATATTTATGTTTTTTTGATGTTAATTACAACAGCTTGGCTTGGTTTTATAGGATTTTTGGATGATTACATTAAAACGTTTAAAAAGAATAAAAAAGGATTAGCAGGAAAGTTTAAAGTTGTTGGACAGGTTGGATTAGGATTAATTGTTGGCCTTACATTATATATAAGTGATGATGTTGTAGTTCGTGAGAACGTTGTTGCACCTAAGAACTTAACTGTAGTTGATGTAATTCAGGGTGAGGATATGACAGGGGAACAACAGGAGGCGTTAGCCCAGGATGTTAAATCAACAAAAACTACTATCCCGTTTTTTAAAAATAACGAATTTGATTATGAGTACCTGGTTTCATTCATGGGAAAACATAGCCAAAAGGCAGCTTGGGTAGTATTTGTAATAGTAGTAATTCTTATTGTAACAGCAGTTTCAAATGGGGCAAACCTAACCGACGGATTAGATGGATTGGCAACCGGAACATCCGCAATAATAGGAACTACGTTAGGCATATTAGCATATGTGGGTGGTAATGTAATTTATGCAGACTACCTGAACATAATGTATATCCCACATTCGGGAGAGCTTGTCGTATTCATGAGTGCATTTATTGGTGCAACCATTGGATTTTTATGGTACAACTCATATCCTGCACAAGTATTCATGGGCGATACAGGTAGTTTATCCCTGGGAGGTATCATCGCAGTATTTGCAATTATTATTCGAAAAGAGTTATTGATTCCCATCCTTTGTGGAATCTTCCTTGTTGAGAATTTATCAGTGGTAATGCAGGTTGGGTACTTTAAATATACTAAAAAGAAATTCGGTGAGGGAAGAAGAATATTTAAGATGTCTCCTCTTCATCATCATTACCAAATGAAGGGTTACCCTGAACCTAAAATAGTAATGCGGTTTATGATTGTCGGAATTATCCTGGCGGTTATTTCAATAGTAACATTAAAAATCAGATAAAAAAGATGAATAAACGAATTGTCGTAATAGGAGCTGGTGAAAGTGGTGTAGGGTCTGCTATTCTTGCAAAAAAGAATGGTGCGGATGTTTTTGTTTCTGATTTTGGGAAAGTTAAAGAAAAATACAAGCAAAAACTAAATAAGCAAAATATTCTTTGGGAAGAAGAAAAACATACGAGGGAACTAATTTTAAATGCTGATGAAATTATAAAAAGCCCGGGAATACCTGAAAAGGTTGAAATAGTTAAATCAGCAATTGAGCAAGGAATACCGGTTATTTCGGAAATTGAATATGCAGGAAGGTATACAAATGCTTTTAAAATCTGCATTACTGGTAGTAATGGAAAAACAACAACAGCTATGCTAGCCTATCATATCCTAAAGAATGCAGGATTAAATGTTGGTTTGGCAGGAAATGTAGGAAAAAGTTTTGCTCAACAAGTAGCACAAGAAAATTTCGAATACTATGTAATTGAATTAAGTAGTTTCCAATTAGACGGAATGTATGATTTCAAAGCTGATGTTGCAGTTTTAATGAATATCACTCCTGACCATTTAGACAGGTATGATGGAATGCAAGCTTATATAAATTCTAAGTTCAGAATAATTCAAAATCAAACGGAAAATGACTACTTCATTTATTGCACAGATGATGAGGTTATTATGAATGAGGTTCCAAGTAAAGATATCATAGCAAAACAACTTCCATTTTCATTAAAACAAGAATTTGAGGATGGAGCCTTTAAAAAAGAAGAAACCCTAATAATAAAATATAAATCAAACGAGCTAACTATGTCAATACACGATTTAGCCTTAAAAGGGCAGCACAATATGTATAATTCAATGGCTGCCGGAATTGCCTCTCAAGTGGTTAAAATCCGCAAGGAAGATATTCGCGAAAGCTTGAGTAACTTCCATGGTGTTGAGCACCGCCTTGAACCAGTATTAAAAGTTCATGGCATCGAATTTATAAACGACTCGAAGGCAACAAATGTAAATTCAACCTGGTACGCATTGGAAAGTGTATCGAATAATTTAATCTGGATTGCAGGAGGAATTGATAAAGGGAATGATTATTCGATATTAGAAGATTTAGTGCGTAAAAAAGTGAAAGCAATTATTTGTCTTGGTAAAGACAATAGTAAAATTCACAAAGCTTTTGGTGATATTGTAGAAACAATCATTGATGTTGAATCAGCAACAGAAGCCGTAAAAGCAGCTTATTACCTGGCTAGAAAAGGTGATTCTGTTTTATTGTCACCAGCTTGTGCAAGTTTTGACCTCTTTGACAATTACGAAGATAGAGGCAACCAGTTCAAGCAAGCGGTAAGAGATTTGTAGCAATAAATTTGTCTGCCGATTCATCCGCCGAAGGAGGACAGGCAGGCTAAGTTTTTAATATCGAAATCTGATACGAATATGAGATTAAAGGAGATACTGTCTAAATATTTTAAGGGCGACAGAGTAATCTGGGGAGTGGTTTTTGCTCTTTCAGTTTTTTCATTATTAGCGGTTTATAGCTCGACAGGAACTCTTGCATATAAATATCAGGGTGGAAATACTGCTTATTATATTGTTAAGCATTTTGTGTTATTGGCAGCTGGGTTAAGTATAATATATATTACGCATTTAATACCTTATAAATATTATTCAAGGTTATCCCAATTATTTTTGTACCTGTCTATTTTCTTATTAGCAGTTACATTGGTGATGGGAACAAGCCTTAACCAGGCATCAAGGTGGTTAACATTGCCGGGATTAGGATTTACAATTCAAACATCCGATTTTGCAAAACTTGCACTGATAATGTATATAGCTCGTGTTTTATCATTGCGGCAAAATAAAATAGATGATTTTAACGGGGTATTTGTTTCATTAATACTTCCTGTGGTAGTTGTTTGCGGATTAATTATGCCTGCTAACTTATCAACTGCTCTTATCCTGTTTACAGCATCCTTTTTATTAATGTTTGTCGGAAGAGTTAAGGTTAAATATTTATTGGGTATTAGCGGTGTGGGAGTTTTAGTAATAGCGCTTATTATTGCAGGAGTTATTATTACAGGGTCTAATACAGGGCGTATCGGTACATGGCAAAACCGAATCACAAGTTATGTTAATGGGGAAGGCGGAGATAATTACCAGGTAGAACAAAGTAAAATAGCTATTGCAACAGGCGGAATATTTGGTAAAGGCCCTGGAAACAGTACACAACGTAACTTTTTGCCACATCCTTATTCTGATTTTATTTATGCAATAATTATTGAAGAATATGGATTTTTTGGAGGATTAATTGTACTATTTTTATACTTGTTTTTATTATACCGGGCAGGAGTAATTGTGCGAAAGAGCAGGCGTTCTTTTGCAGCATTCCTTGCATTTGGATTAACAATAAGCCTGGTTTTTCAGGCAATGATAAATATGGGTGTCGCAGTACACCTTTTCCCTGTAACCGGGCAAACATTGCCTTTAGTTAGTATGGGAGGTTCGTCCATATTGTTTACAGGCGTTGCATTTGGTATCATATTAAGTGTGAGCCGAAGCGTTGAAAAAAACGAAGAACTAATACCAGAACCTGCAGTTGAAAATCATGATGATGAAGAATAAAAATATAATCATAAGTGGTGGTGGAACCGGAGGACATGTTTTTCCGGCAATTTCAATTGCTAATGCAATTAAAGAAATTGAACAGGAAACCAATATTCTTTTTGTAGGTGCATTAGGAAAAATTGAAATGGATAAAGTTCCTGCTGCTGGCTATGAAATTATAGGTTTGCCAATTGCCGGGTTACAAAGAAAATTAACAGTAAAAAACATAAGTTTTATTTTCAAACTCATAAGTAGTTTAAGAAAATCAAAAAAAATAATAAAGAAATTTAAACCGGATGTTGTTGTTGGGGTTGGAGGATATGCAAGCGGTCCTGTTTTAAGAAAAGCTAATAAAAGAGGTATCCCAACACTTATTCAGGAACAAAATTCTTATGCGGGAATAACCAATAAGTTATTGGCAAAGAAAGCAGCAAAAATTTGTGTTGCATATGAAGGAATGGAAAAATATTTTCCAAAGGAAAAAATTATTTTAACAGGTAACCCTGTTCGGCAGGATTTATTAGATAAAATAGGAAATAAAAATGAAGCTTTAAAACATTTTGGTTTAGAAGAAAACAAAAAAACAATTTTAGTTATAGGGGGAAGCCTTGGTGCTAGAACGATAAATCAAAGTGTAATAAAAGATTTAGACAAAATCGGGAAATCAGAATATCAGTTATTATGGCAAACAGGTAAATATTATTTTGATGATGCTAAAAAAGTAGCAGATGAATCAGGGCATAAAAATATTAAGGTCCTGGATTTTATAAAAAGAATGGATTTTGCATATGCTGTAGCAGATGTGATTATTTCGAGAGCCGGAGCTGGAACAATTTCGGAACTTTGCTTGGTTGGCAAACCTGTGATTTTGGTTCCATCACCGAATGTAGCTGAGGACCACCAAACTAAAAATGCAATGGCACTGGTTAACAAGAATGCGGCTATAAAAATTAAAGATGCAGAATCAAAGGAAAAATTAATTACTGAAGCTCTGAGTCTTATAAATAATGAAAAGCAAATCGAAGCGTTATCAGAAAACATAAAAGGAATGGCATTACGCGATTCCGCCAAAATTATTGCTGAAGAAGTTTTAAAATTAGTACGCAATGGAAGATGATTTAGTTTTTACTGAAGAAAAAATTATAAATAAGATCTATTTGATTAGAGGAAAGAAGGTAATGATTGACAGTGATCTTGCAGAATTGTATGGAGTTGAAACAAGGGTGTTAAATCAATCTGTGAAAAGGAACATTAAGAGATTTCCTGAAGATTTTATGTTTGAATTGACAATAGAAGAATTTGACAACTTGAAATCACAATTTGTGATATCAAGTTGGGGAGGAAGGAGAAAACTACCTTTAGCGTTTACAGAACAAGGGGTTGCAATGCTATCAAGTGTATTAAACAGTGATAGAGCTATCGCTGTAAATATTCAAATTATCAGGGTATTTACTAAAATGCGCGAAATACTGGAAACTCATAAGGAAATTCTAAAGAAGCTTGATGAATTGCAAAAGAAAGAGGTTGAACAAGATGAGAAAATCATGTTGATATTTGAATATATAAAACAGTTAGAGGAAGTTAAACAACAAGAATTAGATCAAAAAAAACGAAATCAAATAGGTTATAAAAGATCAGGTCAAGATTAAAATTCAATATAAATGAATATTAAAAATATACATAATGTTTATTTTTTAGGAATCGGTGGGATTGGTATGAGCGCCATTGCCAGGTATTACAATACCTTTGGCAAGAATGTGGCAGGTTACGATAAAGTTTCCAAACCACTAACAGATGAATTAATTTCTGAAGGTATACATATTCATTTTGAGGATCATTTGGAAAATATTCCAATTGAATTTAAAAATAAGGAAAACACGCTCGTTGTATACACTCCGGCAATTCCTAAGGATCATAAAGAATTGAATTATTTTATTAATAAAGGTTTTGAAGTAAAAAAGCGTTCGGAAGTGTTAGGTATGATTTCACAAGAGAAGAGGTGCATTGCTGTAGCTGGTACACACGGAAAAACAACTATTACTACTATGATTGCTCATTTAATGCGCCAGTCAAGAATGGGTTGTAATGCATTTTTAGGTGGAATATCAAAAAATTATAATACAAACCATTTAGTTGATAAAGAAAGTAAATATGTTGTTGTTGAAGCTGATGAGTTTGACAGGTCATTTTTACAGCTAAAACCTCAAAAAGCAATAATTACAGCTGTGGACGCCGACCATTTGGATATATATTTTGATGAATTTGACTTAAAAGATACCTTCAAGCAATTTATTGATCAAGTTAATTCTGGAGGTAAATTATTAATTAAAACCAATTTAGATTTCGTTGTTCCACAGCGTGATGATATTGAAATCTATACATATTCTCTTGGAGATAAATCTGATTTTAGAGCTGAAAATATTAGAATTGAAGGAGGATTATATGTTTTTGATTTTATCGGAATAAAAGGAAGAATTAATAACTTAAAATTAGGATTACCAGGCTTATTAAATGTTGAAAATGCAATTGCAGCAATTGCAATGGCAAGTATGTCAGGTGTTCACAATGATGAGATTTTTAATTCATTAGGTAATTTCAAAGGAATTCAACGCCGTTTTGATTACCAGATACAACGCGATGATTTTGTGTTTATTGACGATTATGCGCATCATCCGGAGGAGTTGAAGGCATCAATTAGTTCTGCTAAAGAATTATTTAAGGATAAAAAAATAATAGGGATCTTTCAGCCACACCTTTACACAAGGACAAGAGATTTTGCAAGTGGGTTTGCAGAGAGCCTGGAGTTGTTGGATGAAATTATTTTACTGGATATTTATCCGGCTCGTGAAGAGCCAATTCCAGGAGTTACATCAGAATTAATATTTAATAAAATAAAGAATAGCAATAAAACCTTATGCAAAAATGTTGAATTATTAGAATTATTAAAAGATAAAGATCCGGAGGTTCTAATGACATTAGGTGCTGGTGATATTGATGAACTAGTTGAACCAATTAAAAAATTATTTAAAAAGGGTTAATGAAGATCGTTAGAAACATATTGATTTGGATGTTGATCGTACTTTACATTGTATTTGCAATGGGCTTTGTAAGAGAGAAGAGAGGCGAAATTCTTTGCCATGATATTGAGGTGGAGATTTTGGATAGTATAATCAATGGTTTTATTACAGAAAGTGATATTAAAGATTTCTTTCATGAATCGGATATGCATATTATTGGTTCTCCTGTAACATCGATAAATTCAAAAGTTTTAGAATTAAAGTTAAAACAGTATTCTTCGGTTAAAAATGCTGAAGTGTATGTAACGCTCGAAGGAGATATTAGGGTTGAAATCGACCAGCGAAATCCGATTTTACGTGTAATAAATAAGAGAGGGCAAAGCTATTATATTGACCAGGAAGGTACGATAATGCCATTATCCAGTAAATACTCTTCGCATGTTTTAATTGCGAATGGAAATATTATGGAACATTATGAAGTGAACAGGACAAGAGATATTTATTGCGAAAGAATGGCCGAAGAGGAACAGGAAAAAAATCATTTAATGTGTGATTTATATGAGCTAAGTAAATTCATTTATGAAGACGATTTTTGGAGGGCTCAAATAGAGCAAATTTATGTAAATGATGAATACGAATTTGAGTTAATACCGCGTGTTGGAGCACATATCATTTATTTTGGCGGTATCGAAAATTATGAAATAAAGTTTAGAAACCTTCGCGCATTTTATCTGCAAGGATTAAATAACGTTGGTTGGAATCAATATGAGAAGATAAGTTTAAAATTTGAAAATCAAGTAATTTGTACAAAACGATAATAAAATGAGTCATAAAGAAGATTTTGTTGCAGCAATAGACATTGGAACAACCAAGATTGTTGCCATTGTTGGTAAAAGAAAAGAAAACGGCAAGATCGAAATTCTTGGGATTAGCAAAACAGCATCGAAAGGCGTAAAACGTGGTGTTGTATTGAATATCGAAGAAGCTGTAAATTCAATTCAAAAAACAGTTGAAGATGTTCAATTTACCATAGGAAAACAAATTTCGGATGTATATGTAGGTATTGCCGGACAGCACATAAAAAGCATTAAAAATCGAGGTTATATCAATCGTGATTCTTACGATGATGAAATTACCAAGGAAGATATTAATGCTTTGATCCAGGATATGTATAAAATTCCAATTGATGTTGGAGAAGAAATTATTCATGTTCTTCCGCAAAATTATATTGTTGATAACGAAACGGGAGTAAAAAATCCGGTTGGAATGTCAGGGAAACGTGTTGAGGCAAATTTCCATATAGTAATAGGACAAATTTCATCGGCAAAAAACATTGGAAAATGTATTAATAAGGCCGGATTACAATTAAATCAGCTTGTACTTGAGCCATTGGCATCTTCTGAAGCCGTATTGACAGATGATGAAAAAGAAGCCGGCGTTGCATTGGTAGATATAGGTGGTGGAACAACAGATATTGCAGTTTATTATGATGATATAATTCGCCATACAGCGGTCATTCCTTTTGGTGGAGATGTAGTTACCAAGGATATAAAAGAAGGCTGTTCAATTCTTCAACGCCAGGCGGAATTATTAAAAATTCAGTATGGTTCGGCATTAGGAGATTTGGCTAAAGAAGAGGAAGTTGTTTCAATTCCGGGAATTAGTGGGCGTGAACCGAAGGAAATATCTTTCAAAAGTTTGGCTTACATTATTCAGTCAAGGATGGAGGAAATTTTCGACGCAGTAATATATGAAATTGAAAATTCCGGGTACTTTGAAAGGTTAAGTGCAGGAATAGTAATTACTGGCGGAGGAGCACTATTAAAGCACCTTCCGGCATTAGTAAAATTTAAAACCGGAATGGATGTTCGCATTGGTTATCCAACAGAGCATTTGGCTTCTGATGCTATGGAAGAAGTAAACCATCCAATGTTCTCGACTAGTGTTGGTTTAGTTCTAAAAGGATTTGAGCAAAATGACAAGAGGAAGGTTACAGCAAAAGTTGAAGAGCCAGAAATAAAATTAGAAGAGAATACCGAAGAAAAAATTAAAGAAGATAAAAAAGAAGGTAAATCAGGATTTATGAGTAAAATAAAGAATGTATTTACTGAGATTTTCGATGAGGATGATGCAGAGCTTTAAATTACAAATACCAAAAAATAAATGACAAATAAAATTCAAGTAGTAATTATCAATCCTTAAATAAATATTTGGAAATTGGATTTTTGGAATTTGAAGATCAATTGTTTTTTGAGTTTTGATTATTGGAATTTACTTAAAAAAGACTCTTTTTTATCAAAATATAGTAACTGTTAAAACTAAATATTATGGCTGAAGATTTAATGAATTTCGATTTACCGGTCGACCGTTCATCTATAATTAAAGTTATTGGTGTTGGCGGTGGTGGAGGCAATGCAGTCAACCACATGTTTAAGCAAGGCATTAAAGATGTTAATTTCGTTGTTTGTAATACGGATGCACAGGCGTTAGCAAACAGTCCGGTTTCTGTTAAAATTCAATTAGGCGAATCTTTAACTGAAGGGCGTGGGGCAGGAAATAAACCGGAAATAGGGCGCCAGGCAGCTATTGAAAACCTTGATGATGTTGTGGAAGTTTTAGAAGGGAATACCAAAATGGTTTTCATTACCGCAGGTATGGGCGGCGGAACTGGTACAGGTGCTGCGCCTATTATTGCTAAAGCTGCAAAAGAGTTAGGTTTGTTAACAGTTGCAATAGTTACAATTCCTTTTCGCTTCGAAGGAGAGAGGAGAATTAGCCAGGCGGTTGAAGGAATTAATGAAATAGAGAAATACGTTGATTCATTGCTTGTAATTAACAATGAAAAATTACGCGAAGTTTGCGGAAACCTTAAGTTTTCCGAAGCATTTTCTTATGCAGATAATATTCTAGCAACAGCAGCTAAAGGTATTGCAGAAATTATTACTGTTCCCGGATATATTAATGTTGATTTTGCAGATGTTGAAACAGTACTTTCTAATAGTGGTGTTGCATTGATGGGAACAGGTATTTCAGAAGGTGAAGAACGCGCGGTTAAAGCTGTTCAGCAAGCATTAACTTCTCCTCTTTTAAATGATAACGAAATCCAGGGAACTGAAAATATATTACTAAATATTACATCCGGAACTGAAGAAATCACTATGGATGAAATTGGTGAAATTGCAGATTATGTTAATAGTGAGGTTGGTTCAAGCCCAAATATTATCTGGGGAACAGGTTTGGATGAAAAATTAGGTGAAAGTATTAGTATTACAATTATTGCAACAGGGTTTGAAAGCAATAGTATCCCGGAGTTGTATGCGAAGAAAACTACAAAGAAAATGATTACATTGTCGGATGGGCAAAATGACGTTAAAAAGAAACCACCCGTTGTAAATGAAATTAAAGAAAATACGGAAGAAGATGAAAGTTTGGACTTTACTCAACGGACATTGGACTTTGACATTAAGAAAAGTAGAAAATCGGAGCCGGATAAGTTTATTGTTTTACAAGAACCGGAATCTGATACAGAGGTAGCGGTTGAAACAAAGAAATCTGAGATCGAGAAAAAATTGAATGAATCTCGAGAAAGGATGAAAGAACGCAGAATGGATTCATCAAGAATAAAAGATAATATTGACGAATTCGAAAGCGAGCCTGCATATAAAAGAAAAAATCTGAAGATAGACCAACCAGAACCATCAAAAAGTTCAAAGGTCTCCCGGTATTCTTTAAAAGATGATGAAGATGGAAATGGTGCATCTTTAAATCCTAATAATTCATATTTGCACGATAACGTAGATTAATTTATATTTGAAATAGAGGATGAAAAGAGAAAATATTCATAAATACTTAATTAATTTGGGATATTCAGAAAAGGATATTACTAAATTTCTTAGTGGAAATATTTTCGAGTATTACCCTCATCCAAATATACCTTCAGTAAAATATATTTTTGTTGATTCTGAACAAGACATAATCAATTATCAACTAGAATTATGGAATAGAAACCAGGATAATGCTTTTATTGCTGTAAATAATGATAGTTCTCTCATAATTGATGCTAAAAAGAAACCAGAACAAAAAAAAAATCTAGAATCAATTTTCTGTATTAAGAGTTTTAATTATGGAATTAACTCAGAAGGTTTTGAAGAAGTTGACATTAATTTAATATCAAAAGATAATATTGATTCTACCTTATTTTTTCGATTTATACAGCAAAAACAACGTAAGAAAGAAGAGGTTGATAAAGACTTATTGTTGAATTTGATTGAGTTAAGAAATGATTTATTAAATGGAGATAATGAAGAAGTTATTCATTTATTGATTTTACGTTGCTTGTTCGTGAAGTATCTTGAAGATAGAGGTATTTTCAGCTCAAATTATCTTTCAGGTATTTTAAATAGCAGATCGGTTTCTAAATTAATAAATGCTTTTGATGAGGTTTGTAAAATAAATGGAGATGTATTTGGAAGTAATAGATTAAAGGAAGAAGAAATAAAAGTAGAGTATTTGAACAAATTATACTTGTTTTTTACTATTGATTACAGGACTGGCCAAGGCAAATTATTTCCTTACAAGTTTCAATATATACCAATACAAATCATTAGCCATGTTTATGAAGCTTTTTTAAAAAGTGAAACCAAAAAAGGAAAGGGTATATACTATACTCCATCTTTTGTTGTAAATTTTATGCTTACCCAAAGCTTGAAGGTACAAGTAACAGAAAATCCTAACCTTACGGTTCTTGATCCTGCAGTGGGGTCTGCCGCTTTTTTAGTTGAAAGTTTTAAAATAATAAGAGATGCCCAAGCTGAAAAGCAAGGTAGAAATTTAAGTTATAATGAGAAAAAAGATATACTCGAAAATCAATTATTTGGAATAGATATAGATGAACATGCATTGCAAATAGCGGCTTTTAGCCTTTATCTTGCATTATTGGAGGACGAATCCTCTGAATTTATTCGAAATGAGATTGAAAGATCACATCCAATTCTTCCAAGCTTGATTGGTAGAAATTTGATGAAAGCCAATACAATTGTTGATAAGGTTTTTGAAAATAGAAAGTTTGATTTTATTGTTTCTAATCCTCCTTGGGGTTCTGTACCAACTAGTTCTGATGAAGTAAATATTGTAGAACGGGAAACTATAGATAATAAACGAGGAGATTACCCTGAATATAGTTGTGTCTCGGATTATGAACGTTCGCAAGCATTTCTCGCGCGTGTAAGGTGTTGGCAAAAAGAAGATACTTTAACAGTTATGATTGTTAAGAATTCAATATTTCTTAATGAGAAAGCAGAAGGTTTTAGAAGAGATTTTCTAAATAGGAATCAGATAGACACCTTTTTTGAGTTATCACACTACAATAAAATTTTGTTTAAAAAGAAAGTTATAGGTAGAATCCGAGGAAAGAAACCCATTGAGATAGGAGCGAGTGAACCATGCGCTATTGTGATATTCAAACCTATAAAAAACAACACAAATTATACAATTAATTATATATCTCCGAAGTTAACAAAGTTTGGGGAATATTTTGAACTTATTCAATTTACTACAAAGGAGTCGTTTAATATTGAAAGAAAAGTCTTTTTGGAAAATGATAGATTGTGGAAAGTGCTTATTAAAGGAGATTTCGAGGACTATAAGTTAATACAAAAATTATCAACAGATAATCAATCAAGAGAAGTTATTTGTAGTAGAGGTTTTGAAGCTACAAAAAATATGGAAAGACTTAGTAAAGAACCATTTTTAAGAACTTTAATTAAATCAGAAGATTTTGATCGATACTATATAAAAAAAGAATTAACGAAATTTGATTGGAATCAAAAACTAGCCCGCCCTCGGACGGAAGGCCTATATATTGGAGATAAAATCTTAATAGCTTATCGACCTACAAGAACAGACAATCTTAGGCTTAGATGCATTCAATATGAAGAAGATTGTGTTTTTAGAAATGATGTATTATGTTTTAAGATTGGAAATATTTCTAATCATAAATTGTATTTAGGTCTTATGAATTCTTCTTTGATGGGATACTTTATTTATATGTTATCATCTCAATGGGATGGAGGATTAAAGAGAGAAGCATTGAGAACATATGATATTAAAGCATTTAATTACGATTTATTTCTAGAAGAGAATATTTTACTACAAAGTAAAATTGATGAGTTTTTGCAAACAAAAAATTTAGCATTAATTAAGGAGATAGACAACATAATTTTGGATTCATTTAATCTAACTGAATATGAAAAAGAAATTATAAGAGAATTTTATCAGGTTAACGTTGATAGAAATAGTGACAAACTGAAGTATGTGCAAGCAAAAGATTTAGAGGAATATTTTAACATTTTTCGAGATACTTTTTCATTAGTACTTGATGATGATCATACTGTTAATGCAACCTATAATATTTCTCAAAATATGGGTGCAATAATGAAAATTACGATTGATAAAAAAGGTACAGAGAAGAAGATAGAAACAGATAACTCCTTACAAATCCTGCAATTTATAAAAAACAAACAGATAACCGAAACAGACAAACTTTTAAAAGAGGAAAAAATAAAAATCTATGATCCCCCAAATAATTTCTATTTGATAAAAAGCAATCAATTCAAGGATTGGACAAAAAGGCAGGCTTATAAAGATGCTAAAGAGGAAATTGATTTGCTCCTTTCAAATCTACCTGAAGCTAATGAATAAAAAAGAACAGTTTATAAAAAATGGATTGAGCTGTTTAGGATTTAGGTCAAAACAGGATTTAATTGAGAATCTTTATTTGAAAGCGATTATAGATTCCTATTCACGAATTGATAAAAATATTGGAATAGAAAATGACATTAGAGATAGGTTTGTTTATGATTTTTACCACATAAGTCCTATTACTAAGGAACTTCTTCAGTCAAATATTCTTTTTATTAACTGGGAACGTTGGGTATTCAAAAATGAAATTGATTTAGGAAGAGCAGATTTGTCTTTTGCAGTCTCTGGTATAGAGTTTATTATTGAGTGTAAACGCCTTAAGAATGCAAGTCAAAATTATATTGACGAAGGATTAAATAGATTTATTTCCAATGATTATTCAGAGAATGAATCCTATGCAGGAATGATTGGATTTGTTACAAAGGGGAATATTGAAGAGATCAAGTCTGGTTTGTTTGAGAAGTGTAAGAATAAAAATTATAAGAGCAATAAATTTTGTCTAGAAAGATATCAGCAATGGAAACATTACTTCAAATCTGCTCATTTAAGAACAGATAAATCCGAAATAAATATTTATCATTTATTTTTTCAATTTATGAAAAATTTAAAAGATTAAAGCATATTAAATCATGAGTTTAGAAGAAAAAATTAATCAGGGCATAAAACAAGCCATGTTGTCTCGTGAAAAAGAAAAACTCGAGGCATTACGTGCTGTTAAAACTGCGATTTTAGTTGCTAAAACTGAAAAGGGAGCAGGTGAAACTATGACTGAAGATGCGGAAATTAAGATTCTTCAACGTTTAGTAAAACAACGAAAAGAATCAGCTGCAGTGTTTAAAGACCAGAATAGGGAAGAATTGGCTCAAAAGGAGTGGTTCGAAGCAGGTATAATTGAAAGATATTTGCCAGAACAAATGAGTGAAGAGGAAATAAAATCTATAATTGCTAAAATTGTTGCAGAAACAGGAGCAAAGAGCATGGCTGATATGGGAAAGGTTATGGGAATTGCATCAAAACAATTAGCTGGAAAAGCTGAAGGTAAACTAATTGCAGATACTGTAAAATCAATATTATCTAAATAGAATATTATATGAAAAAAACGATAATTTCAATTCTGTTAATCTCCGTAGCAATATACGCCTGGGCAGGAGAAAATACTCAAATAAAGAGTTTCGAAGAATTAATGAATTACCTTAAAAATGGAAAAGAAGTAAGTGTCGTATTACATTATGCTAAATGCGAATTAATCAGTGATAATGAAATAGTTGAAGATGTACCTGATGCAATTGGAGGAATGACATTAGATGTTTGGGAATATTTTGCTCCAATGGTTATTTACAATGAAAAGGCTTTTTTAGTTTCTTCAACATCAAAACTAATTCAATATCCAAAAGGTGATGGATATGTATATAACTATGTTAAGATCAGGTTTTATGATGATAACTCAGTAAAGATTACGGCAGAGTATCTCGATGCAGAAACATATGAGGTTAAGATGACAGAAAATTTCTACGGAAATATTGCAGATGGCAAAAATGAAGAAGGAATTTACATATATGTTGACTAAATGTTTAAGGGTTAGTTTTCTGTAAAGGCTCACATTTAATGTGAGTTTTTTTTATCTTATAACATTTCTTTATAAAGGAAAAAGGTTCTATTGATAAACTTTAACCTGAGGCCGGTAAACAGGTTTATCAATATAAAAGCTTTAATAATGTTAATTTTTTGATGCTTCATTTAAAGGCTAAAAATCCACTGAAGCCAATCATTAGTAGTAATTAGAATACCTAAGGGACAATCAAATAGATACAGTAGGACATTGGACTTGAAATAAAAACGGAGTGAAATTTTCACTCCGTTTAAGATTCTAAATATTTATTTTCTAATAGAATTTAGCTCTTTTGTCAACAATGTTAGCAGTTTCTTTTAATGCTTCAAATGCTTCATAGTTTGCTCTGTTTCTGAATTGAGTCATTGTTTGCATCTGTTGCATGTCAAGGTTTGTATTTTCTTCTTCTGTTACCGAAACCACTTTAATTGCAAACACATTATTTTCTCCTTTAACCGGTCCAAAAACTTGATCCGGACTAACGGAAGTAGCAACTGCAATTAATTTAGGTTCAATACCTGCGTTTGGAATAGAATATGATCTGAAAGTAATATCCGTTGCTTCAAAAACTTGAGTATTAAATTCACTAGCCAAAGTTTCCAAATTATTGTTTGTTGCCATAACAGCATTGAATTTTTTTGCCAAATACTCTGCTTTCTTTTCTTTTTTAACTTGAACTGTTATTTGAGCTTTTACCTGTTCAAGCGGAGCAACACCTTCTTCTCTTATTTCAGTTACAAAACCGATTACAAATCGATCATCTAATTCAAAAATTGGATTATTTTGTGATCTAATGATACCTTGTTTTTCCGTATTGTAAATTGAACGAATAAATTCTCTTGGATTTTCCAAACCAGCCAGCTGTTGATCAGCTTCTTTTACATTTGATGCAATTTTCTTAGCAAATCCTTCTTTTTCAATTGCTTGTAAAAATTCTTCATAAGTATGATTATTACCCGCAAACTTACTTGCAAGAGCATATGTTTGTTGATAAGTTTCTGAGCTTGGTTCCAGTCTGCGGCCTAAAACAGCTAGTTTTACTTTTCTTTCGTTTCTGGCTCTGTTAGTTACTTGAACGATATGTAATCCAAATTGTGTTGCAACTAATTTATATTCTCCAACTTTAGCATTAAAGCATGTATCGCTAAAAGGAGTAACCATTTGATTAGCCCTAAACCAACCTAAATCTCCACCTTTTTCATTTGCAGCTTTATCAGAAGAATACTGATCTGAAAGCAATGCAAAATTTGCACCATTCTCAAGTTGCTCTTTAATACTATCTGCTAATGCAAAGATTATTTCAGAGGTTTGGTTCTGAGTTGGTTGTAATAGTATATGTCTTGCTTTTACAGAATCTGGCACATATGCTATTTCTGAAAGTTTTGCAAGCATATAAGCCTCGTTCTCAAAATACGGACCATACATATAACCCTCCTCCGCATTCCACATTTCATCTTCCAGGATTCCAGGTAATTCGTCTTTTTTTAAATAGAAATTGTCATATTCAAAATCGCTGTTAAGAGTTACAAATTCTCTATCATTATCAGTAGCAGCAAAATCCTCTTTTATATCGTTAATCCAATCTTGTGTAGCAACTTTATCTGTTTCAGACGCAACTACATCAAATGTAATATACTCAATATCTCTTGTAGCATCTTGTTTAAATTCATTTTTATGAGCGTCATAATATGCCTTTAGGTTACTGTTTTTAACTTCAATTAAGCTATCCGGAATAGTATTAATGTTTTGAACCACAAACTCAAAATCAACTTTTTTGTTAATATTATTTAGTTCGTCTAGAGCCTCTGCCTTAGTAGAATATAGTCCTTTACTTATTAAGTTTGAGTATTTTGTAAATAATCTGTCTCTTATCATTTGATCTTCAACAAATAGCCAATAAGCTTTTTGTTGTCCGGTTGGATCTTGTTCGTATGTTTTTAAGAAACGGATTACTGCCATTGTATTTAATTGTCCTGTTTCGGGATTTGTAAATAAATTCTGAATAATAGGGTGGATATTTTCTCCTTGAACCATATCCCATAGTTCCTGGCTACTAACATCTAATCCAATTTCATCATATTCATCTTCTAATACATATTCTCTTACCAATTGGTTCCATGTTTGCATTTGGATTCTCTGAACAGTATTCTCATCAAGTGTCGATTGTCCGCTACTAAACTTATTAATTTCAATAATATCGTTTAATTCTTTTTGATACTTTTGATAAGGAATAGATTTTCCAGCAATTTCAGCTATTTCAAACTGAGTGTTTGAAAATAATGCTCCTCCTGAATTCAAAAAATCTCCTAAAATAAATGCAAGCAGTGCCAATCCTATAACCACTGCAACTAAAACTCCTGCGCGATTTCTAATTTTCTCTAATGTTGCCATTGAATATTGATTTTATCAAAATTTTTTTAAAGGTTCGAATATACTAATTTTAATTATTTTAACTGCAATAAGCAGCAAATATTAACTCGCAAATTTAGTATTTTAATATTTTGTTTTCGAACTTTTTAGGGTATAATTTAGCTTATTAAGGAAATTTACTCTTGATCGTCTGTACACTCTATTTTTAGTAGCTCTAAGCGCGTATCACTTACTTTTAAAACTTTGAATTTAAAAGAGTCAATTTTAATTTCTTCATTAGCTTTTGGTAAACTTTCGGTATGGTAAAGAATAAATCCGGCAATAGTTTCATATTCTTCACCTACAGGAATATTTAAGTGATATTTTTCATTAATATAATCTATTTCTAATCTACCTGAGAAAACAAAATCGGTTTTATTCAGTTTTTTCTCAAATAAGTCGTCAGTATCATGTTCATCTTGAATTTCTCCAAATATTTCTTCCAAAATATCCTCGGTAGTTATAATTCCGGAGGTACCACCAAATTCATCAACAACAACAGCAATATTTTGTCCGGACCTTATAAAGTATCTAAGCAGTTTATTTGCTGGCATTGATTCCGGAAAGTAATTAATATTTCGTACGCTACTTTGATTAGCTGATTTAGATTTAAATAGGCTTTTACTTTTAATAAATCCAATTATATTTTCAATACTTTCCTGGTAAATCAATATTTTAGAATAACCTGTTTCGATAAATTTCGATTTTATTTCATTGTTAATATCATTTACCTCTACAGCAGTAATTTCATTTCTTGGAATCATGCATTCTCTAATTTTTACATCAGAAAACTCAAGCGCATTTTTAAATAATTTTACTTCTGCATCAATTTCTTCATTTCCTTCCAAATGTTTTTGACTGTCCGCTACGAGTTTATTTAGATCTTCTTTATTAAAATCTATTTTTTGATTTTCTTTTATACTGTCCTTATAAATTAATTTAATGGGAATATTTGATAATAATATAATAAGCTTGGTAAACGGATATAACAAAATATAGATTATAATTATTGGAATAGATGAAAAATTCACAATTTCACTTGAAAAATATTCTCCAAGCGTTTTTGGTAAAATGAATAATCCGGGAAATATTAAAATACCAATGATGATAGCAAAAAATAAATTGGAAAGTGATAAATGAATAGGTTGTAAAAGCGAGAATATATCGTTTCTTAATATTAGAACTATAGAAATGAGGCACAAAAAGAAACAAATATGAATTGCTATAGAAAATTCAGTTGTTTTTTCACTGATAAAATTTAAAATACGTTTATGATAATTAACTTTCGATTTATCAAGTTCGAGTTGCAGAGGGTTAATAGAACTGAATGCTGATTTAAGGATTAAGAATAAAAAGAGTAGAAAAAATAGTAATCCATATATATAGGGATCATCCATTTGAATTATCTTTTTTTGATTTTCTAATTTGTTTTCTTAAAAAATACATTATAAATGCTATGAACGAAAATATAAAAAAGACATAACTTTTCGAAATTCCTTCATATATAGTTTGGTGGATTGCAGCAGAAAAACACATTAATGCTACTATCAACCAAAGGATTTCAAATATTTTCGCTATTTTGTTATTCATTTTCTACACTTAATGTTCCGGAGGTTTTCTTTATCTTCCAATTGGATAAATCCTGGTTAGCTTCAAATCCTTTGCCATGAATTATCCCATCCTGATTTGTTATTCGAACGTATCTGTCGGAATATATTTTCGCACTTTTTTGATCCCAAACAAGATATTCGGTGTTTAATGTATCGCCTTGTTCACTTACTGAAACTACATCATTTTCAGCAGTCCATAGCTGCTCAGTTTCGTCATAGATACAATAATTTGCTTTTATAAACGAGGTAACTTTCTGAGTAGAATCATAAAATTCAACGTATAGTCCTTTGGGGAATTCTGTGTAAGGTTCATCAATATTAATATATCGGTTAATTTGCTTTGAAATTACTTTTACTTCAATTAAGGCATTTTTCGTAACAATAATTTCGGTATTTGTTACAGCAACCGTAGGAGCATTTAACTCACCGGTAATCTCATTTATTTTTTCAATGTTACTTCTTTCGCAAGAAGAAAAAAAGATAATAATTCCTGATAAAACAGGAATTATTATCTTTTGAAAAGAATACTTTCTTTTAATATTATCGTGCTCTAACTGTCGTAACTTCATTTATCCAACAACCAACTGTAAATTTATCTCCTTCCTTATATCCTTGGAAAAAAATTGTTTCATTATCTGGGAAATGTGGCCTGTAAGCTTCAATAAATTTATTAGCATCATCTGTTAATTCAGAATCAACAGTTTTTGCTTTTATAAATTTATCTACAGCTGCCCAATAAACTGCCTTTTGTTGGAAATCCTCTTCGCCACAAGATTTACTTGCAGCGGCATAAATGTTTCCAATTAATAAATAAGGATATCCGCTTGTTCCATCTAATTCGGCAGAATTTAATGCATAAGTTCTAGCCTGAGAATAATTACCTAACCTGCGAGTTACATCACCAAGTTCCAAATAATATTTAGCTTTTTGAACATCCTCAACTTCTAATTCAATTGCTTGCTTGTAATATCTGGCAGCATCTTCTAAATTTTCATTTTTATTAGAAAGTTTTGCTAATTCATAAGCTAATTCAGCATTTGGTTCTAAACTATTTAGTTTGTCAACTAAGGTAAAAAATAATTCCTCTTCAGTACATTTTGTTGATCTTAATAATGCTGTTGATTTTTTTAGGAATTCAATGTCTTCTGGAGTTTGTTCAAATTTCTTAGCATAAAATGGAACTAAATCTTCACAACTTGCTGCTCCACTAGATTCAAATGTTTGATCAATAGATGGTTTTGCTTTTTCCATATTTGCTCCTTTTTTGCCGCCTTTCGCAATAATTGCATCTATAACTTCTGAAACCATTCCATAATCGGAAACAACCTGACCGCCTTTAATTTCACCTGCACTGAAAAGAGCCTTGGAAGCACTCATAAATGTAACAAGCTCGGAAGGGCCTGATTTAGTTTTTTCCAATTCAATAGATTGTTTTAACCATTCATATCCGGTTTTAAAATTTTCTGCAGTATTTTCTTTATATTTAATAAATCTAACTCCCTTGTAACCAAGCACTTTTCCTTTTTCTCCAAAATATTTAATTCTTTTATCGTAAATATTCATCATACTGTCAACAAGTGCTTCTTTCTTAACCTCATCTTTTTCTTTTTTGATAACACTTTCAATCATTTTTATACCATCAATGTAAATATATTTACTTGCTTTTGGACATTCGATATAAACTATTGTCCAACCATCTAAAGCCAGGTCATAATTTTTTTGTCTGGCATATTCTCTATATAAAGATAAATTCTTTATACAACGAATACTGTCCTCTCCATGCCCAAATCTTGAACCATCCTCAACTCCTTTTTGTCCAAACACAAAACCAATTGTGAGTGTTAAAATTAAAGTTGTTAAAATCCCTTTTGCTAATGTTTTCATTTTTATAAATTTTTAATTATTGAAATTTCCTTTTAATAAACCAAAAATCGTATAATGTTATATTAATACCAAATAACGAATAATTTTCTTCAATCAAACCACTTGAGGTTGTACCTCTTTTTCCATATGTATATGAGACATTTAAGCTTGTCCTTTGATTAGCCAACGGAAAACCTAATCCAAATGTTATGCCATAATTATTAATTTGTTCTCCGTTTAGGTTTAAGTAACTATTATTCAAGAAGGCACCAGCCCTGTAATTTATTCTTTTGTAATAGTTGCGTAATGAAAATTTATTAGGTATATATTCAATTCCAATATTAAAGTACTGATCAGTCTCATAAACATCATTTTCATTAATAGCATCAACTTCCGACCAGTCTTGGTATGAATAATCGAATCCAATTATAAGCTTATTTTCAATTCCTGCAGTTAACCCTATACTAAATCTAGCTGGAATTTCAACATTAAAATTTTCATCTGTTGATGATTTGATTGTATCTACTCTTCTGAAAGAAGTCTCTAAATAATCAACTATACTTAAGTTATACCAGTTATAAGTTGTATTTAAAACAGCGTTCTTTTTTTCTGATTTTAATGAAGAATTGTTAGAATAGGTAGCTCCTATATTAAAAAAATAATTTTCGTAAAACGTGTTATAATATTGAACCCCAATATCGTAAGTTAATTTCTTAACTGATATTTCGTCAACAATTACAGTAGAATATTGACTTAAATCATTAAATACCATATTATACTGTTCCAATGTACCAAACAAATAATTAATATTGAATCCAACAGATAAATTATTAATCGGTTTAAAGGAATTACTAATGAATAATTGGTTTATTCCTCCATTACCATAATAATCATAATGCATTTGAATAGTATCATTTGGTGAATATTTCCCAACTTCTTGAATGTTATATCCGATTTTCGAATAAGGAGTTACTCCAAATGCTGCATACCACCACTTTTTTATTGGAAATGAAATTGCTATATGATCAAATGCAAAATCATTAAAATTGGTACTTGTTTCAGTGGATTTCATATTTTTAAGTACACCACGAATCCCAACATCCAAAATAAAGGACATCGTATCTTGTGCACTGATTGATGCCGGATTCATATAGTTTATTTGATTACTCTTTCTTAATCCTGTAGAAAGACCTCCCATAGCTTTACTATTATTGAATCCATTTCTATCAATTTCTCCTATCCCAAAAATTGTATAAGGAGAGTTAGTTACACTCTGACCAACTAAATATGTTGAATTTGTTGCTATAAATGCTATTATTAATAAATATCGCCCAATCATTTCTCTCTGTTATAGTCTAAAATTGTGTTTAATCCTATGTGGTTTAAATTTAAATTTACAAAGATGGTATTTTTTAGCTTTTTATCAAAAAAAATAGCATCTCCACCGGTTAAAAATATTTTCAGGTCTTCATATTGTTTTTTTAATGATTCTACATAACCATTAATTTCATATATTATACCATTCTGTACACCTGAAATAATAGCCGATTCTGTGGAATCTGCAATTAAATTGAAATCATCACTTTTATTTAGAAGAGGTAACTTATCTGTATAATGATTTAGTGACTTGAAACGTATTTCTAAACCCGGTGAAATAGTACCCCCTAAATATTGATTCTTTGAATTTATTAATTCATACGTAATCGCAGTGCCCATATCAATCACCAAAACGTTGGTATTTGGATAAATATTGTTTGCACCAACAATTGCTGCAATTCTATCTTTACCTAATGTATTTTTTGTTTTATATTTATTTTCAATTGGAAGACTTGTATTTGTGTCTAACTCAATGAAATAGGAAAACGATTTTTTTAAATAATCAATAGTGTTAACATCTGGAACACGAACAGATGATAGTATCGTATTTTTAATTTCCGGATATAGATTGATGATAGATTGTATTGTATCTATCGACAAGTTTTTATAAATAAAACTATCTATGATGTCATTATTTTTGAATAAAGCAAATTTGCTTCTTGTATTTCCTATATCAATCGTAAGATTCATTTAATAATTAGGTAGTTAGAGTCAGAGGACAAATTTATTAAATTATTCCAATAATTAGGATTATTAAATATTTAATTACCCCATATGAAAGATTTTTTGAAATTTGTCCAATGCATTTTGAATGGTTTCTATATTATCAAAACTCAATGTAAGTTTATCTTTATTTTCTTTCATTCTAATTCCTTTTGGGTTTTGCTGAACAAAATTTAATATACCTGAAAATATCAGAGATTGATAGTAAGCAGATTCTTGATTATTTATAAAATGAGCTACAAGTTTCTTGTTTTTTAAAATGATCTTCTCAAATCCTAAGTCAATAGCCATCCACCTTAAACGAACAACATTCATTAGTTCTATAGTTTGAGGCGGGATTTTACCAAAACGGTCACTAAGTTGATTTTCAAATTTAATAAGTTTTTCTTCCGACTCAATATTATCAAGTTCTCGGTATAGTCGAATTCTTTCCGAAATATTATTGATATAATTATCCGGGAATAGTATTTCCAAGTCTGTATCAATTTGGCAATCATTTATAAATTTCTTTTGCTTAATTTGTTTTTCAACTTCTTGTTTTTGTTCTTGCTCATATAATTCTTGGAAAGATGATTCTTTCAGTTCAAGAATTGCTTCATTCAAGATCCTGTGATAAGTTTCAAAACCAATATCGGTAATAAATCCACTTTGTTCAGCTCCTAACAAGTTTCCTGCACCACGGATATCCAGATCCTGCATGGCAATATTAAATCCGCTTCCAAGCTCAGAGAATTCTTCTATTGCTTTTAACCTTCGTCTTGCATCCGGAGTTACCGAAGTTAAAGGAGGAGCAAGTAAATAACAAAAAGCTTTTTTATTTGACCTTCCCACACGCCCACGAAGCTGGTGCAAATCACTTAATCCAAAGTTTTGTGCATTATTTATAATTATTGTATTAGCATTTGGAATATCTAAACCTGATTCAATTATGGTTGTAGCAATTAAAACATCGTATTCATAATTAATGAAGTCAAGCATTATTTTTTCAAGTTTTTGCCCTTCCATTTGCCCATGAGCAAAAGCTGTTCTTACATCAGGACATAATTTATTGATCAAAACTTCAATTTCAGCAATATTTTGTACCCGATTATGAATAAAAAATACCTGACCATTTCGCTGAAATTCATAGTCAATGGCTTCCTTAATAATATCCTCATTAAAGTTATGAAGTTCAGTAATGATTGGATACCTGTTTGGCGGAGGTGTATTTATTATTGATAAATCGCGGGCACCCATCATAGAAAATTGTAAAGTTCTTGGGATAGGAGTAGCAGTTAGAGTTAAAGTATCAACATTAACTTTAAGCTTTTTTAGTTTTTCTTTTACCGATACTCCGAACTTTTGTTCTTCATCAATAATTAATAAGCCCAAATCTTTAAATTGAATTTCTTTTCCAACAAGTTTATGTGTCCCGATTATAATATCCGTTTTTCCATTAGCTAAATTCTTTATAATTTCTGTCTGTTGCTTTCGGGTCCTTAAACGACTAATGTATTCAATATTGCAAGGAAAATTTGCCAATCTTGATTTAAAAGTCTGGAAGTGTTGTAAAGCTAAAATTGTTGTTGGAACCAACACAGCAACCTGTTTACTATCAGCGACGGCTTTAAATGCTGCACGAATTGCTATCTCAGTTTTACCGAAACCTACATCGCCACAAATCAATCTATCCATTGGAGTATCAGATTCCATATCAGATTTAACAGAATTTGTTGAAGATAACTGATCCGGAGTATCTTCATACATAAATGAAGATTCTAATTCTTTTTGCAAATACGTGTCAGGAGAAAAACCAAAACCTTTTTGTTCCTTTCGCTTTGCATATAATTGTATAAGCTCTTTTGCAATATCCTTAACCTTTGATTTCGTTGTCTGCTTTAATTTTTGCCATGCACCGGAGCCTAATTTGTAAATTTTAGGTGGTTCTGAATCTTTACCTTTATATTTCGAGATTTTGTGAAGTGAATGAATACTTATGTAAACCGTGTCTTGATCTTTGTATACAAGTTTGATAGCTTCCTGTGTTTTTCCACTGATATCAATCTTTTCAAGTCCTCCAAATTTTCCAATTCCGTGATCAACATGAACGATATAATCTCCCGGATGTAATCCGGTGAGTTCACGCATGGTGATTTGTTCTTTTTTCTGAAGGCTATTCTTAATTTTAAATTTATGGTAACGCCCAAATATTTGATGATCGGTATAAATACAAACTTTTAAGTCATGATCAATAAATCCTTCATGTAATGTATTTAAAACAGGTTCGAATCTAATTTCCGGATTAATATCATTAAAAACCTCATTTAATCTTTCAATTTGCTTTTCATTGTCGGATAATATATAAGTTGTGTAATCTTTGTGATAATTTTCAAGAATATTATTGCCTAACATCTCAAAATTCTTATTGAACGAAGGTTGATGTGAGGTATTAAAAGTTATTTCCGTATTCTCAAAAAAGCATTTTTGTCCGAATTCAATTAACTTGAATTGCTCTAGATTTTGAAGGAAATCTTTTTTTAATATGATCTGATCAGCATTATCCTGTTCAGTTAATTTTGTTTCAATATCGGATATTTTATCTAGAATATATTGGAGATTTTCGGTCCAGATAACGGAATTTTCCCCAAGGAAATGAAAAAACGATTCAGTTTGTTTAAAGTCCGTATTATCCGAATCGGGATTTACAATTTTTGGAACAATGGCAATTTTATCAAAATTCTTTTTTGATAGTTGATTTTCAATATCGAACGATCTTATTGAATCTACCTCATCGCCAAAAAAATCAATTCGAAAAGGGTCGTCAGACGCAAATGAGAATATATCTATAATACTTCCTCTTATCGAATATTGACCCGGTTCATAAACAAAATCAACATACTGAAAATGGTATTCCTGCAATACTTCCTGAATAAAATCTAAAGAAACCCGTTCTCCAACATTTAATTTTAATGTTGAATTAATCAGGTTTTCTTTATTTATTACCTTTTCAATAATTGCTTCAGGATAGGAAATTATTACCTGGTTTTTTTTATTAACTAATGATTGTAATGTTTCTGCTCTTAATAGGAGGTTTGCACTATCTTCCTGACCATAAATAATTGATCTTTTATAAGATGTTGGAAAGAATAATGTTTCATTTACAATTGCAGCTGATATATCATTGTGAAAATAAGCTGCAGATTCTTTATCCGGTAAGATGATTAAATGGCCTTCATCACTCTTATTTAATATATTTGAAATAAATAAGCTTTTAGAAGATCCTATAAGATTCTTTAATAATAATCTGTTTTTTTTAGAAATAAGATCAGTGCATTCCTGAACTTTAGGATGCTGATCCAATACTTTATTTAATACTTTTAATTCCAAAACCTGACAAAATTAAAAAAGGTAGTTGATTTTCAACTACCTTTTTAGATGTATTTTTAAAATTGATTTATTTCCCGAATTCTTTAAGGAGCATTTCTGCATTTTCAACCATTCTCTTAGATCCGGTATATAGAGGAACCCTTTGGTGTAAAGTTTCCGGTTTAATATCTAAAATACGTATATCACCATTAGTTGCTTTTCCTCCAGCTTGTTCAGCAATAAATGCCATTGGATTACATTCATATAGTAACCTAAGCTTACCTTTAGGTGCGCTTGCTGTTTCTGGATAAATGAAAATTCCACCTTTTAATAAATTTCTATGAAAATCAGCAACCAGGGACCCTATATAACGTGCTGAATAAGGACGATTGGTTTCTGTATCTTTCTCCTGGCAATATTTGATATATTTTTTAACTCCATCAGGGAATTTATTATAATTTCCCTCATTTAAAGAATAAATCTTTCCTGCTTCAGGAGTTTTTATGTTTTGATGCGATAAACAAAATTCACCAATCCCAGTATCAAGAGTAAAACCATTAACTCCTCTTCCTGTAGTATAAACCAACATAGTTGATGATCCATAAATTATGTACCCGGCAGCAATTTGTTTATTTCCTTCCTGAAGAAAGTCAATTAATTGGGCTTTTTCTCCTCTTGGTGATATTCTTCTATAAATTGAAAAAATAGTTCCTATCGATACGTTAACATCGATATTGGAAGAACCATCCAATGGGTCCATGCAAACGATATACTTTCCATCCAACGAAAGTTCATCATCAAAAGTAATAATCTCCTGGTTTTCTTCGGAAGCAATCCCACAGCATTCGCCGCTATCGCGTAAAGCAGCAGTAAATTGCATATCAGCAAAAACATCCAGTTTTTGTTGGCTTTCGCCCTGTACATTTACCTCGCCAGCTTCTCCAAGTACATCTACCAAACCAGCCTTGTTTACTTTTTTATGTACAACTTTTGCCGCAATACCAATATGATGTAGAAGATTTGAAAGTTCACCTTTAGCATATGGAATGTGGGCTTGGCGACGAATTATAAATTCGTTTAAAGTGGTAATATTATAGCCTTTCATTAAGCGAGAATTAAAGAGTTTACATTAAGAAATTCAATGAACCAATTTGAATTTCATAATAATTTTATACAAAAATAATTTTAATTTTATGAATAAGAATAAAATCACAAAAAAAACCGCTTAATACAAAGTTTATTATGAATTGTAAGTGTTAAGAAAGTTAGAAATACTAAATTTGTAGGCTTTTGTCAATATAAAAACTTATACCAAGAATGCTTGTTTTTAAATTCGGAGGCGCTTCTGTAAAAGACGCAAAAAGAGTAAGAAACCTTTTGGAAATAGTAAAAAGGTTTAGTGATAACCTAATAATTGTGGTATCTGCATTTGGGAAAACCACAAATGCACTTGAAGAATTATTAGAACTTTCTGTTGATAATACCCCAAATTGTATAAATAAATTTGAAACTTTAAAGTCTTATCATTTTAAAATCATCAAAGACCTATTTCCGGACGAGAACCATATAATATTTAATGAGATTGAAACCGAATTTGAAAAATTACGGGTCGAAATATTCGAAAAGCAATATGATTCATACGATATTAAGTATGACCAGGTTGTTTCTTTTGGAGAAATATTTTCAACTAAAATTATAAGTGCGTTTTTAAATATTCAAAAACTTTCAAATAAATGGATAGATATCCGAAAAGTATTTATTACTGATGATACTTATCGTGAAGCAAAAATTGATTTTGAATTAACCAAAGTTAAAGCAAAAGATTCGTTCAGTTTTAGTGAAAGTAAAATTTATTTAACGCAGGGATTCATAGGTGGTTCTGAAAAAGGTTTTTCTACTACTTTAGGCAGGGAAGGGTCTGATTATACTGCAGCCGTTCTTGCAAATATTTTAGATGCGGAAAAAGCTATTGTTTGGAAAGATGTAGAAGGAATTTTAAATGCGGACCCTCAATATTTTGAGGAAACTGAAAAGTTAGAGAAGTTATCCTATCAGGAAGCAGTTGAGCTAGCTTATTTTGGGGCAAAGGTAATTCATCCAAAAACACTCAAGCCGCTTCATAATAAAAATATACCTCTTTTTGTTAGATCTTTTATCGATCCGGAGGGAGAAGGGACAAAGATTGATTCTTTTAAAAAGTATGACCAAAACCTTCCAATATTTATACTAAAAAAGGATCAAATGTTAATTAGTTTATTTCCCAAAGATCTCTCCTTTATTATTGAAGATGAGCTGAGTAAAATATTTCAATATTTGTCGGAGCATAGGATAAAAGTAAATTTGATTCAAAATTCGGCAATTAGTATTTCATTCTGTATCGACAACGCTAATAACAAAACTAAACAACTTATCGAAAGACTCAAAAAGGATTATAAAATACTATATAATGATCGGTTGGAGCTTTTAACCATTCGCCATTATTCGGTAGATGCTATTGAAAAGGTTACAAAAGATCGAAAAATATATATAGATCAAAGAAGCAGGCATACAGCTCATTTTGTAATTAAGTAAATTCTTTGATAATTTTATCTGCAAGAAACTCGGAAAGTTTAATGTTTGATTCTTGGGTCCAGCCGGCAATATGCGGAGTTAAAACAACTTTATTACTATTAATTATATATTGAAAAGCCTCAGGTAGATTATCATCAGAATGCAAGTTTTCGAAAGACATTTGCTCATATTCAAGAACATCTAAAGATGCTCCCAGCACTTTCCCTGATTTCATATTTTTTACCAGGTCAGCAGTTTTTAAAACTTTTCCGCGTGCTGTATTTATAATATATATATCCTTTTTAAATCGATTAATGAATTCATCATTTATCATATATCTGGTTTCTTCAGTTAAAGGTACATGCAAACTAAGAATATCGGTTTGCTCATAAATATCCTCCAAGGATTTTTCAATCACGTGTTCATCAGAATAATTAAATTTGTATTTATCATAAGCTATCACTTTTGCTTCAAATCCTTTTAGCCTCTGGGCAAAGGCGCTACCCATATTACCGTAACCAATTATTCCAACTGTTTTGCCTTTTATTTCCAGCCCTCGGTTACCTTCACGAATCCATTTCCCATCGCGGACTTCAAGGTCAGCTTTCAATATATTATTAAATAATGCAAGTAACATTCCTAAAGCCTGTTCTCCTACAGCATCGCGATTACCTTCCGGTGAATTAAAACACTTAATTCCTTTTGACTTCGCGTATTCAACATCAATATTCTCTAAGCCTGCACCAACGCGTCCAATGAATTTTAAGTTTAAAGCTGAATCAAGAATACGTTTGTCAATCTTAATTCTACTCCTTATTATAATACCCTCATAATCTGGAATAATCTTAATAATATCTTTAATAGGAGTATCCGGAAGATAATGTACATCAAATCCTGCTTGTTTTAATTTCTCAGGTAGCCTTACATGAGTGGAATCGATAAAAAGAACGCGCATCTTATTTTTCTTCTTTGTTGAAATATACCTTAAATGCCGGTTTGTAACCTCTGATTTCTCCTTGAAAGTTATATATTTCGTATGCAAGCATTATAGAATGAACCCTTTTTACCATTTTTCGGCTTTCAACATCAAAATACCATGCTTCCTCGAATTGAACTTTAGCAATTTTGTCTCTGCTAAACTCAGGATCTTTTTCCAAAGTCTTTATGTCATCAATGGTTAAAGGTTCGTTATAAAAGAATTCATAAGGTTTAAGATCTCCTTTATAAACCAATTTAAAAATTTCATCTACAAGTGTTTCTTTGTCAAGATTACGTAGTGTATATTCGGTCCATTCATCACCATCAGGATTTAAGATAATGACATCAGTTATAATGGTATCCGCTATTTCCATATAATTGCCTTCATCTCCAAGATTCACATTTTTGGAACTAGATTGATCAAAATTGCAACTGCCTATGAAAATAGAAGTAAAGAGAATCCAAATGAAAGTTCTTCGTTTATACATATAAATAATAGGAATATTTTTATCTGTCAAAAGTTAATCTTTGTCCTTTAATTGATTCGTCAAACTTTCCATAATCATATACAACATAGCCATTAATGATAGTATGTGTAACTCTTGATTTGAAAGTTTGGCCTTCAAACGGCGACCACTTACATTTATATAATATATTACCTTTTTCTACTTTCCATGGCGAGTTTATGTCTACAAGGATCAGATCCGCATAAAATCCTTCTTTAATATAACCCCTGTCTTTAACCTGAAAGATATCGGCAGGAGTGTGGCACATTTTATTTACTATATCCGATAAAGTAAATTTACCCTGATGATATAACTCTAACATGGCAACTAAAGAATGTTGTACTAAGGGCCCTCCGGAAGGAGCCTTAAAGTATGTGTTAGATTTTTCGTCAATAGTATGTGGAGCATGATCCGTTGCTACAACATCAATTTTATTACTTTTCAATCCTTTTATTAACGCCTCTCTGTCATTCTTAGTTTTAATAGCAGGATTCCATTTAATTCTTGTGCCAAACTTATCATAGTCATCATCCGAAAACCACAAATGATGGACGCAGACCTCAGCTGTAATCCTTTTATCTTTTGAGGGAGCAGAGTCAAACAACTCAAGTTCTTTTGCTGTACTTAAATGTAAAATATGTAATCTTGAGTTATGCTTTTTTGCTAATTCAACTGCTAAACTCGACGATTTATAGCAAGCTTCTTCACTCCTTAAAAATGGATGGTAACTTATTGGGAGATCCTCTCCAAACTCCTCCTTATATGTTGCAGTATTCCTCCGGATTGTTTCTTCATCTTCGCAGTGTGTAGCAATTAATACCGGTGATTCTGAAAATACTTTAGATAATGAGTCAATGTTATCAACCAACATATTTCCTGTTGAAGAGCCCATAAATACTTTTACACCACAAATATTTCCAGGATCGATTTTTTTAATTTCTTCAATATTATTATTAGTTGCACCAAGATAAAATGAATAATTTGCCAATGATTTTTCAGCTGCAATTTTGTACTTTTCTTCTAATAAATCAATAGTTGTCGCTTGTGGTCTCGTATTAGGCATTTCCATAAACGAAGTAATTCCTCCGGCAACTCCAGCTTTTGATTCCGTATATATTTCTGCTTTATGAGTTAATCCTGGTTCTCTAAAGTGAACTTGATCATCAATTACTCCCGGTAAAAGATATTTTCCCTCACCATCTATGGTTCTAAGGGTTTCAGTTTGTGTAATTTTCCGAGAATTAAATATTTTCTCTATTTTACCATCTTTAATTAATACTCCTCCTTTAAATTCTTTTCCCTCATTAACGATGGTTACATTTTTTATTAGCAAATCATACATTATAATATAGGTATTTATTTTGCCATTTCGTACTTCCTGAAAAAGCTTCTAAGTTTCATTTTAATTACACCCCATATAGCTTCGTTAAAAATACCTCCACTCATTTTTGAAACCCCTTCTTGTCTTTCAGTAAATATAATGGGTACTTCAACAATCTTAAATCCAAACTTCCATGTTGTAAACTTCATTTCTATTTGAAATGCATATCCCTTAAGCTTGACCTTATCAAGGTTAATTGTTTCTAATACTTTTCTTCGGTAACATTTGAAACCGGCTGTTGTATCTTTAATGTTCATTCTCGTAATAAAACGAACATATTTTGAAGCAAAATAAGACATAAGTATTCTACCCATCGGCCAGTTTACTACATTAACTCCTGTAATATATCTTGATCCGATGGATAAATCTGCATTTTCATTTTTGCAAGCTTCATATAAACTAATTAAGTCTTCCGGATTATGCGAAAAATCTGCATCCATTTCACATATATAACCATAGTCCTTTTCAAGTGCCCATTTAAAACCTGTTATATATGCTGTGCCTAACCCAAGCTTACCTTTTCTTTGTAATAAATGTAATTGGTCAGGATATTCTTTTTGTAATGATTTTATTATATCAGCAGTTCCATCAGGAGAATTATCATCAATAATTAATAAATCAAAAGGTAATGACAAAGAAAATACCTTTCGAACCATTCGTTCAATATTTTCCTTTTCATTATAAGTAGGTATAATAACTAGTCTTTTTTTTTCATTCATTGCTGTCTATTTATGATTACTTCGGCTGAGCGAATATAAAACTTTTATTTCAATATGGTTAAATTAAGGCTATAGAACGATAAAAATAAAAAATTATTTTATTGTAATTTAATGGTTTATGTGAAACCCGAAAAAAAAATGTAAAAAAAGAGTTGCAGAATTAAAAACAGTATTTATATTTGCACTCCCGATTTGGGGATAAGTTCTGATAGGATATTGAAGAAATGCTGCGGTGAAAAAAAGATTGATTTTTTTCGAAAAAAAATTTG
>JANQHE010000028.1 GCA_028282785.1 Bacteroidales bacterium | reverse complement strand
AAGAATGGATGCGCTTTCAATAGAAAGGGATAATTTAAAATATAGACATACCGATAGTATTTCTGTTGATAAGATGTTTTTATTTCAATATATGATAGGCAATACTGATTTTGTTTTAAATAATAGACATAATATAAGAATATTTAAGTATAAAGATCATACAAAGCTTAAGCTAATATTAGTGCCATATGATTTTGATTTTGCAGGAGTAATTAATACTCAATATGCTCATCCTACACGTAAACTATATATAAGTAGTGTAAGGGAACGATACTATCTGGGAATATGCAGGTCTGATGAACAATACCAAAGAGTTATTGAAATATTTAAACAAAAAGAATCAGAACTATTTCAAACAATAGACAATTTTGAATTCTTGAGTAATAGAGCTAAAAACAATACCAGAAAATATATAGAAGATTTTTATGAGGAATTAAACAGATCAAATTTTATAAAAAAGAAACTAAATTTAACTTGCAGGCAATAAAAGTCATTCAAGCTTTTTTACAGAGCCATCGATCGTTCCACGATAAAATAATTGATTCTTGTAAATTAATAATTCGCCATATTCACCACCATGTTTAATATTTGAATCAATTCCAAATATCTTACCACCATATAAGGAAACTATATTAGGGAATGAAGTATGACCAACAATGATATGATTTACTTTAAAATACCTAAGTAAATGATCAACCTGATATTCCATTATAACCGGGTTTTTCCAGTAACCTCTATACCAAAGCGGACCTTTTTCATCCATCATGAAAGAAAGAGAAGAATCTGCTAAAATTTTATTCCAGTTTTTTCCTATAATATTTTCAGCAAATAGCTTATTTGTTTTTGTTCTGGTAAATCCTTGTTTTATAAAATCTGTTGAAATACCAGCGTGTACAAAAATAATATCATTAATAGTTACTATTACTGGTTTTTGTTTTAGCCATTTACCAAATAAAGTTTCTTCATTAAATAATTTCGAATATGTGGTAAACATTAACTGAGAAGACTTAATATATTTCTCATGGACATATCTGGAATCATTGTTTAAAACCATTAGCTCATGATTTCCCAGTAAAACATGTACTTTGCCTCCATGTAGTTTTGCTTGTTGTTCCAATCTAAAAATTAACCACAATGATTCTGTAACTTGGGGGCCTCTATCCAAGATGTCACCTAATACAATTAAATGTCCATCTCCATAGCTCCAGTTAAAATCCTTATCAATAACATTGTGTTTTGAAAGTAATTTTACCAATACATCATAACGACCATGAATATCGGTAACCGCAATAAAATTTTCTATATTTTCGTATCTCTGTTCGTAATCCGGCTCGCTTTCTTCAAGATAATCAATCCATTCCGGTTGGAAATCAAATCCAAAGTTACGTTTAATTACTTTATAGTTATCGCCTAGAATTAATTTCTGCTTTAACCTGTCTTTTGATATCCATTTTACGACTTTAACATTATTTTTAATGAAAATATAGGGGCCATCAGTGATATTTTCTTTTCCAAAGTAGCTTACATCAGGACTTTCATTGTTATTTAGATCTTCCTCATTTTCATTTAAGGGATTAATAAATGAAAGGTTAATCCAAATAAATAGAAGTCCGAAAATATAGATTGATATTTTCTTAATGATTAGCTTCATCCCCAATAATTGTAATTCCCAACTTTTTAACGTTTAGGAAACAATAAAGGTTCAAAAGTAAAATTATTTTTAAATAATTATTAAGTAATTTGATTAATATACTATAATCTAAGGTTAAATGAAATGAATATAAATTAGAAGATATAAAAAACTTATTGCAGAATAGTAATTTAATAATAAGTCTTTAAAATGTTAATTAGTAGCTTATTTTTTGATAATATATTCAAAATCAACTGATCAGCTTTCACTTTCAGTCACAGGGATTACTTTTAATACGCCATAATAATTATTTTTAGTTTGGAAGGCATAAATATCATTGGCTTCTGATTCTTTCGCCTTTTTCTTTGGACCGGAATCATCGTATAAAATCTTAATATACATTAACAGTTAAAAATCATTGAAAACATTAATTCCTTAAATCCGGTACTTCTGAATAGAATTTAAAGGCCTTAATTGGATCACAGACAAAAATACTTGTCAGCTTAAATTTCATAATTTAATCTTTTAATTTCAAAATAGATTGTCTTTCCCTGTTTACAATCAGCTGAGTGACATCTGGCCTTGAATAATGACCTGATGGATCAAAGTTTTGTCTTTCTTCTAATACACGATTAAAATCTAATGAGGCAACAATTAAGTCTTCTTTACCCACCACAGGCTCAATAACCCATTCTCCATCAGGACCTGAAATGCAAGATCCTCCATCGGCTAAAATCTCAGGAGCATTAGCCAAAATTTCATCAAAATGCGGTGTATTTTTTGGAAAATCTTTTTTACGCATTAACCCTGAAACAGAAATAACAAAAGAACGAGATTCCTTGGCTATGAATTTTGTTATATCAATAGTGTTTCTTTTTGCTCCTGGCCAAACAGCAACATGCAGGTTTTCACCCATTGCATATAGTGATGTTCGCGGTAATGGCATCCAGTTTTCCCAACAGTTTAATCCTCCAACGGTGAATTGCTTTAAACGATGTACTTGTAATCCATTTCCATCGCCTGGCGACCAGGTTAAACGTTCTTCATAAGTTGGTTGTAACTTCCTGTGAACCGATTTTATTTCTCCGGTCTTATCAATATAAACCAACGAACAATATAAACTATGTCCTCCGCGATTTTGAGCTCGCTCTATAATTCCCAGGTAGATTGAAATGTTTTTGGATTTAGCTAATTCGCAAATTTCATTTAAATCGCCATTTTCAATTTGAACTGCATTTCTGATATAATGAGCATGAATTTCTTTTTGCAACTTGGAGTTAAATTCTGCACCATTTGTTAATGACACCCAAAACGGATATCCTGGCAATAAGCTTTCTCCGAATGTTACTAAATCACATTTTAGATCTCCGGCTTTAACGATATAATCTTTTATTTTCTCAAGTGTTTTGCTTTTATTTAACCATATTGGTGCTATTTGAGCAAGCGCTACATTTATTTCATTCAAACTTTTCATGCTTTTGGTTATTTATATTTTATTTTAAGGATTAATATTGTTCCGGCAAAAATTAGTGTTATTCCATTTGCCAAAATAATTGGTAAATCATTTTTAAAAATTCCGTAAATCAACCATAAAATAATTCCAGTGGTTAATAAAGTATACATTCCTAAGGATAAGTCGTTGGTATGTTTTGTTCTAATAGCTTTTATGGCTTGCGGCAAAAACGAAATGGTAGTGCAGCAGGCAGCTACTAAGCCAAGTACGGTAAGTAAATTCATGCTGGTAAAATTAAAAACATAAAGTTACATCAATATTTTATCTTGTCTTATTTTATGATTAATACTTTTTGGTTAATTATTTCATTTGTGCCTTTCAAAACCAGATTATAGATACCGGGCGTTATATCGTTCAAATTTATTTGATTGTTTTGAATATGTGAATTTATGATTGTTTTTTGACCTGCAGTATTAATAAGGCTAACTTCTTCTATTTTAAGGTTAAGTTGAGGCAAATCCAGGTTTAGTACGTCGGTAGCAGGATTAGGATAAATATAAACTTGTTCCTTACCATGATTAAATTTATTAGAGCTTGTTACAACAACTTTGTTATAAAGATCTGATATCTGTGATGCGGTAAGCGGTTCATTGAATATTTTTAGTTCATCAATTTGTCCGTTAAAAAATTGTGTGGTTCTGTCCCAATGGCCTTTTCCTAACCACAATTCTTCGTGAACCACAGCATCTTCGAAAAATTGAGAATAACTTGAATTTCCGAAATTATAAATTCTACTTACCATTTCCTGTCCATTTAAATAGCCGGTGTTGAAGTCTTCACCAACAACTGCAACGAAATGATACCATTGCCCTGTTGATATTGGTTTGCCCGAGTCAAAACAAAATGAAGGGTAAGTACAACCATTTTTCCATATTGTAAAATACAACCGTTCGGATTCATAATGAACCGGGCTATGTCCAACTTCAATAATTAAACCTTGATTGGCTGCATCGAAAAAGTCACATTTATCGGTAGACCCATAATAAATTATTGGAGCTATTCCACCATCAGTAGGAATATAGTTGACCTTGAACCAAACCGATATTGTTCCTTTCCCCAGACTTTTAAGTACTGCCGGAGGATTTATTCCATCTGCAGTAATCTTGGCATAATCGTTATTTCCATCAAAAGTAAGGGCTGATCCTTTAATCCCCAAATCAGAATAAGAGCCAATTGTAGTTCCAGTGTTGTCATTATTTGATTCATCAATGAATGTTTCGTTTGTAATATGATCAAAACTCCAATAACCAACTAAACTATCTTGGGCCAAATTAGTAATTGATATACTAGATAAGCACAAGATTATTAAAGATTTAACGATATTTTTCATGATCTTCCTCCGATTTTGTTTTTAGACGAAGAAGAGGATGTTATCCTTACATAATTTTATGTAAAAGAATATAAAAATGCAAAGAAATGAACATACTAAGTATTTGAAATAGTTACATTTGAATCTATATTTAGTGGAGCTATTTATGTTTAAGTATTAGGTGTTGATTTATGTGTTTTATTTTTATTAAATTGCTGGAAACTAAATCTAATCATCATGGCATTAAGTGAGAGTGGCGAACGATTGCGCCAGATTATTAATAAAGCGATTGAAGATCACATAATTACTCCGGAAGAATACGATGAGATTATCAATATTTCCACGGAAGATGGTCATATAGACTCGCAGGAAAGAGCTTTACTGAAGCAATTACAACAAATGATCGAAAATAAAGAAGTAACATTTTCGAGAAACAGATAATTGATTCTACCGGTAATTTCTTTCTTTATTTTCATAAAATATCTTAACATCTCGTTAACACCTAATTATATAAATATCAACTACATTTGTTTGAAAGTAATTTGAATTTGGAAATTTTAAATTTCAATTATAATAAGGATTTAAATGAAAGACATCATAAATCAAACTTAAAACCTAAAATAATGAATAAAGAAAACAAAACCATCCAATTCGGAGAAAATGTTGAAGGGTATACCATCCCTGTTTTAAATGAACGTGAAATACGAGCAACAGCCGGAATTTTATTTTTATTTGCATTTATTGCAATTTTAATGGCAGGTGAAGGAAATTTTGTTCCTATCAAGTATTTTGTGATCATTTTCTTAACAGATTTTATTATTCGTGTATTTATAAATCCGAAATTTTCACCAACCTTAATTCTTGGGCGTTGGATCGTTCGACGTCAAACTCCCGAATATGTTGGTGCCGCCCAAAAGAAGGTAGCCTGGATAATTGGCATTGGATTAGCTGTAATCATGCTTGTGTTAATGGTATTTTTAAATACATTTAGTGTTATAACGGGCCTTATATGTTTTATTTGTTTAATTTTTCTGTTTTTTGAATCGGCCTTTGGAATTTGCCTCGGATGTTTGGCTTATAAGTGGTATCATGGTAAAAACGCGCAATATTGCCCAGGAGAAGTGTGTGATGTTAAATCCAGGCATGAAATTCAAAAAACATCATGGACGCACTTTTTTATAGTATTGGGTTTTGCCGCATTTATTGTAGCAGCAATATTTTTATTAACTGATGCCTTAAGCGCAGAACCACAAGACCTATTTGAGATGATTCGAAATGCAAAAGCTAACTAAAATAAAAATGCCTTAGGACAAACTAAGGCATTATTTTTTACTCCGGTAATGGCATACTTTCGTGTACCTCAATTTCGCAATCGTTTCTCCAGTTTAAATGTGGATGTCCTTTAAGTAGTTTTTTTGCATCTTCCATATCTTCGGCCTGCAGAATAGAATAACCACAAACTTGCCGGTCACTTGGAATGCTGCTTCCATCCGTGTTTAACTTTAAACCACCCATTAATGGTTGACCAATATCAACTAATTTATCACCACAGTTTTTGGCCCAGGCATACCACTGTTCCATTCCTTTTTTGGCTTCTTCAGGACTGGTATTAGCACTTTCCTGCAAAGCATCCAAAGGTGCATGGTACGTAACGATGAATTTTTTCATAAAAAATATTTTTTATTGAATTCTAGTGTATATTATTAAAACAAGCTGAGAATCAAATTGTTTTTAAGAAATGGTTAAGCAGAATTTATATTAAGGTTTATTATTTAGCTTAATGGTACATCCGATAATGATTGCATTCAAATAATGGCACTTGCAATAATGTAAAAACCAAGAATTTTTTCTTTCCGTGATAGAAAGGTAAATAAGTTGTAAGTTATAAAAATATTGGTAACTAAAATGCAGGTTTGGGTTGTTTGCCTTCTAAGAATATTTTAATCAAAGATTCGTCAATCACCAGCACATTTTTCTTGATATCAATTTTTGGCTTATTAAAGCGTAACTTGCTATAATAACCCTCAAGCAGGTAAATCAATATTAAAAATATAATTATCATGTTTTATAATTAAGTATGATATAACTATAACAAATTTAAAAGAAAATTGTTAAAGGGTTGATGTAGTTCTAATTAAAATAAATTTTCTTTTTTATAAAATTCAGGTTTTATAAGGTTAATAAAATATTTAGTTTACAGGTAGTAGTTTCACAATAAACCCCGGTTTCTCGGCAGCAACATAAATATAGCCATTCGGACCAACTACAACATTTCGAACACGACCTATACCTTCGAGTAATTTCTCCTGATCAACTACCCGGTTTCCTGAAAGCTCAACTCTTTCGAGGTATTCAAATCGAAGTGAACCAATCAGTATATTATTTTTCCATCCGGGATAACGGTCGCTGTTAACGAATGTCATTCCGCACGGAGCTATGGAAGGATCCCAATAAGTGATGGGTTGTTCCATCCCTTTTTTATGAGTAAGGTCTGTAAATTTTGTTCCATTATAATTAATTCCGTAAGATATAACTGGCCATCCATAATTTAATCCCGGTCGTATCAGATTTAGTTCATCACCACCTTTCGGGCCATGTTCAGTGATCCAGATTTCACCAGTTTCGGGGTGCACGGATGTACCTTGTGGATTTCGATGACCATATGAATAAATTGATGGCATCGCACCTTTGGTATTAACAAACGGATTGTCTTCCGGTATTGTTCCGTCGTCGTGGATTCGGTGTATTTTTCCGTTGTGATTATCCAGCATTTGCGGATACACATCTCTGCTTCCACGATCTCCAATGCCAAACCAAAGGTAACCTTCCTTATCAAATTCTATTTTACAACCCCAATGATGTACTTTAGGTGAATCCGGTATTCCATCAAAAATCTTCTCTTTATCAATCATTTTATTGTCCGATAACCGCGCACGCATGATGGATGTATTTGCTTTTTGTTTACCACCTTCTGATGGATCTGAGTACGCAAAATATATCCATCCGTTTTCTTCGTAATCCGGATGTAAATGAAGGTCAAGTAAACCTCCCTGGTTTTTTGCAACAATTTCCGGTAGGTTTTCAATTTTATTTAGTCTGCCATTACTAAATCGATACAAAGTTCCTGATCGCTCAGAAATTAAGATATCTCCATTAGGCAGGAATTCCATTCCCCATGGTACATGTAGTCCTGTAACTACTGTATCTACCGTAAAATTCTGCTTTTCCGATTTAACTACCTGGTTCATTGAAAAGGCAGGTTTTCGTTTGTTATCATCCATAGGTATTTCGGCACGAATGTATTTGGCCATGGCCCGTATTTGTTCATCGGTAAATGTTTTTTCAAATGCAGGCATCCCAACTTCTTCACGACCGTATTTTATACTTTGAATAGCCATTTCATCCGTTTCTTCAAATATCCAGTTGCTGCGGTTGAACCGTTCCAACCGTTCACCATGGCAACCAGCACAATAGTTCATGTAAAGACTCCGAATGTCCTGATCGGTATATATTTGGGAAGTTATTATATTTGTAGAATCAGCATAACTATTTTTGAGCCAGGAAAACAAAATAATACCTGCTATGATAAATGTGATAACAGGCAGCAAAATTCGGATGATAAATTTTTCCATGTAATTTTTATTTAGAGGTTGATTATCTTAACAAAACATTGTAATTCAGGTAAATATACAAAATAAGAAAGTGATTCACAAAAAGTTAACGATAGAAGGAAGAGAAAACTCTGAAGTCTGTTAAAACTTTATTTTTCGTTTCTGTAACAATTCATGATTGTTTGGATCAAAGAGGAAAATTTAAAAACAAATAATCATGAAAAACTTAATTTTAACAATTTCATTCGCACTGTTAACAAGTGCATTATTTAGTCAGGAATCAATAAGAGTCGAAAAATCAGGTTCGGGAAATCCGGTTTTGTATTTGCCAGGTTTTACTTGTCCCGGTACAGTTTGGAACGAAACCATACGTGGAATTGAATTAGATCACGAAAATCACCAGGTTTCTTATGCAGGCTTTAATGGAATTGAACCTGTTGAAACACCATGGTATTCAAAACTGGTAAACGACCTAACCGCATACATAAAAAATGAGCAATTAAATAACTTAACCGTAATTGGTCATAGTATGGGAGGGAACCTGGCTATTGATTTAGCGGCAGCTTTACCCAATTATGTAAATAAACTGATATTAGTGGAGTCACTACCATGTATGCGGGAAATTATGATGCCGGGTATGCTCGAGAGTCAGATTGTTTATGACAGTCCATACAACAATCAAATGCTTCAAATGGCGGATGACCGGTTTGCACAGACTGCAGCCATGCAATCTTCCTATATGACCAATGATACATCAAAGATTAAAATACTTACTAACTGGATTATGACAGCCGATCGCGAAACGTATGTTTATGGTTATACTGACCTTTTAAAACTTGATCAACGAGATAAATTAGAAAATATTAAAGCAAAATCGCTTATTTTGGGTGCTGAATTTCCAACCAGGGAAGTTATTGAAGCTAATTATAGTGCTCAATATGAAAAGCTGGATGAGAAAGAAATGTATTTTGCATCAAATAGTAAACATTTCATTATGTTTGATCAAAACGAGTGGTTAGTAAATAAAATTAACGGTTTTCTTAATAATGAAGAGTAGGAAAAATAAAGAGTTGTTTGAGGGTCTTCATAAACAGTATAAATCCATGGTAATGCAATTGTGCCTTGGATATATGAAAGGAGAACAGGAACTGGCAAAAGATCTGTCACAGGAGGTTTTTATGAGTGTATGGAATGCGCTGGATAAATTCAAAGCTCAGTCGAGTTATAAAACATGGATATACCGGATAGCCGTTAATACATGTCTAAAGTACATACGCGATAAAAAAGGCAAATTGAATATAACCAATGTGGAGATAAGTGAAGAAGCAAAGGATGAGGAATCGAATACCACACTACAATTTGATGCTCTTTACCGGGCAATTGGAAAATTAAGTGAAGTTGACCGGTTAATTATTATGATGGTTCTGGATGAATCAGATTACAGTCTTATTTCGGATGTAATGGGAATTAGTGAAGGTAATTTAAGGGTAAAGATTCATCGTATTAAAAAAACACTTAAAGAAACTCTGGAAAATGAAAAATAATATGGATGATTTAAAAGAAATTTGGAAAAGCGGACAAAATAATTCTGTGGATTCGAATATACCTGTAGATGAGATTATCTCGCAGGCGGGACAAAAAAAGAAAAAAGCCTTAAAAGTTCAAATTACAAACCTGGTAATACTTGTTTTAGTTTTAATTGGTTTATGCCTGTTCTTTAAATATGTAACACCTTTTGAACAATTGTTAAGTAAAGTTGGAGTAGCTTTAATGCTTGGCAGTTTATCGGTTCGAATTATACTCGAAATTTACAGTATCATTTTATCAGGAAAAGTTGATGTTAGCGAAACAGCGTTAAAATCAAATACTGCTGCGTTTAAATATCATAAGTTTCGAAAGTTTATACATGGTTTTGTTACCATAAGTATCCTGGTAATTTATTCTGTAGGTTTTTTTATGTTAACACCGGAATTTAGTCTCTATTTTAACTCGACGGTTATGATATTGATTGACTTATCTTTTCTTGTTGCCGCATTAATTGTAGGATTGTCAATTCGAAGTGCTATTCGCAAAGAAATGGCAAGCTTAAATGATATTTTGAGATTTAACAAAGAGCTTTTAGGAAAGTAAAGTAAGTTAAAAAGCCCGGAAATTCTACCGGGCTTTATTTTTGCCGATCAGAGTTGATAATATCTTTGCGTCCACTTACTCCCAGTCGGGAATAAATTTTATTCAGATGGCTTTTTACAGTACTCACCTCAATGTGTAATTCGTTTGAAATCTCCTTGTTTGTTTTTCCTTCTTTTAACAAATCAAGTACGCGTTTCTCCTGAATTGAAAGTTGACTGATTAATTCCGAAATTCCGTTTTTTAAATTCTTATTGGAATCTTTCTTTTGAATCAGTTTTGGAATAAACATGCTAACTATAGCCAACAAGAATGCTAGTGCAATTACCCAGATCGTTTTAGCTCTTGATTGCCTTTTAACATGATATTTTAGATAAGATAATTCATTTGAAAACGCTTTGTAGTATGGACTTGAAGTATCTGAATCCTGTGCTTTTGTTTGAATCCTTTCCATTAGTTTAAGATGTCCGGGGGTTGAAAAAGTTTCGTTCATTAGGTATATGCTAAGCAACTGAATTATTGCATACGATGATGTATCCGCAAAATTGTAATAATCATCAAGGACCTTTTCGCGTAATAATTGACGATTTTGTGTTGTTGGCAAACTAGGTGGAGAGTTCAGTTTCTTTTGCCACTGAAAAAGTAATCTAAGGTTTTTATTGGCTGGATTACCGGAAAACAAACTATTGTAAAAATGTGACGATTCAGGATTTACATTTACTTCAATACTATCGCCGTTTTTCATGATAAAATGAATAAAGTTTTCTTCGTTTCCGCCAATAATTATAGTAGAAACAGGATCACCTACCTTACATATGTGTAAACGATATAATCTTTCTTTGGTATGAAGATCAAGGTTTTCAAATTCGAAAAATCCTGAAGAATCAATTTCCGTACGGGCTATTAAAAAATCGTACGAGGCAGTGTTTAAATCATCAAATGAGTTAATTCCGGATAAATAGATTAGGCTTTCCCATGTGTTATCTATTTCAACCTGACCTTTTATATTCGTTGCATTTAATAAAGTCACATTAAAGCAAAGTAAATAAATAACGCACAGGAACTTTTGAGTCATTGTTTTTGATTTATATAGTACCGGCATGGTTAAATATAAGCTTTCTGGTTTTATTTATACATTATTTTTGCCGATAATTTACCTTGGGTGTCATCCGGGTAAATGGTGAACTCCCAGGTTCCTGAGACAGGGTTGGTTATTTCCTTATTTATAACTCCCCTTGCACCTGATTCAGATGTTTCCGTTTTTTCTTTGGTATAGATATGAGTTTTATTAGTTTTTGTAACTGAATGCCCTGATTCGTCAGTTTCTACACGTACAGAAACACTTGAGCTGGAATTAGAATTTGATGATGAGGAACTAGTACTACTTCGCGAACTGGACCTGGCACTTGCTCTTGCCTCTCTGGCCTCAGCTCTGATTTCCCTAACTTGTCGCGTTTCTCTTGTTTCACGCGCTTCTTTTATTTCTTCAACATCTTTTTTATCCTTCTCAGCTTTTTCAGCCTTTTCTTTTTTCTTTGCATCGGTTGAGCCAGCATCAAGATCATAACTGAATGTTCTTGTTCTGTTTTTTGATGCTTTTAATGAAAATCCGGAAACCTGGTTACCTTCCGGATCTGTTATTTTTACTTTTAAACCTCCTGTACTTATTACGCCTTCAAAATCTATGATTAATTCTTTGGTTCCTTCTTTAACTTCAAATGTAAAACCTTCTTTTTTACTGTTTTCATTAAATGAAAATTCTTTTTCGAACCCAACTTTTTGTGCATAGATAAAAACCGGGCTAATTATTAAAGTAGCTAAGAATATTATGCTAAGTTTTGTAACTGTTTTCATAGTGTTAAAGTTTTGATTTGTTAAAATGTTTTATGCAAATCTAAATACCCGAATTAACTATTAAAATTTTTACAGGTTTGAAAAAGGTTGTATATGGGGTTGAAAGAGGTTGTAGACAGCTTTGTAATGGTAGAATAAAGGAGAATTCTGTGCTACTGCTTTAACCACTGAATGGCAAATTTTCTAGTGCCTAATACTTTATGCTAGTAGTTTTTATATTTTTTTCAGGTTCGAATAACATAGAATAGTCTGTTTCTTTCGGTTTATTATGAATGAATGTGTCTTTAATATTTTTATATTTTTTTAATATTTGTTTCAAGGAGTTTCAATAATCCTTCTAATTTGGATTCAAGTTAGTGATTAGAATTTAGATTCTAAATTCTGAATTCTTTTTTTAACCTTAAATACATTCATATACTTATGCTCCTTTAAAAGGGGAAATCTTTTCTAGAAGGTTTTATAATATTTTGCTTTATAACCCCCGGCTTTGAACTGTTGAAATTCGTAATTCCATTTTAAAAGTTGGTCATGATAAGGACTGGCAGCGTCTTTATCAAAAGCACGCATTAGATGAATGGCTTGTCCACCAGGTTTTACAACTCGTTCAATTTCTTTTTGTTCTTTTTCGAAATTCCAACCAATGGCATTGGAGGTAAATAAATAATCGATGGAATTATCTGGCATTGGAACAGATTCCAGGAATCCTTCCATGGTATAAATATTATTTATTCGTTTAACGGATACTTTATTTTTGATAAAATTCCTGAAACTACCTAATGGTTCAAATGCATATACTGTTTTTACGTAGGGTGACAATAACAGGCTTAACATACCTGATCCTGCACCAACATCAGCAATGGTTTTGTCCTTCAATAAATCAGTTGAAAGAATATCTTCTATCTCCCAGGTAAAATTAATCTTTGAATCATATACTTCAGGAAATTTATTATAAACGATAAGTTCTCCAATTTCCCAAATTACTTCGTCGCAGTAATCATCAATGGTATCCTGGTCCTGAATTGGTTTGTTTTCCATCAATACTTTATCTAAAAATGACTCAACAGATGGTTCTTTTTTTATCAGGAATCGATGGATTATTGGATAAGTTCGTAGCAGTGCCGCAAATTCTTTTTGAGGAACCCGCTCAGGTAAGTATTTTATCTGAAAATTTTCGAGAAGTAACAGATCTTCTATGTTTAAATTTGTATCACCAAATAATTCCCGAAGGTATGTGGAGTATTTCATAACAAGGAACTTTAAGTATTTTTATCAAATCTAATTATTATTTCTTTAGTTACATATTTTCATTTTATGCAATGTTGTATTATCTAATTCGAATTTGTTAGTGTTTTAAAAATATGAAAGATTTAAAAGCCTTTTCAGGAAATGAACTTTAATTCTTACAATATGTTTCTATTGAAATATTTGCTTAATATTGAGTGATTTTATAGAAAATTTAAGGGTTTAATTCAGGAAAAAAAATGTCATGGTAAGAGAAAGCATAAAGTTTACACCACAAAACAAGAAGGAGTTCATAATTGAGTTAAGAGAAAAGGTGACGAACTATTTCGAGAGCAATCAAATATCGGAAAATGGAAACCTAAGCTTATACATCAAAACTGCTTTTATGATTTTACTTTATTTTTCTCCTTATTTTCTAATGCTAACTGGTATTATTAATTCATTTGCCGGAGTTCTTTTATGTTGGATTTTGATGGGAGTTGGAAAGGCAGGAATTGGAATGGCCGTAATGCATGATGCCAACCATAAATCCTATTCATCTGTTCAATGGATAAATAATTTAATGGGAAATACACTATATTTACTTGGAGGATCTCCTGTTACCTGGAGGCATCAACATAATACCATGCATCATGGTTTTACAAATATCGAAGGATATGATGAGGATATTGATCCGGGCGCTTTGTTGAGATTTTCTCCACATAAACCTTTGTTAAAAATTCATAGATACCAGCATATTTATGCCTGGATTTTATATGGTTTAATGACACTTACCTGGGTAATAAACAAGGATTTTAAGCAGATGATTCGATATAAACGAGATGAGGTGTCTTTAAGTAATCGTTTATCCACAATGCAGCTCTGGGTTTTATTAATCGTATCAAAACTGTTATATTTTGTAGCTTTTTTGATGATTCCGGTTATAATTTTACCATTTACATGGTACTGGATAATTATTTTCTTTTTAATTATGCATTATACAAGCGGATTTATATTAACTGTCATTTTTCAAACAGCTCATGTGGTGCCAACATCAAACTACCCAATACCAGATGAGAATAATACATTGGAAAATAATTGGGCTGTTCATCAATTATTTACAACATCCGATTTTGCTCCTCGTAGTCGTGTTTTCTCTTGGTTTATAGGTGGATTGAATTACCAGGTTGAGCACCATTTATTTCCTAACATTAGTCATATTCATTATCGCAAGCTATCGAAACTGGTTGAAGATATGGCAAAAAAACACAAATTGCCTTATTACGTTCAGCCAGGTTTTTTAAGAGCACTTTGGGAACATGGTAGAATGTTAAAAAAATTAGGCAGGGTATACGCTATTTAACTTTTTCAACTTTTATTGCTGTGGGGCCTTTAGGGCCATTTTCAATTTCAAATTGAACTTTGTTTCCTTCTGCAATATCTCCGTTTACATTATTAACATGAAAAAATACACCTTGTTTTGTGAAAGAATCTTTTATAAAACCAAAACCCTTTGATTGATTAAAATGAGAAACCATACCAGTTCTTATAGGATCGTTATCTTCATTACTTCTAGAAGGAACACCTAATTCAATTTCTTCTGCTTTTACTTTTGACTTTTTACCGGGGTCAGGAGGAGTTGAACTAATTACACCATTTTCGTCAACGTAAGCGATCATATCGTCCAACGAACTTTTCTTTTCGTTTTCCTTTTTTTCTAATCTTTTTTGAGCTTTTTCTTTTCTCTTTTTTTCTTTTCTTTGTCTAACTTCTTTTTTGTTAAAAGTTTCCTGTGATCTGCCCATAAATATTTGTTAGATGATTATATTATTTATTAATTTCCTAAAATAGCATAATTCTCTTTAAGTATGCTCTTTAATTTTACAAGTGCCCTGCTTTTAATCTGACGAATCCTTTCTGTTGTCATATCGAACCTTAAGGCTATATCATTTAAACGGTATGTTTTCGTTTTACCCAACCCATAGAACATAGTTAATATTTCTGCTTCTCTTAAGGATAGTTTACTCAATGCTCTCGAGATATTTGTTGTTATTGATTCTTGAATTAAATTATTATCCGGCGACGGTATGGTATCTGTTTGAATAAAATCATATAAATTTGCATCACTATCGTTATCTTTTGAAATTGGCATATCAAAAGAGACCTGTTTTTGCTTAATAAAATTTGCAGTTTGAACTTCTTCATTTGAAAGCTCTAAATAAGCAGCAAGTTCTTCGTTGGTTGGTGTTCTTTCAAATTCCTGTTCCAGGTATAGGGAGGCTTTCCCAATTTTATTAATAGATGTTAACCTGTTTAAGGGTAACCTAACTGTTCTGGTTTGTTCGGAAATAGCTTGAATAATAGATTGCCTAATCCACCATACCGCGTATGATATAAATTTAAAACCTCTTGTTTCATCAAATTTTTTAGCTGCTTTAACTAACCCAACATTTCCTTCATTAATTAAATCGGAAAATGACAATCCATGATTTTGATATTGTTTTGCAACAGAAATAACAAATCTTAAATTGGCAACTACTAATTTTTCTAAAGCGACATCGTCACCTTTTCTAATTTTTACCGTTAGCTCAACTTCTTCCTCTGCACTAAGAACCGTATATTTGCTTATCTCATGAAAGTACCTGTTAATGGAATCTTCGTTTCGTTGAGTTATTTGTTTTGTAATTTTTAGTTGCCTCATGCGATTTTTTGTTAAATAGTATTATAATCCTTTATCAAATAAAAGATACAAAGGCAATGATTAAATTGCTGAAAAGAGATTTTAATTAAGTTAATACTTAATACTTATCTGTTGAAATTTCTTTTAGCCCTGGCCTCGTTTACAATGATTTCCCGGTTCTTAAATGTTTTACCATTTAACTCCTGGATAGCATTTTGTCCACCTTCTTCCATTTCAACAAATCCAAATCCTTTGCTTCTCCCACTATATTTGTCGATAATAATTTTTACGGAGCTAATGTTTCCAAATTCTTCAAACAGATTTCTTAAATCTTCTTCATTTACCTTATAATCAAGGTTACCTACATAAATGTTCATTATTTTAATTTTTAAGGTTAGTTTAATAGCAAATAAAAACAACACAGTTAAAGAATTTTATCACTTGACCTTGACTAAAGGATGAAAATGATAAATCCACTCTAACTCTGATATTTTATTGCGTTTTTGTTTTTATTGATGTTAAGGATCTAAAAAAGAGAGCAGTGATGAACTAATAAATGATAGGAATTAGTAAATAAAGCGCAAATTCTCAAATCTAAGTTTGAGTAAAGATACACATTTATTTCCGGGGATTGATATAAAAGTATATTTAGTTATTAATAATTATTTTATTGATTTTGACTTAATAAATAAAAAAGCCTGTTTGTTTAACAGGCTTAATGAATTGGTAAATAAAATCAAATATTATATAACTTTTACGTTTACTGCGTTTAATCCTTTTTTACCTTGTTCTAACTCAAACTCTACATAGTCATCTTCCTTAATTTCATCAATTAAACCTGATACATGTACAAAATGTTCTTTGTCTGAATTGTCTTCTTTAATAAAACCAAATCCTTTGGCATCATTAAAGAACTTTACTGTTCCTGTGTTCATTCTTAATATTTATTTGTTAATTAGCGCACAAAGGTAGTATAATAATTAAGTAAACCATTATAAGTTCATTTTATTTTTAATTTATTTTCAGGAACTTAGGTTTTTTGCCTGATTTAATTGCTTTTTGTAAACCCGGGTTGTCATATTCTTTGGAAAAGAGTATAAACATATTCCCTTGTATCACCATACGGTCCCTTAAAGGTATAGTTAAAATCTTCGATTAGTTTAAATTCAGGTCCGAGTTTAAACTGTAACATATTTTGTTCGAACCGGTAAACCGGTAAAGCCTCGCTTTCATCGTCCGTTTTGAAGTTAAATACAGCAATGATCACAAATCCTTCTTTTTTTACAAGTTTTTTAATTATCTGAAAGTAAGTGTCTTGTTCTTTCTTTTCCGTAAAAAAATGTAAAACAGCCCTGTCAACCCATAAATCAATTTCTCCCAAAGTAAGAAGTTCTTTTGGATCGGTTAAATCATCTACTAACCATGTTACTTTATCGTTGTTTTCACCAAGTCTTTCTTGTATTTTACTGAGTGCATTTGCACTTAAATCATTAGCAATTACATTATTATAACCCAGTTTAAGCAATTCATCAATTAAAATTGTTGCCCCGGCTCCAACATTTAAAATGGCTGCATCTTTTTTAAGGTTACACATCTTAATCAGCTTTAAAGAAGGCCTTGGCTTTTCTTCGTACCAATTCAGTTTACTTATATCTTTTTTATAAGTATCGTTCCAATAGTCTTTTAAAGCTTCTTTTTGGTCTTTATTTTCTGATGATATATCAGAATCCTGCTTTGCCATCTTCTTCCTTTTTATGCTGCAAAATTAGTAATTACAGCTATTGTTAATCTATGAATTAAATTAAAATAGTATAAATATTAGATTAACTGAATGTTTAGTTATTTTCAGATCATAAATTCAAATTTACAATAGTTCTTCCTTTTAATTGCCCATTTAGGATTAAGTCGATTTTTTCGCTTAAAGCTTCTAAGGATATTTCCTTATATATATCCATTAGTTGATCTGTTTTCCATTCATTGGCTAATTTGTTCCACACCATCTTTCTTTCAGGCATCGGGTGGTCTTGTGTTCCTACACCAATTAATGAAATACCACGTAAAATAAATGGAAAAACAGTTAAGTTAATTTTTGGAGAAGCCACATTGCCACAGCATGCAACAACACCCATATTGGCTGTAGATTTTATGATATTTTCAAGGATCGGCCCGCCAACAGTATCAATTCCTCCGGCAAATTTAGCACTAAGCATAGGTCGCTTTTCCGGTTCATCGATTTCATTTCGAAGTAGTATTTCTTTTGTACCCAGACTAAATAGAAAGTCTTTTTCTTGCTCTTTACTTGTAATGGAAACCACATGATAACCTAGCTTTGCCAGAATAGCAACACTTAAACTTCCAACTCCGCCTGTAGCTCCCGAAACAACTATTTTTCCTTGATCCGGTGTTACTTTTTCCGAAAGTCTAAGAACAAGAATTCCTGCTGTTAAACCGGCTGTACCCAGCATCATAGCTTCTTTCATGGTTAAGCCTTTGGGAAGTTTTATGGCCCATTCCGAAGGAACTCGAATATACTGACCAAATCCACCTGAAGTATCCATTCCCAGGTCATAACTGGTAACAATAACTTCTTCTCCGGCTTTAAAATCAGGATTATCCGATTTTTCAACGATTCCTGCCGCATCAATACCAGGCGTGTGCGGATAGTTTTTTGTTACACCTTTGTTTCCAATTGCAGAAAGAGCATCTTTATAGTTTAGCGATGAATACTGAACTTTAACCAATAAATCTCCTTTAGGTAAATCACCTGTATTTCTGATTTTTATACTTCGAATATATTGTCCGTCTTTTTCTTCAACGACAAATGCTTTATAATTTTGATGTTCCATAACTTTCCAGTTTTTTAAAATATGAAAGTTACAATTTTTTAAGGAATAAGTTTAATAGCTGATGATTTAAAAGCTGCCCAAACTCCTGAACCCTCTTTAAACTCAAATTTCGTTAACGATTCTTCGGAAATTACAACGGTTAAATCAATTCCAATATCAACAATAACTTCGTAATTCGTTAAATAAGGAATTATTTGTATGATTGTTCCTTTAAAATTGTTTGTTGCACTTGATTCTATTTTATTATTTGATAATATAATTTCTTCACCCCGAATAATGATTTTTCCTTTTTGCAGATCATCTTTATTGGAAACTTTTATTTGTACCTTACCATTTATTTTTGCAGTGTTTTCTGATAAAGATTCCGCAATAAAGAAGTTTTTTATTCCTGTAAAATTAGCAACGAACTCATTTACCGGCCTTTTAAATACTTCTTTTGTAAGCCCCTTTTGAATTATTTCTCCTTCATGAATAACCGCTACTTTGTTTGATAAAGCAATGGCTTCTTCATAATCGTGTGTAACATGTAATATGGTTACGCCCTTTTGGTTAATTCTTCGAAGAAGGTTTCTTAAACCACCTTTTAATTGTACGTCAAGCGAAGCTAATGGTTCGTCCAGTAAAAGGCAAATGGGTTCTGTTATTAAAGTCCGGGCCAAAGCAACACGTTGTAATTCACCTCCTGATAGATTCTGGGGATTTCTATTCAACAGGTGTGAAATATTAGTTAATTCGGCATATTTTTTAACAAGTTCTTCTTTGCACTTTTTACTAATTTTCCTTTTTTTTACAGGAAATAAAATGTTTTGCCATACATTAAGATGAGGAAAGATGGAATAATCCTGGAAAACTATCCCAACTTTTCTGTTTTGGATTTTATATTTTGTAATATCTTCGTTATTTAATATTACCTGTCCGGTTCCATGTTTTATTAAGCCTGCTACTATCTCCAGAAGTACTGTTTTACCAACTCCTGATTTGCCTAAAAGAACATAATAATCTCCTTTTTCCAATTGAAGGTTAATGTTCCTGAGCTGAAATTCTCCTAACTTAACTGATATGTTTTTTAGCTCAAGCATTTCTATGTTCCTTTTCTTTCGTAAGAGCTCGTAATAAAATGAAGAATATTAAACAAACCAGAATAAACAGCACGGAAATGGGCCGTGCATATTTGAGGCCGAATGAGCCGAAACGCTCATAAATCATCACAGGCGTTATCATAGGGTGGTATGCCACGATAACCACTGCTCCGAATTCACTTAAACCTCGGGCAAACATCATGACTAGTCCCGATAGAATATTTTTCCAGGCCAGGGGTAAAGAAATAGAAAAGAAAACCCGAACCGGTGAAGCACCTAAGTTTAATGCCGTTTTTTCAAGTTTTACCGGTACGTTTTCAAAACCATCGCGTGCAGCATTAATCAGAAAGGGGATACTTACAAAAGCCATCGCTAATGCTATTCCAACCGGGTGTCCTACAAAGTTTAATCCTACGGACGAGGCTATTTTCCCTAAAACAGAATCGCGCGAAATAAATCCAAGAATGGCTATGCCTGCTGCAGAGTGAGGTATAACAATTGGGATATCAATAATTCCATTAATCAATTTTTTAAGTTTAAAATTACTTCTGGCTAAAAAATATGAAAGGGGAATTGCCCCGATAGCAAAAAAGACAGTACCCAGGAATGAAACTCTCAAGGTTAACCAAATACTTTTTAGAACTTCGGGATCTTTAGACGTTTCAAATAACTGGATTGGAGTAGTGGATAAAAACATGCCAAGAAGCGGACTAATAATGAATAACAGTATCAGCCCTCCAAGAAATATAAATGCTATATCTAAACTCCTTAGCTTGTTTTTATACATTTTTATTGTTCGTTAGCCGAAAAATAAATAGCATTGATTCCTTTTATTGCCCTGTCAGAGAAAAAGTCGCAGGCGGGGAATAAACGGAATATACCATTATCATTTACTTCCGGACGGCAAATTAATAAAATTTCCGATTGGTCGTTTCTATTCATTACTTCACTAAAAGTGAAAGTCCCTCTATAACCATCTTTTGCAACAACTAAAAAGATTCCTTCACGTATATTTTTTTGGTTAAATTCAAAATATTCTTTTAAGAGATCTTTAAGCATAACTCCGGTAAATGGTTGTGTAGAATGAATACCCTTTCCCCTGCCATAAAAAATAGTATGATACTCTTCTATTTGCAATTCCTTAGGATTTTCAGTCAAAGTAACCACTTTTTTATTTTCATCAAAAATATCTATGGTAGGGGAATATAAAGGCTTTAGTCCTTTAACGGTTTCAAAAGATTTTGGGTAAGATTTTACGGTTATTTTTACAGGATCAGAGATGTTTCTTTCCGTAATCAAATCGCTTGCAACAACCAATTTACCTGAAACAGGCAGTGGCCACAATTCCTTTGTTTT
>JANQHE010000016.1 GCA_028282785.1 Bacteroidales bacterium | reverse complement strand
TAAAAAACTTCGTCCAAATAGTCTGGACCGGGTAAATTCAACTGATCTTTTTTTATAGTATCTGATTTATGATTTAACAGATACTCTGCTTTCTCACCTAATAATTCTATAATTTTAGTGTATGACATATGCTTTAAGATTTAATTTGAACCAGTACACACAAATTTAATAAATTAATTAAAAATTGTACTTAAACAATATAAACAGATTATTAAATAATTCGTTCAGTAAAAATTAATGTTTTACACAGAGTAGTACTATAATTACTAGTTTAGAAAGGATAACCAATACCAATATTAATTGTAAAATCGTCTTCCCACCTTAAATTTCTATTTCCAATTATCCATCGTTCATTTTCCGGTAAGGCCGGATCTCTTAGTTTTATGCCTAAATCCAATCTTACAATCACAAATGAGAAATCTAACCGGGCACCAGCGCCTGATCCAACGGCAAACTCTTTAAAAAACTCATCTTTTCGAAACAATCCACCTTCAAACTCATCCGAATTTAAGTTCCAAATATTACCAGCATCTAAAAATAAAGCTCCCTCCAGTAACCAGAACATTTTAAATCTATACTCCAGGTTTGCCTCTAATTTAATATCCCCTGTTTGATTAGGGAATCGAGTTGCTGATCCGCCTGAATAAGAACCAGGTCCCAAATCACGAACATTCCATGCTCTGATACTATTTGCGCCTCCGGAGAAATACATTTTTTCAAAAGGCAGAGAAATTGAATTTCCATATGGTATACCGATGCCACCAAATAATCTGTAAGCAATAGTTTTTGAATTATCAATTACATCATAATATCTTAAATCAATATCAAATTTCGCATACTGAGAAAACGGAATACCCAACACAGTATAACTTCCGTTCTCATCTTTAGGAGCGTCACTTAACTCACTTATACCTGCCAAAATGTTTCCTGATATTTCGGTACTTAGTCTTAAAAAGTAGAAATCCCGTGTCTTTTTTATGTCTTGATTATTATAAATCAGAGTATAATTTGATACTGAAATCAAATGATTATTGTAACTACTTCTTAAATAAGTAGAATCTATATAATTTTTAAATTCGGGTGAAGCATATGGAAGTTCAATAGCATTTAATTCTAACAGTTTAACAGAATGTTTTAAATATCTGTTCCCATCCCAAAAATAACCATAAGACATATTTGTTATGGATCTTCTGTAATCAATTCTATCTTGATAGTTATAACCTGCAGTTATTTGAGTTTTTGGGCTATATTTTTTACTAAACTTTTCTGCTTTAAATATTGGCAAAATAAACTTTGGGATGCTGATTCCAACATTTGCTCCAAGTTCGGTTGTATAATCATTTCCAGCTACATTTTTTTCATCTATTTTTTCAATTGCCCCGTTTATTCTGAAATCAGTAATTTCTGCACCTCCAAACAAACTTCTGTGCTGATATAAAAAGCTACCCCCGACTCCAATGTTCCCATATGAATTTGTTCCTTGTAATTCAACAGTATATGATTGCAAGTAGTATTTTGTTAGTTTCATGTTGCAATCGACATAACCTACTATGCTTGTGTCATTTTGCAACGAGTCTATTTTATCAAACTGGATATTTATAATTTTAAATAATCTTAACGAATTTAAGTGCTTGTAAGTCCTATTGACATCACCTAATGAATAAAACTCATTTTCCTGAATAAAGTTGGATTGGTTAATTACCCTTTTATTAAGTTTATCCTGTCCTTTTGTGATATAATAAATTCCATCCAAATAAGTAGTGTCTAAATCTTTGTAATAATCATCACCCAGACTCAAAGCTTCTTTTTGATCGAAATTTGTAAAAACATAAACTCTATTTATTTTATATTTTTTATGGTGTGTTTTATAAACAATATTGTTCGAATCTTTTTGTTGTGCCTGGTGAATATTTAAAACCAGATCGACTTCCATATTTTTTGCAGAACTATCTGCTTGAAAAAAAACAAATTCTTTGTTAAAACTATAATAACCCCTGTTTTTCAAATTTTCTTCAATTCGTTTACGTTCATCTTCCAAAATATCCAAATCGAAATTATCGCCGGTTTTTATAACTGTATTAATTGTATCCGGGAAGAAATCTTTTGCAAGAATTGAATCCGTGCACTTAAACTTAATGCTATTTATTTTATATGGTTCATATGCCTCAATATTATACTGAATTCTTGCTCTTTTTCTTTTTAACTGAACCGTATCTTTAACTATGGAGTTATAATATCCTTTATTATTTAAATATGTTTTAAGATAATCAACAGACTTTTCTGCTAAGAATTCGTCATAAATAACAGGTTCTTCTCCAATTTTTCTGAGCCAATTGCTTAATCCCCGGTCACTATCTTTATTAGACAAATTGTACATACCAAGATGAAACCGAATTCCAAGAACGCGTTTATTAGGTTTTTGCCTAACATAATTTCTGATTTCATCTTTTTTTACTTTTCCCTCACGAACTTTTATGCGATATCTATCAAGTAAATATTGATCTTCCGGGACATATTTCACCGGGCTGCAAGAAGACAAAGCATAAAGAAAAAGGATAACAAATAATCCTTTATTTCTAAAAGCCGATTTATGTGATCTTATGAAAATTCTCAATGCTTTAATTATATTTACATTCAAATTTGCAGAACTTCAGATATACATTGTAGCATGCTCAGCAAAAATAAAATTAAATTCATAAATTCCATTAAAAAAAAGAAATACAGAGCTATTCAACAATGTTTTTTTGTTGAAGGTGAAAAATTGGTTGATGAACTACTGTATTCTGATGTTCAAATAATTAGCATTTTTGCTGTTACGGAGTGGCTTGAAAAAAAACGATCAGAGTTAAGTAATTTAAATGATATTGAGATTGTTGAAGTAAAAGAAGAAGATTTAAAAAAAATAAGCGCTTTAACAACCCCAAACAAAGTACTGGCTGTGGCTAAGCAACCTTCTTACTCTTTTATATTTGAAGAAATTAAAGAAAGTTTAAATATATTCCTTGATAATATTAATGATCCCGGTAATTTTGGAACAATAATCAGAATTGCCGATTGGTACGGAATTAATAATATTTTTTGTTCTAATGAAAGTGTAGATGTTTTTAATCCTAAAGTTGTTCAATCAAGTATGGGAGCCGTTTTTAGAACCAAAATTCATTATGTTGATTCATCAAGCTTTCTTGAGAAATTGCAGCAATTAGATGATTTTAATATATATGGGACCTTTTTAGAAGGAGATAATATTTATAAGACTGAATTGAGTAAAAATGGGATGATTATAATGGGAAGTGAATCGCATGGAATATCAGATAGCTTAAAACCATTTATCCGTACTAAACTTTTTATCCCAAATTATCCCTTAGATGTTAAAACATCTGAATCTTTAAATATTTCGATTGCTACGGCTATTACTTGTTCAGAATTTCGGAGGCGAATCATATAGATTATTCGAAATGTAATGAAATCATAAACATTCTGGATTTCATTTTATCGATTGAATTTGCAAATTCCGGGTAATCTTCATAAGCCTGTGAAGAAATAACATTTAAACTTCCAACTGAGTACTTAACTTCGGTTGAAAACTTAAAATATGCCAGGTAAAAATCTATCCCAACACCAATTTCGTAGTAAATATCAAATGGTGTTAATTTGATATAGATTTCCTCGTCTTCGTTAAACTCTTTGTTTCGAGCCATATCATTTCGAATATTTATTCCTCCGATTAAATATGGCCTTGTATTATTTATTCTAACAGCTTTGTATTTTAATGATAAAGGTAAATCAATAAATGTTGATTCGATTTTCATTTCAGAAACCACATTCTGATTAGCATCATAAAAAAGTATTTTTCTTTGCCCCAGCGAAATACCGGGTAAAAATCTTAGGTTCCAGTTATCACTCAATCTTAAATCCGAAATAATTCCAACATGAAAGCCAGGTACTAAATTGTTTATCTCCGGAACTAAAACAGCCGAATCAGCTCCATAAGGTTGCATTGATGGAGTAATATCAAAATCCATGGTATTGAATCCAACAGTAAATCCAAAATGAATTTTTTTATGATCTACACCTTGGTAGTTTAATGTTATTTCGTCCTGAGCAAAAAGCGCAGAAAAAAAGAAAACAAAATATACTATACTAACTACTTTTTTCATCCGACATCAAAACTTCCTAACGTATAAACTATTACAATTATTATGAAATGAGCAGATTTTACTTTTCCGCAACATATAATGTTGCTATTCCAAAACTTAAAGGTTTAAAAATACAATTTTTAAATCCTACTTTCTCTAACTCCGCACTAAATGATTCCCTTTCAGGAAATTGACTTACTGATTCCGGTAAATATGTATATGCTGAATTATCCTTTGAAACGATTTTTCCAATGGAAGGTAAAACAAACTTAAAATAGAAGTTATAAATCTGCTTTATTGGGAAAACTCTTGGTTTTGAGAACTCTAAAACAACAGCTCTACCTCCTTTCCTTACAACACGATGCATTTCGGATAACCCTTTATTCAAATTCTCAAAATTTCGAACACCAAATGCAACTGTTAATCCATCAAATGTATTAGAGTCAAATTCTAAATTCTCCGAATCACCTCGTTTTAATTCAATGATTTTATCAAGTTTCTTTTTCTTAATTTTTTCAATACCAATATTAAGCATCTCCTGTGAAATATCGACACCAACTATTTTTCCAGGATTAAGTTTTAGTGCAGCAATTGCAAGATCACCGGTACCGGTTGCAACATCCAGAATTACAGGATTTGAGGAAATGCCTTGAAGATATCGAATGGCTTTTCTTCTCCATATTTTATCAATTCCAAGAGAAAGAAAATGATTTAAAAAATCGTATCGTCGGGCAATATTGTTGAACATTTGAGCAACCTGCTCCTTTTTACCCGACTTATTGTCTTTATATGGCGTAATCACTAATTGTTAATCTTCTTTCAGATAATTTTCTAATGCATTATCGTAAAGTCTCTTAATATCATTAATAAAACCATACGAATTATCATCTATTCTTAGTTCCGATTTTGTTACATGGCCAAGTGCAGAAAAAGGAACTTTATTCTCAATCATAAAATCAATAAAATGATCTTCATTTGATGGCGAAACAGTTACCACAACTCTACTTTGTGATTCTCCAAACAAGAATGCATCTTTTCTGATTTCAGCATCCGGAGTAACATCAAATCCATATCCTTTGACCATTGCAGATTCAACCAAGGTAACAAATAAACCACCATCAGCTACATCATGAGCCGATAAGATCAGATTCTTCCTGATCAATCCTTTTATTGCCTCTTGTACTTCATGCTCCTCTTCCAAATCAAAGAAAGGTGCCGGTGATGCATCAATTTTATGGATGTAATTTAAGTATTCCGATGAATTAATATCCTCTCTTGATTTACCGATCAAATAAATCATATCGCCTTTATTTTTAAAAGCAATACTCATTTGATCGTTTTTATCTTCAATTAATCCAATCATTCCTATAGTTGGGGTTGGATTAATAGGTTCTGTTCTTCCTTCAACCTGCATTTGATTATAGAAACTCACATTACCGCCTGTAACCGGAGTATTGAATTTTTTACATGCATGTCCCATTCCTTTAATGGCACCAACGAATTGCCAGTATGCTTCAGGGTTGTAAGGATTCCCAAAATTCAGACAATTAGTAACCGCTAATGGAGTTCCTCCTGAACAAACGATGTTTCTTGCTGCCTCCGAAACTGCAATTTCAGTACCTTTTTGCGGATCAGCTTTAACATAACGTGAGTTACAATCAACTGTCATAGCTAAAGCCCGGTTTGTTCCTTTTATGTTGTAAATTCCTGCATCAGCCGGAAAGTTTGTACTCATGTTACCTGTTCCTACCATTGAATCATATTGCTCAATCACCCATTTCTTAGAAGCAATATTTGGGCTTTGTAATAATTCTTTAGCTGTTTCTATATAATCTTCAGGCTCATTAACATCTTCTATTTTAAATTTCTGATATTCTTTATAATACGCCGGTTCTTTATATTCACGATCGTAAACCGGTGCTCCGCCTCCTAAAACTAAAGTCGATGCAGGTACTTCCGCAATCAACTCATCATTTTGGTAAAAATATAGTTTATCTTCATTTATAACCTCTCCAATAATTTCGCAGTTTAAATCCCATTTATCAAAGATTCTTTCCACTACATCTTCTTTACCTTTCTCAACGACAACAAGCATTCTTTCTTGCGATTCTGATAACAAAATCTCCCAGCCTTGCATATCTTTTTGACGTAAAGGAACTTTATCCAGATTAACCTTCATTCCATGTCCGCCTTTTTCCGACATTTCGGATGTAGAACAAATAATGCCTGCCGCACCCATATCCTGCATTCCAACCACAGCACCACTTTTATTTAATTCCAATGTAGCTTCTAACAGTAGTTTCTCCATAAATGGATCTCCAACCTGAACGGATGGTAAATCCTCAGCAGAATCTTCCGTTAAATCGGCTGAAGCAAAAGTAGTTCCATGAATTCCGTCTTTCCCGGTTCTTGAGCCAACTATATATACAGGATTTCCAACACCCTTTGCTATTGCTGAAATGGTATCTCCTTTTTCCATAATACCAACAGACATTGCGTTAACCAATGGATTAGAGTTATAACATTTATCGAACATTACTTCGCCACCTAAAACAGGTATTCCAAATGCGTTTCCGTAATCACCGATTCCCTTTACAGCTCCCTTAAGGTGCCATTTAGTTGTATCATTGCTTATATCACCAAAACGAAGCGAATTTAATTGTGCCACCGGGCGAGCTCCCATAGTAAAAATGTCACGGTTTATTCCACCTACACCTGTTGCAGCTCCCTGATAAGGCTCAACAGCCGATGGGTGATTATGTGATTCAATTTTAAATGCACATGCCAATCCATCACCAATATCAACCAATCCTGCATTTTCTTCACCTGCTTCTACTAACAATTGCTTACCTGTCCGTGGCAGGGTCTTTAACCACTTAATCGAGTTTTTATAAGATGCATGTTCCGACCACATTACAGAGTAAATACTTAACTCGGTAAAGTTTGGTGTTCGTCCTAAATATCCTTTGATTTTTTCAAATTCTTCCGGTAATAATCCTAATTCTTCGGCAGTTTTTACAGTAACTTCCATTTTAAAATATTTAATAAATTAATAGTTGGTTAAAGACCTAGCAAATATAATTAACTCTAAAATTTTAACCACATTAAAATCTATTTTTTAACTTTTCTGAAGTTATTAATTACTAACCAAACATTAAATTAATAAAATATACAGGGTTTTCTATTTAAATTTATTTTGATAATTTCATAAAATGTTATCCACGCGGAGAATGCAAAATAGATACGCTAAAATCGCAAAGTGTGCATGAAAATGATATCGTATATATCATAGGATAATTGAAAATCAATTTATTTACCCCAACCCTAAAGAGAGTAAATTGATTTTCTTCGCACCACTGTCTGCCGATTTATCTGCCGAAGGCATGACAGGCAAGCTATACGGATAGGGCTAAGTAGAGAAAAGCAATAATTACATTAAATGGCCCCATTGATAAGCACATTTAAAAAGATAACATTCTTAGAGTTGTTAATAACTGATAACTTTAACCGGCTTTGCGTTTATATTCTGCGAACTTTGCGTGGAATAATAAATATGATTTTTACTATTTTTACCAATTCGATAAATAATCAGTATTATAACAATTTTAAAATATGAACAAAATAGCATTAATTACAGGAGCAACATCCGGTATTGGCAGAGCTACTGCCATAACCTTATCAGAAAATAATTTCGATGTTATTATAACCGGTCGCAGGCAAGAGCTTTTGGAAGATTTAAAAAAGGAAATAGTAGATAAATCATCGGGAAAAGTTCACATATTACATTTTGACGTACGAAACAAAGAAGAAGTAGATACAGCCATTGACAGTTTACCTAAAGATTGGCAAGATATTGATATTTTAGTGAATAATGCCGGGTTAGCTGTAGGTTTAGAGCATATTCATGAAGGTTTTATTGATGACTGGGAAAGAATGATTGATACCAATATGAAAGGGTTACTTTATGTTACAAGAAAAATAGCTCCAAGCATGGTAGAAAAAAAACACGGCCATATTGTGAATATAGGATCTACTGCAGGTAAGGAAGCTTATGAAAAGGGAAATGTTTATTGTGGAACAAAACATGCGGTAGATGCTATTACCAAAGGAATGCGAATTGATATGTTAAAGCATAAAATTAAAGTAACGGCTATAAATCCGGGAATGGTAGAAACCGAATTCTCCCTGGTAAGATTTAAAGGTGATGAAGAAAAAGCTGATAAAGTATACAAAGGTTTTACGCCATTATACGGAAAAGATGTTGCAGATGCTATATTATACGTTATAACAAGGCCCGAACATGTTTGTATCAACGATATGATCTTAACTGCTACAGCACAGGCTAATTCTTTTTATAAAACTATAGAATAAGAAAAGATAAAAGGAAAAAGACTAAAGGAAGAAGTTATGAAGAAAGTATTATTTATTTCATCCATTTTAATTTCAGTTATAGTTAGTGATATTGTCGCATGTACTACTGCTATAATATCAGGAAAATATACCGAAGATGGCAGGCCTATTTTGTGGAAACATCGTGATTCGGATTTTTATCAAAATAAGCTAATGTATTTTACGGATGGCAAGCATGATTACATTGGGTTAGTTAATTCCGAAGACCTTGAAGGTAGAGAAGTATGGGCAGGAACTAATTCCACAGGTTTTTCAATCATGAATGCGGCGCTTTATGACGTTAATCTTGATTACGAAGGAGATTATAAAGACAGAGAGGGATATGTAATGAAAATGGCTCTTCAGCAATGTGCCACACTTAAAGATTTTGAGAAATTTTTAACTGATTTACCTAAACCTATGGGAGTAGCAGCAAGCTTTGGTGTTATTGATGCAAACGGAGGAGCTGCTTATTACGAAACCGACAATAATACATTCGTAAAATTCGATGCAAATGATCCCAGAGTTGCTCCAAATGGATATATCATAAGAACAAACCACGCATATACCGGAGTAAAAGATAAAGGTTATGGTTATATCAGGTATGAAAACGCTCATGATCTTTTCTCTAATGCTTTTGCTACAAACAGACTTAATTACCAAACGATTATTAAAGAGTTTAGCCGGTCTTTCTATCACTCGCTTTTAAAAACTGATTATAGAGATTTTACCGATGAATATACAGATAAACAACAATTTATTAATGCTGGTGATCTAATTGTTAGAAATAGTTCTGTTTCGTCTGTTGTAATTCATGGAGTAAAAAAAGGAGAATCGCCGGAATTTACAACCATGTGGACAGTTCTGGGATATCCGTTTACCACAGTTGCTGTTCCGGTTTGGATAAAAGGTGGTAAAGATCTACCTCGAATAATGATGGCAGAAAAAAACGGCAATGCACCTTTATGTGATATGTCATTAAAATTAAAAAAGCAGTGTTATCCGGTTGAACGCGGCTCAGGATATAAATACTTAAATATTTCATCATTGATCAATAAAAACAATACGGGAATCCTTCAAAAAATTGAACCGATCGAGGAAGAAATTTTTAACCAAACTGAAAGTAAATTAACCAGTTGGCGAATTAAACAATTGAAAAAAGAAGAAATTCAAAATTACTATAATTGGGTTGATGATTACGTAAGCAAACAATATTACAAGGCTTTTCAGGGATTAAAACCTTGATACGTATCCAAAGTGAATTTTAGCGGTTCGGATCTCAATAGGATTTTCGAACTGCCTTCCGAGAGCATAGCTCAGAGAAAAAATCCCTGCTTTCGTCTCAAAATCTATCCCTATTCCAAATCCCCAGGGAAAATCTTCCGTAACATTTTGCGTCACATTCTTATAATAATACGCTCCATTCCAGAATATATAAAAAGCAGAGTTTTGTTCGAACAGATACTTTATTTCAATATTTTGCAAGGAGTAAACAGAAGCTAAAAAGATACTTTCATCAAATCCCCGTAAGGATTTAGCACCTCCAAAACGATACAATTCATTTTCAAAAAAGACAATGTCCTTTTCTTCGTTTCCAAACTGATCCAAATAACGTGTTGTATTTCCAAAATGAAAAACAAAATTTCCATAGATCGGATAATAAAAATCAAAATCGAGTCCGGCTTCAACTTCTATAGTTCTATTATCCGTATTAAGATTTAAACTGTCATTCAAATTCTTAGAATCCACAATATTCTTTAATCCTGCTCCGGCAAAAACATTTATTTCAATCCCATTTCGTGGATTAAATCTGTAATCCAGTTTATTTAAGTAATACGAAGCTCCAAAGATATTTGATCTTACATCCGCGTAATTAATGGAAGAATTCATATTATCTTCATCTCCAATACGAGATGAACTTTTAAATCTATAATAAGCCTTTAAATAGTTATTAGAATTCAGAAACAGCCTTAATCCCAGATCTGTATTTAAGGATAAATAGGTAGAATCCTTTTTGTATAAACTAAAATCAAAATCGAAACCAAAATTCGTTTTTAGAAGATATGGGTATTGAAAACCAACATTTAATTTCTGTGTTGAAGACTCCATTTTCTCCCATTGTAAATATATTTCTTCTCCTCTTCCGAATGAATTTACAAGATTCAGGTTTAATTCGCCTGTAATCAATAACTTGCCGGTTTCTTTATCCCGATCGTTATCGGGATCAGGCAGGAATCCAATGATTCCATTGAACATATTTGCTTTTTTGTTTTGTAAATATAAGTATAGATCAACCTGATCTTCCTTAAACTCGATCTCAGCAGGCTTAATTTCAGATAAAAACCTGATATTATTAATTTGAACACTTACATCATTTATCTTTTCCTGATTAAAAGCTTCTCCACGATCTAATTGTATTACTTTTTCCAAATAATTAGATGTTATTTTTGCTTCGCCTTTTATAATCATGCTATCTAAAGTATAGTAATCACCTTTGTTTACTTTTAGCTTTGCACGTATTAAAGAATCATTGATATTAGTATTTGAAAGATTAACCTGAGCAAATGGATATCCTGAATTCACATAATAACCTAATACATCTGATCTTATTTTATTGAGTTCTGCCAGGTTAATAATTTCAAACTTCCTCCGGTTGAATCTGAGATCATTCATAACTTTTTTTTCAAGCCCACTAAAATCCAACCTACTCCATCTATATTGCTTTCCTAAATATATGTTTGCAAAAGCTTCGTTTTGATCATATCGTAAACTATCTAAACCGGCAGCTAAATAACCATCATTTTGAAGATCAGTTAAAAGCTTTTTTAATTTTTGTCTTATTTCTATGCTATCTCCTTGAAAATTTTGGTAAGATTCGACAAGTTTATGTTCAGGTTTCAGAAATAGTTTATAGTTCTGAGCGTTTAGATTTGAACAGAATAATGTTAATATGATGATTATTTGGATAAAGTGTCTCAACTCAAGTTTTAAACAAATATAATTAGATAACTTGAAACTTGGTTGAATGGTATGTTGGTTACCTTAAAATTAACCATAAATTGTACACCATCTGTACTTCTTAAAAGCTATTAGCTGTTAGCTTCTGGCAAATATCGCATGTAAATTAAAAAAGCCATACCTCAAAAACGAAATATGACTTTTATTTCCTGCAGCTTGTAACTAAAAGCCGGTAGTTTTTTTATTGGTTAAAAAATCCCTGTTTCTTAACAACATCCAGGAATACTTTTGAAAAATGCAGGTTATCTGCTTTCTTATACCTGTTATCCGTAAAAACTTGTGCTAATGTCTCTTTTTGGTTTTCTTCCAGCAAAGCTTTGGTTGATTCTAATGCTTCCTTTTCAACATAAATTCGGTCAATATCTTCGTTTGAGAAATCCTTATATGTTTCGTAATGAACTACACCTTCCAAAGGTAAACGATCGGTTAATCCCGGATCTTCATCAGGATAACCAACAACCACAGTAGTGATTGGAATAACGCCTTTTGGTAATTCAAGAATCTCGATGATTTTATCAGCAGTATAAGTTGTAGTTCCCAGGTAACAAATTCCTAAACCTTTATCTTCTGCTGCCACACAACAATTTTGCGCAACTAACATTGCATCAATTACCGCATTGGTGAACCAAAGAAAATTATCATATCCGGGTTCTGCTTTTCGATTCTCACACCATTTATTAAACCGGTTTATATCAGCACAAAATGTTAATAAAACAGGAGCCTGAGTTACCATTGGTTGGTTAAAATGAGTTGGGGCCAATTTCTTTTTCATTTCCTCATCGCGGGTTACGATAATCGAATAAATTTGCATATTACCAGTAGTTGAGGCACGCGTACCAGCCTCTAATATTTCTTGTAAATCCTTCTCTGAAATCGGATCGCTCTTATATTTACGTATTGATTTGTGATTGAATATTGTATCTAACATTTCTATTATGTTTTAAATTTGAAATCATTTTAGATTGCAAACTTACGAAAAAGGAAATAAGCTACCCGATGATTATTGTCAGCTTTTATTTCAGAAGCTAGAAATTAAAGTTTAGCATCCAGGCTTTTTTCATTACTTAAATAGATTGTATTTATCGATTTCTTTAACTAAAAACCCCGGTATTCTTTATTTTATAAAGGTTTCAAAATCAGTAATTATTTGCTAGAATAATATCCTTAAAAAATACTTCTATCTAAAAAATATCTTGTCATTTTATTTAAAAGTTAAGGACATTTTTCTAAAAACTATCTAAAAATGTTATTTAACATTATAATCATATGAAAAAAACAAAATGTTGATATCTTGGCTTCTCTTTTCCAAGGAACTGGAAAAACACCAAACCTTAATTGATTTATTAACTTAATACAAACCAAAAAATTAAATTATGAAAAAACACTTACTTTTTAGGTATTTATTGACCTTTATGCTCTCGCTATTTTTAAGTATTGGAATAGTGAGTGGACAAACAACCATTGATTTTGAAATAGAAAATGATGGATATACACCATCCGGTACAGAGGGCACTGGTTCTACAGACGTGTTCAACCGAGTTAATCCAGACATTGGAGGAAATTCAACTTGGATTTGGGCTGTCGAAGATATTAACTTGACTGATCCAACCATTACACTGGATGCTATTAATATCTCTGGAGCAACAACAATTGATTTTTCTATAGACATGCTAACTCCAAATACTGAAGACTGGGACGTTACTGATGAATTATTAATCACATATAGTATTGATGGCGGATCTAGTCAAAACCTGATGTGGGTTCAAAGCAATGATGATGGAGATGATTTCAATGCTCCAGCTGCCTTGGATTTAGATTTTGATGGAACAGGTGATGACGGTGAAGAATTACCAGCAATTGTAGATGGTTTTGGAGCAGGAGTAGGAAATACTTTTGAAACTTTTACTACTACAAGTGTTCCTGTAAGTGGATCAAGCCTTGTAATAACACTTGAATTTGTTGGCCATACATCTGCAGCAGAGGGAATTTATATTGATAACATTGTAATAACTCCAGGTGGTGCTATACCTCCACAAGCTACATGGAATATACCAGAAGGAACGAATGGAATAGGAATAGATTCTGTAATTAAGGTTACTTATGATAAAGCTATATTAAATACAGACGCCAGCGAAATAACAGATGCAAATATTGATAATTTGGTAATTTTTAAAGAAACTGATGAAAGTGGAACCAATGTTGCATTTGATGCTACTATTGATGCTGAGAAAAGAATCATATCTATTGATCCAGACGCTGATTTAAGTTACGATCAACTTTATTTTGTTGTGGTCGGGCCTGTTGAAGATGCAGGCGGGTTAGAAACTAATGGTGATACGCTTACATTTACCACCAAGCCTGATACAGATAAAGACAGTAAAGCCATTGCTCCTACTTCACAAATTACGGGAACGACAATTGAGTCAGATTTAACAGACTCTGTAGCAGTATTTTCATTTACAATAAGCGATTTAGGGACTGCAGATGGTATTGAAACAAAAGTTACTCAAATTAAATTAACCGCAGGACCAAATAATACCATTTCATTTGATGAGAATTTAGATGGAGGGTATTTAATAAGCGAATCTGGTATTAGCATTCCGTTTGCTGCTGAACCTGTTGTTACTTCAAATGACATTACAGTAACTTTTAACGTAGGTGACTTAACAATTCCTGATGGTGAAGATTCGACTTATACTGTTTATCTTTTATTAGGAACTGAAATTGAAGATGGTAGTGTTATTCAAATGATGATTGATGCAGACAACCATGGCTTTATTGCTGATGTTTCGGGTTCTGAATTTACCAGCGATTTTGGAACAGATATTACTGGTAATGATTTCACTTTAAATGTTACAGCTACTGAATTATTATTTACTGAACAACCAAACAGTGCCTATGTTGGTGATACTATTTCAGGTGTAGAAGTCACTGCTACTGACCTTAATGGAAACATTGATATCGATTATGCAACAAATATTTCAATAACTGCTGATGGTGCAACCTTAAATAGCTCGCCTGTTTCTATTGCAGCGGTTGACGGTGTGGTAGCATTCAACACATTATCATTCAGCGATGCAGGAACAGATGTTGAATTAATTGCATCGAATGGGGCCTTAACAAATGATACCAGTGATGTTTTTAATATTGTTGCAGAACCTGATACAGATTTATTTTTCTCTGAATATATAGAAGGTTCAAGTAATAATAAAGCATTAGAAATTTGCAATACTACTGGGTCAAGCGTTACCTTATCTAATTATGTTATTAGGATTAACTATAATGGCAATGAATGGAATGAAGTATTTGAATTCCCGGAAGGTAAAATTCTTGAAGATAACGAAGTTTATGTAATTGGACATGCTGAAGCGGACGAAGATATTCTTGCTGTTACAGATACAGCTGTATTAAATCCTTATGTTGACGGAACTTCATATATTGTTTCATTCAATGGTGATGATGTACGTGCACTTTGTAAGGTTGATGGTGAAGATACAACGATCATTGATATTATTGGGAGGTATGATTTAGTTGACCCAGGTTCGGGTTGGAATGTTGCAGGTATTAATAATGCTACTCAAAATCATACGTTATTACGTAAAGTTGATGTCACACATGGTAATACTGACTGGGATTGGTCAGCAGGAACAAATGAAGAAGATTCTGAATGGAAAGTTTTTGACCAAGATGTTACTGGTAACTTAGGATTACCTACTCTTGAAGCAAGTAGCGAAGCTAACATCTTAACACTGGAACTTCCGGGTTTACAATTAACCGACGCGGTTATAGATAATGAAACATCTACTGTAACCATGGAGATATTGAAGGATTCGTCGGTTACTTCTCTTCAGCCAATCATTACTATATCAGGTTTTGCTACCATAGAAGATACAACAATAACTCATGATTTTACTTCTCCTGTAAATTATACTGTAACAGCTGAAGACGGAGTTACAACACAGGTATGGACAGTAACTATTACTGCATCTACAGTACATAGCCCTTACGCAGACATTCTTGATTTTGAAGTAAGTGGCGCTGATAGTATCGTAATTAATAAGGTTGATACGGCGATAACAGTTTATGTACCTTATGGATATACAATTGAAAGCGTTGCACCTACTGTCAAAATATCCGCTGGAGCAGCAATTACTGATACAACTCAGGCACATGACTTTACTAATCCTGTAAGCTATACAGTTACAGCACAAGATGGTTTAGAATCTAAAGAATGGGAAGTAACATTTATTGAAGAAGAACCTCTTGAGTTAAGCATTTATCAAATACAATATACGGAAGAAACTTCGGGCGATTCTCCTTACGATGGTGAATTAATAGAAACTTCTGGTATTGTAACCGCAACTAATGATGATGGATTCTTTATACAGGATGGAAGTGGCGCTTGGAACGGTATTTATGTTTATGACGGCACTGAAACAAGGACTATTGGTGATAACATTGAGTTAGTTGCCGAAGTAGATGAGTATTATGATTTAACAGAATTAAAAAATATAGCGGATTTTACCATCGTTTCATCAGGCAATGATTTACCTGCTGCAGAGGTTATTACAACTCTTGAAGGTGAAGATGAAGATTATGAAAGTGTTTTAGTAAAAATAGAAGATGCTGAATGTACTAATGATGATGCGGGCAATGGAATGTTTGAAGTTAACGATGGTTCCGGAGCTTTATTAGTTGATGATGTATTTTATGCAGCTACTGTTGAATTAGGATTAGGCTATGATATAACAGGTATTAGTTACTATTCGCATAGCGAACGTAAAGTGTTGCCAATAGACACTGGTGATGTAGTTATGGTATCTCCGGTAATAGGAGCACCTACAATGGCACCCACAACTCCCTCAAGTTCTGAAGAGGTTACTATAACTGCTAACATCACGGATAATGATCATACAGCAAGTGAACTAACAAATAAATTGCTTTACGGTAGTGCAGATGGATCTGAAGATACAGAAGTAACTTTTACTGAGACTTCAACAAATAATGAATTTGAAGGTACGATTCCTGCATCCTCAACAACCGTATACTATAAAATTACTGCTTCAGATGGTACTTTTAATGATGAATACACAGGTTCATACAGTGTTATAACAGGAATTAATGATCCTGAAGGAATTCTTTCTATGAACATTTTCCCTAACCCAAATAATGGTTTATTCACATTAGAAATGAACACAAGCAAAGCGGGTGCATTTTATATTGAAATCATTAACTTACAAGGGCAGATTGTATTTAGCAAGCAAATCCAACAAGAAGGATTTTACAGGGATGAAATCAATTTAAGTAACGAAGCAAGCGGAATTTACTATATCAGGATTAATGATGGTATAAACAATAAAGTTTCTAAAATTATGATTCAATAGTTAATTCTCTCAATAATATTTAAAGGCGACCGATGGTCGCCTTTTTTATTTTCAAAAGATTTACTAACTTTATATCACCTTGTTATAAATAGAAAATGTTTGAGAAATTTCTGCATCAAGCTCCGTTTTTTCGTTTGGTAGTTCCATTGGTACTTGGAATTTTATTTCAAATTAATTTTCAGTATGCAATCTTTCATGTAACAGCTGTACTTTGTATACTTCTTTTTTTAATTATCATTTTATTTCATGTTTTTAAACTAAGTAGTAACTACAATCTAAATAAGATTTGGGGATTAATTAGTTCGTTACTCCTCTTCGCTTTCGGTGTTCAGTTAGTTCATATTAAACAAAAAAAAGAGAAAACATTCAATGGGAATCAACAGACATTTATAGCCACAATCATTGAACAACCCGAAGAAAAAGAAAACTCAATAAAAACGATTCTCAAATTGGATTTTTTAAAGGATTCTAACCATTGGAACAATGGCAGAACTAAAATCCTTTGTTATTTCGAAAAAGATTCCTCAACCATAATATTAAATCTTGGAGATCAAATCCTGGCAAATGCCTTTATTAATGAAATAAAGCATGCCGGGAATCCATACTCTTTTAATTACAAGACATATTTAAAATATAAAGAAATTTATAATCAGTGCTTTATAAAATCAAATAATTATACAATTTTAGAAAAGAATAAAGGATCGAAAGTTCATTTATTCTCAAATAGGATAAGACAGCAATTATTAAATATTTATCAAGAAAATGGAATTCAGGAAGATGAATTTGCGGTTTTATCTGCGCTTACCTTAGGCTACAAATCCGAATTAACACCGGAATTAAAAGAAAGCTTCTCAACAAGCGGAGCCATGCATATATTAGCCGTATCCGGCTTGCATGTTGGCGTAATTTATATAATCCTTTGCAAACTCCTGTTTTTCTTGCAGAGACTTAAATATGGAAAGTATATACAGTCCATTATAATTATTTTGGTTCTTTTCTTTTATGCTTTTCTAACCGGTTTATCCGATTCGGTTTTTCGAGCAACCATTATGTTTTCCTTTATTAGTATTGGTAAAATGTTTACCAGGCAAGTCAATATTTATAATAGTATTGCCGCTTCTGCATTTATTTTGCTTTTTATAAATCCTTATTCATTAATGAATGTTGGCTTCCAGCTTTCTTATGCCGCGGTTTTAAGTATCATATTCTTTCAACCCAAAATGTATTCATTATTAAATACGAGAAATATAATCCTTGATTATCTATGGCAATTAATAACTGTTTCAATTGCCGCACAAATAGGCACCTTTCCCATTACTATGTTTTATTTTGGCCAATTTCCTCTTTATTTTATACTAACCAATATTCTAATTATCCCAATTGCAACTATTATTATTTATAGCGCATTTATATTATTTATTTTATCGTTTTCAGGTTGGATAACGAAGATTATTGCAATATTCTTAAATTTCATAACCAGGCTTTTAAATAAGAGTATTAATTTTATTGAGAACCTCCCCTATTCAAAAGTTGATCAATTCTTAGTAGATGGTTATGAATCTGTTCTCTGGACAATATTCATATTTATGATTTCATTTTTTATTATATCTAAACGGATAAAATTTCTAAAGTTTAGTTTATACTTAGCTCTTCTTGTATTTTTTTATAATGCGTCAATAACATATTTTAATTCCAAAAAATCTATTTTTATTGTTCATCATATTAATAAAACTACAGGTATTCATTTTATCAAAAACAATCAATCACAACTATTCTTAAATAATGATGTTGATTCAAATGATACTAATTTAAAATATAATATATCACCTGTTTGGAGGAATTTGGAAATTTGTAAGGATAGCAGGTCAATAAATTCGGTTCATAAACCATTGAACTTCCTTCAATTTGAAAATAAAAAAATTGTTCAGCTCCAACAAAATGTTCTCCATAATATCGATAGTAAGAAACGTTTAAAGGTTGATTATTTAATCCTTTCAGGTAATATTGATATATCCGTTAACAAATTAAATGACCATTTTGAGTTTGAATTGATCATATTTGATTCATCAAATAATTATTACCGGGTTAGGGATTGGGAAAAGGAATGTCTTAAAAACAATATCTCTTTTTTTAATGTTTTAGATAAAGGAGCGTATATTGAATATCTTTAATACTATTTTAAGAGTTAATAATTAATAGTTGGTTTTGGAATATTTTAATTTGCTTTTTATTAATTTTGTCACCCGGTTTATTTTAAAAACGGAAGCAAAAAAGATATAATATAGAATGAAAATCATAATCGCTGGAGCTGGTGAGGTTGGAACACACTTAGCAAAGATGTTAAGCGCTGAGTTCCACGATATCATGGTGATTGATCCGGACGAAGAAAGCTTAAAAAGCATTGACTCCAATTTAGATTTATTAACGGTTAAAGGATCTGCCACATCGTTCGAGATGCTGAGAGAAGCAAAAGTAAAAAGAGCAGATTTATTTATAGCTGTTACACATTCCGAAGAAACAAATATTACAGCTGCTATCATAGCAAAAAAACTTGGAGCCAAGAAGACAATAGCCCGCGTTGATAATAATGAATATATTGAACCGGAGAACATTTCTCATTTCACTCACCTTGGAATTGATTATTTGATTTACCCTGAGCGAATTGCTGCCCGGGAAATTGTTAGTATGCTGGGTCAGGGTGAAATTTTTGAATCAGTAGATTTCTCAGGTGGTAAATTATCTTTATATGTATTGAAGTTAGGTGAAAAAGCCTTGGTATTAAACAAATCCCTTATTTCAATTGCCGAAGACAAAAAAATCGACTTCAGAGCTGTTGCTATTACACGAAATGGAAATACGATTATACCAGGAGGCAATGATCATTTTCAACTAAATGATTTAGTGTATGTTGTAACAAACAGGGCCGGATTTAAAGATGTAATGAAATATTCGGGTAAAAAGAAAATTGATATTAAAAACATCATGATTTTAGGCGGAAGCCGCATTGGAAAACGTGTCGCAAAATCCCTTGAAAGTAGATTTAATATAAAACTTATTGAAATTGATAAACAAAAATCAGCTGAGTTAGCTGATTATTTAACAAACTCACTTGTTATTGGTGGTGATGGAAGAAATATTGATCTTCTAAATGAAGAAGGTTTATCAAATATGGACACTTTTATTGCTGTTACAGGTAATAGTGAAACTAATATCTTATCGTGCCTTTTAGCAAAGAAAATGGGTGTTAAAAAAACTATTGCCGAAATCGAGAACATCGATTATATAGACCTTGGTGAAAGCATGGGTATTGATACCATTATAAATAAAAAGTTAATCACGGCAAGTAGATTATTTAGGTTTACGATGAGTGCTGAGGTTGAAACCATGAAATGTTTAACCGGCTCTGACGCTGATGTTCTTGAGTTTGTTGCCAAAGAAGATTCTAAAATTACCAGAGGTAGTTTACGAAGCATTGATTTTCCCAAAGATGCAATTGTTGGAGGAATAATTCGTGGTAATCATTCATTTATTGCTACCGGCGAAACTGAAATTCTAGCCGATGACAGGGTTGTTGTGTTTGCCCTTCCTTCTGCTGTTAAAAAACTTGACAACTTTTTTAATTAAAAATGATTAATAAAAAAATCATTATTCAGGTAATGGGGCTCCTTCTCTTAATCGAAGGATTTTTCCTGGGTATATCTTCACTTGTTAGTCTTTACTACGGAGAGTATGATTTTTTAGCCCTGATCTTAACTTCTGCAATTTGTATATTTTGCGGTATAAGCTTTAAACTACTAACCAATAAAGCAGAAAAAAATATTGGCAAACGGGATGGTTACATAATTGTAAGCCTGGTATGGGTAATTTTCTCAATTTTTGGAGCTTTACCATTTGTAATTAGCGGTGCTATCCCATCATATACCGATGCATTTTTCGAAACCATTTCCGGATTTACTACTACAGGAGCTTCTATTTTAAATGATATTGAAGCCATGCCTAAAGGCTTATTATTTTGGAGAAGCTTAACGCAATGGCTTGGTGGTATGGGAATTATTGTTTTATCCATTGCCATATTACCAATGTTAGGAATTGGAGGAATGCAGTTGTTTGTTGCTGAAGTACCGGGACCTACTCCTGATAAAATTCATCCAAGGGTTAAAGAAACAGCAAAAAGGCTTTGGGGTATCTATATTATTTTCACTTTTGCCGAAGTTATATTACTAAAAATTGGTGGAATGAGTTGGTTTGATGCTGTTAATCATTCATTTACAACTATGGCGACCGGTGGATATTCTACCAAACAAGCAAGTATTGCAGATCCAAGTTTTTCTCCATTCATACATTATGTAATTATCGTATTTATGTTCCTTGCAGGTACAAACTTTACTCTTTCTTATTTTGCATTACATTTAAAGCTTGGGAAAGTTTTTAAAGATGAAGAATTTAGATACTACCTTGGATTTATTATTTTATTTACAGTTGCAATAGCTTTTGCATTATGGCATTTTGAAGGCTATAACCCGGAAAAATCGTTCCGTGATGCACTGTTTCAAGTTGTATCCATAATTACAACTACAGGATACGCAACCGCAGACTACCTTGAATGGATGCCTTTTGTGGTAGTTATGATCTTTGCCTTGATGTTTTTTGGTGGTTCGGCCGGATCAACCGGTGGTAGCATTAAAATTGTGAGAGTAACTTTATTGCTAAAAAATAGTTACCAGGAACTTAAAAGAATTATTCATCCTAATGCAATTATTCCGGTTCGAATTAATGATAAAAGTGTTCCTCCGCAAATTATATCAAACATCCTGGCTTTTGTAGTTTTTTACATGCTTATTTCTATTATCAGTACGATCATAATTTCCGCCTTAGGATATGATCTGGAAACATCTTTAGGAGCTGTAGCCGCAACCCTGGGAAATATTGGCCCTGGAATCGGATCAGTTGGACCTGTTGAAAACTATGCGCATATTCCGATTTTTGGAAAATGGTTTTTATCTTTTCTTATGCTGATTGGTAGATTAGAATTATTTACAGTGATTGTTCTTTTTTCTCCTTCTTTCTGGAAAAAATAATTTAATAAGTTAATTTGCCAATTCCTTGCCGGATTATTTCAAATTCATCCCCTGTGCAATCGATTACCGTAGAGGCCTCATTATTACCATATCCGCCATCGATAACATGATCAACCAAGTGCTCATAATTTTCATGTATTAATTCCGGATCGGTCATATAATCAAGTATCTCATCTTCATGATGAAGCGATGTTGTCATAAAAGGATGTCCCAATTTTTTTACTAGTTCAATAGCAATATTGTTATTAGGAATTCTAACTCCAACTGTCTTCTTTTTAGTTTTATAAAACCTTGGCACATTGCTATTTGCATTTAATATAAATGTAAATGGCCCGGGAAGATTATGTTTTAAAAGCTTAAATGTTGCATTATTTATTTGTAGGGTAAATTGTGAGACCTGGCTAATATCACTGCAAACCAAAGAAAAATTCTCTTTCAATGCATTCTTCCCTTTTATTTTTACAATCTTATCAAATGCTTTGGGGCTATTAATATCCCAGGCCAATCCATAAACTGTATCCGTTGGATATATAATTAATCCATTATTATGCAAAGCATCGATAGCCATATCAATCTGGCGAGGGTTCGGATTATCCGGATGTATTTTTAATAACATATTCGTTTTTCAAAATCAGTTGCAAATGTAATAAAACATTACACAGTTCAAATAATACATAATCTATTTAACACCATAAAACAAAAAAAGGTTACCAACCGGGCAACCTTCCATTTATATTATTTTAATTTTTAACCATTTACGCTTTTGTAGTCAGCTAAAAATTTTTCTAATCCAATATCCGTTAATGGATGATTCAATAATCCTAAAATTGCGTTTAAAGGACAAGTTGCAACATCTGCTCCCGCCTCCATGCACTGAATAATATGCATTGTATGACGTATTGATGCTGCCAATACCTCTGTTTCAAATCCATAATAACTATAAATATCCACGATCTGAGCTATTAGCTCAACTCCATCGGTTGAAATATCGTCTAATCTTCCGATAAATGGTGATACATAAGTAGCTCCTGCTTTAGCAGCTAATAACGCCTGACCTGGTGAAAATACCAACGTACAATTGGTTTTAATTCCTTTTCCGCTTAAATACTTAATTGCTTTAACTCCATCTTTGATCATAGGAATCTTAACTACAATCTGTGGGTGTAAAGCAGCCAACGCTTCACCTTCTTTTATCACTCCTTCATAATCCGTTGCAATAACTTCGGCACTAACATCACCATCAACTATTTCGCATATCTTTTTATAATGATTTATAATATTTTCTTCTCCACTAATACCTTCTTTAGCCATTAATGAAGGGTTTGTAGTTACTCCATCCAAAACTCCCAAATCTTGCGCTTCCTTGATTTGGTCCAAATTCGCTGTATCGATAAAAAATTTCATGATTTATAATTATGATTTAATGATTAATCAAATTTCGTTGCGAAAATAAAGCAAATTTTCGATTATAAAAATTCGAAATATTAATACTGAAATATATGTATAGATCTATACATTAAATAAGTCAATGAGATATAAGTAAGTTTTACCTCTCAATCCCGGGTTTATGCTTTCCCGGTTACCTGCTATATTTAACGTTTTGATTTTATTAAAAGATATCCATTTAATTACCTCTTCATTATTATACTCTTCACTAATATTAACTATAAAATACGGTTTCGAAAACTGGGTGCATAACTGTATGGTGTCTAACACACCTCCTTGGATCTCAATCGTATCTCTAATTACCAAAGTACCATCAGATTCCAAAATATTCCTTTTTGTTCTATCGATATACTCTTCACTTTCAATTTCCGATACAGGATAACGGTAAGGAATAATTCCTTTTTCACTTTTTCTACCTCTCGGACAAAACCCTCCACATTCATATCCATGGTCCAAAGCAAAATCCAGGGCGCCCTGGTCAACACCTGTTTGTCCACCCGAGATAATTTTGATTTTATCCATTATTACTTTCTTTTAGCACTTTGTAAATGCCATATTTTCTGCAGTATCTGTAAAACCAACTATATTCTACATCAAATCCCAAATTCTTTTTTACTTTATATTGCAATTGTTCAATTGTTTTAACACTTTTAGCTGATGCCATCCTTTTTATTCTTGTTTTATATGGATGGAGTTGAGATTTTCGTCTTTCAGAGTATTTATATTTAAGTAATCCTTCAATTCCTTTTTTCAGATAAATCTTTGTCCAGTCGGCTACAGTATCTTCATGTATACCTAATAACTGAGTTATATTAATATTTTTTTGTCCTTCATTTTTTAATAAAATACAATAAATCCTTTTAAGAATATTTTTCCTATTCTGATTTTCCTTTACTAGTTGCTTTAATTTAATTTCTTCTTCTCTTGTAAGATTTACCTTATAACCCATTGATAATAAATTTGCTACAAAGTACAAAAACGGAACTAAAAAAGCAAGTTAATATCAAAGTTTCTACATACTTTTTAATGTTAACTAAGATTGAATCGTTAAAATATTATGATCCATATAATCAAATTTTTCTATACAATTTAATAGGATTCTATAAAGCCGGATTCAAGTTATAAAAAAAGAAGGGAAATAAAAAGCGGGCAAGCTACTTACATCGCACCGCTACAACCGCCTACCCTTGCTACCTTCCGGTCCTGGGGGAGTTCAGCAGGAGCTGGTCGTATAAGACTTGCCCGGGGGCACAAAAGTAATAATTTCGTGAATCTTTTCAAATATTTCTATATTTATTTATGCAAAAACTGATCATATTTCCTTTATATGCTTTTATTTTTAAATAAAGTATATACAAAATGAAAGTTATGGAAGGGAATTTTCAAAACGTTTTTTATGAATCTTGTGTATTGTTTTCATAAAAACATTATGTAAGTTTGTTTACAACTAAAATTAAACTCTAATATCTATGGAAGAAAAAAGCAACTCTATTTGGAAAGCAGGATTTATGTACGGTGCCATTCTCGGACTGATCCTTATAATTTATACAGTTATACTTTACGTTTTTAATCAAGATTTCAATAAAGTTTTAAGATATGTAGGCTTCTTAATAATGGCAATAATGGTATTTTATGGGGCAAAATCTTATCGTGACAACTATTTAGATGGATCCATTAATTATGGAAGAGCATTGGGAATAAGTATGATAATTGTTCTTGTTGGAGCAATTATAAGCTCAATCTACTTTCTAATTCATATTAAGGCAGTAGATCCTGATTATATGGTTAAATTACTTGCTGAAACCGAAGAGCAATTATTAAACAAGGGACTTTCTGATGAGCAAATAGAGCTATCTCTTGAAATGCAAAAAAAATGGACAAAACCGGGATTAATGTTAGCCTTTGGAATAATTGGGAGTGCATTTTGGGGATTTATCATCTCCCTAATCACATCAATTTTTGTAAAAAAACAAGGTGATCCTTACCAGTCGGCAATGCAAGATATTGAGGAATAGTTTCATTAAAAGTTATATTGTTAAGCTTGTTAAGAATAATTCGTTATTTTTGACAAGCTTTTTTAATTTTTAAAGAAAATGGATGTTTCAATTGTAGTACCTTTATATAACGAAGAAGAATCTCTTGTTGAATTACTGGATTGGATAAAACGGGTTATGGAACAAAGTCAACTTAGTTACGAAGTTGTTATGGTTGACGATGGAAGTAAAGACAAATCCTGGCAAGTTGTTAATGATTTAAAAAAGAAACATCAGGAAATAAAAGGAATAAAATTCCAAAAAAACTATGGCAAATCTGCAGCATTACATACTGGTTTCCAAGAGGTAGAGGGTGATATTGTTATTACAATGGATGCGGACTTGCAAGACAGTCCCGAAGAAATTCCGGAACTATACAGAATGATTAAAGAAGAAGGATTTGATCTGGTTTCCGGTTGGAAAAAAAAACGACATGATCCTTTTTCAAAAAGGTTCCCAAGTAAAATATATAATCGTCTTGTTAGAATGATGACCGGAATAAAGCTTCATGATTTTAATTGTGGTTTAAAAGCATACAGTCGTGAAGTTGTAAAGAGCATTGAAGTATATGGCGATATGCATAGATATATGCCTGTATTAGCAAAAGCTGCCGGTTTCAAAAATATTGGTGAAAAAATTGTGCACCATCAGGCACGGAAATTTGGAGTTTCCAAATATGGTTTTGGGCGTTTTCGTGGAATGTTCGATCTTATAACAATTTCATTCATTTCGCGATTCGGCAAAAAGCCAATGCAGTTTTTCGGAACACTTGGTTCATTAATGTTCATTGCAGGCTTTATTGCTGCCGGGTGGCTGGGAGCTGAAAAACTAATTTCTGTTTGGAAAGGTGCAAAAGCCCCTTTGGTTACGTCCAGCCCTTATTTTTATATTTCACTAACCGCAATGATTATTGGTACCCAGCTTTTTTTAGCAGGATTCATTGGTGAATTGATTTCAAGAAGTTCAAGCGATCGTAATCATTACCAGGTTGAAAATAAAATTTAAAACTATTTATAGAAATTTTTCTTATAAGCGTGAAATTCATTCTGCTTTAAAATAAGCCGTTTATTGAACGATTTTATAAATCCAGATCCATAGGCAGTTAACTGAATAAAACTTGCAATTATTGAAAGAAATGCAACTTTTATATTTCTATTTAACCTTAATGAATCAAAAAAAATAATTATAGCAAAAAATCCAAGTGGTATTAAAAAGTACAAACTGAATAAACTAAATATTAAAAGAAAGATTGTTCCCAGTAAAAATAAGGCTGGAAGAAAATGTACCGGTTTTAATGATTTTGGATGTCGTTTATATAAATTGATTCTTGCAATTCCCGAATTATAAACCTGTTTAAAAAATTTTCTAAAGTCAACTCTTCTTTTATGATAAACTGCAGCTTCTTTAATTAATGTTGTTGAAAATCCATTTTCAATAATTCTAAGACTCATATCAACATCTTCTCCAAAACGCATCTTTGAGAATCCCTTTGTTTTTCCAAAAACTTCCTTAGTAAAACCCATATTAAAACTTCGTGGATGAAATTTCTTTTCATTCTTCATGCCACCACGAATACCTCCTGTGGTAAAAAAGGAAGTCATTGAATAATTAATGGATTTTTGAACAGGTGTAAAATCCGGATGTGCCATATCCGGGCCTCCATAGGCATCTACCGGTTCTTTTTCCAATCTTTTATTTACAATTTCAAAATACTTTCCAGGAATTATACAGTCACTATCGAAGAAAATATGGTAATCCCCTTCTGCTCTTTCAGATCCGTAATTTCTTGATTGACCGGGTCCTGAATTCGGTTTAAAGAAATATTTCAGTTCTAAATCTTCTTGGTAATCTTCAACTATTTTATCACTTTTCAGTTCGGAGCCATCCTCTACTACGATCACTTCAAAATTCTTATAAGTTTGATTCTTTAAGCTTTCCAAAAGCTCTTTCAACTCATCAGGGCGGTTATATACGGGTATTATTACGCTAAATTTAATCATTACAATACTTCTCTTTTAGGAGATTTACAACTTTTTTATCAACCGGAAAGGTCATTCCTTCAACTTTCAATTCATCAAGTTTAACCCAACGAAATGACTGTGCTCCATTCTTTTCTTCTTCATAATCAAATGGTTTCCCTAAAATCTTAAATCTTATCGTATCAATAAATTTCGCAAAATAATAAATACTTACCAATTGAGCATCATTATAAAATTGTGCTGGTTGGAAATAATCCGTAGTATAAAAATGGTCTAACACCTCAATTTCCTGCCCAAATTCTTCGATAGCCTCTCTTTTAATACAATCAATTGCTCCCTCGCCAAAATGCATTCCTCCACCGGGAAATTTAGTCATTCGCATATCTAATTGAAATTCATCGCTAATTAAGATCTCTTCATTTGAATTTAATATAAGAGCATAAACACGGATGATATATCTGTTAATCCTTGAATTCATTCAAAGTTTTGATTTAATAAATTCTATCATATTCTCCTTTTTTTCCGGATGAAACCAAACAATTTCTTTATCGCGAGAAAACCAGGAAATTTGTCTTTTTGCGTAATGCCTGGAATTCCTTTTAATGAGTTCAATAGCTTTTTCTTGAGTTATCTTTCCTTCAAAGCACTCGAATAATTCTTTATAACCCACAGTATTTAAGGAGTTTAATTGACGATCTTTATAATATATCTTTGCTTCTTCAATCAATCCTTCCTCTACCATCTGATCAACACGAATATTTATTCTTTCGTATAATTCTTCACGTTCCCTTTGTAATCCGATTTTTAAAATATTAAAATCGCGCTCCTTTTTCAATTCTGTTAAAAAGGAAGAATATGGCTTTCCGCTTTGTATTGTTACCTCCAACGCTTTAAGTATTCTTTTGGGATTTTTTAAATCAATTTTTTCATATGATATGGGATCGAGCATTTTCAACTGTAATCTTAAACTTTCTAAACCTTCTTCTTCATACTTTTTAATCAAATCATTGCGTAACTTAAGATCTATGGTAGGTAATTCATCGATTCCATTACAAACTGCATTGATGTACATTCCGGAACCTCCAGTCATTACAACTTGATTATTTTTCCGAAAAAGCTCTTTCAAAGTATCGAGCACTTCAAGCTCAAACATACTTGCATTGTAATAATCATAAATAGATTTATTTCCGATAAAATGGTGTTTAACCTTGGATAACTGATCTTCAGTTGGAACTGCTGTTCCTATTTTTAGTTCCTTATATACCTGCCTTGAATCCGAAGAAATAATTTCGGTATTAAATTCCTGTGCAATTTCTATACTTAAATCTGTTTTCCCGATTCCTGTTGGCCCTAATATTACAATAAGAGTATGCATAAACCGATTTATAATCTTAATAAAAACTCCATGGTGTCAATATTATCCGCATAATCCCATAATTCAGGCTGTTGTGCTTTTCCAAAAAGAACATTATTTTCGATAAGGTTTGGCCTGGAAACCACACATTGAATTTGATCTTTATTTAAACGAATGTATTCTTTTACATTATTTATATCATCATAATATTGAAAATAAATAACTCCAATAGGAGATGAAAGGCCTTCATCCTCTTTTAAAATAACAAACCCATTATCGAAATGCTGAATTTGATTCATCAAGTAAATGGATTTATTGTAATCATAATTATTGGCATATTTGTTATGATTATAAATAGGAAAAAATCCCTGCAAATTTTCAAAAAAAGTATCAAAAGTATAATCTGAAGGAAAGAAGATCTTTGATACATTTCTACATCCTAAACCAAAATAATTAAACAGATCGTTTCCTAATGCTCTTAGTTCCTCTTTTGTTTCCATTCCCTCCAAAATAGCAATGGAATTTCTGTTTTTACGTATAATATGAGGATACTTTCCAAAGTAATATTCAAAATACCGGGATGTATTATTGCTACCGGTTGCAATTACTGCATCAAAGTTTTCAAGTTTATCTTCAGTGAATTCAATTAAATTCGTAAAATCTTCATTCAGGTTTATTAAATAATCTGCAATAAATTTTAATAAGCGATTATCTTTGGTTGATAGTTTACCAACGAATTTATTTCCCGAAATCAAAACAGTAAGAAAATCATGAAATCCAACCAGAGGAATATTTCCGGCAGTAATAACTCCCACATTTTTTTTCACTTTTCTTTCTTCTAAATCAGCATATTTACTTACCCACTTTTCTAATTTTTCAGGTATAAGAGATTCTCCAATAGCTGAAATTGCGTATTTAATGTTTTGTTCTGTAAACCATGGATTTAAAATATGATCGTTCAATACAATATTATTTAGCTTAACACTATATTCCGAATCTAAATTTCCATCCGAATAGTTCCTCAGAAACTCTCCAAGTTGAATAAATGAATCTTTGCATTGGTTAAATTCCATGTCCGAAAATTACGGATTTTGTGCACAAAATAAAAAAGGATGATCATTAAATGATCACCCGTATTTATAGTAAACTTAATTTAGTTCTAGAATGATTCCCAAGGGAACTGGGTAAACAATGTACCAAGTGCTACTCCTACAATAGCCACATAAATAATAACTACAACAATATAAAGTGATGATAGTGCTGTGCCAATTATAGCACATATTCTACCAGCTTTCATATTTTTAAAGGATCCCTCGGTATACAAAGAAGGGTTTTCGTTATAAAGAGCTTTAGCTTTGCCAGATAATACCAATGCTATAATTCCCAGAACCACTCCAAATAAACCATAGCAAAAACACATCACGATCGATAAAATACCCAATACCAAAACACCCGTCGAATTTGGCAGTGTTTGTAGAGCTGAAGAATTAACATTTGGTTGCTGCGTAGTTGTTTCGTTTTCCATTTAATTAAGATCTTTAAGTTAATAATTTATAAATATAGTTTAAAACCATTATAGATACGTTAATTATGAACGTTATTTTTAAAATATTTGCTCCGTTTTTGAACTTAAAAATTAAATGTAATACCAAATATGACATCAAAAAAATGGTAGGTATTAATGCCGGATATAGGACAAAACTCTCATACAGATTACCTTTTAAAAGTTCAATAAATGATCTTTGCATTCCACACCCCGGGCATTCAACTCCTAAATACTTTTTAAAGGTACACGATGTCATATGCGACTCAAGCCATTCTATTAATTTCCCAGCCATATTACAATTTTCTATTCAAATATAGTATTTGTTATTTATTTTAAAAATTGCAATTGTTAATAAGAGAAAAATATAGATACATAATCCACTACTTCGTTTGAAGGAATAACTTCGCCTGAATGCCCGATTTTTAATATGTTAACTTTGGGATTTACACTAATAAGCTTCGAATATTCAATCAATGTCATAATTGGTCCAAATCCACAAACCGAAATATTCTTTTTTCTAACCACCTTTTCAATCGCTTCTGCATTTAATCCCCTGATATTTTCCAATACATATGAATCTTTTTCTTTTCCTTCTTCCGGAGATAAAAAATGAGAAAAATCCGAAGATGCAATAAACAATATTTTTCTATCAAGTATTGAAGCACTTTCTTTTATTCTTTCTGCCAAAAGCTTTGCATTCTTAAATGTTTGATTTGATAAAGTAATTGGTGCAATTTTGTACTCATAATCCAGAAAATATTGAAGAAAGGGTACCATTACTTCTCCTGAATGTTCTTGTCTTTGTTCAATTTCAGAAAATTCTACTCCTAGTTTTAAACCAAAATCTATATCCAAAGAAACTGTTCCTAATGGTGTTTCCCAAAAATCATTCGAATCAAAAGCTATTTCATGCCCCAATCCTGTGTGATTTGGATTTACGATCACGATGGTATCAAATCTTTGATCGGTTTGCTTAATAATTTCAAAAAAATGTACTGCCTGATATGCAGAAAACATATAGCCAGCATGCGGAACTACACCACCAACCAAATGATTATTTTTTAGATCAATATTTATATTTGCGAGTTCCTTTTTTCTAATCGACTCCAATTGCTCAATTAAAGCATCTTTATCGGCCGGATAAAATCTACCAGCCACTGCTGACTTTCTAACCTTCATAACTTCTAATTTAAATAATCAAATACGTGAGTATCACAGTTTATACAGTTTCCATAACTGTTAACATTATGTTTCCGAACCACATATCCGGTTCTACTAATCAGTAATTCTCCACAGCCAGGGCAATTTGTATTGTTACTTTCGGGTAACAGGACATTACCCAGGAAAACATAATCCAGGTATTCATTAGCTATCCGGTTTAATTCCAACATTTTTTCAATAGGCGTAGATTCTACTTTTAATTTATAGGTTGGATAATATTTCGAAATATGCAAAACCGTTTGGTTACCAATATTTTCAGCTATCCATTTTACCATTAACCTGAATTCTTTTTTATCGTCATTTAATCCAGGGATAACTAAATTAGTAATTTCGAGATGTTTATTTGCTTTAGCTATATTTATCAAAGTATTTTTAACAGCTTCTAATCCTGATTTGGTATACTTTATGAAAAATGCTTCATTAAATGCTTTTAAATCCACACTATATGCATCGATAAAATTATTTAGCTCATTTAACGGTTCCTGATTAATAAAACCATTGGTAACCACAACATTATTCAAATTATTTTCTTTTGCCTTCTTAGCTGTATCCAACATAAACTCAAAAAAAACAGTTGGTTCGTTGTATGTATAAGCAATACCGGAGTTTCTCTCTTTGGAGCGTGCTATTTTTATAATTTCATCAGAACCGATTTTTTCAGTTCTTCTTTTAAAATCTTCAACAGAAGTTTGAGAAATCTGCCAATTCTGACAAAACTGACACTGTAAGTTACATCCGACACTTCCAATCGATAAAATCTCGGATCCCGGGTAAAAATGATATAAAGGTTTTTTCTCAATCGGGTCAAAACCTATTGATGAAACTCTACCATAATTCTTTGTAGTAAGAACCCCGCTTTTATTTTGGCGAACTTTACATATTCCAGCCTTACTATCACTAATTCTACAATTATGAGGGCATAAACTGCAAACAACCTGATTATTGCTTTCTTTGTGATAGTAAAGTGCTTCCATATTTATTTTATTCCAAAGTTCCCGTAATTATTGTAAGGAATTTCAACCACTTTAATGTCATCTACACGCGACCATGAAGGGCCTTGCTTACACCAAAGAATAAATTGTTCCAATACTTCCGGTTCACCGTCCGCTTCAATGTAAACACTGCCATCATTTCTATTTTTAACAAATCCTGTTATTCCCAGTTCATTTGCCTTTTGTAAAGTGCTGTATCGAAATCCAACTCCTTGAACTTTACCATAAACATTTATTTTAATACTCTTCAACATACTAATCGTAACGTGTTGATTTAAAATAATACAATTCCAAATTCTCAACATCTTCAGTTATTTTGTAATCAAATTTTACTTTTTCAATTTGTTTATCTACAGTTTTAATCCCTTTCATATTTGGCATAATAAATCCGGTTTTTCCTGTTTTATCTTTAATAATTAAACCATGTTTTTGAGGTTTGAGTTCAGCTTTATCCTCAATTTCATGTGGTGATGATAAAACATCAACAAATACCTTTATTTGATTCAACTGATCATTTTTTATAGGCTTGTTGCTTTTATCTTTTGAAGCTGCTCCTATCGCATTTTCAATAATTTCATCATATAAAAGATCATTTTTAGGGTTCACATTTCCGTACTGCCCAATAAGATTATCATTCAAATCATAAATTGAAACTATACATGCCATTTTTAACTTTAGGTCACTAGAAATTTTACTTTCATTTGTTTTTCCTACCTGCCCTGTGGAAACAAAAAACAAAATAGCGTCAAATGCAATTTTTGCATAATTCGTTTTGGGTGTAAACATAATTTTTGTATTTATTATTTTGATTTAATCTGATATGATAAGTTATCAAAATCATTCGATTATAATTAGCATTTTTCATAGAATTTGCCAATGTATAGAAGTAAAATTACAAATTTCATCAATCAAGGTCAATGATTTCAATATATAAAAACAAAATTTTGTTTGTTACCTTATACACTTATATTAAATTTGGAGATATAAACATAGAGTATGTTTTCAAAAAGCCTATTCAGAGAAAATTTAAGAATTGCATTTAGTTCAATTCGATCAAATTTGTTAAGAACAATTCTTACCATTTTTATTATTGCATTTGGTATTATGGCTTTAGTAGGAATTAGAACAGCCATAGATGCTATAAAAAGTTCTATAAGCAATGAGTTTAGAAACATGGGAGCGAATACCTTTTCTATAGTTAATCGTGATAGTAGAATTACTATTGGAGGAAGGGTAGAGAGATATAGAAGCATTGAGTTTCGCGAAGCATCGAAATTTAAAAATGAATTTAATTTTCCGGCATTGGTTTCAATTTCAACACATGCAACAGATATTGCTACGATAAAATACAAATCAAAAAAAACTAATCCTAATATCCCGGTAATAGGTTCGGATGAAAACTATCTAATTACTTCCGGCTATGAAATAGAGGAAGGAAGAAATTTAACAATCAATGATTTGGAATCGAATGCGCATGTTGTAATTATCGGATATGGACTGGTAAAAGATGTTTTTGAAGAAGGTGAAGATCCATTAGATAAAATAATTCGCATTGGAAACGGTAAATATAAAGTAATTGGAGTACTAAAAGAAAAAGGTTCAAGCTTTGGATCTACCGGAGATAAAATATGTATATTACCAATTACAAGTGTTCGTCAATACTTTTCACGGCCAAATATGAATTTTAGAATTTCTGTTTTACCTAATAACTCGACCCTGTTCAGAGCATCAATAAATGAAGCACAAGGAATTTTTAGGGTGATTAGAAAATTAAGAAGTTTTGAAAAAGATAATTTCTCTATTGAATCAAGTGATAATTTATCAAATATGTTGATAAAAAATATTAAGATTGTCAACAAAGCCGCAACCATTATTGGGGTAATTACGTTATTAGGAGCAGCAATAGGTTTAATGAATATAATGCTCGTATCCGTTACAGAAAGAACCAGGGAAATTGGAATTCGGAAGGCAATTGGTGCTAAAATATCTATTATAAGGCGTCAATTCCTTTATGAATCTATATTAATAGGGCAACTTGGCGGAATTTTAGGTATTATATTAGGCATTTTTATCGGAAATGTTGTATCTTTAGTAACTGGAGGGGCTTTTATAGTTCCGTGGAAATGGATGCTTATAGGTATAGCATTATGTTTTGCTGTTGGATTAGTATCCGGATTGTTTCCTGCAATTAAAGCTTCGAAACTTGATCCAATAATATCATTACGTTACGAATAACACATAATTATGAAAGAATTGGTTATTGAAAAAACGGTTAAAACTCCTTATGTAAATTTCGATGCCCAATCTGGTATATTAAAAATAATTGGCAGATCAATTCCTGAAAATCCAGAAGATTTTTATAATAAACTTTTTGATTGGGTGAATGAATATTTTAAAAACCCTCAGGCTGAAACATTAGTTAATGTTCAACTTGAATATATAAATAGCGGATCATCAAAATTTATTCTGGATTTTTTCTATTTGTTCCAGGAGTATAAAATTAAAGGACATAACTGTAAAATAAACTGGTATTACGAAGAAGATGATGAAGCAGTTCTCGAACTGGGCAAACACTATCAAACCATTATTGATGTTCCTTTTAAACTGGTTGAGATTTATTAGCAAAGATAAAATAACAAAAAGCCTGACAAAAAATTGTCAGGCTCTTTCTTTTGTATATACAATGTTATTAATGTTATTAAAATAACTTTTCAATTAAATCAACTACTCTACATGAATAACCCCACTCGTTATCGTACCATGAAATGACTTTTACTGTTTTTCCCATTACCATTGTACTAAGTGCATCGAAAATTGATGAGTGTGGATTATGAATGATGTCCACAGAAACAATTGGATCTTCCGTATATTCAAGAATTCCTTTCATTGTACCTTCTGCAGCCTCTTTCATTGCTGTATTAACTTCTTCAATTGTTACTTCGCGTTTAAGATTAGCTACCAAATCAACCATTGAACCGGTTGCTGTTGGAACGCGTACTGCCATACCATCTAATTTACCTTTTAACTCAGGTAAGATTTTTCCTACTGCAGTTGCTGCTCCGGTTGTAGTAGGTATTTGAGAAACTGCTGCTGACCTTGCACGACGTAAATCAGAATGAGGTGCATCTAAAATCATTTGGTCATTAGTATATGAGTGAACAGTAGTCATAAATCCATTTTCAACACCAAATTTATCATTTAATACTTTAACTACAGGAGCTAAGCAGTTAGTGGTACAAGATGCATTCGAAACACATTCATCTTCCGATCTTAAATTTTCATTGTTCACTCCCAGAACGATCATATTATCGATCTGATCCTTTGCAGGTACTGTAAGCACTACTTTCTTAGCTCCATTTTTAAGGTGATCACCATATCCTCCTTTTTCACTTTCTTTTTTTCTAAAAATACCTGTTGATTCAACCACAACATCTGGCGTTTCCCCCCAAGGAATATTGATCGGACTTCTTTCTGCACTTACCTTAACTTTTTTTCTATTAACAATTATACCTTCATCATCGAATGATACTTCCCCATTAAATTTTCCTTGCGTTGAATCATATTTTAACAAATGTGCTAAGGTTTTGGTATCAGTTAAATCATTGATACCTACTATTTCAATATCTTCTCTTTCAAGAGCAATTTTGAAAACATTACGGCCTATTCTTCCAAAACCGTTGATTGCAACTTTTATTTTTGACATTTCTTCGTTTTTTTGAGGTGAAAAATAATTTAGAAATCAAAATTATATATTCTGACTGATATCTTCAAGGATTTAATAAGAATTAATCTAACCTGATTAATTCATGAGATTTATAAATTAATCCTTTAACGAAGAAATAATAACTAATTTGTTGTTTTTATACCCTTTATTTTTCTTGTTACGTTAACCTGTAATTCATAAATACCGGAAATTTTATTATTTATTGAATACGTTAGGTTAACTAATTATTAATAAACAAGTTTATAACCGATTGAAAAGCTTATACCTTTTTTTTCGTCTTTTAAGATATTCTTCTGAAATTTCCTGAGCGTTAATAATTTTTCCAAAACGATAACTGACAAATAATGTAAAGTATAATTGCTGATTATCATCCACATCCATAATCTCAAGGTTATCCAAATAGGTTTGTACCATTGCACCGGCTTCTAGTGCATGTATTAAAGTCTCCGATTGGCTAAATTCAAAATTTATACCAAATTTAAAGAAGGCTCCGGGCACTAATGAAATTTCATCAATACCATCAAAAAATGAAGTTTTACCATTAATATCACCTGAAGTATGAATATCTGCATTGAATTTTTCTTTTCGGATACCATAAACACTATCGTTTACCGGGTACAATATTTCATAATAAATTGGTTTTTGTATTGCAACTGACGGACCAACAGAATAATAATATCTGATTGCAACACTTCCCGGGTCACGTTTACTAAACATTTCATTTTGTTTACCATAACCTACTCGTAAATCGAAAACATAATTTAATTTTCCAAATACAAATGATTCTGATGAGATAAAAGTAGATGAAGATTTTACTTCCTTTGGGTGCTTTATAATTGAAAAATCTACTTCATAAATTCTTTTCTCGAAATAATTAATTCGATCCCCATATCTGTATCCAATTCCCCATCCATTAGTGTTTAACTGAACACCTATCGCTTTTTCATTTTTATAGAAAATCTTTGGCATATTTTCAGTCAGATCCTGACCGTATGCAGTAATAAAATTGGAAAGTATAACTATTGAAAGTAAGAATCTAAGATTCATATAAATAAAAAAACTGTCTCAAAGGCAAAATTAATCATTTCGAGACAGATTTTGAGCAAATACTCAATTTTCCTTTTATAAAAAAAATCTGTTATTTATTATCCGTTAATTTCAGTCTGTTCAACCTCTACCTGTCCATAAGCAGGGCAATCCTTGCTTTTGCATGAACTTAAAATTGCTACTATAAAAAGAGACAATAAAACTGCTACAATAATCTTTTTCATGATGGTCTAGTTCTTATTTAGTGTTTGTTTGTTTTTTCATTATTACTTTTTCAGATTAACGATATCAAATCTAAAAAAAAAAAATTACAATTAGAAATTTATACTTTTAGTTCAACCTCAACTGAATTATTAGCATATGCCGGGCAATATTTATTTGTGTTACAAGCGCCACACATTATAATGATCGCCAATCCTACTAATAATAATCCTACCTTTTTCATTATTTAACTAATTTAATAAAAATTTAATACTAAAGTTCTACCATTACTATGCAAATATACGGATAGGCAAAACGTTAGTTTCTTCGTTAAAAAATTAATTATGTTCATTTATCACCAAAAAAGTGACGTTTATCAAATGTACGAAAAAAAGCAGGAATTTTCAATCCCTGCTTTTATAACATTGAGTGTTTATTATTTGTTCAATTAGTTAAACTCTGGGATTCTTCCCGGAGTCCAAGGTGCTTTGGCATCTTCTATTTTATCTTCCAAGTTCTTTATATCATTATTAGAAAGATCTTTAAGTTTATTTACTAACCCTGGAAGTTCTTCTTGTATAATATCATAAGCCATTTTACTTGTGCTTGTGATATCAGAGGTCGAACCAGACTGGCCCCATAATATATATTGAAGTCTGTTTTCTAACGGAACCTGTCTTGGAGGAATTTCTTCATCACTTGCTTTTGGCCTGCTTCCCTCAAAAGCAAATAGGATATCTTCCAATTCCTTTTCTATTCTTTCTGCTTCAACCAGTAAATCATTAGTTGCATCTGGAGTTGTAACTATTGCCTGCTTTAAGTATCTAATTTTTTCAATTAATTCTTCATTAAATTCAACAGCGCCTGCCATAATCCTGGTTAATTCTGCAACATTTCTTTGAAATTTAACCATATCTTCGCGATTTGCAGCTGGTAAAGAAGTATTATTCAAAGCCTTAACTGTAAATTCCATATCCGATACTAATTCCTTGATTTCTCCTTTCTCGTACATTGATACTGAAACTGTGTACTGGCCCGGTAATACTAACCAAAAACTTCTACCTTCTTTAAAAGGATCGAATTTATCTTTAGATAACCTTGTAGGGAAAGTACTTTCATATCTTAAATCCCAGTTTACCCTATTAATTCCTTTTGATGGTTTTTTATTTATTTTTTTGATAATATATCCATCCTTATCCTTAATGGTAAAGATCAAATATGGTGCTATTTCTTTGGCTTCATCTTCTAAAGCTTTCCATGAAGGTTGAGGAATCGGCTTTCCTGCTTTAAATAGTTCTTTCTCCTTTTCTTTTCTTTTTTCTTTATCAGTTTTTGGAACTTCTTTCGCATAATAAGTAAATGTAGCTCCAAACTCAGGGTTTGGTGATGTATAATATGTTGCACCCTGTCCGTATTTTTTACCTGTTTGAACATACACTAAAGCATCCTTAATTGAAAATAGATGAATATTCTTATCTATTAAAACAGGTTTTACTTCGCGTAATGGTGAATAGTCATCTAAAATATAAAATCCTCTGCCAAATGTAGCCATAACCAAGTCGCTTTCTCTGGTTTGGATAACCATATCTCTTACTGAAATAGTAGGTAACCCAGCTTTTAATTGAACCCATTTCTGACCTCCGTTATATGAAAAGAATGCACCAAATTCTGTTCCTGCAAATAATAAATCTTTATCTATATGATCTTGTTCTATTGTGTGAACCGTTCCATTTTCAGGAAATCCCGTAGTAATTTGTTTCCAGGTATTTCCTTTATCTGTACTGATCAATAAATACGGTTTAAAATCATCTCTCTTTCTATTATCGAATGAAGCGTATACAACATTCTCATCATGCCTTGATGCAAAAATATCACTAACATAAGTATTTGCAGGGATACCAGGGAATGATTTGATTTGTCTCCAATTTTGGCCTCCATCTTCTGTAACAGATATTACTCCATCATCTGTTCCGGCATATATTAAACCTTCTTTTACGGGTGATTCAACCAATGAAACCATCATTCCAAAAAGAGAAGTAGAAACGTCTTTTTTAACTGCATCGGCACTCCAATATTTACCCATTACAGGCCACGTATTACGATCAATCTTTGCAGTTAAATCATCACTAATTACTTCCCAGGTATTTCCTCTGTCTTCACTTTTAAATACAACTTCTGCAGCCATATATAAACGTGTATTTTTATGCGGACTAATAATTAAAGGCGCATTCCAGTTCCATTTGTAAGTAGGTTCGCCTTTTGCCGGTTGTGGTTTAATGTAAAGGCGCTCACCGCTTTTCTTATCATAACGATATACATTTCCGTACTGATACTCATTATAAATAATATTTGGGTCTGTTGGATCAATCTGAGACCAGAATCCATCACCTCCTATTGTAACAATCCAGTCACCACTGGTAATTCCTCCTCTACTAATGGTTCTTGAAGGTCCTACACAACTATTATTATCTTGTGTTCCTCCGGTTACGTTATAAAATGGATAATCATAATCTACTCCTACACGATAAAATTGAGTAACCGGTAAATTTGATACCTGTCTGTAATTTTTACCATTATCATATGTTATATAAATCCCACCATCTCCACCAATTATCCAGTGGTCGGTATTATTAGGATCAATCCATAGTGCATGGTCATCCACATGTCTATCACTTAACCCCAGCCTCTTCCATGTTTTTCCACCATCATATGTTACATGAGAAAAGGTTTCTACAGAAAACACTTTATCAATATCAACCGGATCACAATAAATTTCATTATAATATTGTCCGCTTGAAGTATGATCACTCATTTTTTCCCAAGATTCTCCCCTATTTGTAGAACGGTAAAATCCTCCTTTATTTTCAGCCGCCTCAACAATTAAAAATAAATAATCGGGATTAACAGGAGATATTGCAATTCCCATTCCTCCTTTATGAACTGTGGGAAGACCTTTTTCTATTTTTCTCCATGTTTTTCCACCATCCGTAGATTTTTGAACTCCCGATTCAGGCCCTCCTCCAATTTTAGTGTGAACATGACGACGACGCTGTTCTGTTGTTACATAAATTACATTAGGATCTCTAGGATCTAACACAACATTATTAACACCTGTATTTTCACTAATATTTAAAACTTTATTCCATGATTTTCCACCATCATTCGTTTTATATAATCCTCTTTCTCCACCAGGTCCCCACGCAGAACCTTCAGCTGCAACATAAACAATATCGGTATTTGTAGGATCGATAGCAATCATTCCAATATGGCGTGACTCTTTTAATCCCATATTTTTCCACGATTCTCCTCCATCAACTGTTTTGTAAATTCCATCTCCATATCCAAGGGCACGTTGATGATTATTTTCTCCGGTACCTGCCCAAACAACATTAGAATTTGTTGGATCCATAGCCAAAGCACCTATCGAGTATGTACCATAAGTTTCGAACACGGGTTTGAATGTTATTCCTTTATTTATAGTCTTCCAGATATTACCTGAAGCTACAGCAACATAATACTCTGATGGATTATCACTGTTTACTGCAAAATCTGCAATACGACCCGAAGCATATGCTGGCCCCAAACTTCGGAATTTTAATCCGCTTAAAATTCCTGAATTAATTGGATCTTCTTCTTTTTTAGGTTCTTCCTTTTTTGCAAAAAGATTAATTGAAGAAAATAAAAATACAACCACAAGTTGTATTATAAGAGCTCTAAAGCTAACTTGTTTGTTACGTAAAATTCTCATTTTTTATATTGATTTGGTTTAATGCGGTATAAATTTAAAAGTTATAAATTTTAAAACACCTAAGCTAATGATGTGTTCAAATTACTTTTTAGACTAAACCCAAGAAGAAAAGTTTAAACAATAAAAGGGGCTGTCCAAAAAGTCTAGTTTTACATCTATATCTGAAAATCAGAATTTGCCCCTTCCCTAAAGGGAGTCCTGATTTTCAACATCTTCACCCCTGTCTGCCGACAAGGCAGGCTTTAGGGTTTGGGGCAGAAAGATGATGAAAATCACATATGCTTACTTTTTGGACAACCTCTTTAAATAAGCGATACTTTATATTATTTAGTAAGTTTTACTTTATAGTCTACATTAAATCTACCCTTTGAAATAGCTTGTAATTTCCCTTTTAATAATCGTTTTTTTATAGGTGCAACCTTATCGGTAAACATGATCCCTTGCGTATGATCATATTCATGCTGAATAATTCTTGCAGCCATTCCCTCGAACCACTCATCGTGAAAATTAAAATTTTCATCATAATACTCCATCCTAATTTTAACCGGACGTTCTACATCTTCACGAAGTAATGGAATACTTAAGCAGCCTTCGTTCATTATAATCCCTTCATTGCCTTCATCAATAATTTTTGCATTGATAAATACTTTTTTAAATTCTTTCATTTTAGGATCATCTTCTTCAAAAGGTGAACCATCTATAACAAATAAACGTATAGACTTTCCTACCTGAGGTGCAGCCAAGCCAACTCCATCCGAATGATACATTGTATTCCACATATCTTCAATAAATTTATCCAGTTCAGGATAATCCTTATCAATTTCCTGTGCCACTTTTCTTAATACCGGTGATCCATATATTACTATCGGGTAAATCATTTTATTTAATTCTTTGTTCTAAATATGATTGTAAAATAATTGTTGCGCTAATTGTATCAACCAAAGCCTTATTTTGCCTTGCTTTCTTTTTTAAACCTGCATCAATCATCGTTTGATGTGCCATTTTTGATGTAAATCTTTCATCAACCAACTTTATATCCATATGAGGATATGTTTTACTCAATTTTTTCAAAAATGGATTTACAAACCTAACAGCTTCTGAAGCTTCATTGTTCATTTGTTTCGGATAACCAACAACAATACATTCCACATTTTCTTTCTCCAGATATTCTTTAAGAAAATCCCAAATATCTTTTGAATGGATAGTTGTTAAAGAATTAGCTATCATTTTTAGAGGATCTGTAACAGCTAAACCAACTCTTTTTCTTCCATAATCAATTGCTAAAATTCTTCCCAAAATTGATAAAATTTAAAGTGCAAAGGTAAAATTTATATCTATAAAGCTATATAATACCATTTAATAATAATTTTTTATGGTTTCAAAATTTCATAACTTGTATTCTTTATAATATGATTTAAAACATCCTTTTACAAACAAATGGCGTTCAAAATATTATATAAATACCGTAGTAATTACGTTTTATAACATAAATTTAATATGGAAATTTCGATAATTTTGAAGAAGAAATTGAATTTTGTATTTGTACAAATATCACATAAAACACTTCTAATTCTATAACCTCAATATTTTTAATAAATTATAATTATGGGTAAAGAAATCAAATTAAGTTTAGTTTATCGCGATATGTGGCAATCATCCGGAAAGTATGTTCCCAGAGTTGATCAACTTAAAGAGATTGCTCCAGTCATTATCGATATGGGGTGTTTTTCAAGAATTGAAACAAATGGAGGTGCATTTGAACAAGTAAATTTGTTATATGGTGAAAATCCTAACAAAGCGGTTAGAGAATGGACAAAACCGTTTAATGAAGCAGGTATACAAACACATATGCTTGAAAGAGCATTAAATGGAATTAGAATGTTTCCGGTACCAGCGGATGTACGTAAATTAATGTACAAAGTAAAAAAGGCTCAGGGAGTTGATATAGCGCGTTCGTTTTGTGGGCTAAATGATCATAGAAATCTGGAACTATCAATAAAATATGCTAAGGAAGCAGGCATGATTTCGCAAGCAACTTTGAGTATTACACATTCCGATATTCATACAGTTGAATATTTTATGGGAGTTGTAGACAAGGCAGTCGAGTATGGAGCGGATGAAATTTGCTTAAAGGATATGGCTGGAGTTGGCCGTCCGGTAACGCTTGGAAAATTGGTCCGTGAAATCAAGAAAAAATATCCTCAACTAATTGTACAGTATCATGGACATTCGGGGCCCGGATTCTCGGTTGCTTCCATGTTAGAAGTCGCAAAAGCCGGAGTTGATTATGTCGATGTTGCAATGGAACCTCTTTCTTGGGGTATGGTACATCCTGATGTAATTACAATTCAAGCCATGTTAAAGGATGCAGGATTTAAAGTTCCTGAAATAAATATGAAGGCTTATATGAAAGCACGTGCTTTGAATCAGGAATTTATGGATGATTTCTTAGGGTATTTCATCAATCCTAAAAACAGATACATGTCATCATTACTCGTTCAATCCGGACTACCAGGTGGAATGATGGGAAGTATGATGGCTGATTTAAAAGGTGTTCATCAAGGTTTAAATCAAACGCTGGAAGCTCAGGGAAAAGAATCACTTTCTGAAGATGATCTATTGGTTAAACTATTTGATGAAGTTGTTGATATATGGCCGAAACTTGGAAATCCTCCATTGGTAACCCCATTTAGTCAGTATGTTAAAAACATAGCATTACTAAATGTAATGCAAGATATCCAGGATAAACCCAAATTTTCAATAATCGACAACAATGCCTGGGATATGATCTTAGGAAGAGCGGGAAAACTTCCCGGAACATTATCGCAAGAAATTGTAGATATAGCTAAACAACAGGAAAAAGAGTTTTATACCGGAGTTCCTCAAGACAATTATCCAAACGAGCTGGATAAGTATAGAAAAGAAATGGAAGAAAATAATTGGGAACCGGGCGAAGATGATGAAGAACTTTTTGAATTTGCTATGCATGAGCGTCAATATCGCGATTATAAATCAGGGTTGGCTAAAAAACGTTTCAATGATGAATTAAATAAAATAAAAGCTGAAGCAGGAAAACCAAAAGCTGATTCAAGTTCTGTTAAGGCTGACCCCAATAAAAAAGATATTGCATCGCCATATATGGGTAAAATATTCTACAACCTAAATTATTTTATTGAAGAACAAGCTATTGAACTTGGAAATCAAGTTAAAAAAGGACAAAGAATTTGCTACATTGAAAGTGGTTATACGTACGATGAAATTGTATCTGAATTTGATGGTGAAGTAGATGAAATCTTTTTCAAACATGGTGATATGGTCTCTAAAGGTGATGTGATTATTAGATTAAAGTAAAAATTATGGAGATGAAAAAACGAATTGCCCTCGTGGCTCATGATAATAGAAAAAAAGATTTATTGGATTGGGTAGAATTCAACTGGGAAACTTTATTAAACCATGATCTAACTTGTACTGGCACAACAGGTGGATTAATTGAGGACTTATTAAAAAGTAAAATAGCTCAATCAAATAAGCAGGAGTTAAAAATCAAAAAACTAAAATCCGGGCCACTTGGTGGAGACCAACAATTAGGGGCTTTGATCACAGAAGGTGAAATTGACCTTTTGATTTTTCTTTGGGATCCCATGCAACCGCAACCTCACGATGTTGATGTGAAAGCTTTATTGAGAATTGCTGTACTCTACAACATTCCCATGGCTTGCAACCGTTCTACTGCTGATTTTATGATTTCATCAAATTTGCTTTTTGAGGAGTATCAACCAACTTTAAAGGATTATTCCGGCTATATAAAAAGAAAAATACATTAAACCTTAAAAGGCTCAGAAAAAAATTCCGAGCCTTTTAAAACATATCTAACTATCAATTAAATCACCGGATGTTTTTTTAATAACTCATCTGCACTATGCAATAAAGCGTCTACATACTGAGCTCTCAGGTAAACATAAGGATCTTTACAATTTTTTCTTGATAATTTTCCTCTGAAATCTTCAATTGTTTTATACCCTTTATCCTCCATCCAATCCTTGATTCTTTTATTAATATTGGCTATCTGTCCTATTTTGTTCTTATAAAGAGTACTTACCACCTGAACAGATTGTGCACCAGCTAATAACAATTTAATTGCATCGTCACCATCAAAAACGCCGCCAGAGCTACAAATATCTGCTTTAATATTTCCATACAACAATCCGGCAAAACGAAGAGGTAACCTATGGTCTCCTTTATGGCTTAAATTAAATGGAAAAATAGGTTTTTCGTCCATTATATCTATTTCCGGCTCAAATAGCTTATTAAATAAAACAAAACTACTAACTCCTGTTTTATCAATATCAGAAATAAGATTTAAAATACTACTATAAAATGGGCTCAGCTTCACAGCAACAGGAATTTTAACCGCTTTTTTAACTTTTTTAATTATATTTAATTTAAATGCTTCAGAATCCTGAGCCGTTTCTTCAAACTTCTTTGGAGCTTTAAATAAATTAATTTCTAAAGCATCAACCCCGGTTTCTTCGATTAATTTAGCATATTCAACCCAAGTTTCCTCATACAGTGCATTAATACTAGCAATTATCGGTACTGTTGCAATTTCCTTAATCTTTTTTAGGTTAGTTAGAAATTCTTTTGGCCCGGCATGTTCCATTTCAGGGTATATCCGTGTCATTTCAGCATGCCTGTCATTATATGCAGCTATGCTTTCATCAAAGTCTGCTGCTTCAAAATTTACCTGTTCTTCGAATAATGATTTGTAAACAATAGCTCCTACTCCCGCTTCCTCCATAGCTTTGACATTTTCTTTTTTCATTGATAAGTTACACGAACCAGCAATGATAGGGCTCTTTAGTTTTAGGCCCATGTAAGTTGTAGTTAAGTCTGCCATTTGATAAGGGTTTTATAAATTAAACTTTAGTGTCTTTATATTTTACTAACAAGTTACAAAAAATTTAGTTCAATTTCTGTTTAATATTTTATCATATTCTTTAAATAAACCAGTGTATAACACAATATATCAATAAGAAAGGGTAGGACATAAGTCCTACCCTTTTCAAAATAAAATTATATAAATTATTCAGTAGTTAGTCTTTTATAACTGTTATATCTCCATTTAGCATCTTTCTCAGCTTGCTCAAATAATACTTGTGCATCTTCCGGGAATGATTTCTGAAGTGAAGTATAACGAACCTCGCTCTTCAGGAAGTCCTGGAATTTACTCCAATCCGGTTCTTTAGAATCTAATTCAAATGGATTCTTTCCTTCAGCTTCCAATAATGGATTATAGCGGTAATTATGCCAGTAACCACATTCAACAGCTAATTTAGTTTCATATTGCGATGTACCCATACCTCCTTTTAATCCATGGTTAATACAAGGAGAATAAGCGATAATCACAGATGGCCCCGGATACGCTTCAGCTTCTTTTAATGCTTTAAAGAATTGTGCCTGGCTTGCTCCCATTGCAACTTGCGCAACATAAACATAACCATAAGACATTGCCATCATGCCAAGGTCTTTCTTTCTTGTTCTCATACCAGCAGCAGCAAATTTAGCAACAGCTCCGACAGGAGTTGCTTTAGATGCTTGTCCACCTGTATTTGAATAAACTTCAGTATCCATAACAAGAACATTTACATCTTCGCCTGAACCTAGTACGTGATCTAAACCACCATAACCGATGTCATATGCCCATCCGTCACCACCAAAAATCCATACAGATTTCTTGATTAAGTATTGTTCAAGATCCAGTATTTCTTTTGCTACCGGGTTCTTTTCTTTCTTACATGCTTCAATTACTTTAACAGATGCTTCTTTTGAACCTTCTGCATCGTACATTTTTTCAATCCACTCTTTGAATGCAGCTTGAGTATCAGCAGCAACTTCATTCATAGTTTCGTTCATTCTGTCTCCGATACGCTTACGAAGTTTTTCAACACCGATATGCATACCTAAACCATATTCTGCATTATCTTCGAATAAAGAGTTAGCCCAAGCAGGACCTTTACCATCTTTATTCTCACAATACGGAGTTGCAGGAGCAGAACCACCATAGATAGATGAACAACCTGTTGCATTAGCGATCATCATACGGTCACCATATAATTGAGTGATTGTTTTAATATATGGAGTTTCACCACAACCAGCACAAGCACCACTAAACTCGAATAATGGTTGAGCAAATTGGCTATTCTTAACACTTTTTTCTTTTGGTAAAACAGTATCCTTATAACCAACTTCTTTATGCATGTAAGTCCAACGATCTGCTTCTTCCATTTGAGAATCGAGAGGCTTCATTTCTAAAGCTTTCGTCTTAGAAGGACAAATATCAGCACAGTTACCACAACCTGAACAATCGAGTGGGCTAACCTGAATTCTGAATTTGTATTCTTTTGTTCCACCTGTACCTTGAAGAACTCTAGTTCCTTCAGGAGCATTCGCAACTTCTTCTTCTGTCATTAAAAATGGACGAATTGCAGCATGCGGGCAAACATAAGAACATTGGTTACACTGAATACAGTTTTCAGATATCCATTCAGGGACATTAACTGCAATACCGCGTTTTTCATATTCTGTTGTTCCAGCAGGAAAAGTACCATCTTCTCTTCCAACAAATGCACTTACCGGTAAATCATCTCCTTTTTGTGCGTTAATCGGTTCAACAATATTCTTAATGAAATCAGGAATATCTCTATCGTCAGATTTTGCTTTAATTTCAATTTTCTTCCATTCTGCAGGTATCTTAACTTCCTCAACAACTCCACCGCGATCAACAGCCGCTTTGTTCATGTTAACGATATCTTCACCTTTTCTACCGTAAGATTTTACAATAGCTTTCTTCATTTCTTCAACTGCAGTTTCATAAGGAATTACATTTGAAATTTTAAAGAAAGCAGATTGAAGAATAGTATTTGTTCTACTACCTAATCCTAATTCGTCAGCAATTTTAGTAGCATTTATAATGTAAACTTTAATATTCTTTTCAGCTAAAGTTTTCTTCATTTCATCCGGGAAATGATTTTTAGTTTCTTCAGCATCCCAAATACTATTTAATAAGAAAGTACCACCTTCTTTAATTCCTTTTAACATATCATATTTATTTAAATATGAAGGAACATGACATGCTACAAAGTCAGGTGTACCAACCAGGTAAGGTGAACGAATTGGAGAATCTCCAAAACGTAAGTGCGATGTTGTAATACCACCAGATTTTTTAGAATCATATGCAAAGTAAGCTTGAGCATACTTATCAGTAGTATCACCTATAATTTTAATTGAGTTTTTGTTTGCACCAACCGTACCGTCAGCACCTAAACCATAGAATTTTCCTTCGAAAGTTCCTTTGGGAACAACACTGATTTCCGGTAATAATGGTAATGAAGTAAATTTAACATCATCAACGATACCAACAGTGAAACCATTTTTTGGTTCATTCATTGCAAGGTTATCATATACAGATATAATCATTGCAGGAGTAGTATCTTTAGAACTTAATCCATAACGGCCACCAATCACCATTGGAGCATTTTCTTTTCCGTAGAATAATTCTCTTACGTCCATGTATAATGGTTCTCCGTTAGCTCCTGGTTCTTTAGTTCTATCTAATACGGCAATACGTTTTACTGATTTAGGAAGAACTTTCATAAAATATTTCTCGGAGAATGGCCTGTATAAATGAACAGAAATTAAACCAACCTTTTCTCCCTGAGCTATTTTATAATCAATTGTTTCCTTTATTGTAGCAGTTATAGAACCCATTGCTACGATAATATTCTCTGCTTCTTCGTGTCCATAGTACGTAAATGGATGATATTCACGACCGGTCATTTTAGTGATTTCCTGCATATATCCTTCAACCATGTCCGGAATCGGATCGTAGAATTTATTTGCAGCTTCACGAGCCTGGAAATAAATATCAGGGTTTTGAGCTGTACCCCTTGTTACAGGATGCTCCGGATTTAATGCATTATCTCTAAACGCTTGCAATGCTTCAAAATCAAGCAGTTTAGCCATATCTTCATTTTCGAAATACTCAACTTTTTGAATCTCGTGAGATGTTCTGAAACCATCGAAGAAATGTAAGAATGGAATTCTTGATTTAATAGAAGCTAAGTGAGCAATACCTGCAATATCCATAATTTCCTGAACACTACCTGTTGCTAACATAGCAAAACCAGTATGACGTGTACTCATTACGTCACTATGATCTCCAAATATTGATAATGCCTGAGCCGCTAAACTTCTTGCACTTACGTGAAAAACACCTGGTAATAACTCACCAGAAATTTTATACATGTTAGGAATCATTAATAATAATCCCTGTGAAGCCGTAAAAGTAGATGTTAATGCACCGGCTTGTAAAGAACCATGAACAGCACCTGCTGCACCACCTTCTGATTGCATTTCAACAACTTTAACCTGGTCTCCAAAGATATTTTTGCGTCCGAAAGATGCCCACTCATCAACATATTCAGCCATAGTTGACGAAGGAGTAATCGGATAAATAGCTGCTACTTCACTAAACATATACGCTACATGCGCAGCTGCATAGTTACCATCGCAGGTAATAAATTTCTTGTTTTTTGACATTTCTAACTCCTTAATTTATTTATTAAAAGATAATTAACTTTATTTTTTAGGAATTACAAAATTATAACAAAAATCTTATTTATTGCAGTCTTGCAGTGGAAAATAACCTTATCTTAAACTTATTCATTTTAATTTCAAATAAGGCTATATAGTACTAATAACCAATAAAAAATGCGGATAAAAATCCGCATTTTCTTCATGTATTGTGTTGTGTAACATCCTTTTAATCGTTCATTGAAATTATAAATTCCTCGTTTGTTTTTGTTTTCAGCAAACGATCCCGCAAAAATTCCATAGCCTCCACTGAGTTCATATCCGTTAAATAATTTCTTAATATCCAGATCTTATTTAACATCTCCTGTTCCAGCAACAGATCTTCACGACGTGTACTTGATGCAGTAATATCAACAGCAGGATAAATTCTTTTATTAGATAATTTACGGTCAAGCTGTAATTCCATGTTACCTGTCCCTTTAAATTCTTCGAAGATAACATCATCCATTTTAGACCCTGTTTCTGTTAATGCAGTTGATATAATGGTTAATGAACCTCCTTCTTCAATATTTCTTGCAGCCCCAAAGAATCGTTTTGGCTTATGTAATGCATTTGCATCAACACCACCAGAGAGTACTTTACCCGAAGCTGGAGACACTGTATTAAAAGCACGGGCTAAGCGGGTAATCGAATCCAATAAAATAACTACATCATGTCCGCATTCAACCATACGTTTAGCTTTCTCAAGAACAATATTTGCTACTCTAACATGACGCTCTGCCGGTTCATCAAATGTTGAAGAAATAACCTCTGCATTTACGCTACGAGCCATATCTGTAACCTCTTCAGGACGTTCATCAATTAGAAGAACAATCATATATACTTCGGGATGGTTTGCTGCAATAGCATTTGCTATTTCTTTTAATAAAACAGTTTTACCGGTTTTAGGCTGTGCCACAATTAAACCACGTTGCCCTTTACCTATTGGAGCAAACATATCAACCACGCGAGTTGATAATTTATCGTTTTGATTATTGTTAATTGTAAATTTCTCTTCAGGAAATAATGGAGTTAAATAATCAAATGGGACTCTATCGCGAATATAATCCGGGCTTCTGCCATTGATTTTTTCAACTTTTATTAATGGGAAGTATTTTTCGCCTTCTTTTGGCGGACGAATAGATCCCTCAACCGTATCTCCGGTTTTTAAACCAAAAAGTTTAATTTGAGATTGAGACACATAAATATCATCCGGAGAGTTTAGGTAATTATACTCGGATGATCTTAAGAAGCCATAACCGTCTGGCATTATTTCCAATACACCTGAATTAGTAATAATTCCATCAAATTCATAAGAAGCTTTATTATCACTTCTTTTTTCATGTTGTCTTTTATGGAAATTATTATCTTTTGGAGGCCTCTGAGAAATTCGTTTTCGATGTGAATCTCCCTTCTCAGCAGAAGAATGCTGATCTTTCTTATCTACAGTTTCTTCGCTTTTTTCATTTTCTCCAGGCTCTGCTTTTTTTTCAATGACAGGCTCTTTTTTACGAGATTTTTCTTCTTTTGGTTTTTCCAAAGGTTTAGATTCAACCTTATTTACCTTTGTTGTAGTCTTTGATTTTTCAGATATGCGTTTTCTACCTGTAGGTTTTTTTTCCGATTTACCTTCGGTTGTTGTAGCATTAATTGCTTGTTGGTCTAAGATTTTATAAATTAAATCTTGTTTCTTTAACGACTCAACCTTCTTAATTTGCAATTCTTTAGCTATTTCTCTTAATTCAGAAACTAGTTTCTTATTCAATTCAAGAATGTCGTACATTGTTTATTTTATAAAGGAAATTAAATAATATTGTTAAATTATATGAACTTTATTTACTGATAAGTAAGTAAATTTGATTGATTTTTACTTCAGGAGAAATTATTTCCTTTTCGGAAAATCAATGCAATAATAAAGATTTCCTGAGAATTAGCAAAAAAAATTTAAACTTTTTTAAAAAAATCCTTAATTTCAATTAAATATTTAACCTGACGTATTCAATAAATATTAAAATTTCCAATATTTATGACATGGTAAAGGTTAACTGTAACAAGAAGTAAAAAATAAGAATATAATATGAAATCAACAAACCATTTATTATTTCTCCGTTACAAGATTAATTCATAATTTTTATAAATTAATCGGGTTAAATAATAACAAAAAAAATTTTATTGTAAAGATTTTTATTTACATATTTGATGAGATCAATTGAAACAATCGTTTTAAAAAAACGTATTATTATAGCTAACATTCATTCACCGGGCCAATACAATGAGACAGTTAAAAATTATTAAACAAGTAACTAACCGGGAAACTGCCTCGTTAGATAAATATCTTCACGAAATTGGAAAAGTTGACCTTTTATCAGCTGACGAAGAGGTTGAACTTGCCAGAAAAGTTCGTAACGGAGATAATGTTGCTCTGGAAAAACTAATCAAAGCAAACTTACGATTTGTAGTTTCTGTATCAAAACAATATCAAAATCAAGGATTAAGCCTACCTGACCTTATAAACGAAGGAAATTTGGGCCTTATTAAAGCAGCTAAGCGATTTGATGAAACACGTGGCTTTAAATTTATATCGTATGCTGTTTGGTGGATTCGCCAATCTATTCTTCAGGCTCTGGCAGAACAGGCAAGAATTGTGAGGCTTCCTTTGAATAAAATTGGCTCTATTAATAAAATAAATAAGGCTTTATCGGAATTAGAGCAAAAATTTGAAAGAGAACCTTCAATTGACGAAATAGCAAAGGCAATTGAAATAGCTCCAAATGATATTAAGGATGCTATGCGCAGTGCAGGACGACATGTTTCAATGGATGCTCCGTTAACTGATGGTGAGGACGGAGATATGTATGAAGTTCTCTTAAGTAAAGATAACCCCAGCCCTGATGGAAGTTTATTAAATGATTCATTAAGAAAAGAAATTGAAAGAGCTTTATCATCCTTAACGGAAAGAGAAGCAAGTATTATAAGACTCTATTTTGGTTTAAATGGAAAGCACCCTTACACTTTAGAAGAAATTGGAGAAGAGTTCAATTTGACAAGAGAAAGAGTACGCCAGATAAAGGAAAAAGCTATTAAAAGGTTAAAGCACACAACGCGAAGTAAGATATTAAAAACCTATCTAGGGTAAAACAAAAGGAAACATAAGTTTCCTTTTTTTATTTATTTTTGCAGCAAAACAAAAAATATGGCTCATTTAGTATCACCTTCTTTATTATCAGCTGATTTTGGAAATTTACAGCACGATATTGAAATGGTAAATAACAGTGAAGCAGATTGGTTTCATTTAGACGTTATGGACGGGATATTTGTACCTAACATATCTTATGGTATACCTGTAATAAAAGCGGTTAAAAAACACGCTAAAAAACCCCTTGATGTCCATTTAATGATTGTCGATCCTGACAGGTACATTGATGATTTTCAAAAAGCAGGTGCCGATATTCTAACCGTTCACTATGAAACATGCAATCATTTGCATCGTACCGTTCAAAATATCAGGTCGAAGGGAATGAAAGCCGGAGTTAGCTTAAACCCTCATACTCCGGTTCATTTATTAAAGGATATTATTACGGATCTGGATTTGGTTTTAATCATGTCTGTAAATCCTGGATTTGGAGGACAAAAATTTATTCCAAATGCAATTGAAAAAATCAAGGAGTTAAAGCAGCTAATTCTAAAAAAGGAATCAAATGCATTAATAGAAGTTGATGGTGGAGTTGACCATACCAATGCAAAAATACTAGTTGATGCTGGTTGCGATGTTTTAGTTGCAGGGAGTTATATATTTGGGGCAAAGGATCAAATGAAGGCTATAAAAGGATTAAAATCACTTTAAACAACCAGCCTATAAAACATTAAGGGTTATTTGAAATGACTCTCGATTAAATAACAATTAATATTTATTACTAAAATATAATTTCAATCAACCAAGAACTTTTTTCATTTATCTTAAAAGTTAAATAACAATTATGATTTGCAGTATAGAATTCGTTTGGTGCTATAAATTCTATTTTACCTTCAAAAGGTACCATAATATTTTCAAATGCTGTATAAGTTAATGAAGTGACTATTGAACCAGAGCTTCCTGCCAATCTAAGGCCGTCCATTTCTTTATAAATTCTACCAGTTCTCTTAAAAACTACTTCTATTTTATCCGGGCTTGCAGAAGGCGATTTGGATATTCTAACATCTTTTATATTACTTTTAGTAAGAATTTTATACGCATTAACATTCTCTATGACTTCTCCGACATATTTATCTTTATACCATTTACCTGTTAGAATCTTTCCATTAGCTTGGGTAAGCTTGCCAATTCCATTTTTAACATTAAAAAGAAATTTCCCTTCAAATATATTACCGTTTGCCCATATATATAAACCATTACCATGAAATAAACCATTTTTAAACTCCCCTTTATAAATATCCCCATTACTGCTTTTATATTCTCCATATCCATGTGGCATTCCTTTTTTAAAATAGCCTTCGTATTCATCTATTCCTTTTGCAAAGCCTTTGCCATGTGCTTTACTTTTTTTACATTCACCTTTATACTCGCCAATGAGCTCTATTTTTAATACACTACAATCTGATTCTTCCTGGGAAAAACCTGGGTTAGATAAACCAACTACTATACAGGCAATCAATACTGTTCTCTTAATTTCTTTTCTCATGATTTATAAGTTTTTATTAATATAAATAAACTCTATGTTTTACTCATTTTTATCAAACCATTATGCAATCTTATAAATAATTATCTTAGAAATCCATAAGATAGATCGACCCTTATTCCAAAATCAATAAGACTCTGATGATCAGCCTTATCCTTAAATGCGATTATCGAATATACCTTTACAACTGGTGCTATTCCAATATAAACATTCTCCGAAATATGAAAAACTTTTCCTGCTGACACATAAAAACCTATACCATCCTGACTATCAACTTCTAAATACGTCCACTCATTTAACTCCAAATTAATATGACCACCAACTAAGAGAAAAAAGCCTCCTTTAAAACTTCTTTGAATTCCCACTGGAAGTGAAAGAATATTATGTTGTTCAGTACGAGATATGTACTGATGAATAACTTGAATCTCCTCCTTTAGATAAACGTATATCTTTGAATAGTTTAAGCCCGTTTCAAATTGATACTTACTATTTATGAATCTTAAGTACTTAAATCCAATATTAAATCCTTGTTCTCCATTTATTCGTGCATCTTTTTCAAAAGACCCATTTAATTTATAACACTCAGTATATACCGGGATTAGTGATATTCCAATTCGATTATTGTTTAGGTCTTGTCCGTAACTTTTAACACAACCAAATACAGTTGCTAATATTATTAAAAAAATATTTCTTTGCATTTTTAAATTCTTAGCTCTTTTCTATTTTGCTCTATTTGATTAAAATAATTAAAATAGTTTAAAGCTTAACTAAAAAGAACCTATTTTGTCTATTATACTCAACTATTCATCTATTTTATAATGATAAAAAATAAGGGCTACCATTAAGATAGCCCTTAAAGCTATAACTTTTAGGCTATAGAGCCCAGAATATTTTATCTACATGTACATCAACAGTCGGTACATTGTCAGGATTTGATTGAGTTTCACTTAATGCATAGGGGAATCTATTCATAAATCCTACTGTAATATTATTTGGATTTTGCATAGTTGGAATTCCTGTTCTTCTAACATCATTATACGTTTCGATACATTCCATTTCAAATAATCCTAAGTATTTCTGAGTCATGATCTCATTCAATTCATTACCTGAAGTTAGCCTTGGTAATACCTCATTAGTGAAGTATGATGTTGCATCTCCAATATTCATTGGATCCGGATCACCATTAGTCCAATCATATAACATATATTCACTTAGCCATGAAAATTGAGCTGTAATCGCACTTTGTAAAGTTGCTTGCCAGGTAGCAGCAGCAGCACCTGTTCTAAATTCAGCCTCAGCTTGTAAGAATAGTAATTCATGATATGTCATTAGTGGAAGTACTGGGTCCCAGCTTCTCGAACCTGTTGTCAAATTTGACTGAGCATATCCACCCTGAGTTTGTTCTGCAGCACCAATAGGAGCAATATCTCCTGAAGAATAGTACCAACTATTTCTTGGATCATTTCTTGCCGTTAATAAATCAACAATAGTTGAAGAAATAGAATTATGATCTCTCACATACCAATACTCGAACCATGGATTAGCATTTGGTAAATTATCAACAAAATCAGAGAATAACATTTGATCCGCTGCGCTAGCAAAACCATCAGCTATTTCTGCCAATGCATCACTTGCTGCAGTAGCACTAACATTTGTTAACCTCATATAATAACGAGCCTTTAAAGAATGAGCAGCTCTAATCCAAGCTTCAAGACTACCTCCATAAATGTAATCATAGCCTGTTATAGCTTCTCCAAACTCTAGATTTGTAATACCTGCATCTAATAAATTAAATACTTCTGCATATAAGGTTTGCTCATCGTCATAAGTTGACTGTAGATTATCTGATCCCTGGAAAGCTTCACTGTAAGGAACATCTCCCCACATATCAACTGCCATAGCTAGGTTATAAGCCATTAATATTTCAGCTACACCTCTGTCGCCTGTTCTTGAAGGCTCAGTTCCTGTTGTAGGGTCAGTTGCATCTATGATTGTCTTACATATATTCATTACATCGTAAATACTATTCCAGCTATTATTCATTAATGCAGATGAGTTCATACCAATACGATAGTCCGCTTCATTAGCCTGTCCCCAAGTTCCAGCTGCATACTCACAAAATACATCTGAATACCAGGCAATATCGGTTCCAGTTGTTTCATAAGCTGTTTTTAAAATAGCATCTGGCAAAATATTCTTTACCGTCATCTCTGAAGGATTGTTCTGATTTTCGTTGATTTCATCCATTTTGTCTTCACTACAAGAAAATAGGAAAAGTGAAATGGATAATACTAATAAAAACTTATATATTTTCATAATTTAAACTTTTTTGCTTTTAAAATGTAAGATTTATGTTGAAACCATATGAGGTTGTTTGTGGAAGTGACATATAATCCATACCACCCTGCATATTACCTTGACCTTGAGATGACTCAGGGTCAAAATTATCTAGAGTTGATGATAATAATACATTTCTCATTACAAAACCTACACTAGCTCTTGAAAGCTTAACAGGTTTAACAAATTTCTCTGGTAAATTAACAGATAAAGCAACCTCCCTTAACTTAACAAATGATGTCTCATGAACATTTGCTTCCGGAAGTGAACTGTATATATTAACGTATAATGTTTGATAAGCAGCCTCATCACCTACTCCACCTCTTTCGATGTTATTTTTACTACCATCTGATAAATATCCATCATAAATGAACGGAGTTTCGCGATCTTCCGTTTTAGCGGATGAACCGTATAAGTTCATTAAACGATTTGATCCTGAATACATATAACCACCTTTTTTCCAATCTATCTGTGCTGATAAAGTAACAAGTTTAAACAACGTAAATGTATTTGTAAAACCTAATGTAAAGTCTGGATTTACCTCTGCAATCTTTCCAAATTCTCCGATCATTGGTAAACCATAACCTGGATCTGCTGGATCTTCATTAACCAATATTCTTCCCTGGTCATCTCTTACAAACTTTTCACCATAAATTGCCGGGTAAGCACTACCTGCTGCTGCTCTGATATTTGGAGTAGTATATCCTCCAACGAAAATACTTTCAACTCCTTCTGCCAATTCCACAACTTTGTTATCAACAGTTGCATAGTTAAGGTTGATATCCCAGCTAAAGTTTTCCATTTTAACAGGGTTCATGTACAACATGATCTCATGACCTATATTTTCCATTTTACCAGCATTGGTTACAAACTGGCTATAGCCAGTCGATCCTGCCATTGGAACTGCAAAGATTTGGTCTTCTGAAATCTGAGTATAGTAAGTATAATCTAAACCTATTCGATTATTGAAGAATTTAAGGTCTAAACCAACTTCATAAGTCATTGTATTCTGTGGTTTTAAATTAGGATCATAAATTGTAGCTGAAAACTTATAACCTGTTACTTCAGATACAGGATAAACCATTCCGTAATCTAGGAAACCACTATCACCACCTCCTGTAACAAAATATGGATCGCCATAAAATGTTTGAGCTGCTTGTCCAACTTCGGCATATGACCCTCTAATCTTACCAAAAGTTAAGAAAGATAAGTTCTTAAATACCGGTAACTCAGTAAAAATGAAACTTAAGTCTACAGATGGATAAAAGAATCCTCTGTTTTCTGAAGGCATAGATGATACAACATCATAGCGGCCAGTTCCTGTTAAGTAAACCATGTTTTTATAATCCAATGCAATCTCTCCAAAGAAACCAACTGTTCTTCGGTGGTATTTATTATAATCTGAGTACTGAGTAGAAGCATTATCTATATTGTTCCATCCTGGGGTTGCAAAACCAAGACCTCTAGATTCATATAATTCCCTCCTATTATCGTCCACCTCATTACCAAGCATTAAACTACCACCTAAATCATTAGTGAATCTATGATTCATGTTAATAACAAATAAAGAGTTAAATACCTCTCTTGTAACACCATAGTGGAAAATTTCACCTCCCGTAGGATCTACGTAACCATAAACAGGATTTGAAGGTGTTGGATACTGACCTGCGGATGGTAAGTCTCCTTCACCCATCTCTTCGTAATCTTCGTTATCAGTAGTATAAGTATCAAAACCAACTTGATATTTTGCATTCATCCAATCAAATGGTTTAAACTCTAGAGCTATATTACCAAAGAATCTTCTGGTGCTTTCATGATAATGGTTGTTATTTATTGCCCAATATGGGTTTTGTCCAACACCACCACGACGATAACTGATTTGACGATATTCACCTAATGTACCTTCTTGGTTATATGGAGTACCATTTAAATCATATGAAGCAGGTGCTCCATAAACGGTAAATAACCAACTATCATTACCTGAAGGTAATTTTTGGATTTGACTGTCAGAAAAGTTACTTGAGAAACTTAAGCTCCATTTATCAGTTAAATTAAATTGTCCAGCAGCCTTAGCGTTATACCTGGTCATTCCTGTTGCATCTACAATACCATCCTGATCTGTAGAACCAAAACCAATAGCATAATTACCGTATTGGTTAGCATTACTTATATTAATGCTAGTACTCCATGTGGTACCATTCTTATCATAAAATCCTTCAGGATTATTATAAGCCTGAGGAGTTACCCATTCTCCCTTATATGGATCAAAAAATTCTCCTGCATGTCCTGGGTAATTATTACCACCGTAAGTTGGGTCATCTGGTAAATCTTCAATTTTAGGACCCCAAGAAAAGGAATTTGCCACTGCATAGTTCCCACTAAAACCCTGAGCATAAGTCTGTTGAACTTCCGGTAATAAAGATACTTTATCTACCGTATAGTTAGTTGAAATACTTACTACCGGTTTACCTTGTCCTGCCTTTCCTTTTTTAGTTGTAATAACAATAACTCCATTGGAAGCTCTCAAACCATAAAGTGCTGCTGCTCCCTGTCCTTTTAATACGTTGATGCTTTCGATATCATTCGGGTCAATATCGAGTGCTCTATTTGAATAAGCAGTTCCTGTTACGTTAGACGTATAGTCATTTTCACTAGAAATTGGCATACCATCCACAACATATAAAGGTGTGTTTGTCCCACTAAATGCTCTTGCTCCACGAATAAAGATTTGAGCTGGTGCTCCTGGCATACCTGAAGATTGACGAATCTCAACTCCAGCTACTTTACCAGATAGAGCAGTCATTATATTCGGATTTGCACCCTTCACAATATCTTCTCCTGTTACTTCCTGTACCGTATAGCCTAGAGCTTTAACTTCTTTAGAAATACCTAAAGCTGTTACTACAACTTCGTCCATCTCTAAAACTTCAGATTCTAAAGCAACATTAATAATTGACTGTCCGGCAATTATCACCTCTTTAGTTTTCATTCCTACGAAACTAAACATCAGTGCTTCTGCATCACTTGGCACTGTTATTGAGTATTGTCCGTCCAAGTTAGTTGTAGTACCAATAGTTGCATTACCCTTTACCACTACAGATACTCCAGGTATAGATAATCCGTCCTCTGCACCGGTTACTGTACCTGTTATTTGCATTTGTGCTGCTGCTTGAAAAGCAACTAACAGCAGAAATGCGAGAAAAATTGTTAGTTTTTTCATAAATAATGATTTTAAATTTTGGTTAAAATTTTAGGGATAAGTAAAAAGATTCTATGGCAATGTTTCTAAAATATAAAATGATCCTAATACACAGTACACAAATACTCTTTTTACTAAACATTGCTAATGTATTTCGAGTTTGAGTCTATTAAAAATAAAATCAAGTTGTGTATTTATTTTTTGTACTAATAACAGGATTTAAAGATTAAGTAATACTTATTCTGATTCAATGATATTTTTGATTGCATACTAATTCATCTAATTCGACCTTTTTGCACATTATGCATTTCTTTGTGCTTTTCATACGCTTTTTTATGCAGTTTATTTGCGTTTGATTTCTAAAATGAAAAAAATATTTATTATTACACTGTATACAAAATCTTTATACTCAATAAATGTGATTAATCGTAGAAAAATAAGAATTCTATATCACATCCTATTTTGGATTGGCATTGCTTTTTTATTACCAATCTGGTATAACAGCTCATATTCAAAGTATTACATAAAAAACCTTATTGCTATTTTAATTGGTCTTCCCGGATTCATAATAGGTTTATACTTTATTGTATATTACTTAGTTCCTAAGTTACTTTTGAAGAAAAAAAGATATATACAATTTATTGTTATATATTTTGCCTTAATGATTTTATTTACTCTTCATGATATATTAATAAGCAGATATATTTTCTTACCACTAGTTGAACCGGAATATATAATGAAATATGAGACCTATATGTTTAGGCCTAATCATATGTTTAGGGTTTTTGTTATGATGCAGAGCCAAATATTTATATTCATCGCTCTCAAATATTTAAAAAATTATGTGGAAAATTATTTTGAGAAAGAACAATTAAAGTCCAAAATGGTTGAAACCGAGTTAAGTATGTTAAAGGGACAGATTCATCCACACTTTTTATTTAATACCTTAAACAATATTTACACACTTTCATTGGAAGGCGACAACAGAAGCGTTTCAGAATCAATTGAAAAACTATCCGAATTCCTCAGGTATACTATCTATGAGTGTAAAAACAAATTTATTAGCCTTAAAAAAGAAATTAATATAATTGAAAATTATATTAATCTTGAAAAACTTAGATATTCAAATCTTGATATTAACATCTCGATACCTGAAAATATTAATTTTATTTACGTTGTCCCCTTGCTATATTTTACATTTATTGAGAATGCGTTTAAACACGGTACAAGTAAATCTACTAAGCACAAATGGATAGATGTAAAATTAGAAATTTCGAATGGAAATATCATTTTTACGGTAAAAAATAGTAAAAGTAAAAAAACACAAACAGATACTTTAAATTATTCCAATGGAATAGGGCTTTTAAATGCCAGAAAAAGACTGGATTTATACCTGGGTAAGGATAATCACAAATTAGAGATTAAAGATCAAAACGATTTATACGAAATAAGATTGTGCCACAAAATTATTGATAACAATGATAAAATGCTTAATAATAGATGATGAACCATTGGCTAGGAAGCTTATTAAAAACCATTTAGAACATTTCAAACAATTTGAAATAGTTTGCGAATGTGAGAATGCCATTGAAGCAGCACTTGCCTTGCAAAATAACCAAATAGATTTAGCTTTTTTAGATATCCAACTTCCTGAAATAAACGGTATCGATTTTCTTAAATCCTTAACTAGAAAACCTAATGTAATTATTACCTCAGCTTATAAACAATTTGCAATTGATGGTTTTGACCTTGATGTTTTAGATTTTCTTTTAAAACCAATTACTTTGGATCGATTTTTTAAAGCTATTAATAAATATCTTGATTCAAATTTGAAAAGAGTTTCCGGTATAGTTCAAAATAATCCAGCAAATGAGGTATTAGTTGATGATATTCTTATAAAAGATAACAACAAAACTTTTCGAATTAATCCAAATGATATTCTTTACATCGAAGGGATGAGAGAATATATAAAGATATTTACAAGCAATGAAAATATTGTTACCAAAACTAGTTTAACCAGGTTTTATAATCAATTATCAAAAGATTCCTTTATAAGAGTACATAAATCGTTTATCGTTAACTTTAAAAAAGTAAAATCTTTTACTTCAACATCCTTAGATATAAGTGAAACGAAGATTCCTATCGGTAGAAGTTATAAAATTGCAGCTTTAGAAGTACTTAATGCATAAAATAAGAAGGCATCCAGAAAGTAGTCATCCTTCATTCTGATGGTTATCGTTAGGATGAAGAAATATTTCAATTTTCAATTGATTGATTATAAACATATTACTTAACTACTAGAAGCAAGCTTCTTCGTTCCTTATTGTAATGATTTTGATTTTTCTTTTTGGACACTTTCTTTTTATTATTCTTTTCCCTCTAAATAGTTTTGTAAATAGGCGTATTGTTCTGTCAATTTCCCATTTTTTGTTATCGTGGCTCGCTCAATCATCCCGGTATCATCATGCCCGAATAATGACGGATAAACTTTATCCATTAAGTTCATACCGAAATCAGATGATGCATTTCGAGGTAACTCTCCCGGTAAATTATCAACAGCCATTACAGTAATATTTTCCGGATCTACAAATGGCATTTCAACCTTACCAGTTTTAGGATCATATCCATAAAAAGGATCGGCAATGGTTGAAGCACGAACCGTTGAAGCTATCGGTCCATTTACATCGCAGCTAACATCTGCAATTACCGTAATATTAAAATCGGTTTCGAGATAGTCTTTTTTAGTAATGAATTTTGGAGACTTCGGATCCCAGTAATGGCAAGCTATGAAAATATCCGTTACTTTAGTAAATGGTTTAAAGGTTGATTCATATTCCTTTGGATGATTAAAGAAATGTTGTAAATTAAACTCCATTCCTCCCTTATGTTTTACATAATGCCGGGGATCAATACGACATAATACCGGCTCGTTGAATTCTTTATTCAAAAATTCATCCGGAGTAACTTCCTTTAAATTAAGCTGGCTTAACGTTTCCATGGCTCCCATTGCTACACGTCCGCCACCAGTAAGTAATATTTTTATATTTTTTAACTTAATTTTTTTTAAGCCTGCATACATCTCATCCATATCTATACATTGATGAGCAGCCTTTAATTGAAAGTTATCAGTTCTTATGCCCCTTGCCCGAAGTCCGTTATATGCACCAACTATACCTGCCCAACGACCAAAAGCAACAACACGCTGTTCGTTATAATCTGTTAAGTATTCATAATCAACCAGTCGAATTTTCTTTTTTATTACTTCTTGTAACAGAGTTCTATTATGAGGTTGCTTTTTGGCAACATGCGCAAAGAACACATATGTTTTACCTGCGATTAAAGCTTGAGTATCTACCTCCTTAACACCTATAAGAATATCGCAATCGTTAAGGTCTTCTTTCATATTTAAATCAAGATATTGATATTCCTCATCGGTATAACATCTGATATCGCTTGGTTGAATGTATACCTCCACATTAGGGAACCGTTCGGTTAATTTTACAACTTGTGAAGGAGTTACGGGAACCCGTTTATCAGGAGGGTTTTTAGTCTCGCGCAGAATACCGATTTTTAAATTAGGTGTCATATTTAATTTTTTTGATTTGAACTTAAAACCTTTAAAATTAATTTTTTTTATGAAAAAACCGCGAAACATGCAATCATTTTGTAAATTTGCAATACATTTTGGGGTTGTCTTGGTTTTGACGGTAAGGTAAACTGGAATGTAAGCATGTCGAGCTTTGTGTTTTGGCTCGTAAATCTCAAGGCTCAAAATTATAAACGGCGAAAATAATTACGCGCTTGCTGCTTAATATCACCAGGTGAATTAAGCTTAATTCAGCAGCCTAGGAGCTGCAGAACAGGCTGTCTCTCGGAGAGCGTCGTTTAACCGCACTTTGATATAGAGGCATCGTAAAAGTTAAACTAGTTTGGTTGGCGCTTCGATGACCAGACGAAACTTTAGAAGCTAAGGATTAGTTCGCCTGCCGGCAGGCAGGCAAGGTCGCTCTTTGCCAGGCTAATCACAAAAATCAATATAGAGATAAGCATGTAGAAAACATTTGGGTTCTTTATTCGGACGCGGGTTCGACTCCCGCCAGCTCCACCTTCGCTCGCCGAAGCGAGCTACGGTGGACACAGTCCACTAATAAAACAAACAATCGTTATGTGGTATGTGTATATATTAAAATGTAATAACAGTACATATTATACTGGTTGCACAAACAATCTGGAAGATAGACTTGAAAGGCACAGCAAAGGTTATGTTCATTACACCAAAGACAAACTTCCCGTTGAACTAATTACCTGCATTGCCTTTACAGATAAATACAAAGCCTACAACTTTGAAAAATATCTTAAATCAGGCTCAGGAATTGCTTTTAGGAATAAGCGACTTATTTAAAATTTTAGGTTTTTACTTTAAGGGTCACGCTCATGGTCACGAAAAGAAAGCGGAATCATTGGATTATATTATCGACTGGAACACCCTTATAGCTATCTATATTCAAGAACCTAAAGATTTGTTTTGGGAAATTAAAAAGGCTAGAATCCGCTTCTACCAGAAAAATTCTAAAAAAGGTAAAAACTATTTGATCCCGGAAGGTTGGTTGAAGCGGATTACTTGCTTTGCTGCGTGAGCTCTCTCCGTTCGGTTGGTAAGATTGAATACAAACAAGACTAATAAGAAATCGGTAGTATTCCGAATTTAATTAGGTTTTCTCTAATAATCTTAAAAAGTTTCGTAGAAAAAGGAACTATATCAAAAAATTTATATATTTGCAATCTTAAAATTATTTGATGATTAAGACTATTCTGGTTCGTGTTAAGTAAATAATCATTGTTGCAACAGACTTTGATTATTCCATTTGTACTCAGGCAAATTCTTGCCAGAGTTATTTCTATGTAAATATTCTTAGTGTTTATATTGGCTAAATTGCTAAACTCAATTAGTAATTGTGCTTAACGCAAAAAAAATGTCACGTAATAAAATAATACATGAAAATCCTATGGAGTCATTTATTTGTGCCTCTTGTGGGAAAGCTGTTCCTCCTGTAGTGTTTGGAGGAAATCAAAGAAATCATTGTCCGCATTGCCTTTGTAGTGTACATGTGGATATAACACCTGGCGACCGCAGGGCTAGTTGCAGGGGGATTATGAAACCAATAAGCATATACATTCAAGATAATAAAGAATGGTCGCTAATTCATAGATGTACAAAATGTAATACCATTAAACAAAACCGAATTGCAGCTGACGATAACGAGTTGTTATTGTTTACCATGGCTGCAAAGCCGCTTATGTCGTTACCATTTCCATCAAAAACAATGATTTCGACTTTACATAAAATAAGTATGGAGAAAGGAGGAGAAGATGTATACAAATAATAAAAAAGGTTG
>JANQHE010000025.1 GCA_028282785.1 Bacteroidales bacterium | reverse complement strand
AATGATTGTACAATATTACAGGAAAGTTAACAATGCTATTTCTCTCATAATCAAAAAAGGCAATCTTTTTCAAGGTATAACAAATCTAAGTAAAAAAATAGTATCAAAACAAATTTCACTTAAAATTTATTAAGAAAAATACGGAAACTTTAAATATTCTTAAAATGAAAAAGCAAGTTTAGATAATTGAAGCTATTAATCTTTCTTTTTATCCTTTCCACTTTCACGGATTTTCTTAAGTAAATAGGTTTTAAATTCGTAATCAGCAAGGTAAATCTTCATTACTTTGTCAATGGGTAATATTTCTTTGAATTTTATATGGTACTGATCTAAGAGTTCCGCTAATTCCATTTCGTAATGAATGTACTGATCAGCATATTTAATCATTTCTTCATTACTCATGATTTCAAAGTTTTCAGCAAAATAGGTCATCTTTTCTTTTCGATCAGCAATGATGCTATTTTTTCTGTCCCAATATGCATTGTAAATAGGCCAAAAAACTTGCGCTTCATCCGGAGTTAAGCCAATCTTATCAGTAAAAAATGCAATTCTTTGAGATTTAATTTCTTGTTCTTTATCAGACTTTGGCTCTTCTTGTGCACTAATTGGGATAGTACAAATCATTAAAGTTACTATTAGAACTAATGATTGGATGTGTTTTAATTTTATCATTTTCATAACTCATCAATTAAAGTTCTATAGTCGATATCTTCATCAACTAAGTAATGAATATAGAAGTCAGTTTCTTCCTTTTTTTCTTCTTCAAATCTTTTTTCATCCTCTAACAAAACATCAATAAAATGTTGTTCTGTAAATTCAGAAGGATCGACTTCTATTGTTCGTGTAAATAACTCAGAATCGATATTGTTGGTACGATTTGATAAAATAAAATTTGCAGTAGTATAAGCAATGACCGTAAAAGCAACGATCATAAAACCTAGAGCAAATTGCGGCTTTACATATTTAAATAGCTTAATTATCCATTTATATTCCTTGTTTTCGGATATAATTCTTTCCTGCATTCTTGTTGGAAAGTCTTCAAAATATCCATCAGGAACAGAAAACGGATTACTTTTATTTGCCTTAATTTTATCCAATTTCTTGCTAAAATTTTTCATTTTAATAAGTTCCCCTTATTGTTTTTCCCTGTCTTTTTGACGTTTAAATAAATTAATAGTTTAATCTTCCTTAAAATAATTCTCAATTTTCTTTACAGCATGATGATATGATGCTTTTAATGCACCTACCGATGTTTTAAGTATTTCAGCCATATCGTCGTATTTCATTTCATCGAAATACTTCATATTAAAAACAATGCGCTGTTTTTCAGGTAAATCAAGAATAGCCTTTTGAAGCTTACGTTGTATTTCATCCCCATTAAAATACTCATCGCTTTCAAGGCTTTCCTTTAACTGATTTTCGTAATCAACTAAAGGCATTAAGTATTTCGTTTTTTGTTGTTTTAAGAATGTTAATGATTCATTAGTTGCTATACGATATAACCAGGTATATAGTTTTGAATCTTCACGAAATCCATCCAATCCTTTCCAGGCTTTTACAAAAGTGTTTTGGAGGATATCATTTGTATCATCATGTTTGATTACAATTTTTCGAATATGCCAATATAGCTTTACCTGATATTTTCGAACTATCAGGTTAAATGCATAATTGCGTTTTTCGATGTCTTTAAAGAGAGTTAATAACTCCTTATCGTTGTAATCTGACATAATGCAGTGAAGAGTTCACCGGTTATAAAAAGTGATTACAAAGATAATGTTATTTTCTTTTTAGAACATTTTCTACAGCAGAAACTATATTATTAGTATCAATTCCATATTTGGTTAAAAGCTCGCCGGGTTTTCCACTTTCACCAAATTTGTCATCAACAGCAACCATTTCTATTGGAGTTGGCATTTTTCTGCTTAGCAACTGGGCAATGGAATCTCCTAATCCACCATTTAAAAGATGTTCTTCTGCCGTAACAATTGCTTTTGTTTTAGAAACAGAGTTTAGAATAGTTTCTTGATCAAGAGGTTTTATGGTATGTATGTTAATTAACTCAACAGATATTCCTTTTTCTTCAAGTTTTTCAGCAGCTTCAATAGATTTCCATACTAAATGACCTGTTGCAGCAATTGTTACATCTGTTCCTTTAGTTAATAATAAAGCTTTACCAATTTCAAATTTTTGATCTTCAGGAGTAAAATTTGGAACCTTTGGACGTCCAAAACGGAGATAAACAGGACCTTCGTGTTCTGCAATTGCAATAGTAGCAGCTTTTGTTTGGTTGTAATCACAAGGATTGATAACTACCATTCCAGGAAGCATCTTCATTAAACCGATATCTTCCATTATTTGGTGGGTTGCCCCATCTTCACCGAGTGTTAATCCTGCATGTGAAGCACATATCTTTACATTTTTTTCCGAATAAGCTATCGATTGTCTTATCTGATCATAAACGCGCCCGGTGGCAAAATTCGCAAATGTTCCGGCAAAGGGAATTTTTCCACCAATTGTTAAACCTGCTGCAACTCCCATCATATTTGCTTCTGCAATACCACACTGATAAAATCTATCGGCAAATTCATCAGCAAACTCATTCATTTTTAACGACCCTGTTAAATCTGCACATAAAGCAACTATATTTTCGTTTTTCTTTCCTAATTCAAATAATCCGGCTCCAAAACCTGATCGCGTATCTTTCTTCTCTTTATATTCGAACGTTTTCATATTTATTTTAATAAAGTATTATTCTATTTGATGATCCTGATTTTATTGTAAATTTCTTATTTACGGTATAAACTGATTGCCTGGTATTTTTGGGCCTGAAAACTACCCTATAATTTCCTGGTTGCATGTATATATTTTGTCTCGATAGTTTCTGATCCAGATTATAAATCCATTTTAATGTATCTGCTGTTTCTACATATAAACTTCCAAAACCACCAGATGAAAGTGAAAAGTTTGCTATTCCCGGACGAGGAATTTCGATATACGTAGTAGAACTTTGATCAATTTTCACATTTTCAATATAAATTCTAGGAATGGTTAAAACTTCCAAATCATATTCACCAACAATGTATTTTTCCTTGGTATCGTTTTTTTGTAAGTTCAAAGTTTCAGCTTGTCCATTTTTCCTGATAATAATACCCAAGTCTTTATATTGGTTACTTCCGGGGCAGGAAATATTCAAATAACCTTGAGGAGCATTTAAGCCTATCATAGTGTGTTTTCCCTGGGATAATGTAATATTTTCTTTTTTTACTGCCGGTATTGTGTGAACAACCAGATCATAGCTAATCAAAGGATCTATAATTAACGTATCTGGATTTCCCATATAATTAATTGTATGTACAAAATTGTATTTTACTCTCCCGGATACATGATCAAAGAATGTCATATTAACATCAGTTTCTGTAGGCTTTCCATAAATATCAAGTAAATTTACCTGAGCAGTTGTTGAATTCAATGCACGAGAGATAACTATTCCCAGAACTTCTTCAAATTTTTCTTCATTCGGCGTATTAAAAAATTGTCCAACACATTCAAACGTTTTTTCAAAATGATGATCAATTCCTATACCGATTATAAAAGGCTTAAGTATAATTCCTTTTTTTTGCAGATTTAAAGATGCCTGACAAGGATCTCCATCGCACTCCTCTTTTCCATCGGTTATAAGAATAATTATGTTTCTACAATTATCGCACTCCGGAAAATCATTTGCTGCTAATTCCAGTGAATTGGCTATTGGAGTAGTTCCTCTTGGTATAATATGCCGAAGAGTTTGTCTTATTTGCCCTGCATTTCCGAATTTAAATGGTACCTCAAGTTTGGTATCGCTACAGTCTTGTGGTGGAACCGGACTTTGATGTCCATAAACTCTTAGTGCCATTTGAATATTTGGCATCTTTTCAAGACTATCAATAATGTGAATTAAATAGTTTCGTGCAATATTGATTTTTTTATCACTTTCCCAGGTGCCATACATGCTTTGTGATGCATCAAAAACAAATAATATCCTGGAAGTAGGTGGCTCCGGCTTTTTCTGTGCATTTACTTTAAAAATAAAAACTAGTAAAAAGCAAAGAAATATATATCTTAACAGAATTTTCAATTAATGCTTATTTGAAATTAGTTATCCATCGATTTTCTTCGCTCGTAATCTTCTTTCTTAATCTGACCAAGAATCATTAACTCTGCACTAGCATAATTTGTAGCCAAAGGAATATTATACATATTACAAGCTTCCAGTAATTTTTGGATATCTTCGTGGTGTCCTTGTTTGATAAGTGGATCACGCAAGAAAACAACAATATCTACTTCTTTCTTTTTAATCATTTCGGTTATTTCGATATAACCTCCGGATTTTCCTGGGCTTAAATGCTGAACTTTAATGCCTTGTGATTCAACATATTCCGCAGTTCTACCAGTAGCGATAAGATTTACACCAAAAATCCAGTCTTTTCTGTCATTTAAGAACTGTACCATTTCCGGTTTTTTTACATCGTGTGCGATAATAACAATATTCTTCATAACCCTTTCTTTTTAAAATTTAAAATTGAAGTTTAGTAATCTCCTAAAGTTTCTTCAAGCTGATTAAGAGCAATTTCCAATTGTTCATCATTCGGAGCAACTCCATGCCACTTATGTGTTCCCATCATGAAATCCACACCCATACCCATTTCGGTTTTCATTAAAATAACAATAGGTTTACCTTTTCCTGTTAACAATTTAGCTTTATTTAAGGTTTCTATAACTTCTTCAATAATATTACCATCCATTTCTAAAACTTCCCAACCAAAACTTTCCCATTTAGCTTTTAAGTTTCCTAAAGAGATAATATCATCTACAGGTCCATCAATTTGCTTACCATTATAGTCAATGGTCGAAATTAAGTTGTCAATTTTATGTTGTGCCGCAAACATAGCAGCTTCCCATATTTGACCTTCTTGTAATTCTCCATCACCATGAAGTGAATAAACTAGTTTATTGTCTCTATTTAGTTTTTTTGTAAGAGCAGCGCCACATGCCACAGATAATCCCTGACCTAATGATCCGGATGCCATTCTAACTCCAGGCAATCCTTCTTTTGGTGTTGGATGCCCCTGAAGTCTCGAGTCAAGAGTTCTAAAAGTTGAAAGTTCTTTAAGATCAAAGTAACCGGCACGAGCTAAAATACTATACCAAACCGGTGAAATATGTCCATTTGATAAAAAGAATAAATCCTGATCTTTACCATCCATGGTGAAATTCTGAGGATTGTGATCTAAAGTGTTAAAATATAATGCAGTAAGAAAATCAGTACAACCTAAAGATCCTCCGGGATGTCCTGAATTTTGTGCATGAACCATTCTCACAATATCTCGCCTAACTTGTGATGCTATTTGTTTTAAATTTTGAATATCAGTCATTTTATATTTTAAGTGTGATTTAATATTTTAATTAAACAAAGCTGTAAAATTACAGTTTTTCAATAGAATATACGGAAAATGAACTCAATTTATTATTAACATGTTTTTAAATAATTGTTGCTATTGTTTTTTATTTAAAAGCTCTTTTTAAAATTCTGAAAAAGTGTAATTTTGAGCCTTCATTTTGATCTTTAAATATTTAAATTATGAGTTTACAGTGTGGCATTCTTGGAATAACAAATGTTGGTAAATCAACGCTTTTTAATTGTATGTCGAATACCAAAGTTGAGACAACAAACTTTGCGTTTAGTTCAAATAAATCAAATATTGGAGTTATTAATGTTCCGGATAATCGTTTGTTAGAGCTCGAAAAACTTCAGCCTACAGAAAAACTTATTCCTGCAACTGTAGAGATTGTAGACATTCCTGGCTTAACCAAAGGTGCGAACCAGGGAGAAGGCGTTGGTAATAAATTTTTAGGTGATATTAGAAATACAGATGCCTTAATTCATGTTTTAAGATGCTTCGATGATGAAAATTTACCTCATGTAGATGGTTCTGTTGATCCTGTTCGCGATATTGAAACTATTGACTTTGAGTTACAAGTTAAGGACGTGGAATCTGTAACTAAAAAAATTGAAAGATATCAAAAACTGGTTAAGATAGGCGATAAGGATGCAAGACACGGAGTTGAGGTTTTAAATGGCTTAAAAGAACATTTGGAATCAATGCAAAATGCCAGAAATTACGAAATTCCTGATACAGATAAGAAACACCTTGAAGATATGTTTCTACTAACTTCAAAACCTATAATTTATGTTTGTAATGTAGATGATGCTTCGGCTGTTAATGGGAATTCATATGTGGAAAAGGTAAAAGAAGCCTTAAAAGATCAAAATACGGAAATATTAGTTATTGCTGGTAAATTAGAAGCAGAAATAGCAGATTTAGAGGATGAAGCAGATAGAAAGGAATTTCTTGATGATGCTGGTTTAACTGAACCAGGCGTAAATAAACTGATCAGAAGTGCTTATTCTTTATTAAATCTGATGTCTTTCTTTACGGTTGGCCCAAAAGAGATCAGGGCATGGACCATTAAAAAAGGAATGACAGCACCGCAAGCCGCAGGAGCTATTCATAGCGATTTGGAACGAGGCTTTATTCGTGCTGAGGTAATGAAATATACTGACTTTATTCAATTAGGTTCTGAAGCTAAAGTAAAGGATGCCGGAAAATTCCATGTTGAAGGTAAGAATTATGTGGTAGAGGATGGTGATATTATGCATATCAGATTTAACGTATAATAGTTTTAAATGAATACCCTTATTGCAGTTTTTATTGGTGGTGGATTAGGAAGTATAACCCGTTTTGGAATTTCTAAGTTTATAACTTCGGGTTTTAAAGAGATAAATCCTGTTGGGACTTTAACTTCAAATCTTGCTAGTACACTTTTATTAGGTGTTTTATTGTATTTAACAACTGATAAATTTGTTATTTCACCTAATTTAAAAGCTCTATTAACTATTGGATTCTGTGGAGGTTTTAGTACATTTTCAACATTTAGTTATGAAACTTTCGAATTACTAAGGACTGGAAACTATATGTTCGCAGTGGCAAATTTGTTAATAAGTATTTTTTTAGGTATTGGAGTTTTATTTATTTTAGCACGGAGTATATACTAAATTTCGTAGTTAAGATGCAGTTCAAATCAGTGCTTAAAATATTTGTTATTTTATTCTTTTTATTTTTCCAGTTATATAAATCAACTGCTCAAAATCAATTTAAGAAACCACCAAAACTTGTTGTAGGAATTGTGGTTGAGGAAATGAGGTATGAAATGCTACTTCGTTATTGGGATTCATTTGGAGAAAATGGATTTAAAAAAGTCATTGATGAAGGAGTATTTTGCACGCAAACACACCATAACTATTTAATTACTCAAAATGGGGTAGGACAAGCAAGTATTGTAACCGGTACTTACCCATCTTATCACGGAATTATTTCAGATGTATGGTATAATAAGCTTACAGATGAAATTGTTGAATGTGCCGATCAATCCAAATTTAATTTAATTGATGGTTTTTTATCAGTTGGAAATTATTCGCCGGATCATATTTTAACGTCAACTTTAGGCGATGAGCTTAAGTTAGCAACTAATGATAGTTCAAAAGTAATATCAATTTCTTTAAATCCTGTTTCTTCGGTCATTGCCGGTGGTCAATTGGCGGATTATGCTTTTTGGTTTGACCATCATGATGGTGGCTGGATTACAGGAAATTATTACACAAACAGTCTTCCGGCTTGGGTTGAGCAGTTTAATTTGAAAGGGTTTCAGGATATTTATATGAAAAAGAATTGGGCAAGTATGTATTCATTAACAAATAATTATAAAAAAAGCCTGCCTGATGATAGTGATTTTGAAATTGGTTTCAGAAATTATCGCTATACTTTTCCCTATGACTTAGCATATCTAAAAAATCGTTCCGGGGACTATAAATATTTAAAATATACACCTTTTGGTAATACTTATACCAAAGATTTTGCAGTTTCCACGATAATAAATGAAGAATTGGGAAAAGATGAATATACCGATTTATTATTAGTAAGCTTTGCCGCAACGCATTTTAGTGGAGAACTTTTTGGTCCCAGATCAGTAGAAATGGAAGATTTATTGCTAAGATTAGATTATGATATTGAGCATTTTATTAGATTTTTAGATAATGAAATAGGATTGGAAAATGTACTGGTATACTTAACATCTGATCGGGGTGTGGCAGATGTTCCTGAATATTTAATTTCTAAAAAACAAAATGCAGGAATATTTGATGGGGAAAAATCTTTGACTTTACTTAACAGTTATTTAAGTATTCTCTATAAGGAGGGAGAGTGGGTTAAAACATATTTTTCAAGACAGTTATATTTCGATCAATCATTAATTGATGAATCCGGTATAGACTTATATGAAATACAAAACAAAGTGGCTGATTTTATGGTTCAGTTCAATGGAGTTGCTAATGCCCTACCTGCCAGAACATTAAATTCAACTAATTTCGAATCAGGGATCAATCAAAAAATTCAAAATAGCTTTCATCAAAAAAGATCCGGTGATGTGATCATAAATTTAGAACCCGGCTGGATTGAAAAGAATGGATATGTTACTAAATCCGGATCAGGATATAACTATGACACTCATGTTCCTTTAATTTGGTTTGGCTGGGGAATTGAAAATTCCAAAATTGACAGACCCACTGAGGTAATAGATATAGCTCCAACTATTTCCTGGATATTGAATATAACAGCTCCAAACGCTTCTATCGGAAAACCAATCTTTGAATTAACAAAATGATAAGATAAAAAGCTATATATATTTATAATTTGAAATAATTATGCTTGCTTTTTAAATACCGTGTTTAAATTGTAGATATAAATAAGCATCACGTTTTTAGTGATGCTTATTATAGTTTTAAAAATTAACTATCCTTAGTAAAAACAAATAATCTACTATCTCTACTTAAAGTAATTGTTTTATCATCAATCATATTTGGAGCTTCAATATTTTCATTATTCGCCCTAATGGCTTTACCTGTAATCAGAACTCCAATCTTATCTTCTAAATCTATGTTACGTACCTTTTTTGCAAGTATTAATTCACCGGAAGATAACATTTTTTGTATATCAACATGCTTCATTTTACTGTAAGGTTTGTATTCGGAAATTATATTTTCTGTTAATCGAGGAGCAGCAATTTGCCATAATTTATCTTCTAATGTATGATTATCGTGAATAACTTGTTGCATACTTACTGAAGTTAAGCGAAGCACTGTTACAGGTGATTCGGCAGTTACCGTTGCTGTTCTGGGAACACTTGTTAATACTGCTATTTCTCCAATTACACTTCCCTTTCCTAATATATCGATCAGCTTTTTATTAATTGTCACTTTAACAGACCCACGAGCAACTACATATAAACCATCCACTTGTCCGTGTTCCTTTATAATTTTTTCACCTACTGTATAATTTCTATGCTGGAATAAACTTACTACTTTATTAAATGATGTTTTATCCAGTTCTCTTAACCATGGGATTTCTTGTAATAATTTAGCTTTTTCCGGTGGTTTAATTTCCGGAGGAGAATCAACCAGTTTCTTCATTCTTTCTTCGATACTTTCGATCATCTTATATGCTTCATCCGAACCAATTTGTCCCTTCTTTTGAAGTCTTTCAACAATTTTAAGCTCACTATTCAAATTAGAACGAATAGCTTGGCGAGTTGCAATTGAATCGTAAATTTCAGGGAAGGTATTTTTAAGATTTCTTAAGAAAGTTAATCCATGTATTCTATTTTCATTAATTTCACTTTCAATTGTTGCAATATCCTGATCAATTGTTAATTCTTCGGTATCGGAACTAATAGCCATACCTTCTGCTAACTTTAGAGTTTCATATTGTGCTTCAACAAATCCTCTGGCTGCATCATAACTATTTGCTAACCTTTCAACAAAAAATCTTTGAGACATTTTACCTAAAATTGGCAATGATTGAAGTTTTGTTAAAAATTTAGGAGTTTGCCATAATTGTTCGAGATCTTTTCTTTCTGAAAGTGATATTTTTCCTTCCGAATCAATTATTTCATTGATCGCATCGGTTAAATTTCGTACCGCGATTGGCCCCAGTAACCCTTCCTTAAATTGATTCCAATAGCTACTTTTTTCTTTTTCCAGTACTCGGCGCCTGGCTTCATAAAGACTAGCAAATTTTCCTTCTCGCAGTACTATTTCAATATTTTCTGGTTCTTCGGGAAGATAAGTTTTTACATTATCCCAATTAGCTCTTCCAAGAAATCTATCGTTTTTGAGTTTTTCCATTGAGTTTTCAGCAGCGGTTCTTAAATAGTTCTTTGCATTTAAGATCATTTTTTGTTTTGCCGGCGGAATACTTGTCAAACCTAATTTATTTAACAGAGCCTTTATTGTAGTAGCGTTAACAAGTAAAGTTAAGGTTACAATACCTGCGGTATAAAACAAGAATTGATCACGAATATGTCTATCAATAGATTCTTCTCCAGCAACAATTAGCGCTAATGCCAAACCGATTGCCCCACGCAAAGCTCCCCACCAAAGAACATAAGCATTTTTTTTAGATAAACCATAACCTGCCTTTTTCATTACTGGGAAGAAAATAGTTATTACAATCGCACGTACAATATGAATTCCTATGTATAATATTATAAGTACTATAAAATCGTTGGCCGTAAAAACTATATTATCAGAAATAACAACTCCTACAATTAAAAAAATCAAAGTATTGGCTATGAAAGCAAAAAGCTCCCAAAATTCGTGTAAGAAATGTTCTACCTCAGGGCTGATCCTTGTTCTACCTGCACTAGCCATTAATAATCCAAGGGAAACTAAACCCAAAACTCCGGAAACATGTAAGAAATGTTCTGCGATATAAAATGTCATATAAGCTGCAGCGACAATCACGGTTATTTCCACCAAAGCATCATTAAACACTTTTTTTACCCACGCAATTATTATATAACCAATTACAAGTCCAACCAGAGTCCCGCCAACAGCTACTCTTAAAAATTCAACAATAGGCGAAGCGTCAGATGCTGTTCCTGTAATTCCTAATAATAGTACCATGAATATCACAATTGCAGTACCGTCATTTAACATGGACTCTCCCTCTACAAGTGTTCCAAGTTTTTTACTAGCTCCAAGTTCTTTTAAAAGAGAAACAACGGCAACCGGATCAGTAGCGCTAATAACTGTTCCAAAAAGTAATGCAATAGCCCAGGTCCAAGTTGTAAGCCCGATACCTAAGGCTTTTATACCTAAAATTATGGTAGCGGTTAATACCAGAGCAACCATAATACCCGGAACCGCAAGTATAAATGCATTTGCTGCGGTTTTCTTAAAAGTATGAACATCCATGGCAAATGCAGCTTCAAAGATTAATGTTGGTAAGAAAATGTATAAAATTAAATGGGGATCAATTTTTCCTGCCCAACCCACTGCATCACTTATAAAAGATGCATTTAATTTTAATCCGATGATATGCCATTCTCCAAAATATCCAAGACGTGTTAATGCTCCTAATATTAACCCAATTAACAATAAGGTAACAGTATAAGGTAAGGGGCTTTTTTTAAGCCAATGCCTGGTTCCTGAGCCAATAATCAAAGCAATAATTAGAAAGAAAAGTGGACTCATATTTCCACCATGACCTGATTCTGCATGTTGGTCAGAATGTTCCTTATGGATTATATGCTCTGTATCATCTTTTTCTTGATGAACAGTTGTTTCGGTATCGCCTGACGGACCAGCCTTGCCGGCAGACAGGTGGGCAGGTTTATTTTTTTCATATTCTTGAGCGAAAATATAGTTTTGCGAGAAACTTATGCTTACGATCAAAAGCATAAGTACATAACGAATAAGCTTTTTCATTGGTCTCGGGTTAAATTTTAGAATCCAAGATACAAAAAAATATCCTAAAAAATTAAAAGCTAATCTCAAAAAGCTTTTTAATATATTTTATATTAAATCTCTTTGAAGAATCCTACATTACAAAGAAGAGTGCTTCTGAGATTAGCATGAAGATTACTGATAACCTCTTATCTTGAAATAATTTAATCTATTTGAATGTGCCCCCAATTTTCGCCTCGTCTTATCCTGTTTAATTGGGTGTGGGTTATTCCAAATTCCTTAGCCAGTTTATATAATTTGTTTTTTCCCCGCTTAAGCTTTTTCTTTAAACGTATTACATCGGTCTCTGTTAACTTAGCATAATTAATAGCACCACGTTTATAGTTTGGATTGATCTTCTGATGTGCAAACATTGTTTCCTGTGTTACCCATTTTAAATTATCAATATGGTTATTACTTTTATCAAAATCAAGATGTATAACATAATTTTGAAGATCATTATCTCGAGGAATGAAAGTCTCAGCAACTAATTTGTGTATATACTTTGTTGTTCTTTTTTCAGTTTCTAACTTAATATTTAAAATATTATAACCTTTTAAAGTAGATCCTTTTATGATAGAACCTTCGGTTTTATTTACCTTATAACTTTTTATTCTGCCATAATTAGATATGGCATATTTTTCGTTTGCAGCCATTCCTTCAATTTGTAATGGTTTCCAAACTTCATCAATAAGTTCTTGATGTACGGTATTCAAATTTCGATTGTTCATTCTTAAAGATACATTTGTAGTAATGCATACAAACTATAGACTACAAATAATATTATTGGTTTAATCTAAACGAAGAAAGAGATTAAATATTTCTATAATTTTGTTAAGAATTTAAGAAATTAATTATGACAAGCTTTTACCAGAAATGGTAATAATTGGGGTTTTTGTTCTAATGCCGTACCAACCACAATAATATCAGCACCAGCTGTTACAGCCTTTTTAATATCATCTTCTGTTCTAAATCCTCCACCAACCATTAATGGAATATTAATGTTTTTCTTTACATTCTCTATCATTTCCAGATTTACCGAATTGTTTGCTCCACTTCCTGCTTCCAAATAAATATATTTTAAACCTAGCATTTCGCCAGCAATTGCAGTTGCAATGGCGATATCCGTTTTATCAGCAGGAATTGGTTTTGTATTACTCATGTATTCAACCGAAGTTGTTTTTCCACCTTCTATCAATATATAACCAGTTGGTAAAACTTCTAAATTGCTTCTCTTGATGTGAGAAGACGCTATTACATGATTTCCAATCAATAAATCAGGGTTTCTACCGGAAATTAAAGATAAAAGAAGAATTCCATCAGCCTTATCAGATATTTGCAGTAGATTGCCCGGAAAGAGTAAAGCTGGAATTTTAGTGTGGGATTTAATAAATTCTATAGATGAATCAATGTTATTATTTAACAAACTTCCACCAACAAAAATTAAATCAACTCTGGCGTCATTAGCATTTTTACAAATATCAAAAAGAGATTCAGATGTGTGTTTATCAGGATCAATTAATAGAGCAAAGAGCCTCTTTTTATTGGTAATACTTGTACTGATAAAATCTGAGATCATTTTTTGAAATTTCCTTAATGAACTAAAGATAGTAAAATTTGTTAAAGTGGGATTCTACTTGTAGCACCAAACTATAGAATAATTCTTAATAGTAAAATAATTTAAGCTAAACTTTTCATTCATATAGCTGTTATTTACAGTTCCTGTAATAATACCCTTTTCTTTTGGTTTAAATGGTTCAATACTAAGATTCGTCACAAAGTTTATATCAACTTTATCACAGATTTTATAAAGAGCTTCTTTTGCACACCAGTGTAAGTAAAGATGATATAATTCTTGGTCTTTTTCTATGTGTTCCAGTTCTTCGGGTCGTAGGAATTTGTCTGCAATCCTTAAAATTTTATTGGCCATAAATTCTAAATCCAGACCGACTCTTTTCTTTTTACTCATTAAAATTGCGGTAAAGTTTTTGGAATGTGATATACTGATGTTAAATGAATTATTGTGCAAATAAGGCTTCCGTTCCGGTCCATAAACGATTTTTCCATCTTTACCTAGCATTTCCTTAAGTAAGGTTCTTACACTTAACCACTCAAGCTTTCTCTGATGGTTTTTAAAGCTTTCAACAGTGGTTATATCTTTATCATCTAAGGTTAGTTTTGATCTTAACGTATCATAATCTTCAGTTATTTCCCAAATTCCGAATTCTACGTCCTCGTTAAAATGTTCTCTAATTATCAATCCCATCTCCAATCAAGTTATTTCCACTCAAGTGATTCAATTAGTTTTATGATATCTTCTTTAATAAAGTTCAAAACAGGAGCTAATGAATCTTTATTAGGAGCAGCATTAAAATACAGGGCTCCTCTCAAATAATGATCTGTACTGTCAGTTAAAAAGAATTGCACTGATGAAGCAGCATTACCCTCGATCTCATACAAAATACCATAAACATTTTTTTGCGGTTTAATAAACATTTTTTCATTTATAGCATCTGCTTTTATTGTATGTTTATAAGCCAATTTCCTGGTATCTTCAAGAATCTGTTCAATGTTATTATTAATATCTTTATAACTGACATGAATTTTTCCATTTAGGCCCGGATATTCAATATTTATCCAGTACTTTTCAGCCGCTTTGGTTTTGTCTTCTGTAATCTTGGCATATACAGGATAATCAAATGTATAAGGAAAAGTAGTGTCAAAATGTGTATAACTCTTTTCCGGTAAATCAATTCTAAAATATCCTCTTGGTTTTGGAGTGTAGTTTCTTTTACATCCACTTAAAGTAATTAAGCCAACAATTGCAAACACACCGATGTATGTTAAACTACGAGATATATGCATTAATTTGATTATTTGTTAATCGTTACCCTGATTTGTTTAATCCTTCTTTTATCTACAGATTCGATGGTAAAAGTAAGATTTTTAAAATCAATTTTTTTGTTTTTGGCAGGTATTTCACCGGTTAATTCCAGAATAATACCAGCTATAGTATCCGCATCACCTTTTATATCTTCAAATAGATCATCATCAATATCAACGATTTTTAAAAAATCGTTTAATAGAGTTTTCCCTTCAAAAATATATGTGTTTTCATTTACCTGAGAATATATGATTTCGTCTTCGTCAGATTCATCGGTAATTTCACCAACAATCTCTTCAAGAACATCTTCCAAAGTAACAATGCCACTTGTTCCTCCATATTCATCTATTACAATAGCCATATGGATTTTGTTCGCTTGAAACTCTTGAAGTAGATCATTAATTTTTTTGTTTTCAGGCACAAAATAAGGAGGTCTGATTAACGATTGCCATTTAAATTCATCATTTTCATCAAAATGAGGTAGTAAGTCTTTTATAAATAAAATTCCCTTGACATTATCGAAAGTTTCACTATAAACAGGAATTCTTGAATGTCCGGATTCAATTATATAACTAATCAGTTCTTTAAATTTGGTTTCAACTTCAACTGCAAAAACATCAACGCGGGATTTCATGATTTCTTTGGCATCTATATTACCAAATTTTACAATACCTTTTAATATGTTTTCATCTTCGGTAATCTGATTAGTTGTAAGGTTCAAGGCTTGAGAAAGGTCATCAATGGTAATGTTTTGTTTAATATTAGCTAATTTCTTCCCTATAATCGATGTAGTGTTAACCATTAGGTTACTAAAAGGATGGAGAATTTTATCAAAAAGTATAATTAAAATAGCTGTTCTGCGTACAAACTTTTTAGGTTTGTTTTTTGCGTAAAATTTAGGAAATACTTCACCAAAAAGTAGTAGTATAAAAGCTATAAAAGAAATCTGAATAAAAAATCCAAGAGCAGGAGAATTAGTAAAATCAAAAATCCGATTTAATAAAATACCCATTGCCATTATAAAACAAACATTTACAAAGCCATTGGCAATAGTAATTGTTGCAAGAAATTTCTTTGGTTTATTTAGATGACGAATTGTTAACCGGTTTCTAACATCAGGTTGTTTTTCTATTTCTTTTATATCTTCTGATTTAAGACTAAAATAAGCTATCTCGGCACCGGATAGCATAGCTGAAATGAGTAAAAGTACAATTGCAACTAATATATTAACAATAGAAAATATATCAAGAGAATGAATAACAATTCTTGATAAAAGCACCAAAATAAACGGGAATGGTTCTGAAAGCTCCAACTGCAGATGGTTTAAGTTCTACAAATTAAAATGGTAAATCGTCTTCTTCAGGGATGTTTCCGATATCAATTCCATTACTACTTTCAGGTGTAGATGTAGCTGCCTCTTCCTGACTTTGTTTAGAGCCTAGCATTTGCATATTATCTGCAACAATTTCAGTAGTATATCTTTTGTTTCCATCCTTATCATCCCATGATCTGGTTCTGATCTTTCCTTCAATATAAAGTGGATTACCTTTTTTAACATACTTTTCAGCGATTTCGGCTAAACCTCTCCAAAGTACAATGTTGTGCCATTCAGTATTAGTAACCTTTTGGCCTTCTTTGTTTCGGTAAGTTTCACTTGTTGCCAGAGGAAAAGTTGTTACTGCAACTCCACTATCAAGATGACGAACTTCAGGGTCTTTACCAACATTTCCCACTAAGATAACTTTGTTAATTCCCATAATATTTTTATTTTTTTGATTAATACAAATGTAAAGGTATAAATTTTTAAAAAACAGCCAAAGCTTATAATTATTTGTTAATTTCTTTGAAATAATTTTCAATAAGTTTAGGTACTCCAAGTGTTGGGAGTTGTTCTATATCGATTTTCATATATTTTTTAAGTAAGTAAGGATTAGTTTTATTGATCTTTACTTTATAAAATATCGTATTTAATTTTTGATGCGATAATATATGTTTTTTTTCAATGAAAATTATGTCAATTTCCGGATTAGTGCCTTCGAATAAATCTTTCCACTCATTGGTTTGTTCAAGTTCCTGAAGTGTTAACTTTTTAATTGATTCAATCATAGGCAACTGATATAGTAATTTCCAGATATCATTACCGGTTCGTTGTTCCACGAAAGTTTGCTTATTAATTGTTATGTATAGATAGTTGAAATATCTTGTTTGCGTTTTTACTTTTTGTTTTTTTTGAGGTAACTCCGGGACCAGATCGTTATTATATGCAAAACATATGGAATTTAGCGGACAATTTGTACAATCAGGGTTATTGGGAATACATTGTAAAGCACCAAATTCCATAATTGCTTGATTGAAAGTCCCAGGATCTTTTTTAGGTATTAGTTCAAATAATTTTTGTTTAAATACCTTTCTTCCTTTGCTGGTTTGTGTTGACTCAAAAATTCCAAACAGCCGGGAAATTACTCTAAAGACATTTCCATCTAAAACAGGAGTTTGCTGATTAAAAGAAATAGAAGCAATTGCACTAGCTGTATAGTCACCAATACCCTTTAACTTTAAAAGTTCAGAATAGTTAGCAGGGAACTGACAATTGTATTCGGAACTTATTTTTTGAGCGGTATAATGCATATTCCTGGCCCTGGAATAATAGCCTAAACCTTGCCAAACCTTAAGTAAATCTTCAATTTTAGCTTTCGATAGAATCTTTATGTCAGGGAATCTTTCGATGAATTTATAGTAATAACTTAAACCTTGATTTACTCTGGTTTGCTGAAGTATAATTTCTGAAACCCAGATATTATAAGGATTTTTTGTTTCACGCCAGGGAAGATCTCTTTTATTGTGTGAGTACCACTGTATAAGGCTTTCACTTATATTCATCATAATTACCGAACAAAATAATTTTCAATTAATTGACAAATTTAACCGAATTGTGTTTTATTAATCAAAAGAAATCATTTATATTTGCAGTTCAAATTATGTGAATGATCTAAAATATTGATAATTAAAGTTTTTAAAAAATGACAAAAGCAGATATCGTTAACGAAATTTCAAAAAACACAGGAATCGAAAAAATAACTGTTCAAAAAACAGTGGAAGCATTCATGGAAACTATAAAAGATTCATTAGTAAATGACAAGAATGTTTATTTAAGAGGTTTTGGTAGCTTTATCGTTAAGAAGAGAGCTGAAAAAACTGCTAGGAATATTTCTAAGAATACTACTATTATTATTCCAGAGCACTTTATTCCTTCATTCAAGCCTTCAAAAAGATTTGTAACTAAGGTAAAAAATAACGTTAAGCGTTAATTTGAATAAGTTTAAATTAAATAATTGAGATTATGCCAAGCGGAAAGAAGAGAAAAAGACATAAGATGGCAACTCATAAGCGAAAAAAGCGCTTAAGAAAAAATCGTCACAAGAAGAAATAGGATTAATAATCCTTATTATTTAATAATTTGAACCTATCGAAGTATATCTTCTTTAGGTTTAAATTGTTTTATGTAACTAATTAGTATTACTAAATTTGAAGTAGGAAACGTGAGCACTGAACTAGTAATTGATGTAACCACCTCTGAAATAGCCATAGCCTTATTAGAAAATAAGCAGCTTGTTGAGTTAAATAAAGAAAAAAGAAATTTACAGTTTGCAGTTGGAGACATTTACCTGGCCAAGGCAAAAAGGATAATGCCAGGACTTAACGCAGCTTTTATTGATGTTGGTTATGAAAAGGATGCTTTTTTACACTATCTAGATTTAGGCCCTCAGTTTAGAACATTAAGTAAATTTGTTAAAGGATCTTTATCTAAAAAAGGAAAGGCTCCATCTGTTCCTAAGCTTAAGATTGAACCGGATATTGATAAGAATGGTAAAATTACCGATGTTTTAAAAGCCGGTCAGTTAGTTTTAGTGCAGATAGCAAAGGAACCTATTTCTACAAAAGGCCCTCGATTAAGTTCAGAAATTTCAATAGCCGGAAGAAATTTAGTTTTAATTCCTTTCTCAAATAAAGTTTCCATCTCTCAGAAAATTGAATCTCCTGAAGAAAAGAAACGATTAAAAAAACTTGTTGAGAGTATTAAGCTTAAAAATTATGGTGTAATTGTAAGAACAGTTGCAGAAGGAAAAAAAGTAGCCGTACTGGACTCTGAGTTAAGAGGGCTAGTACAAAAATGGGAAACTGCATTTCAGAAAATAACACACGGTGATGTACCGCGCCTGGTTATAAGTGAGTTAAATAGAACTTCTGCTGTTCTTCGTGATGTGCTCAATGGTTCATTTAATCATATTTTTGTAAACGAAGATACAGTTTATCGCGAACTTAAGGATTACATACATACTATAGCTCCTGAGAAAGGAAAAATAGTAAAGCTTTTCGAAGGAGAACAACCTATCTTTGATCACTATGGTGTTGATAAACAGATTAAAGCATCATTTGGGAAAACGGTTTCTTTTAAAAGTGGTGCCTATTTAATTATTGAGCATACGGAAGCATTACATGTAATTGATGTAAATAGTGGTAACAGATCAAAATTAGGAGAAGATCAGGAATCAAATGCATTAGAAGTAAACTTAGCAGCTGCAAATGAAATTGCTCGCCAATTGCGACTTCGCGATATGGGAGGAATAATTGTTGTTGATTTCATCGATATGCACAATGCTGAAAATAAGCAACGAGTTTATGAAAAGATGAAAGAAGCGATGGCTTCAGATCGTACTAAACACAACATACTTCCACTTAGTAAGTTTGGATTAATGCAGATTACCCGACAACGCGTAAGACCTGAATTGAACTTAGAAGTGATGGAAAAATGCCCGACCTGTAAGGGAACAGGAGAAATTACTCCTAGTGTTTTACTGGTTGATGACATTGAAAATCACTTGAGCTTCCTGGTAAATGAAATGAAATATAAGAATCTTACCTTAAAAGTTCACCCATTTATTGCAGGTTATCTTAAAAAAGGACTATTTTCTAAGAATTTTAAGTGGCTTATTAAGTTTAAGAAAAGTATTAAGATAGAATCTGCAAATTCTTATCAACTTCTGGAATTCCATTTCTTTGATAAAAACGGAGAAATTATTAAAGATTAGGTAACTAACAGTTAAATCTAAAATCATACCGTGTTAATGATTGTTAATATCTAATTATGTAGATATTGATTGTTCTATATCTGTTTTTTATTTAATACTTAATGTTTAAATTTGAGGTCTTAAAAACTGATATACGTATGAAAAGAATAACATTATTAACAAGCATTTTTATTGTTTTTACCTATAATGTTTTTGCTCAAGTTGTTGACCCTGTAAACTGGGAAAATAAGAGTAAACTAGGTGAGGACGGAATGGCTGAAATTGTATTTGAGGCTAATATTGATATGAACTGGCATTTATATTCTCAGTATTTTGAGGAAGGGGGACCGGTTCGTACCACTTTTTATTTTGACGAATCGGATAAATTTGAATTAATAGGAACGCCGTCGGAAAGTCCTGATCCAGAAGAAGCAATGGATGAAGTATTTAAAATGAAAGTTAAATACTTTAGTCATAAAGCAACTTTTGTTCAAAAAATAAAGCTTTTAACAGAAGAATCATTTACAATAACCGGATCTATCGAATATCAGGTTTGCCAGGATGATAAATGTGTATATTTTAACCCGGATTTTAAGGTAAGCATAAAAGGCACTACCCCAGCAACTACATCGGCAGAAGATTTAACGCCGCAAGTAGAAATTGAGGATGAATTACCTTCAGGCACGGATATGGAATCGAAATCAATTTGGGGATTTTTCTTGCTGTCTTTTGTTTTGGGATTGGCTGCAATACTTACTCCTTGTGTTTTTCCAATGATTCCTATGACAGTATCCTTTTTTATGCAAGGGCAAACTTCAAAGTTTAATTCTATCGTTAAGGCTTTAATATTTGGAATATCAATTGTATTACTATATACAAGCGTTGGACTAATTGTATCACTAACCAGTGCTGGAGCAGATTTCACAACAGGTTTAAGTACTCACTGGATTCCAAACACCATATTTTTTGTATTGTTCTTAGCATTTGCAGCATCATTTTTCGGAATGTTTGAAATAATTCTTCCTTCCGGTTTGGCTAATAAAGCAGACAGGCAAGTTGATAAAGGAGGCTTTTTAGCGTCATTCTTTATGGCATTTACTTTAGTTATTGTTTCATTTAGCTGTACAGGTCCAATCGTGGGTGCTTTATTGGTGAAAGCTGCGGCGGGTGATGTTTTAGAACCATTAATCGGGATGTTTGCATTCGGATTGGCATTTGCATTACCATTTACGTTATTGGCAATATTCCCGGGAATGCTAAAGAATCTTCCAAAATCAGGTGGTTGGATGAACGCAGTTAAAGTTGTTTTAGGTTTTGTTATTCTTGCTTTCTCTTTAAAATTTATTTCAAATATTGATCAGACATATCACTTGGGAATTTTAAGTAGAGATGTTTATTTAGCAATATGGATTGTTTTATTTATTCTAATGGGAATTTATTTATTGGGTAAAATTAAATTCTCACATGATAGTGATTTACCTCATGTTTCCGTTCCAAGATTGGTATTAGCAATTGCTTCGTTTACTTTTGCATTATACTTATTACCAGGGTTATTTGGAGCTGATTTAAATGCTGTTTCTGCTTTGATTCCACCTAAATCTGCACAACAATTTGATATGTCTAAGTCGCAAGTAATAAACCTGCCTGGACCAGGAGAATCGGAGCCAACCTCATTATGCGAAACACCAAAATATTCAGATATTTTACACTTACCTCATGGACTAGAAGGTTATTTCGATTACGAACAAGGTATGGCTTGTGCCAGGAAAATGAACAAACCTGTTTTGTTAGACTTTAAAGGTCATGCGTGTTCTAACTGTAAAGAAATGGAAAATAAGGTTTGGTCGGACCCCGAAGTATTGAAACGTCTTCAAAATGATTATATAATCATTGCCCTATATGTTGATGATAGAACAAAATTGCCGGAAGATGAATGGGTTACCTCAACTATTGATGGTAAAGTAAAAAAGACAATTGGTAAAAAATATGCTGATTTCCAAATTTCAAAATACAATATAAACAGTCAGCCTTATTATGTTCTTGTTGATACAGATGGAGAAACCCTGGTAAATCCAAAAGGGCATGACTTAAATATAGACAATTTTGTAAAATTCCTTGATTCAGGATTGGAAGAATTTAATAAAAGAAACTAAAAAGATTAAAAAAAGAAAGAGCAAATCATTCCGATTATAGGGAAGTTTGCTCTTTTATTTATTTAATATCTTCAATTAAAGCTTGCATTGTAGGAGTCATTTTTACTTTATAATTTCCTTTTTCATCGCTGTAAACAAAGTAAGCTTCCAGGTCCGGAGTTTTCATTACCAAATCATAAGCTTTTTCTAATCCCATAACTAAAAATGCGGTTGCATATGCATCAGAAGTTATACAATCATTTCCTATTACCGTTACGCTTAGCAGTGAATGATTAACAGAATAACCTGTTTTCGGATTTATTGTATGAGAATATTTAATACCATCTCGTATATAGAATTTACGATAGTTACCGGCAGTAGCCAATGATTTATTCGAAAGTTTTATAATAGCTTGTAAATTTTCTCCCGGAACATTATTATTATCGAATGGTTTATCAATTCCAATTTTCCACGCTTTATATTTTCGATTAACACCTTTTGCTTTTACTTCTCCTCCTATTTCAACAAGGTAGTTTTCCACTCCTTGTTCTTCAAGAAATTGAGCAACCAAATCAACGGAGTATCCTTGAGCAATTGCATTCATATCAATTGTTACCCGACCATCTTGCTTTATAATAACAGAATCTTTTATACGGATTAAGTTAAAACCCACAAATTTAAGAATACTGTCAACTTTTGCATTCGTCATTTCCTCCTTCTTCTTAAATCCGAACCCCCATGCATTAACTAAAGGAGCTACTGTAATGTCAAAATTCCCGTTTGTGGCATTGTATACTTCATCCGCTTTTCTAAATACAGTCCTTATATACTTATCTGTTTTATTTGATTCGTTTCTGTTAATCTTGGAAATAACAGAATACGGATTGTAAGTAGAAAGCGATGTATCGATTTTGGCTAATAAATAATCTATTTCCTTTTTATAATTAATACTATCAGGACTTTCATAAGTTATACTATATGTGGTTCCCTGAGTAAAACCTCCAAATCCAATATAATCCTTTGAAGGTTTTAAATTACAACTTGTTAAAATAGTAGTAATAACGGTGAGTAATAATAAATATCTCATGGTGAGTTTAGTTAGTTTTTATTGATTAATACGAATTTACTAAGAATTTAAAGTATAAATCAACTTATTGTAAGATTTTTGACATAAAAAAGCCGGAAAACTATATAGTCCGGCCAATATTTTATTGATTCGTTTAACCTCCGAAATCGTCAAAAGCTAACATTTCGTCTGGTATTCCTAAATCAAAGATCATTTTCTGGACAGCATCATTCATAACAGGTGGGCCACATAAGTAATATTCGATCTCTTCTGGTTCCTCATGTTTGCTTAAGTATTCATTGTAAACAACCTGGTGTATAAATCCGGTTAAACCAGTCCAATTATCTTCTTCTTTAGGTTCAGATAAAGCAATGTTAAACTTGAAATTAGGAAATTCCTTTTCAATAGCTCTGAATTCATCCTCGTAGAAAACTTCGCGTTTTGATCGTGCTCCATACCAATAAGTTACCTTTCTTCCTGTTTTTAATGTATGGAACAGATGAAAGATATGCGAACGCAATGGGGCCATACCAGCACCACCACCGATATACATCATTTCACGTTCAGTTTCTTTTATGAAGAACTCTCCATAAGGGCCGGAAATCATTATTTTATCACCTGGTTTAAGCGAAAATATAAATGACGAACAAATTCCTGGGTTAACTTTTTGGAACGCCCCTTTTGATCGGTCCCAAGGAGGTGTAGCAATACGAATATTTAATTTAACGATATTTCCTTCTTTTGGATAGTTAGCCATAGAATAAGCTCTGTATGTAGGTTCCGGATTTTTCATCTTTAAATCCCACATGTTATATTGATCCCATTCATCACGGAATTCTTCTTCAACTTCCATATCTTTAAAGTCAACTTCGATTTTTGGAACATCTATCTGGATATAACCACCTGATTTAAAGTTAAGCTCTTCTCCTTCAGGTAATTTTACCACAAATTCCTTGATGAAAGTTGCAACATTTTTATTAGAAATTACTTCGCATTCCCATTTCTTAATACCCATTACTTCTTCAGGAATGCCAATTTTCATATCATTTCGAACCTTTACCTGGCAACCTAAACGCCAATAATTTTGTGCTTCTTTTCTGGTAAAAAAACCAGTCTCGGTTGGTAAAATTGTGCCTCCTCCTTCAAAAACCTGACATTTACACATGGCGCAAGTACCACCTCCACCACATGCTGATGGTAAGTAAATTTCACTATTGGATAAAGTTGTAAGAAGCGTATTTCCCGGATTAACTTCTAATTCTTTTTCATCATTAATTATAAGCTTCATTAGTCCTTGCGGAGTAAGCTTTTTTCTTGCATATAAAAGAACCATAACTAATGCAAGAATAATTGTTAAGAATATTGCAATACTTAACAGAATAACCGTAAAATTTGATGTTAATAATATCATTGTCTTAAAGCTTTTAGAATTTAGCTATTAGTCTTTAGCTTATTAATTAGGCTATTTAGCATTTTTTATACTATACTTAATAATTCAAATTATGGAACCAGAGCTTCTTCATTAACAAACCCTAACTCTTCAATTATTACTAGTTGAGTTTCTAACTCAAATGATGAACCCATAGCTATTTCGAGATATCTTTTAAATTCAACATCACTGTTTCTACCGGATCCTTTTGCAATATTTGATGGAATGGAAACTACAGCTCTACTTATTTGGCTTTTTAATCCAAACTTCTCTTTTTCAGGTAGATTCTTTGAAATCTTATAAACTTCTTTTACAAGTTTAATTCCATCCGTCCAAATATTTAACTCTTTAAAATTTCTCATTATGCTAATAGCTAATGGCTAAGTGCTAATATCTATTATAATTTAATTCCCATGAATCCCATAAAGGCCATTCCCATTAAACCGGTAATGATAAATGTTATACCAAGACCTTTTAAAGGATCCGGAATATTTGAATATCTGATTTTTTCTCTAATTGCAGCAATACCTACAATTGCAAGGAACCAACCCAAACCTGAACCGAGTCCGAAAGCAGTTGCTTCTGCAATATTATTGTATTCGCGTTCTTGCATAAATAACGAACCTCCTAAAATTGCACAGTTTACGGCAATAAGTGGTAAGAATATACCCAGTGAGTTATACAATGCCGGAGAGAATTTCTCGATAATCATTTCTACCAATTGTACCATTGATGCAATAACCGCAATAAATATTATAAAGCTTAAAAAGCTTAAATCAACATCGGCAAACTTTGGACTTAACCAAACTAAAGCCCCTTCTTTAAGCAAGAAATTATGAATTAAATAATCTACAGGAACAGTAATTCCTAATACAAAAATAACGGCAATTCCTAAACCAGTTGAAGTTTTTACCGTTTTAGACACAGCAAGATAAGAACACATTCCTAAAAAATATGCAAATATCATATTATCAATAAAAACTGACTTGACAAATATATTTACTAAGTTTTCCATTTTTCTAGTTTTTAAGATTAAGAATTAGTTTGATTCAACTAATTTTTTATTCTTAGCACGTTGTACCCAAATAATTATGCCAACAACAATTAATGCCATCGGAGGAAGTATCATAAATCCATTATTTTCATAACCAAAGTTGTAAAATCCTTCAGGAATTACCTGATATCCCCAAATTGTTCCTGAACCAAGGAATTCTCTAAAAAATGCAACGATAATAAGAATTACACCGTACCCGGCTGCATTGCCAAGCCCATCAAGAAATGCCGGCCAAGGTTTGTTACTTAAAGCAAATGCTTCCAAACGTCCCATGATAATACAATTCGTAATGATCAGTCCTACAAAAACAGATAACTGCTTACTAATATCGAATAGGAAGGCTTTTAAAAACTGATCGACTAAGATTACCATTGCTGCAATTACCACCAATTGAACAATAATCCTGATTCTTGGGGGAACCGTTTTTCGTAATAATGATATGACTACATTAGATACTGCCATAACAAATACCACTGATACTGCCATAACAAATGCCGGTTTCACTTTAACAGTGATAGCTAAAGCCGAACAAATTCCCAGAACCTGAACAGTAATTGGATTACTATCGTTTAGAGGTTCTGTTAATAATTTGATATTCTTGCCCGAAAAGAGAGGTTCTTTTTCTTCGCTCATTATATGTTATTTTTTAATGTTTTAAAATAAGGTTCATAACTACTTAAGCAGTCTTTAAGCATATCATCAACACCATTGCTGGTGATTGTACCACCAGAAACCCCATCCACCTCGTATTTTGAATTCGGATTAGCGGTTCCACCTTTTAGAATGCGTATTGAAACAAATTTGCCCAGATCATCAAAGATTTGTTTTCCAAAAAACTGTTTTTGAAATTCGGAAGTTTCAATTTCTGCACCTAATCCGGGGGTTTCTCCTTTATGCGCAAAGTTTGCCCCAAATATGGTTGAAAGATCATCTTCTAATGAAACATAGCCCCAGATCGGTCCCCAAAGACCTTTACCGTAAACGGGTATAATGTATTGTTTTGTATCTTCTAAAGAACTTACAAATACAGGAAGGCTTCTTTCTTCTAATGGTTTAGCTAATTCCTTTTTCATATCGATCTTAAATGCATCGACACCTTCTTTGATCTCACCTTTAGAATTTACCGCGTAGTTTTCCAGAATATATTTACTATATAAATCTTCTGCATTATCCGCAGTACTTTCAATGTTGATTGAGGTAAGAATATTTTGTTTCTTGTTTATTTCGATATTCTTTTTTTGCATAGGTTGTAAAGTCATTGCAGCAACAGATAAAATTGCCGCTACAACTACTACCATAATAACCGAGAACAAGAAAATATATGTATTACTGTATGATCTCATAATCTATGTTTTTATGCTTTTACTTTAGCTCGTTTTAAACGTTTTTTGATGTTGTTTTCAATTACATAGTGATCGATAAGCGGAGCAAATACGTTCATTAAAAGTATTGCTAACATTACACCTTCAGGATATGCTGGATTAACTACCCGAATTAGAATTGCCAGGAATCCAATTAAGAATCCATAAATGATTTTACCTTTGGGAGTTTGTGAAGCCGAAACCGGATCCGTTGCCATAAATACAGCTCCAAAAGCAAATCCTCCTAAAAGCAAATGTTGCCATGCCGGAACTTCCATAAATGGATTAACAGCAAATGCGTTTAACAACAACCCCATTACTAAACCTCCAATAAAAGTGGAGATCATAATGCGGGCACTACCAACACCTGTAAATAATAAAATTACGGCACCAATTAAGATGGCCAGAGTTGAGGTTTCTCCAATTGACCCTAAAATTGTCCCAAAGAACATTTCCGAAACCTCAGGCAGATTATCAACATTTCCTGCAGCAGCTTCTGCCAAAGGAGTAGCTCCGGAAAAAGTATCGGCTATTCCTTCACCTTTGATCATACCATGTGTCCAAACTTCATTTCCTGACATGTAAGATGGATACGCAAAAAATAAGAAAGCTCTTGCTGTTAAAGCTGGATTTAAAATATTCATCCCGGTACCGCCAAAAACTTCTTTGCCAATAATTACTGCGAAAGCTGTAGCTAAAGCTACCATCCATAGAGGAACATCAACAGGAAGGACTAATGGAATCAGCATTCCTGACACAAGGAAACCTTCATTAACCTCATGTCCGCGATATTGAGCAAAAGCAAATTCAATTCCTAAACCAACACCATATGAAACTACTATAATTGGAAGTATTCTAAGAAAACCTAACCAGAACATTTCAAGTAAAGTACCTTCTTGCCCGGTGGCTTTAAAATGATGGAATCCAATATTCCACATACCAAAAAGAACACTTGGAACTAAAGCAAAAACAACAATTGCCATTGTTCTTTTCATATCTACAGAATCGCGAATATGAGAACCTTTTGATGTTACTGCATCGGGTGTAAACATAAAGGTCTCGAAAGCATCAAATGTAGAATGCAGTTTTTCAAATTTTCCTCCTTTTTCAAAGTGAGGTTTTATTTTATCTAAATATCTTCTTAATGATTTCATTAAATATATAGCTTTTAGTTTTTAGCTTCTAACTGATAACAAGAATAACCAATGGCTAACAGTAAATAGCTAATCGCATATTATTAACTCATTTCTTTTCTCATCAAGTCAAGTCCATTTCTGATAATTGACTGAACCTCTGTTTTTGAGGTACAAACATATTCACAAAGAGCGAAGTCTTCTTCGTCAACTTCATAAATACCCAATTGTTCCATTTTATCAATATCTTCAATCATAATTGCTTTTATCAACTGTACCGGGTAAATATCCATTGGGAATACTTTTTCATATTCACCGGTCATTACATAAGCCCTATGACCTCCGTGGAAGTTAGTGTCCAGTCGATATTTTTTTCCTGGAATCAACCATGATAAAAGCGTACGGGAAGCTGTATACTTTTTAAAACCAGGTGTAGCCCAACCAAAAAAATCATGATACTTACCTTCAGGTATAACAGTAATTTGATTATCGTAAAAGCCAATATAACCATCATCTTCCATTTTCGATCCTGTTAAAACATTTCCACTGATGTATCTTAATTCTCCATCATTAACGTTATTTTTTACCAGGTTTTTAATAGAAGCACCATTTAACACTTTAAAATATTTTGGATTCTTTACCTCGGATCCTGTTAAAGCAACAATTTTAGTTGCATCGTAAATGCCTTTTTCAAAGAATCTTCCAATTGCTGCAATTTCCTGTGGGTAAGTATACCAAATAATATCTCCTTTATTAATTGGATCAATTTTGTTTATTTGCACACCGACATTTCCCGATGGATGCGGACCGGTAAAATAGTTTAATTCAACTCCTTTTGCTTTTGTAAACGTATCAGCAGGAGGATAATCGGCATTCAAATTCAGATGAATCTTACCATTGGTTAGCTTTGATAAAACATCAATTCCTTTCTGGAAACATTCAACACAGTCTTTAACTATATAATCCATATCAGGAGCAAGAGGAGCACTATCAAAAGCCGAAATAAAAATAGCTTTCGGAGTATCATTCGGATTAGCAATCGTGGAATATGGCCTTTGTCTTAACGATGGCCAGAGTCCACTTTTTTGTAACGCTTCAATTATTTCTTCTCTTGAAAGATTTTTAGGGTCGCCAACTTTAAATTCTTCATATTCAATTGTTTTGTCAGCTTTAACAACCACTTCAAGAATTGCTCTTCGTTCTCCTCGATTAATTTCAACAATTTCACCACTAACAGGAGAAGTAAATTGAACTTCCGGTTGAAATTTGTCAAAGAAAAGCGGTGTTCCAGCTTTTACTTTATCGCCAACTTTAACAACTAATTTAGGGCGAATACCTACGAAATCTGTCGGCTTTATGGCATAAAAATCTGCTTGATCTGCCTTTTTCATTATTTTTTCGGCAGTACCAAGCAAACTAATATTTAAGCCTTTTTTGATTTTTATAACTTTCGACATGCTTAGTTATTCTTATAATTTTTATTCAGTGTTAACAAATTTAAAAAATATATAAAACAATCTGTTTTTTTATTCCTTTTGATAATTAAAACTATTTAAATTTAAGTTTGTTTACCAAAACTGTGAAAAAATTAACACTATAAATCAAAAAAATAAAAGACCTTATTTAAGTATTTAAATTACAGGTTTTTACAATTTAGTGTTAATCCCAAAATAAGTCCGTGTTGGCAAAGATAATTTTATTTTTTTATAAACATATATAAATTATTACATAAATGACATTTGTCATGAAATGTAAATTTTATATATAGTGATTTAATTGTAAAAATAACTTAATATTACAAAATAACAGTGAAAACAATTATTTTGAGTTGTTTGTTTGATAAAATTACTAATTAAAGATAAAATATGATAGATCTCTCGACAAAATATATGGGATTTGATTTAAAGAATCCGATTATTGCTGCTAGTTCCGGTATGACTGATACAGTTCATAAAGTAAAAAACTTATATATTAACGGTGTTGGTGCAGTAGTATTAAAGTCATTATTTGAAGAACAAATAATGATGGAAATTGATGCTTTAGCAACTTCCAATATTTATAACAATTATGGTGATGCCGATGATTACATCTCTTATTATACTCGTAAACATAATATTGATAACTATTTAAGATTAATAGAGGAGTCTAAAACAGAAGTTGATATTCCTGTGATCGCAAGTATTAATTGTTTTTCGATTGGAAGATGGGTTAGCTTTGCGGAAAGAATTGAAGCTGCCGGTGCAGATGGTTTGGAGTTAAACTTATTTGTATTGCCTGGTGATCAAAAGTTTAGTAGTACAGAGATAGAAGAAACTTATTTTGATATTATACAAAGTATTCGCAAAAATACGAGATTACCAATTGCAGTTAAGCTAAGCACATATTTTACAGGAATGGCTGATACTTTAATAAAGATGTCACATGAAGATATATCGGGAATGGTTTTGTTTAACCGTTTTTATAGCCCGGATGTGGATTTGGAAATGGAAGAAATTGTTTCTTCAAAGATTTTTAGTTTACCTGAGGAAAATTCTAATTGTATTCGTTGGATCGGGATGATTTCTGACAAAGTAAATTGCGATTTAGCCGCATCAACCGGTATTATGAATGGTTATGATGTTCTTAAGAATATTTTGGTTGGCGCAAATGCTGTTCAGGTTGCAACTACATTATATAAAAATACTGCCAAGCAGATTAACGTAATGAAACAGCAAATGGAAAGCTGGATGAGTCAAAAAGGATATAGTTCATTAAATGAAATTAAAGGTAAGTTAAGCCTTAAGAAGGTTGAGAAACCAATGATTTACGAACGGGCTCAGTTTATGAAATACTTTGGTTCTGCAGAATAGTTAAAAGTAAAGCCAACAGAATTTCTTGCTGGCTTATTTTTTTATCTTTGTTTCAAATCAATTATTATGAGGTATTATATAATCATCGTTGCGATGATAGTGTCTGTTGAAATAACAACTGCACAGGAAGTTTTACAAGATAGGATCTATAATAAAAACATAAAAACAGCCTTAATGTATTTAGGAGATGATGACCTGTCATTTCCTATTTGGGATTTAGGTAGCAGTAAATTTCTGACGCTTACCTTTGATGATTTGGATACAAAAAGTAAAGATTATTACTATACGATAGTTCATTGTAATTCAGACTGGACAAGGTCAAATTTAGATCAAAGTGAATATATTGATGGTTATTTCGAAGATCAGATATCCGATTATCAAACCTCTTTTAATACAACGGTTAATTATGTTCATTACAAGCTTCAAGTTCCCAATGATTATATGAAACCTGTAAGATCAGGCAATTACATTTTGCAGGTTTTCGAAAGCTCTAATCCGGAAAAAATTGTATTAACTAAAAGGTTTATGGTGGTTGAACGAAAAACTGATATTCAGGCAATAATAAAAAATATGAACCAGGGAGCTTATTTTTATAATGACCAGGAAATGGAAATCGTAGTTGAATATTTCGAAAATGAATTTTATGATATTTCGCAAAATTTAAAGCTTCAAGTTTTACAAAACAGAAACTGGATTCAGTCTTTAATTTTGGACCGGCCGGATTTGATCAAGGATAATGAATTTACATACAATAATTTTTCTAAGCTTAAATTCAAAGGTGGAAATGAGTTTCATCATTTCAACACAAAGAATATTCATTATGTCGCTGAAAATATAAGGAATATAAGCTTTGTAGACAATATGTATCATTTTCTTTTGGTTGAAAATAAAGATAGAACATTTGATGATTATAAATATGTTCCGGATATTAACGGTTTATTTAAAGTAGATGTTACACAAAGCGATTATCCTGAAACAGAAGCCGACTATTCTTTTGTTTATTTCACTCTAAATATGGATGCTCCAATGCATCAGGGAGATATTTATGTTTGGGGTGCATTAACAAATTATGAGTTTACATCAAACAATAAACTAGCGTACAATTTTGAGCAAAAGGCGTATGAAGGAAGGCTACAGTTAAAGCAAGGTTACTACAACTATCAGTACGTTTATATGGAAAAGGAAAACCCCGATTTTACTTATATCGAAGGAAATCACTCGGAAACAGAAAACTCTTATACCATATTAGTTTATTATAAAGATTATAGGGGAGGTTACGACCGGTTGATCGGGCATGCAGAAGTTAGTTCAAAACAACAATAAAAAAACCTGCCAGAATTCTGACAGGTTAAAATTTCACTCTTAATTTATTTATAAATTTTTCTCAGGATAAAGATCATTCCAATGTTGAGGCTGGTTCTTTAATTTTTTATCAAACCATGATATGATTGTATAATGCCAACTGATTCGTTTTTTGTAATCAACTATCCAGTGATCTTGTTTATCTACTAGTACCATTTCTACATCTTTACCAAGTAACTTTAATGCGGCGTAATATTGTAAGCTTTCTCCAACCGGCACATTCGGATCTGTTGTCCCGTGAAGCAATAAAATAGAATTCCGGAATTTGTCAGCATTGTAAATTGGGCTGTTATCAACATAAATATCTTTACGGTTCCAAGGATAACTGAATTTAGCAGCCCCTGTATTATAGGTATATCCCCAATAACCTTCGCCCCAGTAACTGGTTATGGAACTAATACCGGCATGAGAAATTGCTGTTTTGAAAATATCTGTTCTGGTTTGTAAAAGCATGGTTGTAAAACCACCATAAGATGCACCAATACAGCCTACATTTTCAGGATCTGCAGTAGGATGTGATTCCAGAAATTTCTTGGTACCATCAATAATGTCATCAATGGCATCGAATCCCCAGCCATTTACATGTAAAGCAGAGAAATCCTGCCCAAAACCTGTGGCTCCACTTGGTTGTAGTACATAAACAATGTAACCATTTGCAGCCCAATTATTAATTGGATAACGACCCCCAAAAGATCTTTCAATTGGAGATGTTCCACCATAGAAGTTAACAATTAATGGGTATTTTTTTGAAGGGTTGTAATTTGGTGGATAATACACTCTACCATAAATAGTGGTTCCGTTTTTATTAGTAAAGTTCCATGGTTCCGTTTTTCCGAATTTGATATTTGCAAAACGTTCCTTTTCAGTAAAGGAAATTAGTGAACTTGTACCTTTTTTCAGATCAATTGAATACAACTTTTTAGGTGTTGAAATACTTGTTCCGGTATAAATTGCAAATGGTTTATTGTATGCAATATCTATATCGTTAAGTACTTCAACCATTAAATCAATTTTGCTAAAAGAATTTGTCTTGAAATTATATTTATATAGATTTTCGTAATCCCTGTCAGTTACCTGAACATAAATTTCATTATTTTTTGCCCAAATAACATCGCTAATTGCAGGATCGAAGTTTTTGGTAATTGATTTTATGTCTTTTGTAGCAATATCATATATATATAATTGTGAATCATAACTATTTGGAATTCTTCCTTCGCTTACATTTACACCTAATTTACCAAAGCATTCCGGTCCGCCTTGTACAAGTAATTTGGTTCCGTCGGGAGAATACTGGCAAGATCCATAATACAATTTATTTTCCCAAATTACGGTTAGTTGGAAAGTTTTTAAATCCAGCTCATATAAGTTTTGTTTACGAAATGGTACTTCAGAGTAATCCATGTCCGATGTAGAAAATAGAATTTTTGACCCGTCAGGCTTAACATCATGAAAACTTGAAGATAAATTACCTGCAGTAAGTTGAGTTACTTTACCTGATTTAACATCGATCATATGCAAGAAAGAACGATTACGGAAATAAGGAAGTCTATCTTCGTTACCGTAAATGCGTTTTAAATTTCCGGGTTTTTCAGCCATTATGTAATCACTATAGACTATAAAATCTTCATTAGGAGACCACGAAAATCCCGATAAATCTTTTAGGCCTTTTGCTACAACTTTTTCATTCCCTGTTTTAATATCCAGAATAAATATTTCCGATTTTCCTTCAAACTCTGAAGAATAAGTTAATTTGTCGGTTCTTGGAAGCCATTTAAGGTTCGAAATCGACTTATTTCTAATAGTAAAAACATTCTTTTTTGCTTCCAGATCGTATATTTCAGTATATTTTTTTGATTTACCACTTCCATGTACAACATCTTTGTATTCTATCAAAGCATATTTACCTGAAGGGGATATTTTAGCCGAAGAAACATAATTTCCTTCAAGCACATCGTTAATAGTAAAAAGTCTTTCAGGATTTAAATTTGGTTTAGCATTGCAATCAAGAAAATCGTCTTCATATTCAAATTCCGATTGCAGTTTTAACGCTTTATCAGTTGTTAAAATCTTTAAAGTTATTTTATGATTACCTCGATTTAATTTTAAGTCAATCGAATTAACACTTAAATCCGCATTTTTTTTAGTTTTTATCAATTTATTATTGACATAAACCTCATATAACCCGTTTAGTGTAATATAAAGGTTTCCTTTGGTCCATCTATCAACCGATAAATAGCTTTGTAAGAATATAAGGTTATTTTCATCGGTTTGATTTAAAACAATACTATCTTTTCCAATTTCTATTTGACTCCAAACCAAGGATTTTGAATTAAAATCTAACTGTGTGCTTTTTAGTAAGTCGGCATTTTCAAAGGTTGTTCCTTCGATGTTTTTGATATCCGAAAAGATTGGTTTATTGATTTTTTGAGGATTTGTTATTTTCCACTTTTTTAAATCAATTGAATTTTGAGCTAATGATAAATGGACTACTCCGATAAGAATTAAAAAGAGGTTAAGTTTTTTCATTATGGTTTTATTTTAATTTAAACTAAGACAATTTTTATGCTTACAAGTTTAAAGAACTTAATCCAAAAATTACTAAGCCTTAAATGAAATCTTTTGTTAAATGGTTATAGATTTTATATCTTGTGAACGTATTAAAAATCTTATATTATGAGAAAGTTATTAATTTTAGTAGTATTCTCAGGTATTTATTTTTTTACTTCATCAGCTCAAAATTTGGATAGTCTTTTAATAGAAGATGTTAAAAATCTGGATGAAAAACTTGATAAAAGAATAAGTTTTCTTATTTATACACTATCAAAGGATGCAAGAAAACAACAAAAATCTTATGATAGTTTATATAAACTTCACCAGGCTGCAGTCCGGAAATTAAATAAACTTGACCAAAGAGTTGTTGTTGAGAATGATAAAACAAGAAATTCGTTAACAGATAAAGCAAATGTTTTAGGTAATGCAATAAAAGAAAGTAACAAAAAGGACAAAGTAGCTTTTGTTGTGCATTACATTCTTTTCGGATTTTTATTTATACTGATTTTCTACTTAATGTTTATATTACGTATAAGTAGAAGAGAATCAATAGAATACTTATTGTCTCAAACCGATGGGTTAAGGGAACAGAATTATGAGATTTTAGAACGTGCAGAGGAACTTAAGAAAATCAAGAAAACATTAAAAGGCTTAATCAAAGAACAAAAACAAGAAGATAAAGTTAGAAAAAAAGCTAAGAAGAAAGCGGAAAAGAAAAATAAAAAATAATATCGTTTGCTTATCTTAGCCTTTCCCACTCACTTTGCAAACCTGAAACCATAAAATGGCCATATTTGAGAATTTAGAATATAAGCGTGTAAGACAAATAAATCCTGAAAAGTTAAGCCCTCTGGCAGGAGTTATAACCAAAGTTTCTAAAATCAACAAAAATCCGAATGCTTTAAAAGTAAGGTACTTTGAGAAACTACTTAATTTTATTAGGGTACTTTGCTTACATATCATTGATAAAAATGATTTCATAGAAACTATGAAAATAAAGAACCTTTCTAAGGAGAAAGGTAGTAATAATAGAATCGTGGAGTCATTTGTTGACTTATTATTTCATTTTAATATTCTTGGTTCCAATAATGGAGAAATAGCCTTTAACAAAAAATATGTTCGAATCATAAAAAATGAAAATGAACTAATTGATAAACTTTTTGAACAAGGTACAGTAGATAAAAACTCCAAGGTTAATAAATTAACAAAAGATTATTTATTTGTGATAGACCTTATTAGAAAGTACAGAGATAAGGATTATAAGTTTCAATATATAAAGAGGAATAAAGATACCTGGAATAATATGTTAAAGGATGGAGACTTAGATTATGAAGTGAGGCTGGCAGAAACTTTACATGAATTATCTCAGCTTGACATTCCAAATAAAATAAAATCTCCTTTTGATGAAGATTATTATACGGAATCAGGCAGAAATGCATTTAAAAATTTCACGCAATTTAAATTTATTGATGTTTTTGCTGAAACAGTTCAAAACCAGTGCAATGCAAATGTCTTAGATATTGGGTGCGGGTATGGAAATTACATTGATGTTTTAAGTAATAACTACCCTATGTTTCAAATAGATGGCATTGAATCGCAGCAGAATGTATTCGAAGAGACAAGCAGAAAATTCAAGCAAGATGGAAATGTAGAAATCATTTATGGAGATTTTTTCAATTTCCGGTTTCGGAAGAAGTATGATGTAGTTTTATTAAACTATGTTTTATTTTATTTCAATGCCCACGAAAAATCAGAGTTAATTTCGAAAGTAAAAGAAGTACTCACAGAAAATGGTTCCGTAATTGTTTGCCAGTATTTTTCAGGTATAGAAGATTTAAAAAAAGAACTTGCAAATAAGCAAAAAGAGCTATCTATATTTAAAGAGATAGAAATGTATTATAGTAATAAAATATTATATGCAAATGCTTTATGGAATGATACTGCGGATACTTTCTCAGAATCTGTAAAATGGGAAGAATTTTTGGAGGTTATCTCCAAAAACAATTTAAAAATTAATCGAATTACCAATGCCGATAAATTTTACTATTCTCTGTTTATTGAACTGAAAGTAGTTTAGAAATACAAGTTTTAACTACACAAGGAATTTAAATTGATAAAATGCAAAAAGTTCAAAGCATAATAATCTTTATTGTTTTTTTTTCATTTGTATATTATCCTATAGATGCTCAAGAGGTAAAAATTGACCACATAATTTTATTACACCGGAATTTGGAAGAATCAATTAAGGATTATCAAAGTAAAGGATTTACAGTAAAAAAGGGAAGAGTTCATAACAATGGAATAATAAATGCACATATAAAATTTGAAAACAAATCTTCTGTAGAACTAATTTCATTAAAGGGCGAAGTAAATGATGAAATTTCAAAAAGGTATGAAAATTTATTGAAATATGGAGAAGGCGGAGTTTATATTGCTTTAACCGGAATACCGTTTAAGGAATTATCAGAAAAGCTTAATTATTTGAATGTTCCTTATAAAAGAATAGATGGAAAATTGTGGGACTATATAACATTTCCGGATTCTTCTAAATTGTCTCAATTCTTTTTTATTGATTATCATATAGAATTACAGGATTCATCGTATTTTTTTGAGCATGGAAATCAGTCCGACCTCATAAAAACCGTTCAGGTTGAAGGAGGAAATATGGTTGTTAAGTTTCTTGAAGGATTAGGTTTAAAAAAAGAAAAAGTTGGGGATAATTTTAAATTTGTAACAACCTCGGGCAATTTAATACTGTTTCAACCAAAGAAAGAGAATAAGTTTAAAATCAAAAAAAATATTTTGGCGGATGAGAAAGGGGATGTGACAAAAATAATTAGTTTTTAATTTTGTTCTTTACTATGCTATGAATAATAACTCCCAACAAAATTAAGCTTGCGCCCCCAAACTCTTTTGGATTAAGTATTTCGTTTATAAAAATGTATCCAAAAATGGCAGCGAAGACTGGCTCTAGTGAGAATATGATAGCAACTTTTAATGAAGAAACATACTTCTGAATCCAAACAGAAATAAAATAGCAAAATAAGGTGCCTATAAATCCTAAATATGTTAAGCTAATCCATGCTTTGGTACTTATGGTAACTGGCTCATTATTTGAAAGTACAAATGCTAATAAACTCACAATTGAAGCCCCTAAAAATTGATAGGTGACTATTGAAACTGCATCCGTTTTCTTTACAAACCTGCCTGCGAGAACAATATGAAAACCACAGGAAACAGCGGTGATAATTGTTATTATATCACCAATATTCATTTTTGTTTCGAAATCGTAGGTGAGTAGAAATAAACCTGCAAAAACTATTATAACAGCGATAATATCAATCTTGACCAGTTTAGTTTTATAAAGAAAGAATAATATAAAAGGAACAATTAGTACAGCTGAACTTGTTATAAATGCACTATGTCCCGTACTTGTAAATTTTAATCCGATCGTTTGCGATGTATAAGTTATCGCTAGAAGTATTCCAATTATAGAACCATATAAAATAGCTTTTTTATTAAGCAGTTGTTTTGGGCCTTTAATTAGTTGAAAAATAAAAATTGCTAAAAAAGCCTGAAAGGTCCTGATAAATACGATTAAGTGTTCGTTAACTGAACCAACGGTATCTTTTATAATAAAAAATGTTGATCCCCAAACTATCGAAACAAGTACTAACCAGAAGGTTTTCATTTTAAAAGGGAATTATTTATGCTTTTTAAAACGATTTACATTAAATCTTTTACCAATGTAAATTCTTGCATTTCCTGATGAAGAAGCTACCTCAATGGACTCATAATTATATGAATCGACTAAAGAAACCATACTGATTCCTGCATACATTTTCTTTCCTTCATAACCAATGGCTAGTCGAAATGTAATTGAAGCTGTTACGGTTGTTTCTTGTTTGGTATTTATTCCATCAGACCAGTATTCTCCATTTCTAATTCCGAGCCCGGGTACAAGGGTTCCATTCATAAAAAATCTTTTTAAAACAACTGTATAAGTATATCCACCGGAGAAACCTACTGAACCTGTTTTATAACCTTCAACATTATAAAAAGGCCTTAAAGTATCAGAAAATTCAACTGGTATAATTTCCCCAGGAACTCCTGCAATATTAACGTTTGCATATGCCCCCATTATCCATGAGCCTGCACTTTTTTTCTGTACTTGTGTTCGGTTGTACGCAGCTTTATATGAAAATTTTTTATGGTTCGTAAAGTAGTAACCTGATAATCCAATAGCCAATGACTCTAAATCAGGCCTTAATGGATATGCTTCGTTTGCCCAGGTAGTAAAATCTTCAGGGTTTTTTAAATAGTACCCTTTATAATATTGCAAATAACCATCAACGCCAAAAGTGCGCGAATAAAGGTTTAATTGCATATCAAAGCTTTCAGTTTCTCCGTAAACATTGTTGTCACTGTTTAAAAACCCAGGGCTAAATGCAACTGCCAGCCCAATCCATTTGTAATTAAACCCTAGCCCAATACTGGTTTTGCTATTAGGCTCATACCTTAACTTCTTATTTATATCAGAATTGTTAAGTTCGATAGAATGAATTTTACCAAAAAAGCCACCATAGATATTTAGTTTCTCCCTATAGTCAGTAATTCTTGAGGTATCATATTTTAGGGTTTCTTGATCAAAAATTAGATTGGAGTCTTGGGCTACTAGAAGTAAAATTGACATTAAAAAATATGCTGTAAGTATTATTTTTTTCATATTGCCCATTATTTAATTTTCAAATATAACTATCTCAAATTATAATAGCATTATACCAGTTGCCAATCTTCCGGTTTTACCATTATCTCTTCTGGCTGAAAAGAACATTTCTGAATTTGAGTAAGTACACATTTCTGCAACTTCTATTTTTCCTTCAAATATCCCGGATTCCATTAAAATCTGTTTATTTGCTTTCCAAAGGTCCAACAAATATTTGTTTGAATCTTTAACCGGAGTAAAGAAATGGTTCTGGATAAATTTCTCATTAAAAACATCAGCTACCTCGGGGCCAACCTCATAAACTTTAGGCCCAATAGAAGGACCTATTCCTGCAATTAAATCAGATGAGTTGGTTCCAAATTCATTTTGCATTAATTCAATTGCCTTTTGGGATATTTTTTGAACTGTTCCTTTCCAACCGGAGTGAATTGCAGCAATTGCTTTTTTAACAGGATCGAAGAGTAAAATAGGTACACAATCTGCTGTTCTCACCGAAATACAAATTCCCGGAATATTGGTAATCAATGCATCAGTATCGGGGAAAATATCTATCGAAGATCTAACAATTCCAACATTAGCACTGTGTGTTTGCTTTGGAAATACAAAATCAGATTTATCAATTTGAAGGCTCTGGGCAAGTAATTTTAAATTATTGGTTACATTCGAAGTTTTATCCTTAACGGTATATCCAAGATTAAGACTTGTCAAATGATCCACGCTTGAACCACCCATTCTGGTCGAAGAATAGTGAATTAAATTTTCATGCTTTTGAAGATTTGAAAACTTTAGAATTTTAATATTATAAATATTATGTTCGATCATGGTATTGGCAAAAGAAATAAACTTTTTCTAGATTTATGCTTCATTAAATTTAAATTTTTTATATGCTGGATATAAAAATTACAGATGAATTAAAATCAAAATGGAACAAGATAGCAATTGGTTCATTGGAAGCAGAAATTACGGTAAAACGATCTGATGAATTATTAATAAATCAGCTTGATATGGCTTGTGAAGAATTTGCATCAAGCCATAGTGTAGAAGATATATCCAAATTGCAGGTAATAGCTGATTCAAGAAAAGCATATAAAGCATTTGGTAAAGACCCGGCTCGTTATAGATTATCTTCAGAAGCCCTTTTAAGAAGAATAGTTAAAGAAAAAGGAATATATCATATCAATAATATTGTTGATATCAATAATTTAATTTCTATAACTTCTTATTATTCAATCTGCGCATTTGACAGAACAAAATTATTTTCTCCCATTAATTTTACTATAGGTTCTAAGAAAGATGAGTATTATGGTATAGGTCGTGGTTTATTAAATATTGAGAACCTTCCGGTTTTTGAAGACCCAAAAGGAAAGTTTGGAAGCCCAACAAGCGATTCGGAAAGGGTTAAAATTACCCATGAAACAAAACAGATATCAATGAATATAATTTCATTCAGTGGAATTAATGACCTGAATGTGCAAATTGATAAATTAAGAAACTGTTTGTTGGATTTTGCAGAAGCCAAAAATATTGAAACCAATATTATTTCTTCTTAACTTCGGTAGGAACAAATTTTAATGAAATTGAATTTACACAATGTCTCGTATTCTTTGGCGTAAAACCTTCTCCAAGAAATACATGTCCTAAATGAGCATCACAATTGGCACAAACGATTTCTGTCCTTCTTCCGTCTTTATCAGGAACACGTTTTATTGCACCATCAACTTCATCATCAAAACTTGGCCATCCACAGTGCGAATCAAATTTATCTTCTGATTTATACAAAACAGCATCGCAACGTTTACAGGTATATGTACCTTCTTCCTTATTATTTAGATATTTACCGGTCCAGGGAAGCTCAGTTCCTTTATGAAGTATAACTCTTTCTTCGTCAGGTGTTAGTTTATTATATTCCATCTTATTTTCTTGCGAAATTCCTTTAGCTGTTATCAAAATCAATATGAATAAAACGTTAAATTTTAACATAATCTTTTTATTGGTTAAACAATTAAGAATTAAAATGGTTTTATAATTTCTGCTAAATATTCAAGATTACTACTGGTAATTATATTAACATTAGATAGATGATTATAAATATTTAGTTTTTAGTTGATTATAATTTAATATTCTATTAAGAAAGACTAAATATTATTAGTTGAACTTTGCATAGAATTATTGTTTGTTGATATTTTTATAGTTTCTACTTCTACAAAACTGATATTAAATTTTTAAATATGAGCTATCTTAAATTTAATAAAGAAGAATTAATTAACCTTGAGTACTCGCTTAAGAAAGAGATTCTTAGTACTAATAGAGCCGGTGGTTATTTTAGTACAAGTATCATTTTATGTAATACAAGAAAGTACCATGGGTTGATGGTTTTACCTTTAAAGGAATTCGACGGAGAAAATCATGTTTTGCTCTCGGCCGTTGACGAAACCGTTATTCAAAGAGGTAAAGAATTTAATTTAGGTATACATAAATTTCCGGGAGTAGGAATATATGAACCACATGGTCATAAATATATTCGGGATTTTGAGTATGAACCCACTCCAACTTTAATTTATCGTGTAGGAGGAGTGGTTTTAAAGAAAGAGTTGCTTTTTGTGCATAACGAGGAACAGTTCATGATTCGTTATACTTTACTGGAGGCTCATTCACCAACCACAATAAGAGTAAAGCCATTCCTTGCTTTTAGAAATTCGCATAAACTTTCAAAAGCAAATATGGATGCAAATACAAAATATAAAAGCATTCCTAATGGAATTAAATCAAAATTATACCAGGGATTTCCGTGGTTGCATATGCAGATAAATAAATCAAATGAATTTATAGCTACACCGGATTGGTATTACAATGTTGAATATTTGGAAGAATTAAATCGTGGTTATGATTATCAAGAAGATCTATTTGTCCCGGGTTATTTTGAATTACCTATAAAAAAAGATGAATCTGTAATCTTTTCAGCATCAACTAAAGAAATTGCTCCAGGAGGATTAACTCGAAAGTTTAATTCGGAAATAAAACTAAGACCTAAAAAGGATAGGTTTGAAAAGTGCTTAGTCAATTCTGCTCAACAGTTTTTAGTTTATCGTGATAAAGCAACAGAAGTAATAGCTGGTTATCCGTGGTTTGGTCGTTGGGGCAGAGATACCTTTATTGCATTACCAGGGTTGACACTTACAAATGGAGATGAAAAAACATGTAAGCAAGTGTTGGATACGATGTCAACAGAGTTAAAAGGTGGATTGTTTCCTAATATTGGTAAGCATACTGCTGCGGCTTTTAATTCTGTCGATGCACCATTGTGGTATTTTTGGTCGATTCAGAAATATGAAGAATTTATCGGTGACCGCGAAAAAGTCTGGAAAGATTACGGTAAAAAAATGAAATCTATTTTAGAAGGATATCGCAATGGATTACCATTTAATATAAAAATGAACGAGAACAGCCTTATTTGGCAAGGAGAGAGAGGTAAAGCTTTAACCTGGATGGATGCTATTGCAAATGGTAAACCTGTTACACCAAGAGATGGCTATGCGGTTGAGATTAATGCCTTATGGTATAACGCAGTTTGTTATACTTTAGAGTTGGCAAAAGAATTTGATGATAAGAAATTTATTAAAGATTGGGAACACCTTCCGGAAGAAATTAAGAAATCATTTGTTGAGAATTTCTGGTGCGATGACTGTCAATATTTGCATGATGTAATTAACGAGGATGGTATTGATAAATCAGTAAGACCCAATCAAATTTTTGCTACTTCTTTACCATATAGCCCACTGGATGATGATCATAAAGAAAGGGTTCTGGCAAAAGTTGAAAAAGAACTCTTAACAGCTAAAGGGCTTAGAACTTTATCTCCAAAAAGTCCATATTACAAGGGACGTTATGTTGGGAATCAGGAAAATAGAGATTCGGCATATCATCAGGGAACCGTTTGGCCATGGCTATTGGGACATTTTATTGAAGGATATTTAAAACTGCATGGTAAAAATGGATTGCATTTAGCAGAAAGAGTTATTGAAAATTTTAAAGAAGATATGACAGAGCATGGACTTTGTTCAATTGCTGAGATTTATGATGGAGATCCTCCATATGAACCTAAAGGAGCAATTTCACAGGCATGGAGTGTTGCAGAAACTCTAAGAATAATAAAAATGATTAACAAACTAAAAAACTAGATGTATGGAACCAAAACCAAAAGTAAAACCTGCCCGCCTGTCTGCCGGCAGAGCAGGCCCGAAAGGCGGGAAAACTGCATCAAAGAAAACAACCGCAAGGGCTAAGAAAACAGTAAAGAAAGTAAAACCTACTTTCGAACAAATTCAAGCCCGTGCTTTTGAGATTTATACTGAAAAAGGAAATCAGGGAAGCGAAGTTGAAAATTGGTTACAAGCAGAAAAAGAACTTGTAAGTCAATAAGCATTTATTTAAATACATTTTATAATGAGAGTTTTAATGTTTGGCTGGGAGTTCCCTCCGCATATTACGGGCGGTTTGGGAACTGCTTGTTACGGTTTGGTTAAAGGATTAGCTAAAAATAATGTTGAGGTATTGTTCGTTGTACCAAAAGCGTATGGCGATGAAGATAATAGTGTTGTTAAAATAGTTGATGCATCTGAAATTGAATTAAATCAAGACACTTTATCTACGGATGATTTCTGGAGAAAGGTTACATTTATGGAGGTAGGATCTAGTTTGATTCCTTACGTTTCTCCGGAAGAATTTAAAAGAATATCTTCAATGGATATTTTAGATCAAACTAAATTAAAACAGACAATTTTTCGATCAAAATATAAATTTTCGGGAAAATATGGAAGAGACCTGATGGAGGAAGTGTCAAGGTATGCTGTTATTGCAGCTGCACTTGCGGTAAAGAATAACTTCGATGTAATACATGCTCATGATTGGTTAACCTATGCTGCAGGAATTGCTGCAAAATCCGTATCAAAAAAGCCACTTGTAATCCATGTGCATGCTACCGAATTTGATCGTTCCGGTGAAAATGTAAACCAGAATGTTTATGATATAGAACGAAAAGGAATGGAAGCTGCAGATCGCGTAATTACAGTAAGTAACTATACCCGTAACATTGTAATTAATCGTTACGGAATTGATGCTTCTAAAGTAGTTACGGTTCATAATGCAGTAGAGTTTGATTCCAGAAAAAACGGTCATGATGAACAAAAAACGGTTCCTGAAAAAGTGGTTACATTTTTAGGCCGAATTACTTTTCAGAAGGGGCCGGATTATTTTGTTGAAGCAGCTAACATGGTTTTACAAAAATACAATAATGTTCGATTTGTAATGGCTGGAAGCGGTGATATGTTAAATCGAATAATTAAACGAGTAGCCGAATTGCAAATCTCTGATAAGTTCCATTTTACAGGTTTTTTAAAAGGTAACGATGTAAATAGAATGTTCTTACAAAGTGATGTTTATGTAATGCCTTCGGTTTCAGAGCCTTTTGGAATATCGCCATTAGAAGCTATGCGAGCTAATGTACCCGTTATTATATCTAAGCAATCAGGAGTAGCAGAAGTTTTAAATCATGCAATAAAAATTGATTTTTGGGACATTGATGCCATGGCTGATGCAATGTATGGATTGCTAAATTATGATGGCTTACCAACTATGTTCCGAAGAATGGGGCAAGAAGAAGTATTAAACCTTAAATGGGAAAATGCAGCTAGAAAGATTAATGAAATATACCAAACAGCTTTATAAATTGATAAAAAAAATATATGAAAACAATTTGTTTTTACTTTCAGGTACACCAACCTTACAGATTAAGAAGATATCGTTTTTTTGATATAGGAGAAAATCACAATTATTTTGATGATTTTGCAAATCGATCTATCATGAGAAAAGTTGCTGAAAAATGTTATTTACCAACTAACCAACTTTTCTTGGATTTGATTAATGAATATGGTTGTAAATTTAAAATAAGTTACTCAATTTCCGGCACTGCGATAGATCAATTTGAACAATATGCGCCAGATGTTTTAGATAGCTTTAAACGTCTTGCAGATACTGGTTGTGTTGAATTTATCTCGGAAACATATTCTCATTCTTTATCTGCTATAAAAAATGAGTCAGAATTTAAAAAGCAAGTAGAATTACATAAAAAGAAAATTGAGTTACACTTTAATCAGACTCCGAAAGTTTTTAGAAATACCGAGTTGATATATTCTGATACTATTGGTACACTAGTTGCTGATATGGGCTATAAAGCCATGTTAAGTGAAGGAGCTAAACATGTATTAGGATGGAAAAGTCCTAATTATGTTTATACAAATGCGGTAAACCCAAGGTTAAAGTTACTTCTAAAAAATTTTACGCTAAGTGATGATATTGCATTCCGTTTTTCGAACAGGGCTTGGGAAGAATGGCCATTAACTACTGAGAAATATATAAGTTGGTTAAATGCAATTGATGAAAAAGAAGAAATTGTAAACTTGTTCATGGATTATGAAACATTTGGTGAGCATCAATGGGCTGAAACAGGGATATTTGAATTTATGAGACATCTGCCGTATAAGGTATTTTCTGACACTAATTTTGAATTTCTAATACCATCAGAAGCGGCAGAAAAACATCAACCAATTGCACCAATGCATGTTCCGCACCCTATTTCATGGGCTGACGAAGAAAGAGATCTCACAGCTTGGCTTGGGAACGACCTTCAGGACGAGGCATTTGATAAGCTGTATTCATTAATAGATAAAGTGCAAATGATTTCAAAAGAGGAACTGCTTCGTGATTGGAAGTATTTACAAACAAGTGATCATTTTTACTATATGTGTACAAAATGGTTTTCCGATGGTGATGTACATAAGTATTTTAACCCATATGATTCACCGTATGAGGCATTCATTAATTTCATGAATGTTTTAAGCGATTTTACCCTTCGTTTGGAAAGGGAAGTAATGAATAACAGAAATCAAGATATGCTATCGACATACACACCGGAAGAAATTAAGAAGTTAATTGGAGAATACGAACAAAAACTAACTGAATTGAAAAGTGTTTTTGATAAAAACTCAAATGATTCATCAAAAAAAGAAATTTACAGTTAGAAGCTCAACAAGGAATGACGTTAAAGATACAACAAAATCAGGCAACAACCGATAAAACAAAACCATTAAATTAAGAAACGTATGCAGAATCAATATAATTTTCCGGATCTTTTATTCGAAGTTAGCTGGGAGGTATGCAACAAAGTTGGCGGTATACACACAGTTATCGCAACAAAAGCTTTAACGTTAAAAAAACAGCTAAAACAGAATCATATTTTTATTGGACCGGATATTTTGAGGCACACCGAAGAACATCCTGAATTTATAGAAGATAAGGATATGTTAAAATCATGGCGACAAGTATCAGCTATGGAAGGTTTAAGAATTAAAATTGGCCGATGGAAAATTGAAGGTGAACCAATCGCAATTTTGGTTGATTTTTCTACTTTCATGCCCCAAAAAGATTACATATTTAAAATGTTTTGGGAACAATATAAATTGGACTCTTTGTCAGGCCAGTGGGATTATATCGAACCTGTTTTATTTGGGTACGCAGCAGGGAAAGTAATAGAAAGCTATACCAAATATTTTTTAAGTAGAAGTCATAAAGTTGTTGCCCATTTTCATGAGTGGATGACAGGAAGTGGACTTTTATATATTAAATCAAATGCACCACAACTTGCAACTGTTTTTACCACACATGCAACAGTTTTGGGGAGGTCAATTGCGGGAAATGGTTTCCCGTTATACGATGATATGGAGAAATACAATCCTGAAATAAAATCAAGAGAATTTGGTGTAGTTTCCAAACAGTCACTCGAAAAATTATCTGCCATAAACGCAGATTGTTTTACAACTGTAAGCGAAATTACTAATAAGGAATGTAAAGTATTTCTTTCTAAAAATGTAGACATTGTTACACCTAATGGATTTGAAAATAGTTTTGTTCCAAATGAGGAGGAATTCAATCTTCAAAAAGTTGAAGCAAGAGTAAAATTGCTAGAAATTTCCGAAGCATTGCTAAATACAAAAGTACCTGAAGATAGCATATTAGTTGGTACCGGAGGTAGATATGAATTTAAGAATAAAGGGATTGATGTATTACTAGAGTCTTTAGGAAAACTAAATCAAGATAAAAGTTTAGAAAAAAATATACTTGCCTTTATTATGGTACCAGCCGGACATCATGGCCCCAGAAAAGATGTATTTCACAATTTAATGGACAAGGATGGTGATAGTATAAAAATAATTGAAAATAAGTACATTACACATTATTTACTTGAGCCTGAAACAGACCCAATTCTTAATAAAGCAAAGGAGTTAGGGCTGAATAATTCGGAAGATGATACGGTAAAGTTATTTTTTATTCCATGTTACCTTGATGGAAATGATGGATTAATTAATAAAACGTATTATCAGATGTTAATAGGCCTGGATATTTCTATCTTTCCTTCGTATTACGAACCATGGGGGTATACTCCACTGGAAAGTTTGGCATTTAAGGTTCCAACCATTACAACAACACTCGCAGGTTTTGGATTATGGGTAAATCAATATTACAACCAGGATCATCCTGGAATAAAAGTAATTGATCGAAATGATACAAATGACAATCGTGTTATTGAAGGGATTTCCAGATATATATCGAATTACGGAGCTTTAAATGAAGAACAAAAAGAGTCTTATAAGGAAAATGCGGGCGATGTTTCAAAAATAGCACTTTGGGAAAATCTTATTGAACATTATTACAATGCTTATGATATAGCCTTAAGTAAGGTTGTTGGTCGGGTTGATGTTCTTCTTGATCATGACAGGTTGGAGCCCATTCCATTTACTGAATCACTTTCATCAATGAATAATCCGAATTGGGTTCGATTAATGGTGCAAAAAAACATTCCGAAAAAGTTAAAAGCTCTTGACCAAATAGCCAGGAATTATTGGTGGAGCTGGAACCAGGATGCGATGGATTTATTTGAAAGTATTGATCCGGATTTATGGAAAGAAACCGGGCATAATGCTTTTCTATTTCTTGAAAAAATTACACTTAACAGGTATCAGGAGCTTGAAAAAAATGAGAAGTTTTTACAAAAATTAGAGAAAATATATCAGAGACTCGAAAAATATATATCTGAAAAAGAATATGCTAAAGGCGCTGCTATAGCTTATTTTTCAATGGAATATGGTATTCACTCGTCATTAAAAATCTACTCCGGTGGTCTGGGAATATTGGCAGGTGATTATATAAAAGAAGCCAGTGATGAGAATAGAAATATCATTGGCATAGGTTTATTATATCGTTACGGATATTTTAAACAGCAACTTTCAGCTACCGGCCAGCAAATACCAGTTTATGAACCACAGGATTTCTCAAAAATCCCCGCAACACCCGTTCGCGATGAGGCTGGTAACTGGAAAACAGTTGTTATAGTGTTTCCTGGTAGAAATGTATATGTTAGAATCTGGAAGATAGAAGTTGGACGAAGCAGTCTTTATTTATTGGATACCGATTTTGAAGATAATTTACCTGAAGACCGTTCGATAACACATTACTTATATGGAGGAGACTTAGAAAACAGGTTAAAACAGGAATTATTGCTAGGTGTAGGAGGGATAAGAGCATTAAATGTTTTAGGAATTACACCGGATATTTTCCATTGTAATGAAGGACATGCAGCTTTCATAAACATCGAACGAATAAATAATCTAATTCAAAATGAGAAATTATCATTTGCCGAGGCAATGGAAGTAGTTCGTTCATCATCTCTATTTACAACTCATACTCCTGTGCCAGCCGGACATGATGCTTTCCCGGAAAATCTTTTAAGAACTTATATTGCGCATTACCCCGACAGGCTAAAAATTAGTTGGGAACAGTTAATGAACCTTGGAAAGATCTATAAAAATGAACCGGGTGAAAAGTTCTCTATGAGTTTTTTAGCTGCGAACCTTTCTCAGGAAGTAAATGGAGTAAGTATGTTACATGGTGATGTTAGTAAAGATATATTTACAGATTTGTGGTTAGGTTACTTCCCTAATGAATTACATATCGATTATGTTACAAATGGTGTGCATTTTCCAACGTGGGCTTCGGCTGAATGGAAAAAATTGTGTGCCGATGAATTGGGTGATGAGGTAGATAAACCAAATCATAAATGTTGGGAAAAAGTTTATGATGTTCCATCACGAAAAATATGGGAGATAAGAAAATCTCAAAAAAAGAATCTGACCGATTATATCAAAAAAAGATTATCCGAGCCAGAAAGAATGAAATACGATAATCCTAAACAGATAATTGAGATACAAGAGAATTTAAGGGATGATATTTTAACGATCGGATTTGCTCGTCGATTTGCAACATATAAGCGAGCATACTTGCTATTTAAAAATATTGATCGTTTAAATAAAATCGTAAATAATCCGGATAAACCGGTCCAGTTTATTTTTGCAGGAAAGGCTCACCCAAATGACGGGGCAGGACAGGATCTGATTAAAAAAATAGTTGAAGTTTCAAAGCGTCCTGAATTTATGGGAAAGATTGTTTTCTTACAAAATTATGATATAGAGCTGGCCTCTCATATGTTACAAGGTGTTGATATTTGGTTAAACAACCCGGCTCGACCAATGGAGGCATCTGGTACAAGCGGAATGAAAGCTGTAATGAATGGAGTGCTTCATTTTAGTGTTCTAGATGGATGGTGGGTTGAGGGATATCGAGAAAATGCCGGTTGGGCGCTTCCCGAAGAGCAAACCTACTCAAATAGTGAGTACCAGGATGAATTAGATGTTGAAACAATGTATACATTGTTAGAGAATGAAATCGTACCTGCTTATTATAGCCTTAATAAAGATAATATTCCGGAACAATGGATTGAGTATATAAAGAATTCCATTGCTCAGGTCGCACCAAATTTTACAACCACAAGGATGCTGCATGATTATGAAAACAAATTTTATAATAAGCTTTATGATAGGATTAATAAAATTAAAGAAGACGACTTTCAATTAGCTAAAGAATTGGCTTCATGGAAAAAATCAGTATCACGTAATTGGGAAAATGTAGAAATAGTTAATCTAAAACAATTTGATATATCAAAAGAGCCTATCGTAATTGGCAAGAAATATACTGCCTCAGTTGAAATTAAACTAAATGGTTTATCAACTGACGATATTGGAGTTGAACTTGTTGTGGCAGAACCTGTAGATAGTAATAAAGTATCCATAAGGCATACACAGGAATTTAAAATAGTGAAAAATAAAGACCATTTAGTTACTTACGAATTAGATATTATTCCAACGGAACCGGGAGTTTTTGATGCAGGAATTCGAATTTATGCTAGAAATCCATACCTACCTCATCGTCAAGACTTTTGTCTGGTTAAGTGGGTTTAAATAGAACTTATTTGAAAGTTGCCTGTTAGTTTAATGGGCAACTTTGTTATTTTTATATTTTTATTTCCGTCAGATTATTCAATGAAAGATTTAAATAAAATATTGGAAGCAATATCATTTGCTGCAGATCGGCATCGAAATCAAACCAGGAAAGGTATAAGTAAGGTTCCTTATATCAATCATCCTATTCAGGTTGCTAAGATATTGACTGATGTTGGTGAAAATGAACCGGAATTATTGATTGCTGCAATATTACACGATGTTATTGAAGATACAACAAAAAACGAAGAAGAGATAAAGGCACTTTCTAATGTTATTTTAAGCAAGTTTGGAGAGGAAGTTTTAATTACCGTACTTGAAGTTTCAGATAATAAATCATTACCGGTTGAAGAACGTAAAAGATTACAGGTAATTCATACTCCTGATCTTTCAGAAAGAGCCAGGAAGTTAAAAATTGCTGATAAAATAAGCAATATTGAAGATATTGGAAAAGACCCTCCTGAGAATTGGGAGCAAGAAAGAAAGTTGGCATACCTGAATTGGGCGAAGCAAGTTGTTGATGGAGCAAAGGGATTAAATAAAAAACTTGATCAATATTTTGATCAAGTTTATAATGAAACTTATTCCTATATTAAATCCGGAAGTTAATCTAATACGGTTTTGCCACAAATTTTACTATCAGGAATAATATTATTAATCCTACCGGAAATAAAATCCATGATGAAATTCCGAATGCTGATGGAATTGTTCCAATCACAATTGATACTCCGCCAACAGTAAGTGCATAAGGTAGCTGTGTACGAACATGTTCAATATGATTACATGAACTGGCCAGTGAGCTCAATATAGTAGTATCTGAAATAGGAGAGCAATGATCTCCTAATACAGAACCTGCTAATACTGCCGAAACCACATTGTAAAATATAGCAAGCGAACCATCATAATCAAGCCCTGCATTTTGGGCAATTAACCAGGACGCTGGTAAAATTAATGGATACAAGATGGCCATGGTTCCCCAGCTTGATCCGGTGGAGAAAGCTACCAAAGCTGCAAAAATAAATGTAAGAGCCGGTATAAATTGAGGCGCAATGTTAACTGTTACTAAACTCTGCGAAATAAAGTCTGCTGTATGTAAATGTTTAGTTACCAGAGCTATTGACCAGGCTAATACAAGTATAATAATTGCGGTAAGCATGGTTCTGAATCCATTTATTAAACTATCAATGGTTGCTTTAAGATCAAGAATTTTTTGAGCCAGGGTCAATAAGATTGCCACTAAAACACCGGAAATTGATGACCATAATAATGCCTTATACGAATCGCTATTTCCTATGATCGTTGAAATCTTATTTGAAAACGATATTCCCGAATCCTGCCAAACTGATTGATCCCAACCTGTATAAATTAAACCGGTAAATGTTCCAAATATTACAATAAGAACCGGAATAGCGGCATTATACCATCGTGGTTTTATATGATCCGGTACTTCAAGTTCATTTATTTTATTTGAGAAGGTTGTACTTTCATCATCAAGAAGATCTAGATCGGATTCTCTGGCTTTCTTTTCTGCATGGTACATTGGACCAAAATCAACCTGTTTTCGAATTAGGATTAAAATAAAAATTAATGCAAAAACAGGATAGAAGGAATAAGCCAAGGAGCTGATAAAAATACCGTAGGCACTTTCATTTAATCCGATCGTGTTTATTCCATCTTGTATATAACTTAATTCTGCTCCGATCCAAGTGGTTACAAATGCAATGGCCGCAATAGGCGCTGCAGTAGAATCAACAATGTAAGCAAGTTTTTCTCTTGATATTTTTAAGCGGTCAGTAACAGGCCGCATTGTATTTCCAACAACCAGGGTATTTGCATAATCATCAAAAAAGATGGCTATTCCTAACAACCAGGTAACAAATTGTCCTGATTTTGGACTATTAGCATATTTTGATAAAATGTTTACAATTCCTTTCATTCCACCATTTCGAGTAATGATATTGACCATGGCACCTATAAGCATTGAGAAGACAATTATAGCCATGTGTCCACTTTCTGTTAAAGCTTCCATTATATAAGTGTCTGCTATTGCAAAAATACCTTTAAATATCGCAGGAATAAGAGCAGTATCCTGGTACCAAAACATAGTTGTAGTTCCAACCAGAATTCCTATAAACAATGCTGTAAATACTTCCTTAAAAATTAAAGCAAAAAGAATTGCTATTACGGGAGGAATTATTGAAAACCATAAAGGAATAGGATCAACTTTTTTAGTAAAAGTATAATCAGATACCTTAATTACAAGTTCCTGTTTATGATTAAATTTATATTGAAATGTTGCCGTTCCTTTTATAACTCTTGCTACTACAGGTTTATCGTTTATTTTTATCGTGACGGGGTATCCTTCAAATTTCTTTCTGAATTCGGGATTTTTAAAATTAAGTTTAATTTTGGTCTCAATCCCTTTGACAATAACATCAGTCATTTCAACCGAAACATCGTTTTGACTTAGTTGAGGCTCATCAATGAAATCATCAGCAAATAAAGGGATAGCATATAGAATTGAAAGAAGTATCCCGAATATTAATTTTTTATTTAAGAAATTCATTAGCAACTATTTTGTAAAAAATAACATCTCTAAAATAGAGAAAAAAAAATTATTATAAAGCTTTTTGACCCATTACCTCCGCCTAGGTTTAAATTTTGGAGGAATTATCTGAGCAGTTATTAACCGGAAAATGAAAAAATGGTAAGTGTAAGTATGTTAATCTTAGGTTAACTGATCCTAAGTATTTTGATTTTAACATAAAAAGCTTTATTTTGTAACTATAATATTTGAATCATGGGAATGTATCTCGATTTTGATTTTCTGAATATAGAACATGAAAATCTAGCTCCTAAACAAGGTCGGATACTAATATCGGAACCTCTATTATCCGACACATACTTTAAACGCTCTGTAGTTCTTTTAACCGAACATTCAGATAAAGGAGCCGTAGGTTTTGTTTTAAATAAGCCTGTTGATCTGCCATTAAACGAGGTACTAGCTGATTTTCCAGATTTTAATGCTCAGGTTTATATTGGTGGCCCTGTAGCTAAGGACACGATCCATTTTTTACATACTTTAGGTGAACTAATTCCTAATTCGGTGCATGTTATGGATAATATTTATTGGGGCGGAGATTTTGATAGTTTAAAAGAGTTGATAAATGAGGGAATTGTTGAGCCTGTCCAGGTAAGATTCTTTTTAGGATACTCGGGTTGGAGTCCGAACCAATTGGAAGGTGAAATTGAAGAAAATGCCTGGTTAGTTACTCGAGTTGAATCGGAAAAAATAATGTCTGCTGATAAAGATATCTGGAAAAAAACTCTGGATGAGTTAGGTAAGAAATACAAGGTGTGGGCTAACTTTCCGGAGAATCCTGCAATGAATTAATTAGTGATTTTCAAAAGCCATCATATTTAGCTTGTTAATAAATTGACGAGCTATGTTATTAAAATACCGCCGGTCTTTATATGCTAACACCCATCTTATTCCTGTGATAGCATTTGTTAAAAAAACTTCGTCGGCATTTAATAAATCTGCTTC